>JAQTQZ010000033.1 GCA_028712695.1 Methylovulum sp. | reverse complement strand
TAATAAGTGATTTTAGTTGTATTTTGTGAGATACCTTAGCCACTGAACTTTTTGATGGGGTTTCGTCGTGGGTAGGAATGCATATATCCGATTGCTAATGGCATTTTTGCTGTGGTTTTGTGTCAGAAGTGCATATGGTGAAGAACAGGATTTATTATCGTGCCGATCTGTGCATGGTGCATTAAGCTATCCAAAACTTCAGCACCCGCCGCAGAGAGTGCTACTCGTGCCCTTGCTGAGTAAAGAGCCATATACCCAAATTAGCGAACGGTGGCCTGAACAGCCCGCCAATATCATCGCCGCATTTTATCGCAATAGGTTTGGTGCGGATGTTACGTGGCTGCGAAACATTAAGAGTTGGAATGATTATTACCAACAGGCTACACAAATGTTACAGCAGTCAGCACCATTTGATAGGGTTATATTTATCGGTCATGGTGGGTTCGATGGCCCGATACTTAAAGCCAAGGTGTTTTGGCAAGACCTTGTAATAGCGGGGAACGATGGTAAATTGCTGCAGTTTTCTGAGGCTCAGCCCGGGCTCAAAAATAGTTTGTCTGTCACCTACGATATAAATAAAAATCAGGCATTTACTGATTATATTGCTGGGCACTTACAAGAGTTTGCGCAGTTGAATAAAAGTGAAATATGGCATTCGTTAAAGGACTTTGAAAAACTATTGCAACCGCTAGACCAAGCTTGTTTCAATCGTTATTGTTCTCCCGATAAACTGGTGGCAGTCCGGCCAGGAGTCTATCAAAGCCGAATCGAACTCTGTGAGCTTATTTGCCGGGAACCGCTGTTTGACCTAAAATCCTCTGTTGAAATATCCCCAGAACGACTTTTTCTTTTTACCGATACGCTTAAATCGTTGGTGACGGCAGACGGTGTAATCTTTTTTGGCGCGTGCAATCCGGGCAGTCAAGCACCCAACCAAGCGCCCAAGCGAGGAGATGTTGGGTTGATAATCAATTCCTCTTTAACAGGCGGGCCTTATCAAAGCTACGTCCATCAGGTGAGCGCCATTACCGGTCGTGTTACAGCCGGGCCAATAGGCAATAGCAGTGCCGAGGATATTGTGGATAGAGTTATCCTGTTTGAAACTAATCAAATGCAAAATTATCTTTGTGTCGTGGCGCCTGCGGCACCTTAACGGTTTTTTAAGGCTCTAAAATTAGATTGTTGCTAGCGTCACGCGGTAGTTATTCACTCTAGTCGTCAAAGCAGATGGCGTATAATACTTTCATTTTAGCTGATTGTTTTGATGTCCCTTTCTGATCTGATTAAGCACCTTACCCAACTCGTACCACTTTGTTTAAGTCGAGATAGGCACGTAGTTAAACGGCAATTCGACCGTCTCCACAGCGATTATAAAAAAGGCAAACAGCCAACCGAACAGTTGAATGCGCTGGCAATCCGTATCGAAAAATCGGTTGCGGCAAGAAACCAACGGCTTGCCAGCATCCCTCCCCTTAATTTCCCTGATTTGCCCGTCACCGGCAAAAAAGACGATATTGCCGAATTGATCGGCAAGCATCAGGTTGTTATTGTTTGTGGCGAGACGGGGTCGGGTAAAACCACACAACTACCCAAAATTTGTCTGTCCATCGGACGAGGAGCCGCAGGCTTTATCGGCCACACCCAGCCTCGGCGTATTGCCGCACGTACTGTTGCAGACCGAATTGCCGAAGAACTTGGCGAGCCACTAGGCAAATCTGTTGGCTATAAAATCCGTTTTAACGATAAAACCCATGCGGCTTCTCTAATTAAATTGATGACCGATGGTATTTTGCTGGCCGAATCGCAGAATGATCCTTACTTAAGCCAATACGATACGATTATCATTGACGAAGCGCACGAGCGCAGTTTGAATATTGATTTCCTGATTGGCTACATGAAATGGCTGTTGCCCAAACGCCCTGATTTAAAACTGGTCATCACCTCGGCAACAATTGATACCCAACGCTTTGCCACGCATTTTAACGGTGCACCTATCATTGAAGTGTCGGGGCGCACTTACCCGGTAGACATCCGTTATCGCCCGATTGAGCAAAATGAAGAGGGATATGATGACCAATCCGCTGGAAGCGGATTGGCACGCAATGCGCCCGAAGAGGCAAGGGCAGGGACAGCCCTTGATGAAACCAGCGATGATTTGCAAAATGCGATACTCGATGCGGTTGACGAACTGACACGCGATTTGCGTGGTGATATTCTGATTTTTCTCAGCGGCGAGCGGGAAATTAGGGAGACGGCAGACTCGTTGAAAAAACATCATCCTACGCACTATGAAATCCTGCCCTTGTATTCAAAACTCAGCGTCAGTGAACAAGAGCGGGTGTTCAATCCCAAAGGCGGCAAGCTGCGTATCGTGCTGGCAACCAATGTCGCGGAAACCTCGTTGACGGTGCCAGGCATACGCGGCGTCATCGACACCGGTCATGCGCGTATCAGCCGCTACAGCCACCGCAGCAAAATCCAACGCTTGCCGATAGAGCGCATCTCGCAATCCAGCGCCAACCAGCGGGCAGGGCGCTGTGGGCGGGTCGCCGAAGGCATCTGCATCCGCTTGTATTCGCATGATGATTATCTGGCACGACCGGAGTTTACCGAGCCAGAAATCATGCGCACGAATTTATCGGCGGTTATTTTACAAATGACGGCGCTGAATTTGGGCGATATTGAAGACTTTCCGTTTATAGAGCCGCCTGACGAAAAGATGATCCGTGATGGCAAAACGATGCTGCACGAAGTCAATGCGCTCGATAAATCAGGCAAATTGACTGACATTGGCAAGCAATTGGCTAAATTTCCGACGGATCCTAAACTGGCGCGTATGCTCATTGCCGCGCATGAGGAGGGCTGTTTGTATGAAGTGGCGATAATCGTTGCCGCGTTAACCGTGCAAGACCCGCGCGATAAGCCCTCCGATAAAATGGCGCAGGCGGAAGCCAAACAAGCGGTGTTCCGCCATCCTGAATCCGACTTTTTGTCCTTGTTGAATCTTTGGAACGCTTACGAAGCACAGAAAAAACATCTGTCCAATAGCAAGTTACGCAAATACTGTAGCGATAACTTCCTTTCTTACATCAGGATGCGTGAGTGGTTTGATATTCACGCACAAATTATGCAGGTAGTGAAGGGCGATTTGAAAATGCGTGTCAATGAGCCTCCAAGCAATGGCATGGCATTAAAAGATGACTGCTTGGCAACTGCCTCAGACGTTGCTCCTTGTGCCCCAGAGGGTATACCTCCTGCATCCCTGCAGTCGTATGAGAACATCCACCGCGCCTTGTTGACGGGCTTGTTATCTAACATTGGTTTTCGCCATGAACAATATGAATATTTAGGCGCACGCGGCCTGAAATTCTTTATTTTTCCGGGGTCTGGTTTACACAAACTTAAACCTAAGTGGATCATGGCCGCCGAACAGGTCGAAACCAGCAAAGTTTATGCGCGGACAGTCGCCAGGATTGAGCCGGAGTGGATAGAGCAATGCGCCCCGCATCTGGTCAAGCACAATTATTACGATCCGCATTGGGAAAAGAAGGCCGGACGCAGCGCTGTCTACGAACGCACCTTATTATATGGGCTGACCCTGCAAGCAGGACGCAAGATACCTTATGAGCGTGTTGATGCGAAAGCGGCGCGTGAGCTGTTTATCCAATCTGCTTTGGTTAGCCATGATTACCACAGCAATGCGCCATTTTATGTCGTCAACCAAAAGTTGCTTGAAGAAGTCGGCATGATCCAGCATAAAGGCCGTCGGGTTGATCTGGTTGAAGATGAATTATGGTTGTATTCGTTTTACGATAAGCTGTTGCCACCAGAGATTGTCAACGGTATCACGCTTGATAAATGGCGCAAAACGGCTGAAAAAGCCAATCCAAAAATCTTGTTTCTGACCAAGGAAGACTTGACGCGTGAGCAGGATGCGGTAGTGAATGACTGGGATTACCCCGACAGCAAAAAAATAGGCAATTTGACGATCCCGTTGCAGTACCGGTTTGAACCTGGGCATGATGAAGATGGTGTGACAGCGGTCATTCCGGTGCATCAGCTCAACCAAGTGTCACAAACGCCGTTTGACTGGCTGGTTCCGGGGATGTTGGCAGAAAAATGTGCCGCTTTGATTAAAGCATTGCCAAAAAATATCAGGAAACATTTTGTCCCCGTACCGGAAACCGTCAAACGTTGTTTGGAAATAGAGCCTGATTTTAAAGGTGTATTACAGGAATGGTTAGGCAACCGCTTACGTAAGTTGACTGGCGAGGCGATTCCATTGACGGCATGGGACATGGAAGGCGTGACCGCGCATTTAAAAATGAATTTCCGCGTCATAGACGACCAGGGACAGTTGCTCGACTACGGTCGGGATTTAAAAAAACTGCAACTTAAATATGCAGTCACCGCTGGCGACAGTTTTGATCAAATCGCCGCCGATGAACTCAATTACACGGGCTGCATCCAGTGGGCCTTTGACGATTTGCCGGAAACCTACACCTTCATCCAAAAAGGGCAAACGCTCATCGGTTTCCCTGCGTTAGTCGATGAAGGCGATGCTGTTGGGGTGCGTATTTTTGACACTAGGCAAAAAGCCGATAACCAACATCAGGCTGGTTTACTGCGCTTGTTCCAGTTAAAACTACGCAAGGAATGCACTTATCTGCTAAAAAACGTGCTGCAATCGGCAAGCGCCGAATTAAGTTATAGCCGCTTGCCCAAGCATCCAATTTTAGGTAACCGTCCGGGTGGCACTTATAAAGACGATATGTTGATGCTGATTTTGCAGGGCGTTTTTATTGATAGTCGGATGATCCGCACACAATCGGCGTTTGAACAAAGTGTACAAGAAAATAAATCCGGTCTGATAACGGCCGCCAGTGCCGCAGCTAAAACGGCACTGGAGATTATGATGCTGTACAGCGCCATCCAAACCCAATTACAGCGTTTAAATAGTGCCGATCCGTTAGCCATAGACGTTAACGGGCAGCTGAATGTGCTAATTTATGCTGGCTTCATTCATAACACTCCTTATCCACAATTACAAGCCATCCCCCGTTATCTCAAGGCCATCCACTACCGGCTGGATAAATTCGATAACAACCCGCAGAAGGTTCAAGAAATAAACCGCTACGCCATGCGTTACTGGAAAGAAGTGGAAAAAAAGGCGCAAAAAGACAGCGTAGCACCAGAACTAGATCCTTTTCGATGGATGTTGGAAGAATTAAGAGTATCATTGTTTGCCCAGCACTTAAAAACAGCCTATCCGGTGTCCGCTAAGCGGTTGGATAAAGCGTGGGATGATATATTCTGAACGGTTATGTTTTCAGCTTTTGCAAATTACTGTAGGGAACGCATCGCAAGACCGTAGGGTGGATTGCTAGCTAGCGCGAATCCACCCTACATATCTGCTGGTCGAACCATGAGCGAAATCAACAACAATAAAACCTGAGTTTCATCGCAGTTTTCGCCTTGTTTTTTGTGTTATTACGGCTAGCTGCTATAATCTGCCTACTTGTTCCGCAAAGTTCCTGTACTTTAAACGGAATGGGTCGCTCTTTAAAACACGTCAGTCATTTTGGCAGATAACTAGAATCCAGATGGGCAGGTAACGCCACAAAAACTTGCAAATTTTAAATTATCCGTTAAAGTGACCGCTCACAGTTTGACTTGCCTTGAAAAGGGCTATTTTCAATTTAGCTAAAGGAAATAATCATGTCTTTAAATAAAAAAATTTTGGTACTGGCAATTGCCGGTCTATTGCCTGCCGCATCGTATGCAGGGGTTAATTTGCATACCGATGGGTCTGCGAGTTCTACTCCTCCTATATTTGCCGAAGAAACCCCTGTTCCAGGTTCAAATCTGCAGAATTTAGCTCCTGTTAGCAACAACATTCTTGATGTGACTACAGACTTGGGTTTTTCTATCGTAGGCAGTTCTAAATACATCCGTTTTGATTTTCCTGGCACAAAATTGGCTACCGCTCTAACTGCGGCTAATTTTTCTACAACACCTCCATCAGGTCTTTTTACTGTCTCGGCTGGCGGCACAGTTGGTAGCAGTTTTGTGGTTGTAGAGCTTTCAGGAGCTAATTTGAGCAACGCTAATTTGTTCAATTTCAGATTGGATCCTGTGCCAGCACTCACGCCTGATGCAAAAACAGCACATACCATTACCTATCGCTTATACGAAACGGCATCTGAAGCGGCTAACAATGTCACAGCTTCCGCTTTGGCCACGAGTACTGGCAATTGGTATACCTTCGGCAAGGCTTTAGAGTTGTCATGTACACCAGCAGCATCTAAGAAAATTGATGTGACATCACCTAAACTGTTCACTGATGGTACTGTTGTTACACCGCTTTTTGGGTTGACAGCAAAGATAGCGGGAGCGGGTGTGTTCACAAACTTGGGTAATCCTGTTGCTATCACAAACTATTTGCCTAATGGCAGCACCTTTACAACGACAGGGCATGTCGGCGATATTATAGGTGGTGGAAGTTTGACATTAGGTGGTACGCCAGCCGTAATTTTGCCTACCACTGGAACATGGACTACCCCGACACCAGCGTTGGATTATCTTGATCTCCCTGTTGTACTGACTACAGATGGCCTGCTTAATATGCTTGCCGGCAACTACGGTGTTGTCGTACAACCAGGTGCAGGCGCGCTTAATGCCGCTCCGATTGATTTGGGTGTTTGTGGCACGTTAGCATTTAGTGGCTCAAGCGACCGTGTTGATTACAGTTTGACACCGAATGCGCCTACAGGTAATAAACAGTTTCTGCGTATCACCAACCCAACAGCAACATCAGGTGCAGTGACTGTCACTATGTGGAATGATGACGGTCAACAGGTTGACTTCCCATTGTCATTGGTTACCGTAGCCGGCGTACCACTTCCTGGTATTTTGAATCATCATGCCAGCACTCGATTGATCGATATCAATGACTTTTTCGTAGCGGCTCAAGCTAAAGACGCTACTTTCAATGTGGTAGGTCCAAGTAAGAAACTGCGTATCCTCGTTCGTGGTGCCTTCGGTGATGATCAAATCGACGGTGTCCGCAATCCTGGCAACATTGTTGGAAAAGCGTCAGCAGGCCGCTTGCAAGATGGTATTTATATCCAATCACTCGCTAACGGCACTTTTCTCCAAGGCCACTAGGAGAGTGTAGTTGGGGTGCGGTCAGTTTGTATCCCAATTATTTCTGATTATTGAATGATATGTTAAAAACCGTTCTTGGCTTATAAAGCTCAGAACGGTTTTTTTTGTTATGTCACCGTTAATTTTTGAAAAATTTTCATTTTCGGCGCAAAGCCTTATTTAATGCGGATTCTAGCTTTCGCTCAAAGCCGCGTCATTTATGGCTTCCACAATTAACGGTGACATAGCCTTTTTTGTCCGTAGCCTTGGCTGTAGCATTACGTGATTTAAAGGGCAAAAAAGTCAGGAACTTCTTGTTAGCGCAGTAATCCCCCAAAAACCGAAAGGTGAATTAAAGAAGCTCAACGTGAGGAGTACAATTGGGCATGTAGACTACGCCGCCAAGACCGATTGGTCAATGGTGTGTTCGCACCCGTTTGTTAGCGTGGTTTTGGATAACGTCGGTGTTATTGGTGAAGTCAGGCTTCCTGACTATCCCGTTTGAGAGAGTGGCTAATAAGACGTTTCCGTAGCGGTGTAGGCTTTTCATTTTTCTCAACGGAGGCATCGTTATGAACAAGAACACTCTTGAACTCACCCATCCCAATGCCGCCGGCATTGACATCGGCGCTTCGTCCCATTTTGTGGCGGTTCCGTCTGACCGGGACGAAAAGCCGGTTCGGGAATTCCCCAGTTTTACAGAAGACCTTTATGCGCTGGCGGATTGGTTAACGGCGTGTGGCGTAGACACGGTGGCCATGGAGTCTACCGGCGTGTACAGGATTCCCTTGTTTGAATTGCTGGAATCCAGAGGCTTTAGCGTTTATCTGGTCAACGCGCGGCATGTGAAAAATGTCTCCGGGTGCAAATCGGATGTGCTGGATTGCCAATGGTTACAACAATTGATGAGCTTTGGCTTGCTGTCGGGTGCGTTTCGCCCTCAGGGTGATTTTTGTGCGTTGCGGACGGTAGCCCGGCTCCGGGAACGGCTGATACGCGAACAAGCCAGACACATCCAGCACATACAAAAAGCTCTGTTGCTGATGAACCTGTTGCTGACGGAAGTGATTTCCGACGTCATACCCTCTGGGGCACAAGTGGGCGAAACCGGGCAGAAGATTATCCGTGCGATTTTGGCAGGCGAACATGATGGACAAGTCTTGGCACAGTTACGCAATAATCATATCAAGGCCAGCGAAGCGGACATTGCGAAAGCCTTACAAGGCAACTGGCGGGAAGAGCATCTGTTCGCGCTGAAACAGGCGGTCGCCTTATACGATGCCTATACGGTGCAATTGACAGAATGCGACCAGCAGCTAGAAAAAATGCTGAAAGGCCTTGCCCGTAACGGCTTAAAACCCGATAAACCCAAGCGCAACCATGGCAAACCCAAAAACGCACCCAAGTTTGATGCCCGCACGCTGTTGCTACAGATGTGTGGTGTGGATTTGACGCGTATTGATGGCATTGATGTGACCACGGCATTTAAAGTGCTGGCGGAAATCGGCGCTGATTTGTCACGATTTAAGAGTGCCAAGCATTTTGCGTCGTGGCTGGGTTTGTGTCCCGGCACGAAAATCTCAGGCGGCAAGATCATTTCGGCAGCGACCCACAGCAACAGCAACCGCGCCGCGCAAGCACTGAAAATGGCGGCCATCAGTTTACGGTCCAGTCAATCGGCTTTAGGCGCTTATTACCGAAGGCTTTGCGCGCGCATGGACAAGGGCAAAGCCGTCACGGCCTGCGCCCACAAACTGGCCCGGTTGATTTATGCGATGCTTACCCAAGGTGAAGCCTATGTGGATCAGGGACAAGCGCAGTATGAAGAAAAATATCGCCAGCGGGTGATTAAAAACTTAACCAAACGTGCTGGGCAGTTAGGTTTTCAACTAATCCCTGTCACAGAAGGTGTTTAATAGGGTTATATATCAGTTAGTTGAAATGAGCTTCTTGAGAGCCTCTTTTCTAGCGCTCTTTGATATAAGTTCATATCGTTGAAGTGAAACCTTTCAATCTCATTTCTTAAAGACGCTTCAATAGGGTAAAGCCCTCCTTCACTATTAATGTTTAACCTTTTTGGTTTCACACTAGAGTTCAAATAACTTCTTACAAAGAAGTCAAAATCATCGTTATAAAACTCGGAAATACCAATAAATGAGAACTTTTCGAGTGGAAAACCGTACAAGAACTGTGAGTACAAATCTTTTAGTTCTGGAGCTAGAGAAAATTGTTCTACTGACCAGTTCTCTTCAATTACCTTCTTATGTAAATATGGTGCTGTTTCTGGATTGAAATTCCTTTTCCAGTAATAGTAATGCGACAATAGTCTTTCAACAGGGTTTCTCATCCATGTAATAAATGTTGTTTTCTGTTTGTCTGACAAGAGCAGGTACTTGAGTGGAAGAAAGTGTCCGTGAATGCATTCTATATTCAAGAAATCTTTTTCTGCATTGCAAAGACTTGCCTGTAAAGCCGCTTTGTTCCGTTCATATACTGGAGTATTTATAGGTAAGTCAGCATAGTCCTTTAATAGATTAGAGCCATAATTGTCTTCCAGCGTCGCTGCGAAACTTACCCCTGCGGTTTTAGGCATATGTACTGAGACTAACAAATTTATTTCTCCTATGATAACTGGATAGCTAAAGTTTCGATACTTAGAATAAGCTGTGAGTAAGTCACTTCAGTACTGATGTTTTCACCATCGGCAAGATGTACCAGCGCATTATTATCGGGGTATTGTTGCGCCCAAAATTTCAGAGTCTCTAAAAGACTTTGACCATAAACTTCATCAGTTTTTTTTTCGGATAGTGGTTGCATCGGAATTTATCAGTTAATTCAGTTAAAGTATTAACTCGTGAGTAAAAAAACCGAACACCCATCATCGCGGAGTTCGGTTTTTTATTCGTTTAGATGGTTATTTTTTTATGATGCTAATACCTTTTAATAGATTTAGAGCCTCATACAGGGAATAATCCTTCATTTCCAGCGCTTCTTTTTCTTTATCAGAAACGACGGCATTGCTATTTGTGGCTTTGCCGTTTTTCAAGTGGCCTGACAAATCAGCTTCTTTTACTGGTGTAAAGTCGATTTTATCCACTGATTCCAACTTAACATGGGCTAGCGCAATATCTGGCTCTATGCCTTCTGCCTGTATGGAGCGGCCAGACGGGGTGTAATAACGGGCTGTCGTTAATTTGACGGCCGCACCGTTGCTGGTCGGTAGGATGGTTTGTACAGAGCCTTTGCCAAACGATTTTTCCCCCATGATAATAGCGCGTTTTTGATCTTGCAAAGCACCGGCAACAATTTCCGAAGCGGATGCAGAACCGGCATTTATCAACACTACCATAGGTGCATCGTCTATCAAGTCATCGGGTGCCGCATTAAAACGCATTTCTGAGTTTTCAATACGCCCTTCGGTATAAACAATCAGCCCGCTTCTTAAAAACGCATCACTGACTTTAACGGCTGCTTCTAAAACCCCGCCAGGATTGTTCCTTAAATCCAGCACCAAACCTTTTAAGTTGCCGCCATTTTCTTTTTTCAGTGCAGCCAATGCTTCTTCAAGATTATCGCCAGTCCCTGATTGGAAACTGCTGATGCGGACATAACCATAACCTTTTTCCAATAACCGGCTTTTTACGCTTTTAACTTTGATGATGTCACGGGCGATGGTAAGTTTTAACGGGGCTTCTTCGCCTTCGCGCACGATGGTAAGGACTATTTTACTGCCAGGTTCGCCGCGCATGGTTTTGACCGCATCGTTTAAACTCATGCCCTTTACAGGTTTTTCATCAAGTTTGACGATCAGGTCGCCAGCTTTTATACCCGCCCGTTGCGCAGGCGTGTCGTCAATCGGCGAGACGACTTTAATAAAGCCGTTTTCCATCGTGACTTCTATACCTAAGCCGCCAAATTGCCCCGTTGTGCCTTCTTTTAATTCTTGGTATTCATCGGCCACTAGATAAGCCGAGTGTGGATCAAGTCCGCTCAGCATACCTCGAATGGCATCTTCCAATAATTTTTTGTCGGAGACGGGTTCGACATAGTCGCGCTTAATACGCCCAAAAATTTCGGTAAATGTCCGCAAGTCTTCAAAGGGTAGTGTTTCGGAATCAGTAACCGCCTCGCTATTATCCCGATCAGCAAAGACACTGCCACAGGTGCCCATAAAAACGCCCAACATAATTCCTAAGGACAAAATAAAAATACTTTTTTTGTTTAGCATGTGTCTTTAAACTCCAAATCCTCTAGTGTCTTACAATTAAATTGTCTAACGATTAATTTTTAGTGGTTAGTCAGCATTAAAAGTGAATGGCTAATAGTTTAATATACTTTATAGCCGGTCAATTTTTTGTTTTTGTTAAGCTGTTTGTGGCGAGTTTGTTGAGCCCTATACCGCTTAGCAGCTTATTCTTCGATAAACGCCAGTAATAAAATCTTTATTGGATAGTCCAAACGACGTAAACCTTACGCATGCGGCTCCTTGGACGCCACTTTACTAGAACTAAAATACCGAAAAATAGGACAGGTCAAAATATAGTTCCCACACTGGCGCGTGTAATGAAATAAAGACCTCTAAGTATTTTTGAAAAAGAGTTTTAGTTTTGCCACCAATCCTGGGGGTTTATTGGTATGCCTTTTTTACGTATGCCAAAATATAGCCCCGATTCGCTGCGTCCCCCACTTTGCCCAACGGCAGCAATAATTTCGCCAGCCACCACTGTATCATTTTTATGCTTGTAAAGGCTTTGGTTAAAGGCATAAAGCGTCATGTAGTCATTGCCATGATCGATAATCATTAAGTAACCATAACCTCTAAGCCATTGCGCAAAAGAAACTGTGCCACTGGCGACTGCCTGTATTTCCATGCCTTCTTTGGCGTTAATTAATACACCATCCCAGATCCCCCCACCTCTAGCACTGCCAAATTTTTGTGTTAATAGACCTTTTACTGGCCAAGGAAGCTTTCCTTTAAGCGAAATAAAGTTACTGGGCAAAGCACTTTTGGGGGTGCCTTCGTTAATTGTATCCGTAGTGCCTTTGTTTTTAGCCTCAATTTTAGGATGGGCATGGGGCAACAAATCAATTAATTGTTTTAGGGTGTTCTCGCTGTCTTGTAGATAACCTAATTGCTCTTTTAAGGAAGAGGTGTTTGCTATATGCGCCAGTAATTCATCGCGTTGTTTTCTAATACTCTTAAGCGTAGCCTGTTCGGTTTTCTTGTCTTGCAGATTTTGCTCCAATAGTTCCGTTTCAGCTTGCTTTTGTTTATCCAGTTGCTCCAGTTGTGCCATAGTGGCTTCAAGTTGTGCAATTTTTGCCAGTCGGGCACTGTTAAGGCGTTGGTAATAGACCATCATCCGACTGGACAGGCTAGGGTCTTGCTGATTGAGCATTAATTTAAGCGTTTCTTGTCGCCCCATTTTGTAGGCGGCTTTTACTTGCTCAGCGAGTTCTTTGCTTTCTTGGTCTGCTTGGCGTTGGTAAGCTTGTATGTCTTGGCGAATCTTGTCTAAATGGCGGTGTTCTTGGTCAATTTTGATATGCAAAGCCCTTAATAAAGCCGCTGTTTCGCCATACCTTGTTTCAACCGCTGAAAGCAACTGGTCTACGGTGTTTTTTTGCTCGCGGACTTGCTGCCTACTCCATTCGGTAGTGAGGTTATCTAGGGCGGTTACGTTAAATTGCCCATCAGTACTGGCATCATTAGCAGCCGCTAGCGGTTGCCATGATGCCAGAAAAATACATGAAAGAGTGGTTTTTATCAACTGTCACGCCGCTTTGGTAAGAGACCTTCCTGACATTTCGGCGGGTTTTTCTATGTCTAAAATGGTAGGTGCTAAGTCTGGCAAACTACCAATTTCTGCCAGTGGTTGGTCACCACAGACATAGATTAATGGCACCAGATTGGTGGTATGTGCGGTGTGGGGTTGCCCTGTTTCTTTATCGGCCATTTATTCGATATTACCGTGATCTGCAGTTAATAATAGTTGGCCGCCAACTTTTTGCGGTGATGGCACCAATATTCTGCCTTCTTCCGAATTGCCCATTTGCTCATTAGGTAAACCTACAGAATTTCCCGAACCGTTTGATAGGGTCATAGGATAGTATTGTTGCAAACGATCCCAACATGCGGTGTTCGCCATTGCAATCGCGTTATTTTCTTGCGCCGGTGAGCAACCGAACCCATTAAGGGGCAGTGACACTAAAGGCTTGGGGCGATGCGACATGGTTTCTTTATCTCTTGGCACTAAAAATAAAATCAGCAACAGGGGTAGTGGGCCGCGTGTGAATATAAAACAAATGGAGCCCCCCGTATTATCCATTACCCAAAGCGATTAAAAATAAGGTATCATTTTGCAGGATTTACAGATCTCTACAGCCTGTCAGGCTGACAGGCTTCACTTATCAAGTATGATTATATTAATACACGTTGCTAAGTTGTGTATAAATAATTCTTTGTGGAATCTTTGAATTTAATAAGGAGACTCCATACATTAATCAGGATCAAGCAGTTCTATGGACATAAAAAACGAGCACATTTTATATGATGATTCCGACATAACCAAAGCAGCCCGCTGTCTTAAAGCCATGTCTCATCCATTACGGTTAAAAATATTATGCGTTCTTGGAAATCATTCGATTAGCGTGCAAGATATAGTCGAACAGGTTGGCACAAGTCAAAGTAACGTTTCCCAGCACTTATCGATTCTTAGAGAAAAAAACATTCTTGGCTGTAAAAAAGAGGCGAATAAGGTGTATTACTTTATTGATGACGAGCGTATGTTGCAGTTGATTAAAATGATGCGCGATGTTTTTTGCCATGAACACTGATTTATTTTTGCTACTTAACCCACCTATCAAAACGTTATGGATCGTTATATAGAATTCATTTTAAATCATTATATCCTGTCACTAGGGCTGGTTATTGTCACTTATTTGCTGATACAGGATCTACTGGACTCTGTTTTTATAAAGTTTTCCTGGATATCGCCTTTACAGGTTGTTGCCAAGCTTAATCAGGAGGATGTTGTGATTATTGATGTCCGTGAGCCTACTGAGTTCACACAAAGCCATATCGACAAGTCTGTCAATACCCCCCTAAGCTCACTGAAAGAGCAGCTTGCTAAATTGGAAGCGCATAAAAAAACGCCAGTTGTCATTGTTTGCCAAAGCGGTACACGTTCGGCTTCTGCCGGGAAAATTCTGACTAAAGCAGGGTTTGAACAGATCTTTGCCATGACTGGCGGCATGAATGTATGGGAAGAGCAGTATAAATTACCTATAAAAGTAACCAGCAAAAATAAAGCAAAAGTTTAAAATTTGCGCTATAAAACACCCTTTAACATCAACTTACAACACATTGAATCATGGCTGAAGAAAACAATTTAGAAAGACAATTTTCTATCCAAAAAATTTACACTAAAGACATGTCGTTTGAGACACCCAATACGCCAGCTATTTTTACTGAGAAGTGGGAGCCAGCGGTCGATTTTAATTTGGCAACCAATGCGGCACCGTTAGAAAACAGCATGTATGAAATTTCTTTAACGGTGACTATTACTGTTAAATGTGGCGAAGCAACGGCTTATCTTGTTGAAGTCAATCAAGCGGGCATTTTTATGTTGGTCGGATTTCCTGAGCAGGAGATGGGGCCTATGGTCGGTAGTTTTTGCCCCAATATTCTGTTCCCCTATGCACGGGAAACCGTTTCTGACCTGGTCACCAAAGGCGGTTTCCCACAGTTGCTTTTAGCGCCAGTTAATTTTGACGCGTTGTACGCACAGCATTTGCAACAATTACAACAACAGGTGCCCGGTACCATCAATTAGTCCTTGATGAATAAGAAAATAGCTATTCTGGGTTCTGGTTCTTGGGGCACCGCGTTGGCAATTCTGGCAGCCAAAAATGGTTGCCAGACGCTATTATGGGGACATAATCCGGCACATATTGCCGCTTTGGTGGAAGAGCGCCAGAATCGCCGTTATTTGCCCGGCGTGCCTTTTCCCGGCACGCTAAATTTAACCTCGGATCTGCGTGATTGTGTGGCTTTCAACAGCCCTCTATTGCTTGTTGTGCCTAGCCACGCATTTGAAACAACCCTACGTAAGCTTAAGCCTTTGGTGGCCGATGATGTGAAAATCGCTTGGGCAACTAAAGGCTTTAATGCGAGTAGCGGTTTATTGCTACATGAAATAGTCGCTGAGGTTTTCTCTGTACAGACGCCAGCGGCGATTATTTCAGGGCCTTCTTTTGCCAGGGAGGTTGCTGCCGATTTGCCGACAGCCATTACTATCGCTTCGACGCAGGCTGATTTTTCGGGGCAATTGGCCAATATCTTTCATAACTCACGGTTCCGTACTTATACCAGCAGTGATGTTGTTGGTGTAGAAGTGGGCGGTGCGGTAAAAAATGTGTTGGCCATTGCCGCAGGCATAGCCGATGGGCTGGGCTTTGGTGCTAATACGCGGGCGGCATTGATTACTCGTGGGCTCACTGAAGTTATGCGGTTAGGCATTCAACTTGGCGGTAAACAAGAGACTTTTATGGGATTAGCGGGGTTAGGGGATCTTATTTTAACCTGCACCGACAATCAATCCAGAAACCGCCGCTTTGGGCTTGCGCTGGGTGAAGGCAAAGATAAAGCAACCGCAATACAGGAAATAGGCCAAGAAATTGAAGGCATTTCGGCAGCTAAAGAAACTTTTTTACTCGCTAAAAAATATGCTATTGACATGCCGATTACAGAGCAGACCTACAAGGTGTTGTATGAAGGTCTAGCACCACTAGCAGCAGTAGAAAACTTGTTGATGCGGGAACTAAAGCCTGAAGGCATTTATTGAAAACAGAGGTCTTGAGTGGCTGATAGTTGCCAGCCACCCGTTGTTTAATGATTAATAAACGTCCCTGACATAACGCTTATCTTTTTTCAGCTGATTGACATAATCAACAGCTTGTTCCGACGTCAGTTTGCCGTGCGCAGCAATTACCTCGTGTAGGGCTTTATCAACATCTTTCGCCATCCGGTAAGCGTCACCACAGACGAAGAAATAACCACCTTGTTCCAGCCATGCGAACAGTTCCGCGCCCTTTTCAATCATCCTGTCCTGGACATAAATTTTGGCTTCCTGATCCCTGGAAAAAGCCAAGTCTAAATGGGTTAACAAACCACTTGCCTGCATGTCTTCTAGCTCTTCACGATAAATAAAATCAGTCGCCGCGTTACGGTCGCCAAAAAACAACCAGTTTTTTCCGCTAGCCTTCCGGTATTGACGTTCTTGTAAAAAGGCCCGGAACGGTGCGATACCCGTGCCAGGGCCTACCATAATCATTGGCAGGCTATTGTCTTCAGGCACTCTAAAGACTTTGTTGGGGGTAAAAAAGCAACGGACTTCGGTGTTGTCATTTACCAAATCAGCGAGAAAGGTTGAGCAAACACCTTTATGCTGACGGTTAAAGCTGTCATAACGCACACTGGCTACCGTTAAATGGACGCTTTCAGGATACATTTTTCCGCTTGAGGAAATAGAATAAGCGCGATGTTGCAAGGGTTTTAATAAGGCAATGAATTCGGCCGCCGCAAATTCGGCTTGCGGAAATTGTAGCAATAAATCCAGTGTATCCCGACCCCATAAATAGTTCGCCAGTTGCTCTTTATCGCCGCTTGCGAGAATGCCGTTAAGTTCTTGGTCGCCGGAACGGTTAGCTATTTCTTGGACTAATTCCTTGCTAGGCAATTTAACTTCAAAATGGGTGCGTAAGGCTTCATTTAAAGGTATCCACTCATCGTTGACGGGTTCAACTTCATCGCCTTTACACCCTATGGCTTTAAGTATGTCAGCGACCAGGCCAGGGTCGTTCGTCGGTATGATACACAAGGCATCACCGGCTTCGTAGCTTAAGCCCGACTCTGCAATTGAGATTTCATAATGGCGTGTTTCTTTCGATGAGGACGTGGCGGTAATAATGCGGTTAACCTGCATTTTTGCCGGAAACGGATTTTTACGGTTGTACTGGGGTTTTTCGATGGCACTGGCATCCGTGTCAATAAATGCGGTAGTTGCGCCGCTGCCTGCCACGTGTGGGATGACGGCTGACATCCAGTTTTGGGCAGGTGCTTCAAAATCAACATCACAATCCGTCCGCTCGTAGATGCGGGTTGCGCCCAGTTCAGCCAACCGGTTATCCCAGTCTATTCCCGCTTTACAGAACATATCGTAGCTGGTGTCGCCCAGCGCCAATACCGAAAACTTCAGGTTTTCGAGTCTAGGCGCGCTGTCGGCGGACATGGCATCCCACAACAATTGGGCATTATCGGGCATTTCGCCTTCCCCGTATGTGCTGGTGATTACCAACAAGGTGTCCAAGCTAGCCAGTGCGGCGCTGTCAATTTCATCCATGCTTTTTACAACGGGTTTTAAGCCATGCGCTTTGGCGGCAGCTGCCGCATCATGGGCGACCGATTCGGCACTGCCCGTTTGGCTACCGTAAAGTATCGTAATGGTGCGCACATCCGTTGGGTTGATAGTGCAGGTATTTTGCAACATCTGGGTGTGCATGCCAGAAAAAAAGCCGCTTAACCACGCACGTTGGTTTTCGCTGTAAGGGGCGTCCAATGGGATATGAGGTATTTTCATTTGAGTTACTAACAATCAATAGGGAAATTATATCGTTCCTACGGCTTTGGCAATATATGTCTGCCAAAGCCGGTTAGTGCACAACGGTGTGTGGAAACGATGAAAAGCGCTAGGGGTCAGGCTGCTTGCCCGCTCAACATGCTTTGAACAATACCCAAGCCAACCAGCCCGGACAGGTATTCTTCGATGCAGGGGATGCCTGCCACGGCCTGTTTGTTGAGGTTATCCTGTTCAATAATCCAGGCGGTTGACCCTATGGAATAAATGCTCTGTACCGCACGGTTAATTAATGCCGTTTTATAGTCATTAAGACGTTTACTGGCCAACAGCGCCACTAATTGGTCATCGCTGTAGTTGCTATAAGCTTCGCGGGTGACTTTAACCAGTGCTTCTTGCAATTTACGTGGCCGTTCAGTGATCACTTTGCGTGCCGCTTGCTCTATTGCCGCTTGGTTTTGTTGGCTTTCCGGCAGATGTTTAAGCATTTCGCTGGCAACCTGTTGCGCTTTATCAAGAACAGCAAAGCTATTAATTAGTTTAAAGGTCAACTGCTTGTCAGTCGCTCCGTGTTCGGGGATAACGCCGCCAAACAGTGGTTCGCTGATACGGTAAGCTTGCTTCACTTGTTCTATTTGCTGGTGTGCCAATTCCAAAGCCAGTTCCTCAATCATTTCCTTGCGCTCTATTGATTGCCGCAAGTAATGTGCCGTTTGGGTTTTATATAACCACAAGGGCAGGGCGAATTTGAAATGTACGCGTTCGGTTTGCCAGTTGGCGAGCAGATTTTTGGCTTTACTCGAGTTTGCGTATTCGGCATGTTGCTCCAGCATGGCAAGGATAAATTGCTCATGGCCACGTGCCATGTCAGTGTCTTCGGTCAGGTTGTGTAATTCAACTGAGGATTTGTCGCATAGCGTTTCCAGGCGATTTTCCGGGTCATACTGATAGGCATTGCCGCCGGACATGCCATTGCAAAAGCCTTTACCGAAACCGGCGATGTTTAACACCGCGCCATTGGTCATGTATTCGCAGGCAAAATCGCCGACGCCTTCAACCACCGCCATCGCACCTGAATTACGCACGGCAAAACGATCCCCGGCCTCACCATTGATAAAGGCTTTGCCGCCGGTTGCGCCGAACAGCGCGAAGTTGCCGATAATCACGTTGTTGCCCGGCGTTTTAATGCCTCCACCAGGCGATTCGACCACTAACGTACCACCGCAAGCGGATTTCCCCACGCCATCATTACAGGTGCCCAAATGCTCCAGACGCATGCCGTCATTCATAAAGGCGGCATAGCTTTGTCCGGCGGAGCCACGGGTACGGATAATCACGCTATCGGGCGCCAGATAACGGCGGCCTTCTGTAGTGCCATAAATAAGTGGTGAGCCGGTGATGTGTTGTCCGTCAAGCCCGTAGGAAAGCATCCGCTCAATATCAAGCGCCGTTTGGCCGCCGACGGTTTTGTTGCAGTTGTTTAGCTTAAACCGGTCGCCTTCGATGACCACTGTTTGGTCTTTGCCGCTGAGCAAACCTGATTTGACCTGTTCGATGATAAGGTCGTCGATGCTAAAATTGGCTTCCAAATAAATGGGTTCGGCAATTTTGACTTCATTGACTTGCACCAGCATTTTTCTCAAATCAATCTGGCCTATCATGCAAGGATGGTCGATTAAGTGCAGCAGGTCGGTTTGGCCGCGTATTTCCGCCAAGCTTTGGTAACCTAAGCCTGCCAGAATCTCTCTGACTTCATGTGCCAAGTTCATGAAATATTGCGCCAAAACACGCGGGTCACCTTTAAATTCTTCATGTGAAGTGGTCAAACCCGCTGGGCATTTGATGTTGCAGTTCTTCGCCATGACACAACGCAGCATCATTAGTGCCGTGGTGCCAAATTCAAATGAGTCCGCACCTAAAATAGCTGACTTAACGACATCCAAGCCACTTTGGTGCGCCCCGCTGCAACGCAGGATGACTTTATCCCGCAAGCCGTTGGCGGCGAGCGCCTGATGCACTTCGGCAACACCAATTTCTGGCGATCGGCCGCTGTTTTTCAGGCTGGTGACTGCCGCAGCGCCTGTGCCGCCAGTATTGCCCGCAACATTGATAATATCGGCGCCCGCTTTGGCGACCCCTACCGCTATTGTGCCGATACCTTCCGATGATACCAATTTAACGCCGACTTTCACACGTGCGGCTTTGGCATCATGGATCAACTGGCCTAAATCTTCGATTGAATAAGTGTCGTGGTGCGGCGGCGGACTGACCAGCTCAACCCTAGGTGTGCCGCCACGCAGAGCAGCGATTTCCACTGATACTTTGGCGGCAGGCAGTTGGCCACCTTCGCCAGGTTTTGCGCCTTGGGCGATTTTTATTTCAATTTCTTCAATGGTCGGGTCGGCTAAATAACCAGCCCAAACGCCAAACCGGCCAGAGGCAAATTGTTTGATTTTGCAGGAGCGCAACGTCCCGAAACGGCTGGAATGTTCGCCGCCTTCGCCAGAATTGCTGGATGCGCCGACGATATTGGTGCCCAGTGCGACCGCTTCGTGTGCTTCTGCCAGTAACGCGCCGTGGCTCATTGCCCCGGAAGCCAAGGTTTTGGTGATTTTGTGGGCGGCTTCCACACCGTCAAGCGCAATCGGGTCTTTGGCGGTTTGTAGCGTGTTCAAGTAATTGCCAAACAAGCTATTGCTGTCGGCTACGGTCACTTCTAGGCAGTCTTTTTCAACGACAAGTCTAAATTCAGTGCCGGAAAAGCGCTTGTTAAAATGGTCGGCCAGTTGCTGTAAGCGCTCGGCTGTGACATTTTCGGTGAAACTTAGTGTAAACGATTGGTCGCTGGTTTTGCTTGCTTTGAGGCCGCGCACCAAAAAGTTCCGGTTGCCCCGTAAATTGTGCCTACCCAAGATCCGGTCAAATTCTGCACAGGTTTTTGCTGTGCTGACATCGGCGGGAAAATCCATAATGTCCCGTAATGCGGCAGGACGTGTGTCGCGTTCCTGATACAAGTTTTTGGTGAAACTGCGGTACGCGGGGGTAATGCCAAAGCGGTCGATTTGTTCCGGTGTGCGTTTTTCATAGCCAGTGTCCAGATAGGCCGTATCGCTGGCGACCGGTGATTTTTGGTCGATATATAAAATCGGCTCGTCGGTCATGTTGATGTATTCCCTGACCGCCGTGTTGCCGTAAGAATGGCCAGCACCGTCTTGGCGTTCTTTGAACAGGCCTAAGAACGGGATATCCTTTTCTTCTTTGACAGTTAATGCCTTTTGGTGCCACTCGGTTGCGCTCGCAGCGATGTCAGCGTAGCGCACACCGCCCACAGACGCGTGGATGTTTGGGAAGTAAGGGCTTAACCGAGGCTCGTCGGTGTCCAGATAGTTTGATTCAAAAAACTCGCCGCCGATGTAACTTTCAACCGTGCACAAGCCGAATTTGCCCATGGTTTTCATCAGTGATTTTTCTGCGCCTTTTTGGAACTTATCCAGAATTTTTTGTTGCTCAGCAGGCGCATGGTGGCTGATGACACGGTTATGCACGCTAATTGGACAAATTGCTGAAGCGCCAAAACCTAGAATGGTGGCAATATCATGGGGACTTGCGACTTGTCCGGTTTCGGCGATTAGCGAAGAATTAAAGCGCAGGCCTTGTTTGACCAGGCGCTGGTTGGCGGCGGCAATCATTAGCAGTGCTGGGATAGCGGCTTGTTCGGTGCTGATGTTAATGTCACTTAAGATAATAATGCCGGTGTTGTTTTGGGCTGCGGCCTCCACTTGATCGCAAACCGCCAATAACGCCGTTTCCAAGGCGTCTTCGTTGGTTTTCGCATCGGTAAAGTCAGGGGTGTACAGCATGTCCAGCGTGGTCGTGGCGACCATCGTTTGCCTGCGTATCTGTTCCAGTTGCGTGCGTTGCAAAATCGGCGTGTCAATCACCAGTTGTTTGCTGCTTATATCGGAAAACGTTGGCTTGGCGCCAAGTGCGACGCGTAAGCTCATGCCGTCACTCTCTCGAATTGAATCGAGTGGAGGATTGGTGACCTGGGCAAAGCGCTGGCTGAAATAACGTGACATACCGCCTTCAGCGCCCGATAGTGCGTTGGGTGCGATACCGTAGCCCATCGCCGACACTTTTTCCATACCTGTCGCAAGGATAGGATCCAGCAGGAATTTGAAGCTTTCCTGGTTTAGCGAGTAAGCGGTGTGTTGTTGGTCGATGTTGAAGGCATGCTTGTTATTGATCTCGTTCAATTCAACCTTGGGCAGCTCGGCAAGATGTAGGCAGCGCTGCACGAGCAGGGCGGCATAATCTTGTTCTTGTGCCAAACGTTCCATGACTTGATGGCTGTTATAAGCTTGGCCGGTGTTATGGTCAAAATAAAGCATGCCGCCCGCTTCAATACGGCCGCGTTTGATGACGTCTGTGGGTGGGAAGTCTATTTGTCCTGCTTCAGACATAACCGCAAGGTATTCGCCGGTTTCTACTGAACGCAAAGGACGTAAGCCCAACCGGTCCAAACGTGCGCCGACCCGGATGCCATCATTAAAAATAAGGGCGGCAGGGCCATCATTTTTTTCTTCATACAGGCTGAAATATTCCAGCATGGCGCGGACGGCGGGCGACAGTGTGGTGTCATTTTCCCAGGCGGGCGGCATCATTGCCAAGACGGCAGTGACAATATCCAGTCCGTCTTCATTAATACGGCGCGTCAGGGTTTGGTCCAGACGGCCGGAATCCGATTGCCCGCAAGGGAACACGATGTGCTTGTTATGCTGGCGGGCTATGGCATTTTCGCTTAGACGATTTTTCTTGTCGGTGTTCAGCTCGCCGTTATGTGCCATATACCGGAACGGCTGCGCCATCATCGTCGCTGGCGCGGTGTTGGTGGAAAAACGGGTATGGAAAAATAACGTGTTGATTTCGTGGTCTTGGTCGTATAAATCTATGAAGTAAGGGATAACTTCGAATGAGTTTAACCGGCCTTTATAAACTTGGGTGCGTGAACTCATTGATAACGGGTAAAAACCATTCAGTTCAGGTCGCGAAAACCCTTCGCCCTCAATGCCTAGCAAGGTGGCTTGGATATATTTCTCGAAATCCGCATGGCTGGCATAGGTTAAGCTGTCGGGACGCCCAAACACGCATTGTTTTATGGATAGCTGGGCTTTCACTGCGGCATCGTTAATAACGCTTTTGTCTACCGGTACGGTACGCCACAGTAGAATAGGCAAGCCTGCCGTTTTAAGGTGGCGTTCCACTAATTCTTGGGCCGTCGAATCATAATGGTCGTGATCTTCAGGGAAGAAAAAGTTGGCAACCCCAAACTGGCCGAGTTCAAGCGTATTGATGCCGGTGATTTTGCGAAAGAATTTGCGGGATAAGTCGATGTTAACGCCAGCACCGTCACCTATCCCCTCAGCGCTCATGCCGCCACGATGTGGAATAGTACAAAGCGCTTCATGCGATTTAACCAACAGATCATGCGTTTGTTTGCTCTGTTTATGGGTAATGAATCCTACACCGCAGCTGTCCTGCGACTGGTCAGCGTTATAAAGCATTGCTTCTTTACCTAATCGGGAATTTTTTGTCATTTATCCAGCCCGTTCTTATGATGCTGTTATGGTTTATTTATGTAGCCATTCGGGATATTAATGTATCCGTAGTCCTGCGTATAGGGACTTAATTTAACTTCTAGTTTGAATAGTTACGTTTTTGTTCAAGGCGTGTTAAATTCAATCTTAAGTACGCCGTGTAGCTGTTAGCTACAAATCTTTTCAGATAAATTTCATTTAGTGAAACCTGTTAATTCTAATACAGTCAGGGTTAACTGTCATTATGTGCCGGTATTTTATAAAAAATTAGATTACTTTATAGTTAATTAATATGAAAGAAATTTTTGATGTGGTAATCGTAGGCGGTGGCATGGTTGGTGCTGCTGTTGCCTGTGGCTTAGGATCCAGTTCCTTAAAAGTCGCTGTTATAGAAAATGCCCCGCCATTGCCTTTTGCGGCCGACCAACCACACGATCTTCGGGTATCCGCACTCAGTATTGCGTCAAAAAATATATTGGAGACTGTGGGCGCTTGGGAAGGTGTGGTCAGCCGTCGTTTTTGTCCCTTTCGGCGGATGAGGGTTTGGGAAACGGCGGGCGACACTGAATTTTGTAGTGATGACATTGATTATCCTGAGTTGGGCTACATTGTTGAAAACCGTGTCACCCAAATCGCGCTACTGGAACGTTTGCAGGCTTTTGATAACATCGAGCTGATATGCCCTATGGCTATTGAAAAAATTAATTATTGCCCAGGGAGGTTTAGCGAGTTGCACCTCGGTGATGGGCGGGTGTTGGCGGCAAACGTGTTGGTCGCTGCCGATGGTGCGCAATCCAGAGTCAGGCAAGCTGTCGGATTAGGCGTGACCAGTTGGGATTACCAGCAGCATGCCCTAGTGATTTATATTGAAACAGCTTATGGGCAGCAAGATATAACGTGGCAACGCTTTGTGCCCAGTGGGCCGCAGGCGTTTTTGCCATTATCTGGAAATTATGGCTCTATTGTCTGGTATAACTCGCCGGACGAAGTAAATCGGTTAAAGGCGTTATCGCCCGACGCATTAAGAAATGAGCTAATGGCTGCTTTTCCCGATTGTCTTGGTGAGGTCACGGCGGTTTTAGGTACGGCAAGCTTTCCGCTAAAACGGCAACATGCACAAAACTATGTTAAACCCGGTGCGGTGTTAGTAGGTGATGCTGCGCATACCATTAACCCACTAGCAGGGCAGGGGGTTAATATTGGCCTGTTGGATGCGGCGGCATTGGCGGAAGTGTTGGTTGAGGCAGCAGGAAAAGGGCTTGAAATTGCTGAGTTGTCAGTGTTAAAGCGCTATGAACGGATGCGTCGCAGTGAAAATTTAAAGATGATGACCGTTATGGATGTGTTTTATCAGGTATTCAGCAACGAAGTTTTGCCGATAAAATTTTTACGCAACTTAGGTTTGGGATTGGCCGAGCGGATCGCACCCGCTAAAAATAAAGTGATGCGCAGTGCAATGGGCTTAGAAGGTAAATTGCCAAAATTGGCGCAAGGTGAGTCAATTGTATAAAAATAGTCTGAAAAATGTGAGTTTAATGGTTGCGCAAATGGAATCTTGTAGATATAATTACCGGCTCTGAAGTTGGATATGCTTCAGGCGCGTAGCTCAGTTGGTTAGAGCACCACCTTGACATGGTGGGGGTCGTTGGTTCGAGTCCAATCGCGCCTACCAAACGATAAAATACCTGTACGGCTAATAGCCAGTATTTCATATCCAAAGTTTTTGTTATGGCTGTTGGATATTCGCGTCAAATTAATAATTTCCAGTTTGTTTATATATTTGGATGTTATAAAAAATTGCATAAGCTATAGTTATTTTTTATAATTGTAAGTCTTTCTAGGGTCGCTAGCTCAGCCGGTAGAGCACCGCACTTTTAATGCGATGGTCATGCGTTCGAATCGCATGCGACCCACCATAAAACACTAATTGAACCAGCTACTTAGCTGGTTTTTTTTGCCTGTCGTTTTTTGTTTTCCGGTTTTTTTCCGGTTTTGTGACGATAAATCTAACTACTGTAAATTCGTGAGATATTTGGCGGTGTTTTTTGTAAATTCGTGTAAATTCGTGAGATATTTGGCGGTGTTTTTGTGAGATATTTGGCGGTGTTTTTGTGCAATTTAACACCCTTTTAAACAACAATTATTTGCTCGCTCAGAGCAGGCGCACCCCCCTCAACAATCCCATTGCGAACAAACGCTTTTTGCCCCACCGCCACCGACTGCCCACGCACAACAATCACCCCACCCGGCACATCCACACTCGACCTACCGTCACTTAAAAACGCCGTGACCGTGCCGATCAATAGCGGCTGATCGGGCAATAGTTTTTTTAAAGCAACATAAGGATTAGCCACTGTACTCAACCTCAATTTGTTGCCGTACTACTAAACCATTAGACCAGCTCGCGTTAATTTGGATCGACCGCGATAGCCCACGTCTTAAGACCGCCGCCTCATCAATCTCAAGCAACACATTTAAGGGCACGACGCCCACAATCGGCTCGACGGGCATCTCAAACTTAAAAAGCTCTTGCGCCCCTGTATCCGCCAATATCCGCTCGCCTAACGACCGCGCAGCATAAACATCAGTAACCAACGGGTTAACAACCATCGGCGCAACCAACTCGCCTGCCGTGCCGTCTCTCGTGACTTGCGCCGTCACACCAACGGACTCGCCGGAAACATAAACAGCATTGTAAGATGGTTTGACCGAATACGTTGACCCTAGCCCCAGCATTATGTCCTCAGGTATTTGCGCATAAGGCGTGGCGGTAGCCCAGTCCCACGGCAACACAGGGTAACGTTTAAGCAAGCTAATTTGTTTAAGATGGGGCGCAGTCTGCACAACACCCCCCGCCGCCTCTGCCAGTTTAAGCAATTGCCCAAGGGGGGTGCCGCGATAGTTAAACGCAGTGGCCAGCACCAGCCAGTCGGGGGATAACTGCCAATCAATCGTCCAATCTGTATACTGCACTGCCCAATCAGCCAATTGCTGGGCACCAATATCAGCCGCATTATTAGTGCTGCTAATGATCGCATAAGGGTCGGCAAGATAAGCGCTGGTTGACCGCCCTGAAATTGTCACACCAGACTTTGGAAACGTCCTAGACCGCCCCCAACCTTCCACAATAAAATCCCATGCCTGGCCGTTAATCGTGATGCGCACTTCCCGTGGATTTAACGCATCCACGGGCTTAATCAGATCCAGCTGCCGCGCTGAAGCCAGCGTCGCATTAAAAGACCAGGTCCAATTGTCAACATCACCACTGATTGATAAGTCCGTACAATCTAGCGCCGTAAGCTCCGGCAACCGCTGTATTAAAACCTCATTTAACACGATATAAACCCTCTTTTTAGGTATAAATAAAGACTGCCAAGGACAACCAACGGTAAAAATAATCGTCGTATTTTTACCGTTTATATAGTATGGCTTTTTGCACCTGAAAATCAGCGTTGGTGGCCACACTGTCGGCGGGTTGATTATCGGCGGTATAACCACTGGCCCGACTATCCAGTTATGACGCTCCGCCTCGCCCCAAACAATCGCCCGCTGGTCACGCAAATGACGGCTTGATTGCTTATTGTTGATGCGCACATACTTAATTAACTTAACCGACGTATCATCAATAACAGTGATAACTTTGGGCTTGGCTGGCGGGTAATACCAGCTCCCCGTCAGCCCTGCTGACTTATCATCACCGCCCGCCCAATCTGGCTGCAAAACAAGTGTTTTACTGGCGGGCTGAAAATACGCCACACCAACATCTCGCCCATCCGCCACATCCGCACCAGCCCAAACGATACCGCGTTTTACGGGCAACAAATGCACCTGAAGCCACGGCAAAAAAACGGCATTGGGCGTAGCGACAGCGGCCTTAAAAATAACCGCTAATGTCGGGTTTATTTTTATGCCCTGCGCATGATTGCTAGCTATCTGCGCAAACTTACGCAAGCTATTTTGATGTGCAGCTTGGCTAGTCCGGCTAACCCCCCGCCACACCGCCGAATCATACCCCGCCCCCACAACCGCAACGGCGGCATCCAAAACCGCATCAATCGCCGCAGTGTAAACGACGGCGACTTGCATCACCGCCACCACATCATCACACTGATATACTAGCGAGGCATTGGTGATATACGGGATTGATATTAACCCGACCGCATCATCAGCCGTAGCGTCAATAATGGCCGGTGCACTGCCGATAACATCAACGTTAGCAGTACAGTCATCAGTGACCGCTGATAGCGTATAATTTAAGACAGGGGCGGGCGGTGGCGCGGGAACGGGTGAAAAGTTTAACGTACCGCTGGGTTTATAATCGCCTTTAAAAACCAGTCTGGGATTAGGGGCCCAATTAAACCTAAGTAGCGGCGAGGGCGTATAAACGCCCTTAAACGTCAGCTTAGCCATAACGGCTTACGCATTACCCTCGGCGATGGAAGCAGACGTGATATGTATCACTCCGCCAGCATAAACTGTGATACTTGGCATCTTTACAGGGCCAGCCCCGGCGTTGTCAGTAACGTCCATGTCCATTACAAAAATGCCATCACCATCCAACACGCGGCACCATGCCGCATCGCCTGTGGCGTCTGCCGAGCTGTCATCTGTCAGCGGATCAAACGTCAGAAGCCCATCAGCGACCGCACCCGCAGGCTCGGCAAATCCCAGCGTGCCCAGCAGGGTTTGCGTAGTGATAGCCGCACCAACACTGGGGCGGGGGGCATCATAAAACAACAACGCACCCGCCCCTACACCCGCATTAATGCTGTCTATCACAGTTTGGGCGCGGGCATTACGCAAAGCAGTTGAAAAACTTAAAGCAGCCATTGTTACTCCGGCGTCAGATTGTCGGCACTCGCATCGTTATAGACCAAATTGGGGTCAAACGATATAGCGCAAAATTTTAATGATTTGTTTAAGCCAGTGAATGCGTAGCTGCCATCCTGCGCGGACACTGTCGTTCTGACAACCGACAAATTACGCTTATCCAGCAACCACACTTTACGGACAACCGGAGTCAAACCCTCATAAACATTATCGCCAATCGTCCCGTCACCATCTATCTCAATGACCGCATTACGTTGAGCGCCAGAAAAACAGCCCCTGGCGGAAAATACGGCAGGTTGCCCAGGCGGAATTAACCGCCCAATAGGGTCAGAGCTATGTGAGACTGTCATGTCCATGGCCCCGTAATATCAATTGCCATCCGGCCATCGCTGGACGCACTACAACAACTTAACATCATGAATATTTTATTGGGGTAATTACTGACATTTTGTACTACATCATAATCAGCAAGCGGCGTAAGCTGAGGAAGATGATATGCACCGGGTTGGATACCGCGCCAATCTATGTTTAGATTATCTTGTAAAAAATGTCTTCCGAATATCAAAAGACTACTATCTTCTAAATTCGGGTATGAAGTTGTCCCCGTTGAATAACCGGAATTAACATTAGGTGCCAATGCTTGCTTGGTAAGCCGAATTGATGATCCGCTTTGCCCATATGCCCGCAAACAGTACGGAATAGCACCGGTTCCATTTCCAATGCCGCCATCGCTGGATGGGTAACTAGGGGATACTGAGCGGTGTGCATAAATTAAAAAGTTATAAGCGTCTCCCGGCTTAAAACTAATAAAATCCCCAAACATAAATCCTGCCGCCACTCCGGCTGAAAGTTGCACTGATCCAGACGCTGTATTCCACGCATTAGCAAAAACACATGTCTTACCTGTACCAAAAAACGCATATTTACGCGCAATCGAATCTGATGTGCTCGACTTTTTCCACGCGTAATTCGTCTCTTGAAGAAGCGTTGGTGTCATTCCAACGCCTGTATCCACATCACTCATCGTCTCATACGCACGGACGAGCGTGTATAGCGCATTAGTATCATCAACCCGCAGTCGCCCCCCCGTTGCATCAATATCAGTCGATTTATATACCGCTTTGTTTGTCCCGCTAAACTCTTTTACCCACCCGCATGCCGCCACCTTGGCCGTCAATGTGCCCGTTGCCGATGCCGCCAAGCCCGCGTCCACTGCAAACGTAAACGTAGTGGTTGTCGTTGCGGTGATCATCGCTTGCAAATTCCAGCCTGACTCATTCGCTCCGCCCGTCTCAATGACTTGGAAAGGCCGGTAACCATGCGCCGTGGCGCACGTCGCCGTAGCCACACCGCCCGTTTGCGTCAGTGACACTAGCGACTTAAGGTTAAAACCGTCAATCAATAGCGCGTCCAGCACGCTGATCGTCGAGCCTATCGTGCCGTTCCAGCTCGGTGCGCCCGTGTCGGTAGATAAAAAGTTTTTGACAGGAAAAATATTCATCAGTTTGCGTCGCCTCTAATTTGCAGTTTAAATTGATCGGTAAAAACAGTCGGCTCGGATTGCAGCGTAGTCCGCGCCAGCCAAATCGGCACATTAGCGCCCTCGGTGTTGATGCGCAGCACATTGCCCGCCACCCAGCCACCACCCCAGCCCAATGGATTGACAACCATATAAGGGGTGCCCGTTGCCGGATTGATTGGCGCAAACTCCGCCGTGACACTGCCAGTACCGACAAGACCGGAATACTCGCCGTACAGGTTGTATGACGTCGCACCGCTAAACAAAAAGTACCAGCGCTCTTGGATAGCGCCTTTGTTTGTCAAAGTGATCGGGTACAGCACATCGTTAAATGTCGCCGCCGCCGCGCTGCCGATTAGCGCATCACTCCAGACATTCGTCCAAGTTTGTTGGTCGAACAACAACGACACCCGCGCTTGCATATCACCGACGACCAGGGCAGAACTCACAAAACTGGTGTCAGCAGGGAAAGCATGGGTAACGGGCTTCATCAGCGTGACTTGTCCGGTGATTTGCACATCAGTGACTAAGCTCATATCTTCAATCCGGTGCTCGCACACTAGCGGCTGGGTGTAAGCGCTTAAGACCAGCGGGTTAGCCATGGTGATAGTGCCCGCATCCAAATCCGCACTATATAAAGCCGTATCGACAGCCACATTGGCGGCGTCAAAAACTTTGGCATACGCCAAACGGATACGTCCCATGTCATACGTCGCCCCCGCCACGGCAGGATTGGCTAACGTCGTGCGCTGGGTATTGTGGATGACGGCCATGTTGTCTTTCCGGAAAACGGGCACCCGCCCGTCCTGCGGCAAGCGCACAGTCTCAAGACCGAGGATGTCGGCATCTAATTGCAAATAACTGATCAGGATTGCGTTATATCGGATGCTTTCGGCCTTAACCAGCATCGGTACCCAAATCTTGCCATCAATATCAATGTCGGCAGGGTTGTACCAACCCGCTGCTTTTAAGCTGTCGGGCAAGCTGGCATCTAAAACTTTGTGGCCAAAAAATACCGATGCCACGCCCGATTGCCAGTCCACATGCCCTTCAATAAATTCCGAAGTGATATTGCCGTTGTTGTCCGCATTATCTGTGATGTTGTCGCCATTGCGCGTGACGGCGGAAATTTGGAATTGCCCGACAGCTAACGGTGCGCCAGGGGTGCGGAAAAATACCGACCCCACACCCGCATCGCCTGGCAATGTAGCGATGGCTTTTAAATCCAGCGTGTTGTCGCCGTTTATCCAATCCGTCAACGTAACTATGCCCGTTTGATAATCAATGTTTCCGGCGACTGTACCCGCATCGCTATACAGACTATAAGCCCGATAAACAACTCCTTGCCGGTCTATATAATCAGTGCCGGCAAAATTAAACCACACCGAATTTGATACAACTTCTTCATCGCGATTTGTCGTAATATCAATTTGCAATTGGGCTGCATAAACAGTTTCAATAAACGGCGCGGTGCTTGCTGTATCTAGCTGATAATGTGCAGTGATTACTGTACCGCCTGCCAGTAGCTCCTGTACCGTCGTAGTGCTATAAATCGTCGTCCAAATTGGTCGGATGAAGCCTGGCGGAGTCTCGCTATAAACGCCATACAACTTACTAATATCGATATTATCAGTCGTATCAAAAGTGACTGCGCCGGTCGCATAATTAACCGAACTCCCGGTTACGTTCGAAATAGTGCCGCCACCATCGTCATTTACTTGTTTTTGTTTGAATATTGGCGGCTTAGTGATTGTCACGCCCATGCTGAAGTCATCGTCTTGCGGGACTTGGACTTGATAATCGAGGATTAATGACCCCGTTTTTACCGGTGTTTGCGAGAGCGTCAACGCAACTACGCCCCCCGCATCGCCCGTCGCGGTCAACACATCAATAATGGCCGTCGATTGCTGATATTCAATCGTAAATGCCGTGCCGGATACAGGAATCTCATTCGGATAAAAAATCAATTCGCCCGTTGCATGGACTAATTTACCGGTCGCATTGCCTAAGATTATGCCAGCCCCGTCCGCCGCTGCGGACAATGGCACCACACTACCCCAGGTGATCGTCAAGCTGCCCGGCAAAACGGGGACATTGGCTAAAACGGTGCGGATGGCAGGCAAACGCAACGGGTTTGGTGTACGGTTGCTATGATAATTAAATGGCGACACCCAACTGAACAGAATCGAGCTGTCAACATCGGGCAAAGCGCCCAGCGTCACTAAAACCGTGCCCGTGGCATAATTGACAGTCCCGGATCCTGTACCGGCCACACCGACAAGTACGCCATTACCATTGTCAGATAGCGAATACCATTTTCCCAGCGCTTTATAACTGACCGACACGCTTAGCGCACCGGGGGCGGGAATCAACGTCTGGACGTAATTGTAGCCGCGATTGTTAATTGAAATGGGAATAGCAAAGCTGCCGCCGTTATTGTAAAACGCGGCGGCAGGGGTGGCGACAACGCTGACAGCTGCCGACCAGGCCGCGTTTTTAGTGATGCGTATATGCCCGTCCGCATAGCTTACCGTACCGCCATAACTGCCCGCCGCGCCGGAACCCAACACGATTGCGCCATTGCCATTGTCTTTATAGCCAATACCATCGATAGTGATTGCACAAGAGGTAGGCAAAATGCCACGGCCTGTGTAAATATCATCCGCATAATCAGGCGCGACAGTGCCGCTTAAGCTACCGCTAACAGTCAACGACTCCGCTGCGCCTGATTGCCGAAATGCCCCTTTAGTGGCTGCCGCAATGGCATCCAATACAGGTGTTTCCGCCGTTGCCGACGGCACCAATGCCGCATACGGGCTGCCCACATTCGCCACCACATCATCTATGGCCATCGCCTGCGCCAGCTTTTTAACACCGTAATATCGCGCCGCATCCGCCACCGATGACCCTAACAACTTAGTTGGGCTGGCAACTTCTGAATAGCGGCTCATTTCCGCGCCATAAAAATCCGTGGACATGGCGTTGCTCAGCTCAAGCACCAGCACATCTTTAAAATAATCCCCCGATCCGTCATTAAACCCGCCCGTTTCACGGCTAATGATCTTCTCGACGCGGAAAAATTGCGTTGCGACAACATAGCCCGCTGTATCTTGCTTTAAAGCAATCACGTCACCAATTTCAGGCGTTTTTGCTAAAGAAGGTGTTGCCAGATTTAACGCTTTGGTCATGCTGTAAGCTGACAATATCCGCTGCCCGGCAACATGGGGGCCATAAACTATCCACTGCAACGTCGTGCCCAGCACAGAGTACGATTCGATACGGCTGCGCGCGTCACTGCGCTCATCCGTCCAGGAAGCCGTGGAAAATAATGTGATGACAACATTAGGGTCGTCCGGCGGGTCAGTCAAAATAATATGACAACCCAGATAAGTATCAGTATTGTCAGATTCAACCGCTGCAAAGGCTTTGCGCAGTGATACCCGACCGTAAGTCCGGTCAAGCTGGCTGATGTCGTTAAACAAATTATTCATTTCGCCGTCAACGACTAGATTGCCGGTGATTTGGCCACCGCCGTTGCTAAAATCAGTTAGGCGCTCGGATTGTAGTAAGCGTAAATCAGTTTCTGAAATCATTAAAAGCCCTTTAAACTTGTATTAATCTAAGTATTAGCGTGTATGCGTCCGTGTCATCCGGCGCGTTATAGTCAATCAATAGACGGGCTTCGACCGGTGTTTTTGATTGTAAAAACATCACCGTAAATGTCCGTGCGTCATGTAATGTCAAAGTCATTTGCAAAATGGGGTCTGCCGCCTTAGTCGCCAATGCTTTAATCAATGCCCTGTCTGCCCAGCCGCTATCAGCTGATCCTGTAAGCGTAATAGGTCGTCCCGCCTGACGCACACCAGATTCAATAATCAATGCGCCGGTCAGAGTTTGGGTGACAACTTGTTCCACCGGTGTCCAGTCAAACTCATCTATCCAGATAAGGCCGGATGGCAAGACCAACGCATCTAAAACAATTGCCATTAATATCCTCCTGTCGGATAAGACGATGTGGCAGCGGCATTTGATAGCTCTGCCAATAACGTATCAACATCTGATTTATTAAACTGCCCTTTCACCGACCCGCCCGCCGGAAATTTAAACTCAACGACAGCATGCTTGCCTGGTGCATCGGCTCCAATTTGCCTAGATGATTGTATGGCGGGTTGTGCGGCATAATCGGCGACAGACTGCGGTAAATCTGGCAATCTAAACCCTGTTAAACGCGGTGTTTTATCAGTAAGTGCAGGGTAGTTTTGCAATGCCTGCATTATTTTTGTGCCGGCGGACACATTTGCAAGTTGCGGCTGTGCCGGTCTGTTATCTGAATTAATAACAGTATGCAATTTGCTTAGTAACGCACTTGCGGGGGTAGCCGTCTGCACTGATGCCGGATCAGATACGTTTAATGCCGCTGCCTGCGTAATCGCTATGCTAGCTTTTTGCTTATCAGCATCGCGTTGGCTCCTTGCTTTATAAAGCGCATTTATTTTGTCTTGATAAATACGGTCGGCACTAGCGATCTCGTTGCCGTCGGCGTAGTAAAACACTTCGCGGCGTAGCTTTACATCAAGCGCATGTTGCGCCTCGGCTTGCTGTATTTGCCTGTCCAAGTCATCGGATGATACTGCCCCGCCCGCCGCAAACTTTAATATTGTTTGCTGTAAGTTAGGGGTGATGCCGCCTTGCGCCCGCCCCGCTGGCATGGCATTCCCCGCCAATCGAGCGGCGGTTTGGCTTAATGTCGGGGCGGGTAGGTTGCCTTTGTTGACGGCTTGCAACACTGGCAGGCCAAGCTTTTCGACGGCCTCCTTGCGCACGACAAACTCGCCCGGCTCAAGCAAGGCACGGATTTTATCGCCGCCACCGTAGCCATCCAATTTGCCTTGTTGGCGCAAAAACCCGCCGACGGCAAAGTGCCACGGCTCTCCAGTGGGTTGCCCTGCCAAGCCGCCGGTACGCTGACCTGTTAAATTCTGGATTTGTGATACGCCCGCGCCGTTGTTTTTCTTATCGGCATCACGTTGGCTACGGGCTTTATAAAGCGCATTTATTTTGTCTTGATAAATACGGTCAGCACTAGCGATCTCATTGCCGTCGGCGTGGTAAAACACTTCGCGGCGTAGTTTTACATCAAGCGCATGTTGCGCCTCGGCTTGCTGTATTTGCCTGTCCAAGTCATCGGATGATACTGCCCCGCCCGCCGCAAACTTTAATATTGTTTGCTGTAAGTTAGGGGTGATGCCGCCTTGCGCCTGTGCCGCTGGCGTGGCATTGCCCGCCAATCGCGCAGCGGCTTGGCTTAATGTCGGGGCGGGCAGATTGCCTTTGTTAACCGCTTGCAATACTGGCAGGCCCAACTTTTCGACAGCCTCCTTGCGCACGACAAACTCACCCGGCTCAAGCAAAGCGCGAATTTTATCGCCGCCACCGTAGCCATCCAATTTGCCTTGTTGGCGCAAAAACCCGCCGACGGCAAAATGCCACGGCGCTCCAGTGGGTTGCCCAGCCAAGCCGCCTGTGCGCTGCGCGGGGACAGCATTGTCTGGGGCACCATCACCGCTATTTTGGGTGACGACCTTGATTACTTTAGTTTCCGGCGCGGTCAACACATCAATAGCAGATTGCGCGGCCTTAAGACTTGCTTGATCGACTTGCACCGCGAGCTTTTTGCCGTCAACAAGTTTTTGGTCTATTTCGCTCACTGCGCCGCTGACGGCAGTAATGCCTGTTTTGGCCTTGCCCATTTCGGTGTCAATAGCTATGCCGTTGGCGTCGTGGCGGGCTTTAGACGCGACCAGCTCCGTGTTTAAGCTTTTTTGGATTTGCTCAATAGCCGCTATGCTTTTGTGCCGCTCCCAATCACTTTTACTCTCAGCATACTTGCCTTTTGTTGTCTCACTAATTAACGCTATCGCTTTGCCCGCCAGGTCGTTTAAAAGCTTTTGATCAGCCCCTTCGCCCTTTGCCAGCTCGGCCTTAAAATCGGCCAAGGCTTGGTCGGCCTCTTTTTGTTTTGACTGCGCCAGCTGCTCCTCGTTTAACCCCAACCGCTGGATGTCAAGGATAGCTTGCTGGGCGCGCTCCCGGCTTGACAGCATCGCGTCATCAATGCTTTTTGCTGCATCCGCCTCGCGTTGCCGTGCTGTGACCAGATCACCGACGTGCGCCTGCAAGATAGTGAGTGTCTCTCCATATGTTTTGCGCTTGGCCTCCAGCTCAGCGGCGTCCAGCGCCTGTATCTCTTGATGCAGCCGGTCGCGCACTTGCTTTTCGCTCGCCTCGGTGGCGGCAAGCTGCTGTTGCTTAAGCGTGCGCTCTTGGTTAAAAAATTGCGCGGTTTGCGCCAGTTGCTCAGCGTTAAACGCATCAATTAGTTGCAGCTTAATAACGCTGTTTTTAACTAGCGCATCCACTACGGCCCGGCCTTTTTGTTGCTCTGACAATTGCGCATTAGCCAGCACTACGGCACTTTGGTCGGCAAGGCTGGCGGCCAAGTCCGCCAATTGCTGGTCGTATTGCGCTTTTTGCGCCTCGGCCAAGCCTTTTTGCACGTCGGCAAGGTGCTTAAAGGTTGTCTCTTGCTTATCAACCAAGGCTTTTGTCGATTCAGCCAGTTTAGCTTGGGCTTTTTCTTGCTCTGATGCACTTGTTACTGCCGCCTCAGCAAGGATGTTATATTCAGCGTGGATACCCTGCAATTGCTGTATACGCTCAGCAAAAGACTGCCCATCCAACATCCCCTCGACGCCGGTTTTGGCAATTGTAAACGCCTCGGCAATCCGTATCCCAGCACGCTCGAAGGCGGAAAACTGCACCAGCCACTCGCCAATGGCCTTACCTATTTCCCAGCCGATAAATCCTGTAAATAGATGGTTTATTCCTTTTCCCAGCAAACCGATCATCCTTGATAACAACCCCACCCGTACAATCGTTGGGTTTAATGACGCATTCAGCAGCGTTTCGGCGCGGACTAAGTTTTGCTCGGCAATGGTCAGTTGGGCAAGGCTAGCTATCAGCGCTCGGTTAGCTAATGTACGTTCTGCGGCTGTTTGTGCTGCGCTAAATTGCGCTTCGGCCGTCGTTACCATTGCCCGTTGTGCTAGCACATTGGCTTCCGCCAAGGCCACTTCAGAGCGCAATGCCAACTGCGCGGCGGCGGCCTGTTCCGCTTCCGCCGCCGCTAATTCGCGGGCGGCAAATGCCGCAGCGGCTGAGGCCTCGCGTGATTTGATAAAGCCGACTATCAGATTGGCGATATGTATCTCAGTAAAAATTTTTACGATTTGCCCAATGGCCTCGATGTGGTCACCAGCCAAAACAATCCCGTTTGCCAGCAGTCCGGTTGCGCCTGCGCCTTTGTCCAACTCGCCGATATACCGCAATAAATCATTTTGCAAGCTGGTTACCGCCTGGCTAACTTTTAGCGGCACGCCAGCCATTTTTGCGTCTAACACGTCGGCTTGGTTGATTAACGCATTAAGCACTTTAGTGATTGTCAGCTCACCGGCGTTAGCCATGTCCCGCAATGAATCCCCAGCGATCCCCATTCCATCGGCTATAGCTTGTGCCAAGCCTGGGGTACTGGCTAATATAGAGTTAAAGTTTTCGCCCCTGACGATGCCTTCATCTAAGAACCTGTTCAATATCTCCTACAAGCGTTTAGAATAGCGGGATGAGAAAAACTTACCCCAGTGACATAAGCCGGGAGCAGTTCGAACAGGTCAAAGACCTGCTGGAACCAGCCCGCAAGAAAA
>JAQTQZ010000032.1 GCA_028712695.1 Methylovulum sp. | reverse complement strand
CGTGCCGGAGCAGATGTTCGTCAACGGGCAAAACCCCGGCGAAGCCATCTCCGCCGTCAAGGCGCTGCAAAAGGCCAACGCCCAGGGGCAACGGATTTACCACATCACCCCGGCCAACCAGGCCACCACCCTGCCCAACATCCACCACGACCCGCTGGTGATGGAAGAAATCCGCAACGCCCTGAATGCCGGGCTTCAAGTCATCACCCACACCGACGCGGTCAGCGTACCCGGCTGGAGCGGGGCGGGTTATATCATCTTCGATGCGGATACGGGGGGCGGGGCGTTTAAGATTGCGGGGGGTGGGAATGGGGGAGTATTTGCAACTGGGACTGCAGGTATATTAGCTATGTTTTTTTATGTAAATGGAATAGGCTCTCTTGTATTTTTGAGTGCCGCAATATCAGTTCTTTTACATGTAGCCATAATTGAATTATATATTTTGTTCGCTGAAGGCATAATAAATCCACAAAGTGTGTTTGCAGGTTCGGCTGCTACTCTTAGTTTAATGCGTGCGTTATCCACATTATTACAAGGATTAGGTATTGCTGGTTTTTCTGCTCCGGGGAGGGGTGGTAATGGGAGTTATCCTTATAGCTTTAGCAATTATTGGGTTTTCAAAAGTGGGTAAAGCATGAAATTGGCTGTTATTATCATAACGTTAATATTTATTATTGTTCATATTGGAGCAATTTTTATTAAATTTAATACTGTTCTATCCAAAGGTCTAAAGTTAACTAAACGGACTTTAGATGCCTTTGATTTATTGATGTATTTATTTTTTGTGATAGTTTCAGTCATGTTTTTACTTCGAGTTATTGAAGAAAAGTTCTAAAGTGCGGAATGTCGGTTTGTCGATTCAACGCCGTTATGCATCTGTGAAAATAGCCGTATCCCCCGCCATAAGGCCTTTGACAAGCTCGTCTTAAGAAAACGCAGCCTCATCGAAACGGTTAATGACCAATTCAAGAATATTTTTGTGCTTGAATATAGCCGTTACCGGGCATTGGTCAACTTTGTTGTCAATGTAGTTGCTTGCCTGGTCGCTTATTCGTACCAAGAAAAAAAGCCTTCTTTGAATTTGCGTCGCCAAGATTTATGACCTTTACTCTAAGTAAGGCTTATGTCGAACTCAGGTTATCAAAAAGATCACCGGGTCAATGATAGGGTTCAAAGCTTTCCATTCCGCAAAGGCCACCCTCGACGGAATCGAAACTGCCCACATGATCAGGAAGGGACAACTCGCTGGGCGGACACGTCCCGCTTACCAGCAATTTATCAATTTGGCAGGCTAGTTTTGTCCGCCAATCAGGCCGCCTTCAGCTCTTGTAAATATTTGCGACAGGACCTTTAGTTTTATCCGAGTGTTAATAGGCAATTATTGGTAAATATCGGATCCCTGTAAGGCTGTCATCCCTTCATAAGCCCCAGCAACCCCTTCATTAATGCCTGTGGCGTGGGCGGACAACCGGCTATTACCACATCGACAGGTATCACATTGGACACTGCGCCGCAACTGGCGTAAGAAACCCCAAATTCCCCCCCGCAAGCGGCGCAGTCACCGACTGCAACCACCCATTTCGGGTTCGGCGTTGCTTCGTAAGTCCGCAGTAATGCCGTCTGCATGTGCCGCGACACCGGGCCGGTCACCAATAATACATCGGCATGCCGTGGCGATGCGGCAAAATGGATGCCAAAGCGCTCAATATCATAATAAGGGTTATTGAGCGCATGGATTTCCAATTCGCAACCATTGCAGGAACCGGCATCGACTGCTCGTATGGTAATGCTGCCGGAAAAGTTCTTGTCGATGTGGTTTTTGATCTGGATACCCAGCCGTTCCAGTTCATCCTCTTTAGGGACTTTACACTTCTCAGTGACGACACCGGTTGTGATAATTTTTTTAAACAGCCGCAGCACACTGCCTCCTATAAATCGTTGCCTGAATAAGAGCCATTCAGGGATTTGTTGCACACAGGAAAGTCCGGCACGATATTGTTCAGCACCAGTTTTTCCAATGCAGGCCAGTTCAGGATGCTGGGGTCGCGTGGATAATAACGGGCGATTTTATTGTCGGCATCGAAGCGGACATAAGCGATGGTTTCACCGCGCCAACCTTCAACGATGCTTAAGGCTTCACTGCCTGCGGGTGGCGCTTGCCATTCGGTCAGCGTGCTGCCTGCCGCAAGTTGCGCTATAAATTGCTTGATAAGTTTTAATGACGCATTGATTTCCTTGTATCTTACCCAGAACCTTGAGGCAACATCGCCCTGATCTTCCAACGCGACTTTAAAGCTGGCATGATCGTAAGGCAGATAAGGCGCGTCGCGGCGGACATCCCTATCCTGTCCGCTAGCCCGGCCGACGTAACCGACCGTACCAAACGCGGCGGCGATTTCCGGAGCCAAATAACCCGCCGTGTATATCCGGTCTTCCAACGATGAGTTAAGGTCTATTGCGGTAATGATTTCTGACAGTTCTTTACTTAACTGAACTATCTCCTGTTTAATCAAAGTACAGGCCGATGCGGATAAATCACAAGCAACACCGCCCGGAACTATCCTGTCCATTAACAAACGATGGCCAAAAACAGCGGCATTGGTGCGCAGCCACAGTTCACGCAAACGGCTAAACTGCATGTGCGCAAAAATAAAGGCGACATCATTGCAAATCGCGCCCATATCACCCAGATGGTTGGCGACCCGTTCGCGCTCCGCCAGAATGCCGCGCAGCAACGCCGCGCGGGGGGGAATTTCAATACCGGCGGCTTGCTCCATTGCCCGGCAAGCCGCCCAGCAATGCCCCACGGTGGTGTCACCGGAAACGCGCCCGGCCAGACGCGCTAAAGATTCCGGCGTCCGGCCTTCGGCGATTTTCTCGATGCCTTTGTGCACATAACCCAAGCGTTCTTCCAGATTCAAAATCAGTTCGCCTACCGCCTGAAAGCGAAAATGCCCAGGCTCAATAATACCGGCATGGACAGGCCCCACGGGAATTTCATAAACCCCCTCCCCGTGCGCTTTTATAAATTGATAATCCTTATCGGGCGGCGTGACGGTTTCCGGCTCGCCCTGCACAGGAAAATCCTTGCGTAAGGGATAATCGTGTTTGGCCCAGGCTTGATGACGGGTCCAGCGGCGATGGTCGGGATGTCCCGTAAAATGGACGCCAAACATATCCTGGGTGTGGCGTTCACTGCGGCTGGCGGCAGGATAAACCGTGGCTTGTGAGGGTAGTTCCGGTTTCGCGGCGTTGACAATAGTCCTTAACAACACATAAACGCCCTGTTTTTCAAAACAGGCATTGATGAATAACCGGCCTTCAACGTGTTCCGCCCATCCGGCTACCCAGCGCACATCTTGCCCTACCGCAAGTGTGGCAAACTGTTGCCAGTGCCGGCTTTCGATTTGCCACAAACTTGCCGATGGCAGGCTGAATTGTTCAACGCTAATAGCGGCGGCAGTCAGCTGGTTCAAAAAATTCGCCGTCCAGTTTGCAGCGCTCATAACGGTGTGCTCCCGGAAATTAACAAGGTCGCCTGTGAAAACCAGTGGGCCAAAAAGCCAGGAATGGCCAAACCCAGCCACAACACTAAACCCAGATGGATCATCACTGGCCACAGGTTGGCTTTAACGGGGAATTGGCCTTCCGGTTGATTGCCGTAAACCATCGGTTGTACATGCCTGAACAAACCGGCAAAGGCGATGCCTATGCCCAACAATAGCAATGGCGTCAGCCAAGGATAGCTGTGCATCGTCGCTAACAACACCAAAAACTCGCTGGTAAACACGCCAAAAGGGGGAAAGCCGGCAATGGCGACCGTGCCTATCAATAGCCCCCAACCAATCCGTGGTTGGGTTTTGATCAAACCACGGATTTTATCCATGCTTTGGGTGCCGGCAACTTGTGAAGCATGGCCCACCGTCACAAAAATGGCCGATTTGGTCAGCGAATGCACGGTCATGTGCAGCAATGCGGCAAAAGTGGCTAAGGGGCCCCCCATGCCAAAGGCAAAAGTCATGATGCCCATGTGTTCGATGGATGAATAACTGAACAACCTTTTGATGTCCTTCTGCCGATGCAAGAAAAACGCGGCCACCAGAAACGACAGCATGCCAAAGCCCATCATCAAATGGCCGGCCATATCGGAATGGCTGGCCCCATCCACCAGCATCTTATTGCGGACGACGGCATATAAGGCATCGTTCAACAATAACCCTGACAACACCGCCGACATCGGCGTCGGGCCTTCGGAATGGGCATCGGGCAACCAGTTATGCAAAGGCACCAGGCCAATTTTTGTGCCATAACCGACCAGCATGAAAACAAAGGCTATCTCAAGTATTTCCGGATTCAATTTACTGGCATTTTCATAAAGCACCGACCACAACAGGGAATTTTCCACGTCACCCACCTGTACGGCGGCGTAATACAGCAAAATGGTGCCGAACAGGGCTTGGGCAATGCCCACGCCGCAAAGGATAAAATATTTCCAGGCCGCCTCAATGGACTCAGGGGTGCGGTACAAACTGACCAGCAGCACCGTGGCCAGGGTCGCACCCTCCATCGCCACCCACATGACCCCCATATTGTTGGTGGTCAGCACCAGATACATCGCCAGCATAAAACCCTGGTACATGGAGTAGTAAAGCCTTAAGCGCTTATCCGTGAGCTTGCCCAATTCCTTTTCATGCGCCATATAAGGCGAGGAAAAAATCGACGTGGTGAGCCCGACAAACGCCGTCAACACAATCAAATAGACATTGAACGGGTCAATCAAAAACGCCTTGCCTGAAGACAAAAGCGTGCCTTGATTCAGCACGTTAATCGCCAGCCAAACCGTTGCCAACAGGCAGACGGCGTTAAACCGGATATTGAGTTTCCCGGTATCCGCCTTGTGTCCGGCCAGCGCAAAAAACACAATGCCAATAAAAGGGATCAATAGGACAAGATAGGCAGCGATCATTTATCCACCTCATGCAAGCGGTTTAACCTATCCACATCCAGCGAATCAATACTGGTGCGTATGTGAAAGAAGAAAATACCGAACAACACCGCAGCCACCAGCACATCAAAAGCCACACCCAGCTCCACCACCATCGGCATACCATTGGTGGCGACGATAGCGGCAAAAAATAGGCCGTTTTCTATAGCCATAAAACCCACGACGTGGGCGACGGCCTGCCGATGGGAGATCATCAGCAGCATGCCTAACAGCACCACGGAAAGGCTGACCGCCAAGGCATTCAACATGACCGGCGAGGTGGTTTGCACGATAGGATGCAACACGTAATAACTGAACACCATTAGGCTGGCCCCGCCCAGCATCACCGTGGTTTTGTTGTGCAAGGCTTCGATATCGCGGTGGGCTTGCATTTGTATGACTTCACGCCGCAACATCCACGGAATAAAAATAACCTTTAACACTAAGCTCAGCACCGCCGAAATATACAGATGGGGATTATCCAAACTGTAGGCCGCCAATGCCGCAGTCAAGGTCAATAAAAACCCCTGCATGGCAAAGATAAAGATCAGCCGTAACAAACGTCCTTGCCCTAACATCAGAAACGAGGTGAGGCCCACCAATGCCGCCAGGGATAAAATGGCCTGGGTATAAAAATCCTGTTGTTCAATATCCATTAGCGTGACGCCTCCAAAATGATGTGGCTCAACATACCCAGCAGCCCTAACAGATAGGCAAAACTGAGGTACTCCTGCACCCGAAACAAACGCATTTTTGCCACCAAGGTCTCTGCTAGCGCAAGAAATATCGCCAAGACGGCGAGCTTGCCGATAATCGCCAGCAAACCGTAGCCTAAGGCTTGTGCAGTGAAGGTTTCAGCGATACCCCACGGGAAAAAAATATTCGCGATCAAGACGCCATAGAGCATGAGTTTGAGCTGGCTAGCCCATTCAATCAGCGCCAAATGGCGGCCGCTGTATTCCAGGATCATCGCCTCATGGATCATGGTCAGCTCCAGATGCGTGGACGGGTTATCGACAGGAATGCGTCCGGTTTCCGCGATGGCGACCAGTATCAGGGCCAACAACGCAAACACAAACGAGGGCCGCAACATCAGGCCATCATTGAGCACATGGTTGATGGCGACCGATAAGTTCGTCGTTGAGGCGGTCATGGTCAGGGTAAAAATAGCCATCAGCATCGCTGGTTCCGCCAGCGATGAAATGGTCATTTCCCTGGACGAACCCATGCCGCCAAAAGCAGTGCCAATGTCCAGCCCCGCTAAGGCCAGAAAAAACCGGGCGAAGGCAAAAAAACCCACCATAACAATGACATCGGCGCTAGCGGAGGTTGGCAAATCGACCGCTATCAATGGCACCACTGTTGCCGCCAGCACCGTTGCCGAAAACACCAGGTATGGGGCGATAGTGAATAACCATGAGGCCTGCCCGGCAACGACCGGTTGTTTATGGGTCAACTTGATCAAATCCCGGTAAGGTTGAAAAAGCGACGGTGCTTTACGGTTTTGCAAGCGGCATTTGCAGCACTTGAGCCAACCCGCCAATAATGGTGCCAGCGCGACAAATAGCGTGGTTTGTAACATGGCGATCAACCAGTTCATTGGGTTCCCCCTACATTTGAAACCATTAGCTGACCACCCATAACAGTAGCAGTAAAGTTGCAAACGAATAACCGAGATAAGTCCGGATATTGCCTGTTTGGATACGCCCCACCTGTCTGGCCAAACGGTCCACCCCGCGTGCAATAGGTTCATAGAGCCTTGGCCAGCTATGGTCCTGGATATGCAATTGATAACGGATGGCGGCAACATCCTGGTCCATGGCGCCTTGCAGGTCTTTGTCGATCCGCTCGTCAACAATCCAGGCGTTGGCAAAAATACGCCGGAAAGGCATGGTAAACGCATGGCAACTATACTGCATACGTGGTGTCAAGCCACCAAAACCGCAATCCCAAGGCTCCGCCCGGCGCATCACCGTGGCAGGGTTACGCCGCAAATACCAAAAACTGATACAACCGGCAATCAAGGCGGCTATCAGCACCAAAGGCGGTGAATAAGATGCCTGCTTGGCGGAAACCGGCGCTAGCCATAACCAACCCAGCGCGGAATCATTCGGCAGGGTTTGTCCTAGCAGTTGACCGGCAACGCTGTTGAGCAAGCTAATAATCACGCCAGGAAAAATGCCGATTAAAAAACATAATCCCGCCAGCAGGGAGGGGCCTGCCAACATCCCTTGATCGTCAACTTCATGGGCATTGTCACAGTGGCGTGAACGCGACTGCCCCAAAAAGATCATGCCGAACACCTTGACAAAACACGCCGCCGCCAGCGCGGCCGTCAACGCCAGGGCGGCGGCGGCAACCGGGATCAAACTGCGTAACACGCCATTGTCCAGCACATCAACCTGCAATGCGGTCTGGAAAGCCAGCCATTCCGAAACAAAGCCATTAAACAAAGGCAAGGACGAAATGCTCATACAGCCAACCAAAAATAACTTGCTGGTATGCGGCATACGTCTGATCAAACCGCCCATCAGGTCGATATTCAACTCATGCGTTTGATGCTGGAGGATGCCTGCACCCAGGAACAACAAATTTTTGAACAAGGCATGGTTGAAAGCATGGAACAACGCCGCCAGAAAGCCCAAGGCCGCCAGTTGCGGCTGGCCGTTATCCATAAAAATCATCGACAAACCTAGAACCATAAAAATAATGCCGATATTTTCAACGGAACTGTAAGCCAAAAGCCGTTTTAAATTGACCTGCATCATCGCATACAAGATACCGCCCAACGCCGAAACAGTGCCGACAATCAATAGCACCACCCCCCATTGCCAATGGACATCACCGATCAAATCATAACAAAAGCGGATCAACCCATAGAGCGCGACTTTTAGCATCACGCCGCTCATCAGCGCGGAAATATGCGAGGGCGCCACCGGATGCGCTTCTGGCAACCATACGTGGATAGGAACGACCCCGGCCTTCATGCCAAACCCCAGCAAGGCGAGCACAAAAGCGATACTGGCCCAAGTGCTTGATAATTTTGCCTCCCGCAAGGCATCAAACGTAAAGCCGTCAGAAAAACTGGCCAGCACGCCGAAACCCAAAATAATGGCCAAGGCACCGACTTCCGCCATCAACAAATACAGGAAGGCGGCACGGCGATTGGCCGGGTTTTCATGTTGGAACGCCACCAGGAAGTAACTGGCGACCGACATCAATTCCCAGGCAATCATGAAGAAAAAGGCGTCATCGGCCAACAACACCAACAACATGCCAGAAACAAACAATCCGGTAAACAAGCCCAAGGCTGCAAAAGGATGTTGGCCTTCGTCATAAGCACGGACATAGCCCGGGCCATAAAGGCTGACCGCCCCCACGCCAATACCGATAATCAAATAGAAGAACCCGGACAAACTGTCAAAACGGACATGCCAAGGCAACCAAGGCAAGCCTAAACTGATTTGGTCAGTAAAGGCTTCTTTACCAACCATCACACCCAAACCGGCCAGGACAGCAAACATGCCGGACAGCCCCAATAACCCGAACACCGCTTGCCGAAGCGCGTCCGGGTAATGCGCTTCCTGCAAACGGCCCTCAAGCACGGACCGGCCATATTGATGGTTATGCGGAAATGTTTTAAACCAATATTGGCTAAGCCCCAGCAAAACCTGCCGCTGATCCATCATCAACGCCAGCAAACCGGAGGCAAAACTGAACAGCACCGCACCATAAGCTAATAGTAGGATCATGAAAATCTCAATTAATGTTGTTGCAGGAGTTGCCTGAGTAGTAATATCAAGTCGCTTCTAAACTATTTCCCTATCATCCGCCGTCATTAATCGTGTGGCAAGCAAAATGGTTTAATTAAACCGGACACTGTTAAAGACAGATTTGTAATTGTTAACCAGCCCGCAAAGCTATCCGGTATCCAAGGGAAAACAGCATTGAAAAATGCCCGTCCCAAGTTGTTTAATCACCGGTTTTTTTTACCGGAGTAGCCCAGTGTGTTAACAATGCAAAATTTTACCAAAATCAGACGGGGTCACAAGATTAATGGGGAAGGTTGCTGAAGGGTTTAAGCACTCGCGAACCGCCTCCGAAAACACCTGCAATCGGTTGAAGGGCTAGTTTAATAACGATTATGGCCTTACCGCCTGGCATCCACGCAGTCGCAGGGGCGGTACTTCCTTGATTTTATTCCGAGCTAGCCCCCAGTTGATCGTGGCGGCTGGCACTCTGACAATTCCGCTATCTCTTCCTGCTTTCTTTAACACCTCAATCTGGTATCTTTGAGTCCGGTTTAGCGGCTTATAGTCCTTCATGTGCTTTTTCGTCTTTGGTCGGATTAGAAAAAGCGGATAACTATAGCCGCTAGCTTTTTCAAATCCGATTATTGAGGATTGCGCTATAGATATTGACAATGGATTGTCCCAGAAAAGTTAATGTCTGGCGATAGGCATTCCCATTACGTAGAGGTGACTATGATAGATAAGAAATTCGCTGACCATTTTGCTGCTGACTGGATTGATGCGTGGAATAACCATGATATTGACCGTATTTTGTCCCATTACACGGATGATTTTGCCATGTTGTCACCGATGATTGTCACGGTTGCTGAAGAACCGTCAGGCCTATTGACAGGAAAAGAGGCGATTGGCGCTTATTGGGCTAAGGCGCTGCAACGGGCCCCCAACCTTCATTTTGAGTTGTCCACGACGCTCGTCGGCGTAGACAGCATTACCCTTTATTACCGAGGAGTCCGTGGCCTATCGGCGGAAGTGTTCCATTTTAACGCCAGCGGAAAAGTAATAAAGGCCTACGCACACTACGCCCAGGACAACTGAGGTTTTTATCGACACCAGCCGCAGGCGGTTTATAGGCTCCAGCCGCCGCCAAACGCCCGATAAAGCGAGACTAAGGCAACCCGCACCGCCGTTTCGGACTTGGCCTGCTCATCTTTGATTGCAAGCTGGGTACGTTGGGCATCAAGCACCGATAAGTAATCGCCCATGCCACGCTGATATAAGGCTTGGGCAAACTGGCAAGCAGTTGCTGCCGTTATGTCGGCTTGGGCTAGGCGTTCGCCTTGCGCCAGTGACGAGCTATGGGCAACATAGGCATTTTCCACGTCTTCCAACGCCAGCAAAAAGGCTTTCTCGTAGTTTGTGGCAACTTGGGCCAGCCTTGCATCGGCGGCGGTAATCTGGCTCCGGATGCGGCCTGCATTGAATATCGGCGCGGTAAGCCCCGAGCCTAGCGCATAGACACTGTCCGCCAAACTTGGAAAGCCGCCGACGCTCAGCGCGCCGTATCCACCACTTGCCGCCAGCGTAAATTTCGGCAACAAATCGGCCCGTGCCGCGCCCAAATTCGCCGCCGCCGCCCGTACTTCGGTTTGGGCAAACTGTAAATCAGGGCGTTGCGATAATAAGCTGGACGGCAGCAGCTTGGGGATTTTCGGCAAGCTTGGTGGTTGGGCTGTCACTTTGCTAAGTCGGGATGCCAATTGCCCTGGCGGCTCGCCCAACAATACACCCAAACGATGGATAAGCGTCGCTTCACTTGCCGTCAATGGCGGCAGTGCGGCTTCAGTGCTGTGCAATAAGGTTTGCTGGCGGGCCACCTCGGTTTCGTTGGCTAAGCCAGCCCGAAAAAAAGCCTGTACCGTCCTTAGCCGTTCCGTTTGGAGGGCGATATTTTTGCGCAGGATGCCGTTGCGTTCTTGTACGCCCCGCAGTTCCAGATAATTGCCCGCCATTTGGGCCAGCAATCCTACTTGCACGGCATGCCGCGCCGCTTGTATCCCTTCGGCTTGGGCTGAAGCCCCCTCTGCTTGTAAATGCCTGCTGCCAAAAACGTCGATTTCCCAACGCGCCGACAGGCCGCCCGTGACTATATCGGCAGTCGGTGTGATCAGCTCCACCCCCTGTTGGCCCGGCACGCCGATAACCCGGTCTATGCGTTTTTCCCGGCCACCCGATAACGAGAAATCAAGGCTGGGATACAGTGCCGATTCGACGACGATGACCATTGCCTTGGCTTCCCGCACCCGGGACGTTGCGATTTTTAGGTCGTGGTTGGCGGCCAATGCCTGCGCAATTAAACTATCCAATTGCGGGTCTTTAAACCCTTGCCACCATTTTTTAAGGTCTGCCGGATCAGATTGGCGCAGGACAACCGATGCCTGATGCCAATCTGGCGGACTGGATAGGGATAGCGGCGCGTTTACCCGCGTCGGTGTGCAAGCTGATAACAAAGCCATCGCCAACACCGTGGCGGTTGTCGAATATCGCTTAATCATGTGTGTCTCCTGATTCAAAAGCGCTTGGAGCAAACCCTGCCGCATCGCTATCAATGGGTTTTCGTTTTACCCGAAACCAAGCCGCATACAAGGCTGGCAGGAAAAACACCGTCAACACGGTGGCAATGGTCAAGCCGCCCATGATGGCGATGGCCTGCGGGCCGAAGAAGTCGTTGCGGGACAGCGGGATCATCGCCAGAATCGCCGCCGCTGCCGTCAGCATAATCGGTCGGAAACGCCGCACTGTGGATTCGACGATGGCGTTCCAGGTATCCCGTCCGGCCTTTTCATCCTGTTCGATCTGATCCACCAGAATGACCGAATTGCGCATAATCATACCCGCCAGTGCGATGATGCCGAGCAAGGCGACAAAGCCAAACGGTGCGCCGAACAGCAGTAAGGCGAAGGCCGCGCCAATTACCCCCAGCGGGGCGGTGACGAACACCAGCAAGGTGCGGGACAGGTTTTGCAGCTGTATCATCAACAGCACCAAGGTGACGATCACCACCAGCGGTATCCAGATCAGGATGGATTTTTGTGCCGTCCACGCATCTTCTTTGGCCGCCCCCGTTTCAATGAAATAACCGGGCGGCAGTTGCGCTTGCAAGGGTTGCAACTGTGGGATAATTTCCCCCGCCACATCGGGCGCCAATGCACCATCGATCACATCGGCGCGTACCGAAATTGCCGGAAAGCGGTCGCGGCGCCAGCGCACGCCGTCTTCGAACACGGTTTCAAACGTGACAAACTGCGCGAGTGACGCCGACGTACCGTTAGCCGCCGGCACCATGATGTCCGGCAATTCATCGGCGGCGCTACGCAAGCGTTGTTCCGCCCGCCAAACGATGTCGATCAGCTTGTCGTTGTCACGGAATTGCCCGATAGGCAACCCGGTGTAATGTGCCTGCAAAGTCTGCGACAGGCTTGCCGTCGAGACCCCGACAGCACGGGCTTTGTCTTGGTCTAGCAGTAGACGGAACGACGGCCTGCGTTCATGCCAGTCATCATTAACATCGACGGCTTTCGGGTTAGTACGCACCACCGCTGCGACTTGGTCGGCAATGGCGCGGACGCGGTTTGGGTTTTCACCCAACACCCTAAAAACTAACGGATAATCCATCGGCGGCCCGACATTCAGGCGCATGACGCGGCCGCGCACACCGGCAAAATCATCCGCAAAGGCTTGCCGGACGCGTTTCATGACGCGCTCCCGTGCGTGGTTGTCTTTGGTCATCACGACAAATTCCGCCAGATTGGTGTTCGCCAGTTGTTGCACAATCAGCAGGAAGAAGCGTGGGCTACCGCCACCGATATAAGCGGCATAATTGACGACATCGTCATCCTGCGCCAGCATTGCTTCCATACGTTTGGCCGCGTCTTCAGTCCTAGCGAAGGTGCTGCCTTCCGGTAGCCACAGGTCGATGATGACTTCAGGGCGGTTGGACAAGGGAAAGAACTGTTCGGGGACTTTGGTCAAGGTCACCACGCCGACAGCGAACAGCACAACGGTGGCGGCAATGACTTTGGTGCGGTGTTCCAGGCAGCCATCCACCCAGCTCCGCAGCCGCTTATAAAATGGGGTGTCGAACAGGTCGTGGTTGCCGCGCTTGGGTTTGGCCTGCAATAGCAAAAAGCCCAAGTAAGGCGTAAAAATCACCGCCCCCAACCAGGACAGCAAGAGCGAGATGCCGACCACTTGGAATATCGCTACGGTGTATTCGCCCGCCGCCGATTTAGCCAAGCCCACCGGCAAAAATCCGGCGATAGTGATTAAGGTGCCGGTCAGCATCGGCAACGCGGTGACGCGGTAGGCGTAAGTCGCGGCCCGCATCCTATCCCAGCCTTCTTCCAGTTTGCGCACCATCATTTCAATGGCGATCATGGCATCGTCAACCAACAGCCCCAAGGCAAGGATCAGCGCGTTCAAGGAGATGCGGTGCAAATCTATCCCTAACAGCATCATGCACAACAAGGTCGCCGCCAACACTAACGGCACGGTCAGCGCGACGACCGAGCCGGTGCGGAACCCTAAGCTTAGGAAACTGACGACCAGCACCGAGGCCAAGGCTTCAAAAAAGGTGCTGCCGAACTCGCGCATTTGTGTCTTCACCACCTGGGGTTGGTTGGCGACCAGTCCGACATCGATGCCAACCGGAATGTCGCTCTGAAATTGCTGCATGGCCTGTTCAAGGGCTAGCCCGACTTTCAGGGCATCGCCTTTTTTATTCAGCGTGATGCCGAGGCCAATAGCCTCCTTGCCATTAAAGCGCATTTTGTTTTCTGGCGGATCGACATAAGCACGGGTGATTTTGGCAAAATCGGCAACCCGCAAAGTCCGCCCGCCGACGCGCACCGGAAGGGAGGCCACCTCATCCACGCTAGTGAACTGTCCGGTCAAGCGGATGGGCAAGTCACGTTGGGTGGACACTATCGTACCGGATGGCAGCAAGCCGTTTTGGGCCTTTAGGGCTTGCGCCACTGCGATGGGATCTAAGCCAAGCCGGACTAGCCTCTGGTCGGAAAACTCGACAAAAATCTTTTCATCTTGGATGCCAATCAGGTCGATTTTTTCGACTTCGTCAATGCGCAGCAGTTGTTGGCGGGCGGCATCCGCGACTTTTTTCAGTTCCGCGTAACTAAAACCACTGCCGGAAAACGCATAAAGCAAGGTATAGGTGTCGCCGAACTCATCGTTAAAAAACGGCCCGATAATACCGGGTGGCAGCGTCATGCTAATGTCGCTAACCTTTTTACGGACTTGATACCAAAGGTCAGGGATGTCACTGGGTTTGGCATCTTCACGCGGGGTGATGAAAATGACCGATTCGCCCGGCTTTGAATAACTGCGCAGATAATCCAGATTGGGCAATTCCTGGATTTTTTTCTCCAAGCGGTCAGTGAGCTGTTCCTCCACTTCCCGCGCGGTCGCCCCCGGATACAGGGTTTTGACGACCATGATCCGAAACGTGAATTCAGGGTCTTCGCGTTGGCGCAGTTGAAAGTAGGCGAAAATCCCGCCCAGCAACAGCAGCAGCATCATAAATCCGGTAAAGGCGCGGTGTTCCAATGCCCATTCGGTGATATTGAAGCCTTTCATAAGTGTCGGCCTCCGTTGGCCTTCAGGTCTGCATCCGGCAAACGGACAAGTTGCCCCTCCGCTAACCGTTGCACGCCGGCACTGACAATCAATTGCCCTGGCGCCAGTCCGGTGACGGCGACGCGTTCATCAGCGAGTGCCGCACCCAATTGGATGGGCACCGAGTTGACCGAATTTTTAGCTTCGTCAACCAGCCAGACCCGCTGCTGTTCTGGTGTGTTTTGCGGCGTAAATACCGCCGATAAAGGGATTGAAAGGGTCGCCGATACGTTTTCAGGCAACCAAACAGTCGCCGTCATCCCCAAACGCGCACTATCCAGCCCGTCCAACAGTGTTGCCTTGACCCGATAAGTGCGGCTAACCGGGTCGGCGGCGGCGGCAATTTCACGGATACGGGCATCAAAGCGCCGCTCGCCAGTCGTCCATAAACTCACGCTGACAGGCTGCTGCGGCTTAAGGTCGCCAACGCGCTGTTCGGGGATGTCAAACAGGATTTCCTTGTCATCGAGCCTAGCCAATTTGACCACCGCTTGTCCGGCACTCACCACTTGCCCGGCTTCGGCTTCCAGCGCGGTCACTGCACCGTCCCGGTCGGCCCTCAGCTCGGTATAGGCCAATTGGTTAACCGCTTGCCCCAATTGGGCCGCCAATGCTTCCACCCGCTGTTGCGCTGCGGTGTAGGCGGTGTCATGCCGGTCAAATTCGGGTGGGCTGATGATATGTTGCTGGAGCAATTCGCGGTATCTGGCCAAATCATTTTTGGCAAAATCCCGATCCGCTTGGGCGGATTTAAGCTGGGCCTTAAGCGTTTGGGTCCCCAGCAGGTAATCGCTTGCATCCAGCCTTGCCAGAAGCTGGCCCTTATGGACAGGGTCGCCGACTTCTACGGGGCGGTCGATAATTTTGCCCGTCACCCGAAATGCCAAGAGGGTCTCCAGCCGCGCCCGCACTTCGCCTGCAAAAGGCGCCGCTTTGACAGCCGGATTATCGCCCACCCGAACCGTCTGCACGGGACGGACAAGCAGTTGGGCTTGCGGGTCTTGATGGTTGCAGCCAACCACCACCATCATCATTGGTAGGATGACAGCCGCAAAATTGGCTCGTAGTTGTTTCATAGGGATTTCCGCAATAAATGGTAGGCTGCAATAGCATTTGTAAGGATGAAAAAAGGCACGACCAGCGTCGGTGCCAGCACCATAGGAAATTCTAAAAGGGCACGGCCATCCGGTAAGGTTTGGAAGATATACCAAGGCCCTGGCAAACTCAGCTGTAGGACAAACGGGGCGGTTATGACAATAACGGCAATACCGACGATATGCCAAACCCCCAATAGTTGCAGGCTAACCCGCCTATAGCGGGTGATGCCGACAAGCACAAGCGCCGAGACGCCATATAAAAAGTCGGGGATGCCGACACTCGCGGTAAAAATAAGGGGCATCAAATCGTGGGTGGCTTTATAAAGCCCGCCAATGGCGGTGATCCGAAGCACCTGGATAAAAATGAACGTCCGTGAAGGAGTCACCGTGACAATACCGTGTATTGCGTCCCTAAAAGTTGTCGATGACACATAGAGGCTTGCTGACAGGATCATCGGGACTAGCGGCAGCCATAAACCCGGCAATGAACGCAACAGCGCGGGGGATGAATACACGCCACAAATGGCCAGCATTGATGTTGCAAAGCCCCACAAAACCAGTATGGCAAGCCAGACCAGAATAGACCTCGCCTGTCTGTCTGTTAACTGTTGCCGGCCGTGTGCCGTGTGGGTCAAACTTATCCAGAACAATAGCTGTAAAGCGAATAAAAAAGGCAAGGTCGAAAAACTCATAGTGATCCTTTTAACTTAAAAGATGATGAAAAGCATTTGATTGTATATACAAGTAAATGCTCAAAAAAACGCCTCCATTGGAAGCGCTTTGTTTTTATTTGCCGTCCAACCCTAACAAGAACGCCGCGCCTTCGTCGCCAATAAGTTGTTGGGCGCGGTGTTGGGCTTTTCGCCAGGATGGGCCGATTTGATTCAGAAGGTCACGGCCTTTGGCCGTAACCGATAACGGTAAGCCCCGACCATCTTCGCCGCTCACTATCTCTTCTACCCACCCGTTAGTCAGCATTATTTTCAGGTTACGGGTCAGCGTTGAGGGGTCAAGGTGAAGCCGCTTGCCAATGTCGATACGCCGGATGGGGCCGATTTTTGCGACCACCACCAATAGATTGAGTTGGCTGGCTTTCAGGCCGAACGGGCGCAGCTGGTCATCGTAGATGCGCGTGAGCATTCGGTTGAGTTTGCGGGCACGACCTAGCAAGCACTCGCCGGCTACTTGGTCAATAATAGATTTGTCTTGTTGCATAAAGTTTGTTAAGGCGTATTTTCTTGGTACATAGCCATAATATTGCATATACAAATATATACTGTCAAGACTATGCTGTTTTGAAAATCCCCAGTTCAGCACCTGATGGCGCTGATCAAGGCTATTGATTGATCGGGTAGGTGTTGTAGCAAACTCTTGGGTTCTGTCGCAATGTTTGCTTGCCTAAGCTAGAATTGCTCCCTTTGCTGGTTCCCAAGCTCCAGCTTGGGAACCCAGTCCTAGAAGCTCCGGCTTCGAGAACCATGGAAGCTGGAGCTTCCAAAACCGCATTCCCATTTATGCCCTGAGGGTAAGCGTAAGCTTGAGAACGGGCAAACTTAAACTAAACAGGAACAGAAAATGGATGCTATAAGCGCGATTATGACAGCGATTATTTCAGGGGCGGTAGCTTCTGCAAAACCAACAACCGAGAAAGTTATCAGCGATCTTTACGGCGGATTAAAAACCCTGATTCAGCGCAAATACAGTGGCGTTTCATTGGAGGCAGTAGAAAAAAAGCCTGATTCGCCAGCGCAAAAAGCGGCTTTGCAAGAGGTTTTGCAAGATGCCAACGCCGACAAAGATAATGAGCTACTACAACAGGCGCAAGCGTTGTTAAAAGCGATTTCAAAACAAGCTCCAGAAGTTGCACAAGCCATTGGCATTAAATTAGAAGAGGTGAAAGCAGCGAATGTGCGTTTGCAAGAAATTATTGTTAGTGGTGAAAAAGCCGCTGGAGTGCATATTAAACATGGCGAATTTAGCGGCGATATTGAAATCAGCAAAGTGAAAGTAGAAGCGTCAGGAAAAAAATAGATGCCGCACTAATCGAAGCATCTTTTGGTGCGGCTGTCTCAATGCAAAATGTTCAGGCTGGCGGTGATATTTACACCCAAGTCTTTGTTTATTATTTTGAAAAAGAACAAAAAGAAATTCAGATTTTGGTGAATATTCGCCACTTGCCTGAACCCACCACCGCCCTAATCGGTCGAAAAACCGAACTCGCCCAACTCACCGAAGCATTTACCAATCCCAACAAACGCTTGGCGATTATTGTCGCGGCAGGCGGCATTGGAAAATCCGCTTTAACCGATGAATAGTTACAACAGCTTGCCCACGAAAATTATTACGGCAAAACCCGCGTGTTTGGCTGGTCGTTTTATTCGCAAGGTTCGCACAATACCTTTACCAACTCGCAACCGTTTTTCAGTGCGGTGTTGCCGTTTTTAGGCATATCCGAGATTCCCAAAGATGAGATTGAAAAAGCGCGATTGTTAGCGCAGGAATGTCAAAAACAACCCTGTTTGTTGATACTCGATGGTTTAGAACCGTTGCAATATGCCCCAAACTTGGCGGCAATGAATGGCGAATTGCAAGATAGCGCGTTGATAGAATTTATTCTCCAATTTAGAAAAGCGGCGGGAAAAAGTTTTGTGTTGTTTTCATCGCGTCAGCCACTTGTCGAAGTAACCGAAAAAAATAGGTGGCATAAAGAAAATTATTTGGAATTAAATTTAAAAACCTTGCCGCATGATGACGGAGCGGATTTGTTGCAAGCGGTAGGCGTAACGGGAAAGGCGGCAGAAAGGCAAGCGATTAGCCAAGATTTAAGCGGTCATGCTTTGAGCTTGGTGTTAATGGGGCATTTGTTAAGCGAATATCATGAGGGCGATCCGCGTTATGCCAAGGAATTGCCGCCTTTGACTGAAGCGTACGGCAATAGCGATGCCGAAAAAGACAGCCGCCATGCGCTACGGGTGTTGGATTATTACGATGGTTTGCAGGATGATGCTTCTCGCCGATTTTTGCAATTGCTGGGTTTGTTTGACCGCCCAATGAATCGAGAAGAAAAAGCAGTTTTAATTGCCAATGCTGAACACGCTCAACCGTTACGCGCTTTAACGGTTTCAGAATGGAAAAAAGTAGAGCAGAAGTTAGAAAAAAACGGCTTGTTGTTGGGTCAAAAAGGTAGTTTTGGGCATTTGGAGTGGGATACGCATCCCATTATTCGTTCCTATTTTGGAGAGAAATTTAAAGAAAAGTATCCCGAAGAATTTAAACAAGCGCATTTGGTTTTGTTTGAGTATTTTCACAAATTACCTGAGAAAAAATTTAGGGAGATTTATCCTGACACATTTGAAAATTTTGAAAGTTATCCTGCTACGTTTGAAGAAATACAGCCATATTTTCGAGCCGTGATACACGGTTGTCTGGCAGGAGAATATTGCGAAAGCAAGTGGATTTATGAGCGCAGTATTCTACGAGGAAACAAACAATACAATATTATTGGATTAGGAGCATATTCGGAAACATTGACAGCTTTATCGGCATTTTTTCCTTCAGGCTGGAAGGAGTCAAATAATAATTTCAACGAAGAAGAGCAAGCATTGCTTTTAGACAATATTTCATTTTGTTTGATGTCTTTGGGTCGTTTACAAGATACTTTAGAGTTGAAAAAAATTAGTAAAGAATTTTACGACGCATTTATTGCTAAAGTTCCACAAATAGATAATTGGATAAATACTTCTTCTCTCATTTCTGGTTTAGTTGAGTTAAATATTTTGCTTGGAAATATTGCACAAGCAGAAAGTTTTGCACAAAAAGCAATTGAATATGCGAAGCGAAGCAGATCATTTGAATCAAGAAAGAGAGCTTGTTTAATTGGGAAAACATGTGAATTGGCAGCCGTATTGAGCTATCGCGGTAAGCTTAAAGAGGCTTGTGAACATTTCAAGCAAGCAGAAAAATTAGAACATGACAGTGAATATCAATTGGAATATTTAAATGGAATTAGTAACTTTTTTTATTGTTCGTTACTGTTAGATATTGCCCGCGATGAAATTAACTTAAAAAAGATAATAGAAAGAACAAATTATAGCTTGGAGATTGAGCATATTGAGAGAGAAGGGAATTTAAATGTAATAATGAATCCCAAAAACCTGTTAAGTATTGCGTTAAATAATTTAATTCTTGCTAATGTCTATTTTGCTTTAGATGATACTGTCCAATCAGAAAGTTATTTTCAACAATCCATACAAGATATAGAAAAAGCAAGAACCATTGCTTTTAAACCGATTTTTTATTTATACCGCGCCGACTTCTACCTAACCCAAAATCAACTCGAAAATGCCGATGCCGATTTAAACAGCGCATTGGAAATCATAGAACGCTGTGGCATGAAGCTCTACCAAGTGGATTATTGTTTAATACACGGACGTTACTGTCTTGCCACCGCTGATTTTGACAGCGCATTAATCGACTACAAAGAAGCCAAAAACTTAATCCAAGAAACGGGCTACCACCTACGCGATGCCGAATTGGATTTACTCGCCGCCCGAATCTGCCGGAGTACAAAACATGTTTTGTACTCCAAAGACGCTAATGATTATTTGCAAAAAGCCAAAAGCCGCATTGAAGAAATCGGCCAATGGGGTTTATGGCGGGTGATTGAGCGGGATTTTCCTGACTTTGCGGCAAATAATCCACCCACATTTGAGGATCACACTCCATGACCGAACTCAACGAAGCACAACTGACCCGCCAAAGGCGTTGGCGTTTATTGCTGGGCGGCGATAACCAAGGCGGTTTAAGCAAGGAAGACATCCAATTGGATAACTTGCTGAACGTACTTTATAACGATAGCGATGCCGCCGAACGGTCGGCGGGGTTGGGCAGTTCCGCGCCGAAAGTCAGCCGTTGGTTGGGCGACATCCGCGAGCGTTTTCCTGCCAATGTCGTCAAGGTGTTGCAGAAAGATGCGTTTGAACGCCTGAATCTGACCGCGATGCTGTTGCAGCCGGAAATGCTCGATGGCATCGAGCCGGACATCCATCTGGTCGCCACTGTTATCAGCCTTAAGCATTTGGTCCCCGCACAATCCAAAGACACGGCGCGGCGCTTGGTGCAAAAATTGGTGGATGAATTGCTGGCACGGCTGCGCAGCAAAACCGAGCAAGCTTTGCGCGGCAGCCTGAACCGCGCCGCCCGCAAACAACGGCCTTTAGCGGGTGACATTGACTGGGGGCGCACCATCCGCGCCAACCTCAAACATTACCAGGCGGAATATAACAGCATCATCCCCGAACGCCTGATCGGTTTTGGGCGTAAAAAACCGCAGCATTTGAAGGAGGTGTTTTTGTGCGTGGACCAGTCCGGTTCGATGGCGACCAGCGTGATTTATGCGAGCATTTTCGCCGCCGTGATGGCGTCGATTCCGGCTTTAAAAACCCAGTTGGTGGTGTTTGACACCGCCGTGGTCGATTTGACCGAACAGCTCGCCGATCCGGTCGATGTGCTGTTTGGCGTGCAATTGGGCGGCGGCACTGACATCAACCGCGCCGTCGGCTACTGCCAGCAACAGATCAGTAAGCCGCGTGACACCACGTTTGTGTTGATCACCGATTTATACGAAGGCGGCGATGGCAACAGCTTGGTGGCACGTATCGCCGAATTGAAAAACAGTGGCGTCAATGTCATCACCTTATTGGCCTTGAACGACGATGGCGCCCCCAGTTACGATCAAAGAATGGCGCAGCACTTCGCTAATCTGGACGTACCTACCTTTGCCTGCACCCCCGACAAATTCCCCGATTTGATGGCGACGGCGTTGAATGGCGGCGACATTGCGCAATGGGCGGCGAAGGAAGAGGTGGTGATGCAGTGTGGGGCATGACTTACGAGGGCAGGTAAAACTGGGGGATGGCGTTGAATGCCCGCAGGACAAAAAAACGCATTTATTAAGGGTATGGATAGCGCGATTGTCCTGATTAAAAGCGTAAATCTGTTATAAAATTGCTTCGTATATACTTTAAACGGTCAAGTTTTCGGTTTTTTGTGTAGGGTACGCATCGCGTACCTTTTATTTTGATTTTTATCATAATTTTAAAAAGGTACGCGATGCGTACCCTACGGTAATTTGTAAAAACTAAAAACATGACTGTCCAGCATATATATGCACATACCTGTAATTTGGAGTTATAAATGATCAATTTGAAAAAGAATGCCGCTTTTGCCGGTCCTGAAGGCCCAGTGGTGTTGGTAATTATGGATGGGGTCGGTATCGGTAAAAATCCGGAAAGTGATTTTGTGAAGCAGGCAAACACTCCGAATTTAGACTGGTTGCACGCCAATGCCTTGTATACCGAATTGCGGGCGCACGGTGTTTCTGTCGGCTTGCCGGATGACGGCGATATGGGCAATTCCGAAGTGGGGCATAATGCCATTGGTTGCGGTCGTATCTTTGAGCAGGGGGCGGCCTTAGTCGGCAAGGCAATTGCCTCGGGAGCGATGTATGCCGACGGCTCGGTTTGGCATGAACTCATTGCCAATGTGAATGGCAAATCATCGACATTGCACTTTATCGGCTTATTGTCGGATGGGAACGTGCATTCCAATATCAATCACCTGGAATCCATGCTACGGAAGGCGAAAGCGCAAGGCGTGAAGACCGCGCGGATCCATGCCTTGATTGACGGGCGCGATGTGCCGCCAACTTCGGCACTGGAATATATCGAACGTTTCGACGCCTTCTTGGAAGAAATCAATGCCGATGGCACCGTTGATTATTGTGTGGCATCAGGTGGCGGACGTATGAATATAACCATGGACCGTTATGATGCCAATTGGGATATGGTCAAACGCGGCTGGGCGACGCATGTCAAAGCGGAAGGCCGGACGTTTGCGTCGATGAAAGAAGCGGTCGAAACCTTCCGCGCAGAAATACCGGGCATTTTGGATCAGGATTTGCCCGCGTTTGTTATTGAACGCGACGGGGTGCCTGTCGGCCCGATTGTGGATGGCGACAGCGTCATTTTCTTTAACTTCCGGGGCGACCGGGCGCTGGAAATCACCAAAGCCTTTGAAGCCGATGATTTAAAGGAGTTTGACCGCGGCCCGAAACCCGATGTGCTGTATGCAGGCATGATGCAATATGACGGTGACCTTGGCGTTCCTGCCCGTTATCTGGTGACGCCGCCAGCGATTGACCGCACCATGAGCGAATACCTCTCGAATTCGGGTGTCAAGCAATTGGCCATTTCAGAAACGCAAAAATATGGTCATGTCACCTATTTCTTCAACGGCAATAACTCCGGTAAATTTCCGACGGAGACATGGCAAGAAATTCCGTCGGATGTCTGCCCGTTTGAAGATGCGCCTAGGATGAAAGCGGATGAAATTAGCGATGCAGTGGTGCAGGCGATTGACAGCGGGGAATATCAATTTATCCGCCTGAATTTCCCGAATGGCGACATGGTGGGCCATACCGGCGTGGTGGGCGCGGTCAAATTGGCGGTTGAAGCCGTGGATGAAAGCGTCGGCAGGATTATGGCAGCGGTGAAGAAAGCCAATGGCATTATGGTTTGCTCGGCCGATCATGGCAATGCGGACGATATGTGCGAACTGGATAAAAAGACCGGCGCATTGGTGCTGGACGGGCAGAATAGATGCAAGCCGAAGACGGCCCATTCGTTGAACCCCGTACCAGGGATAGTCTACGATCCGTCTGGGGTGGCCAACGCCCATTTGGCTGGTGTGCCTGAGGCCGGCATTGCCAATTTGGCGGCGACGTGTATCACCTTGTTGGGCTTTGAGCCACCGGAAGATTATGCGGCAAGCCTCGTGGAAGTCGGCTGAAGCATCTAGGTAAGAAATAGAATAATCGATGGGCACGTTGCCCTTCGTAAATACCACACACTACTCCCATCTGAAAAGCCCAAGTTACCTTTGTAACTTGGGCTGTGATATGCCATGACGCAGGCGTAACCAAGAACGCAACAGCGGCTAAACTCCCCCTATTCCATTTCGCACATCGGCTCCGTACTGGAACAAAATAACGGTTTACATATAAATATAACAGTGTTAACTTAACGCCGTTATATTTATGAGCGATTCCCCATGCCACCAAAAATAAAATCAGCACAGGAGCGCGGACAACTGCGCGTCCTTATCCTCGATGCGGCCCGCGCCTTATTTGTCGAACGCGGCATCGAAGCGGTGTCGATGCGGGAGATTGCCAAGCAAATCGGCTATTCCGCGACGACTTTGTATAACTATTTCGCGGATAAGGAGGCCTTGCTGCAAGCCCTGTGCGATACGGATTTTTTGGCGCTGGCAACGGAGATGCGCGAAATCATGAAAATCCCTGACCCTATCCAACGTATCCAGGCCTTGTATCACGGTTATTGCCAGTTCGCGCTGCACCATCCCAGCCACTACCGTTTTATGTTCATGACCCCGCGGGCCCCTTGCAATATGGACATAACCCACATCGAACAAGGCAATACCGAACAGGATGCTTACGCCCAATTGCAAGTGGTGGTGCAGACGGCGTTTGATGCGGAATTGTTCAGGCCGGACTTGCACGATAGTGAATTGATTGCCCAGATTTTATGGGCAGGGATGCACGGGGTTTGTTCGTTACAGATTGCGTTAGGCAATGAAACTTGGATGCAATGGGCCGCCATCGAGGCCCGGATCAGCTTAATGCAGGACGTGCTGTTGCGCGGCTTGCTCCGCCAACCTGACAGGATTGTTTGAGATGAAACACGTATTCTTTGGTTTACTGGCGTTACCGTTCTTAGTGGCTTGCGACAAACCCATGGAAACCCAGACGCCACCGCGTCCGGTGTTGGTGATGAAAGTCACCGACAGCGCCACCGACACGGCAATGAGTTTGGTCGGTATAGTGCAGCCCCGTTATGAATCGGCGCAGGGTTTCCGCATTGCCGGAAAGATTACCGGGCGGCGCGTGGAAACGGGCGCAAAGGTGAGCAAAGGCCAAGTTATCGCCCGGCTGGATGCCACCGATAGCCAACTGAATGCAGCGGCGGCATCGGCGGAAGTGGCCTCGGCACAAGCCAACCACGCGCTGGCGATAGCGGAAGTCGCCAGGCAACGGCAGTTGTTTGCAAAAAAATTCATTTCCGCGTCGGCTTTGGACATCCGCGAAGCGGAGTTGAAAGCCTCCAGCGCACGGTTGGCGAAAGCCAAGGCGCAAGCCAATATTTCCGGCAACCAAACCCAATACACGACACTCAGTGCAGACCGCGACGGCGTGGTCAGTTTTATCCAAGCCGAACCGGGTCAAGTGGTGGAAGCGGGCAATATCATCGTCAAGATTGCCGATACACGCACAGTCGATGTGTTAGTCGCCGTGCCGGAATCGCGCATGGCGGAAGTCAAACGGCAAGCCCCCGTCTATCTGAAAATGTGGGCGGACCAGCGAAAGTTTTACACCGGTGTCGTGCGCGAAATCGCCCCGGAAGCCGATCCGGCAACGCGCACGTTTAACGTCCGCATCACGTTGCAAAATGCCGATGCTGCCGTCAGGCTCGGCATGACCGCTGGCGTTAAATTCCAAGCACCGGATACAGAAAACCCAAGCGCCTTGCTTATCCCTAGCCGTGCCGTGACCGCAGGCAACGGCAAAAGCCAAGTCTGGGTGATTAGCGCCGACCACCATGCCCAAGTGCGTGATGTTGAAACAGGCGCGTTTCGGGAAGACGGCGTGGTTGTCCGTAGCGGTTTGAACACGGGCGAGACGATTGCCATCGCGGGCGTACATACCCTGACGCAAAACCAATTGGTCCGCCCCGTAATGGAGGAGGCGCAGCCATGACCCCGATCCCAGGCACTGGACAAAACAACGGCTTTAACCTGACCGATTGGGCCTTAAAACACCAAACCTTGGTCTTGTACCTGATGTTGATGCTGACGCTGGCGGGTTTGGTCGCTTACACCAAATTGGGGCAATCGGAAGACCCGCCCTTCACCTTTAAAGTGATGCTGGTACGTGCCACCTGGCCTGGAGCGAGCGCTACGGAAATGGCGGAACAAGTCACCGATAAATTGGAAAAGAAAATCCAAGAAATCGCCCATTTGGATTCTATCCGCAGTTTTTCACGGCCTGGCGAAACCATGATTTTTGTCATGATTAAAGATGACACCCTATCCAAGGAAATTCCTGAACTTTGGTACCAAGTGCGGAAAAAAATCGGCGACATCCGCCACACCTTGCCGCAACAACTGGAAAGCCTGACCTTTAACGACGAGTTCAGCGACGTTTACGGCAGCATGTACGCATTGACGGGCGACGGTTTTGATTACGCGGCCTTGAAAAAACACGCCGAGCTGATCCGCACCGAATTGCTGAAAGTGAAGAATGTCGCCAAAGTGGAGTTTTTTGGCGAACAAAACCAGCGGCTGTTCATCGACCTTTCCAACGCCAAATTGGTGACGCTGGGCATCAGCACACCCGAATTGATCCAAACCTTACAAAACCAAAACGCCGTGGTGCGCGGCGGCACTTACGACTCCGCCGACGAGCGCATCCGCATCGCCGTGTCAGGCCGCTACCAGCGCTTGGACGACTTGCGCGAGTTGCGTTTGCGCGCGCATGGGCAGGATTTCCGTCTGGGTGATGTCGCCAAAGTCTATCGCGGTTATGAAGACCCGCCGCATGACAAAATCCATTATCAGGGCAAAGAAACGCTGTTGCTGGGCGTGAGCATGACCGACGGCGGCGATGTCATCGAACTGGGCCATAACCTCGATGCCGCCATCAGCCACATCAAAGAAAATTTGCTGGTCGGTTTGGCGCTGGACACTGTCACCTCGCAGCCGCAGATTGTCACCCATTCGGTGAATGATTTTGTGCAGTCGTTGGTGGAAGCCTTGGTGATTGTCTTGGGGGTCAGTTTGCTGTCGCTGGGTTGGCGTAGCGGTATCGTGGTGGCCATCACCATTCCGTTGGTGTTGGCGACAACGTTCGTGTTCATGCAATATTTCACTATTGGCCTGCATAAAATTTCATTGGGGGCGTTGATCCTGGCGCTGGGTTTGCTGGTGGACGACGCGATCATCGCCGTGGAAATGATGTCGGCGAAAATGGAACAAGGTTGGGACAGGCTGAAAGCCGCGTCGTTTGCTTACACCTCCACAGCCATGCCGATGCTGACCGGCACGTTGGTCACGGTGGCGGGATTTTTGCCGATTGCCACCGCCGCGTCGTCCACCGGCGAATACACGCGGTCGATTTTTCAGGTCACGGCGATTGCCTTGCTGGTGTCGTGGTTTGCGGCGGTTATTTTTGTGCCGTATTTGGGCTACCACCTGCTGCCGGATTACGGGCAAGCGCCGCAACCGTCAAAACTGGGGCGTTGGTTCCGGTCGGTGTTCAAGCTGGAAAGCAAAGCCACCGAGATCCACCATCACGACATTTACAGCTCGGCGTTTTACCAAGCCTTCCGCAAAATCGTCACCGCCTGTGTGCGTTACCGCAAAACCGTGATCGCCATCACCTTGGCGTTGTTTGTGCTGGCGATTGTCGGTTTTGGCAAAGTCCAACAACAGTTTTTCCCCGACTCGACCCGTTTGGAACTGATCGTCGATTTGCGCCTGACCGAAGGCGCATCGTATGCCGCCACCGAAACCGAAACCCAAAAGCTGGAGCAATGGTTGCTGGCGTGGAATGCCAAACACCACGGTATCGACAACTTTGTCGCCTATATCGGCAGTGGTGCGCCGCGCTTTTATTTGCCGTTGGACATCCAATTGCCGCATCGCGGTTTTGGGCAGTTGGTCATTTTAAGCAAAACGCTGGCAGACCGCGAAGCCTTGCGCAAAGACCTGCTGGTTTTGTTCGACAATGACTTTCCGGCCTTACGTGCGTCGGTGTTGCGTTTGGAAAACGGCCCGCCCGTTGGTTTTCCGGTGCAGTTCCGCGTCAACGGCAGCGACATTGGACAAATCCGCCAGATTGCCCACCAAATTGCCGACATCATGCGCGGCAACAGCAACCTGAGCAACGTCCAGCTCAGTTGGGACGAGCCCAGCAAAGTGGTGAAGGTCAGTGTCGACCAAGTGAAAGCGCGGCTGTTGGGCATCAGCTCCGTGGACATTGCCACGGTGTTGAACGGCGGCATCCAAGAGCTGTACATCACCGAATTCCGCGAAGGCATAGAACGCATAGATTTGGTCGCCCGTGGCCCGGCCGAGCAACGCAGCCGCTTGTCGCATTTGCCGGATTTGATGATCAACACGAAAACGGGCGTCGGTGTGCCGTTGGCGCAAATTGCCACCATCAGCTATGAGTTTGAAGAAGGTGTGATCTGGCGGCGCGACCGCATCCCGTCGATTATCGTGCGCGGCAATTTGAACGGCAACGTGCAGGCGCCGTTGGTCTCAAGCCAAGTCGAAGAAAAAATGACCGGGCTGAAAAACCACATACCGCTGGGGGTCAGTATCGAAACCGGCGGCGCGGTGGAGGAGTCGGCAAAAGGCGGCGCGTCGGTCGCGGCGGGATTCCCGTTGTTTCTTATCGTGGTCTTCACCGTGCTGATGATCCAGCTACAAAATTTCTCGCGGGTGGTGCTGGTGGTGCTGACCGCACCGCTAGGCCTGATTGGTGTGACCATCGCCTTGCTGGTGTTCGACAAACCTTTTGGCTTTGTCGCCATGCTCGGCACGATTGCATTGTCGGGCATGATTATGCGCAACTCGGTGATTTTGGTCGACCAAATCGACCAAGACCGGGCCAGCGGAATAGCACCGTGGCAAGCCGTGGTGGAATCGACCATCCGCCGCTTCCGGCCCATCGTGCTGACGGCGGCGGCAGCGATTCTGGCGATGATCCCGCTTACCCGCAGCGTTTTTTTTGGGCCGATGGCAGTGGCGATCATGGGTGGCTTGGCGGTCGCTACGGTGTTGACCGTGCTGTTCTTGCCCGCTTTGTATGCAGCGTGGTTTCGGGTGGAAATGCCCAAATCGTAGGTTAACGGTGGGCAAACGAAAAAACCGTTTGCCCACCCTACATAAAATCAGGCCAACACCTTAACCCATTACCCCAAAGGTTTACCCACTATGCGCCAAACCCTCTTGCTCATTGCCGCACTGTTTGCCACAACCGCCGCTTGGGCCGCCGCTACGGATGCTGACAACAAACCCCAATCGCTATTGGACATTTACAACCAAGCCCTCGCCCACGACCCGACCTTAGCCTCGGCCTTAAACGCCAACAAGGCCGCGCAAGAGTTGATCGAGCAGGCCAAAGCCTTGTACCGTCCCATCGTCAGTTTCAGTGCCGGAGCGAATGCCACACGGGCCGATGTAAGTTATAAAGGCGCGGGCATTCCGTTCCCTAACGGCGTGCGTTCGTATGAAGGCTACCAAGTCGGCGTGGAAGCGCGGCAACCGGTGTTCCGCAAACAGCTGTGGGTGCAAATGGAACAACTGCGCACCCAAGTCAGCCAAGCCGACAAGCAATTGCATTTGACCTTGCAAAACTTGATGCTCCGCACCACCCAAGGCTATTTTGATGCCCTGATCGCGCAAGACAAACTCGACCTGATCACCGCGCAAAAAGCCGCCATCTTAAGCCAGTTAGAGCAGGCAAAAGCCAACTTCGAGGTCGGCACCGCAACCATCACCGATGCCAATGAAGCGCAGGCCCGCTTCGATTTGATCATTGCCCAAGAAATCGCCGCACAAAACGCCTTTGAAATCACCAAACGCAGCTTGCAAGCGATCACCGGCGAGTTGCCCCGTCAGTTGGCAAAAGCCAAAGCCGGCCTGAAACCCAATGCGTTGGAGCAAAACCTAGAGGAATGGCTAACTGTGGCGGCAGACAGCAATTTAACCATCCAAATCCGGCAAGATATGGCAACCCTGTCGGGCCAAGAAATCGAACGCAACCAAGCCGGACATTTGCCGACCTTAGACGCCGTCGCCAGCTACACCGAAACCTCAGCCAATGGCAGCAATTTTGGCTTTGGCAGCGACATCAACACTGGCACGGTTGGCCTGGAATTAAACCTGCCGTTGTACCAAGGCGGTGCAACCAGCTCGCGCGTCCGCCAAGCCGTGCTGAACAAACAAAAAGCCTTGGACGACGTGGAAATCGCCCGCCGCCAAACCGAATTGGATACACAAACCGCGTACCTGAACCTAAACTCCAGCATCTCCCAAGTCAAAGCCTACGAACAAGCCCTGAGCAGCAGCCAAAGCCAATTGGACTCGACCGACACAGGTTACGATGTCGGCATCCGTACCAGCGTGGATGTGCTTAACGCCCAGCAGCAACTGTTTTCAGCCAAACGCGATTTGCTGGAAGCGCGTTACCAGTATTTGATGAACATCATCCGTTTGAAAGCGGCGGTGGGGGTGATTAATGACAGCGATTTGGCGGATGTTGACCGGCAACTGGGGTAAGGCGCAAAATTGGTAAGCCAGCGTTAAACGGTCAATTTTAGTGATTGAAGACGATGAGCCGCTTTAAGGCGCTAATAATCAACGGTAAATTCAGTGCCATTTCCACAAAGGGAGTACTAAAAATAGCAGCAAGCACGCGCGAAAATAAAGGGCAAACCTTAATAAAAACATCAAAAATAAAAGTGCTATTGATGTCAAAAGCCCTCAAAGGACCCAATTTATGGGGTTCTGAACGATAAATCAGAATGCTAGTTTGCTGGTTCCCAAGCTCCAGCTTGGGAACCAAGTCCGAGAAGCTCCAGCTTCAAGGATTCTGGAAGCTAAAACTGCATTCCCAAGCTCCAGCTTGGGAACGAGTAAACCGCTAGTCAAAAATAGGCGATATGCCACATTCCACTAAGGCATTTCCCGCAATTTTTTATCCCCTTCCTAGGCAAAGTCTTAAGCCATTTTGCAGCAACCCCAGTCTAGCTGTGCCCCGCATACAAACCCGACAGCGTTGGCACAATCCATGCCCTGTAGATAGCCACAACATGGCTACCCGCTTGTCCCTCTCCGCAGATGACGTTTACTGAAGACGATATTTACCTGATTTTTTTAGACACCCGCCCGCAAATCCAGCGCTTTGTCAGCCAGCGTATCCGTTGCCAAGACACCACGGCAGATTTGCTGCAAGATTTGTATTTGCGCTTGCGCTTGTTGACACCACCGCCCCGCAGCGAAACGGAAATCCGCGCTTGGTTGTTCACTGTCGCCTCGAATCTGTCGATTGATTATCTGCGTAGCCAAAAACGTCATGGTGAACTGCTCGCCCAATACGGCGATGATAAGACCGAAGCCGACCACCGCGCCGAGCCGGAACGCATCACCCAAGCCCAAGACCAGCTTTTCCACCTTCAAGCCGCCCTGACGGAATTGCCCGATGCTTGCGCGGACATTTTGTACTTAAGCCGTATTGAAGGCTTAAGCCATGCCGAGATTGCCGCGCAACTGGGCATTTCCACCAGTTGGGTGGAAAAACAACTCGCCCGTGCCTTAAACCATTGCCGGTTATCGCTGGATAAACACTGACAGTGTGGCGACTGCCACGCCGATTCGTTATAGTGATAAGCCACCCACACACGCCACGCCGCCAATGACCGAAACACCCCAACAATTCCGCGAACGCCTCAGCCAGGAGGCCGTCGCTTGGCAAGTGCGCTTGTCTTCCGGCGCAGTGTCCGACGCTATCCGCGCCGAATTTAATCACTGGCGGCAACAAAGCGCGGTGCATGAACAGGCTTATCAAGAAACCGTTCAGCTTTGGCAACAATTGTCGAGCCCCTTGCAAGCCGACCGCCAACGCAGGCTGGCCCTTGCCGCCGCTGCCCAACAACTTCGCCGTCAAAGCCGCCGCCGGACGCTGGGCCTTGCCGTTGCCGCGTCGTTCGTATTACTGGTGATGGCAGGGCTATTCCCCGATTATCTCCGCCACCCGCTCGCCGACTACCGCACCCACATCGGCGAACAGACATCCATCCAACTGGCGGACGGCAGTGTTATCCACCTCAACACCGATACTGCCGTTAACGTCAGCCTTAGTAACCAAGAACGGCGCATCGAACTATTAGGCGGCGAAGCGGAATTTGAAGTCGCCCACGACCACACCCGCCCGTTCCGCGTCAGCGCCGGACACACCACCACCGAAGCCCTAGGCACGCGCTTCATCGTCCGTTACGACGGCAGCGGCGGCGGCAACGTCACCTTGCTGCAAGGCAAAATCCGCACCGCCGCGCCCAACACCACGGCAACCTTAAGCGCAGGCCAGCAAATCGCTTTTCATGCCGATGACTTAGGAACCGTGCAAACCGCCGACGTGGGCAGCGCCGAAGCCTGGCGGCACGGGCGTTTGCTGATGAATTTCGTGCCATTAAAACAAGCCATCGCCGAAATCAACCGCTACCGGCGCGGACAAATCCGCTTGCTGGATGACAAGTTAGGCGAAAAGGAAGTGAACATCGCCGTTGATATTCAGCATATCGACGCTTGGCTGGAGGCTTTGGAGAGGACTATGGGGGTTAAGGTGGAGAGGTTGGGGGGATGGGTTTTGTTGGGGGGTTGAGACTGGCTTTCGTTGATCTTTAGTGCATATATTCTTCAAAAACCTAACAACTGTCTGAGGCTCTTATAAATTAAGTTAGAATTACCTAACATTTAATAATATTTTGGTATCCAAATGGCCTTTAAAAAAACTACCAGTATCGACACGGCACCTGATTCCCCTGACCTTCTCCTACGTTTACTGCCCCGTCGCAAGATTCCAGACGTTTTAGGCCATCAAGCTCAGATTTTAGCTGACTATGCCACCTACAGTGATGATAGTGATGTTGCCCTACAGTTGCCCACGGGAAGTGGCAAGACACTGGTAGGGCTTATGATCGCTGAGTGGCGACGACGTAAGTTCGGTGAACGAGTGGTTTATCTCTGCCCCACAAAGCAACTTGTTCACCAAGTTGCGAATCAAGCTGAGGAAAAGTATGGATTGTCAGTAGTCACTTTCGTCGGAAAACAAGTAAATTTCTCCCCAGCAGCTAAGACTGACTTTAAGCAAGCATCGAAAATCGCAATTACAACCTACTCTGGTTTGTTCAACAACAACTCGTTTTTTGATAACGCAGATGTCATCCTACTGGATGATGCCCACGCAGCAGAGAACTACATTGCAAGTCACTGGAGTTTGCGGGTGGGGCGCAAGGATTACCCAGTATTACACGAAACATTGTGCAGGCTTTTATCGAGGTATCTGGATTCTATTGATATGACGCGTCTGAGTGGTGTTTGGGAAGATGTCGCAGACCGTAACTGGGTCGATATGCTGCCACTTCCGATATTGCTTGAAATTAAAGATGAATTGGTTGAAATTTTTGATGCACAAACTGCCGATACCGACCTCTATTGGCCGTGGTCTTTGTTGAGAAGACATTTAGAAGCTTGTCACATTTACCTATCTAGTCAGGATATTCTGATACGGCCTTTGTTGCCACCAACTTATTCTCATGATCCATTCGATAATGCTCGTCACCGGATATACATGTCGGCAACCCTCGGTGCTGGAGGTGATTTGGAACGACTGACAGGTCGCAAAAATATCCGACGATTGGCTGCACCCAAAGGTTGGGAAATTCAAGGAGTAGGCCGAAGGTTCTTTATATTCCCAGAAATGTCTCTATCGGAAAATGAAGTCGCAAAACTACGTTTGGAGCTTATGAAACGAGCTGGTCGTTCAGTTGTACTTGTTCCAAGTGATGAAAAAGCCAAAACTATACGCCAACAAATTGAACAGGAAAGTGGTTTCCAAATCTATAGCGCGGAAAATATCGAGAAATCAAAAGCTCCATTCGTCGATGACAAGCAAGCCGTGGCAATCATTGCGAATCGCTATGACGGAGTGGATTTTGCAGGTGACGAATGTCGTTTGTTATGTATTGAAGGCTTACCTAAAGGGACAAACTCCCAAGAACGCTTTTTGATGTCACGGATGGGAGCTAATACGCTCTTTAACGAACGGATACAAACTCGAGTCATTCAAGCTATTGGTCGTTGCACACGATCACTTGAGGATTTTTCCGCAGTAGTTGTGACAGGCGAGGAACTGCCCGACTATATTTCGGATATTCGTCGTCGAAAATATCTCCATCCTGAATTACAAGCTGAAATTTGGTTTGGTATCGAACAATCTAAGGACATGAACAATACTGACTTTTTAGAAAACTTCGGTATCTTCCTAGCTAACGGTAAAGAATGGGAAGACGATGGCAACAAACTTATCCTCGAAAAGCGGGCTACTTTCATACAAGAGCCATTGCCTGCCATTGACGATCTATCGAAATCAGTCTCATCGGAAGTCGAATATCAAACATTAATGTGGCAAGCAAATTACATAGAAGCTATGGCTGTCGCAGAGAGAATACTTGGAGTTTTGAACGCACCAGAGCTGCGTGGTTATCGCGCACTTTGGTTCTATCTTGCTGGTGCAGCGGCGCATTTATCTGCCAAATTAGGTAATGAAACAATGAATCAAAAGGCTCGACAACACTTCGAAAGTGCCTATAAAAGCGCACCAAGTATTAGCTGGCTAGCAAAGTTTGCTAGAAGGCAGACTCCACTTGTAGTCGAAGCGACAGAGTCCAATACAACCCTGTTAACACAAGTTGAGTGCATTGCTGCCGAACTTGCCCGTCTAGGAACCACGCAAGAACGAAAGTTTGCATTAAAAGAGAAAGAAATCCTCGAAGGACTATCGCGTCCAGAGACGTTTGAACAAGCTCAAGTTGAACTCGGTAAGATTCTCGGGTTTATCTCAGGCAAAATTGAAAGCGAAGGTTCTCCTGATCCGTGGTGGATATCTGGATTAGATTGTGTAGTATTCGAAGACTATGTCGATACAACTGAGAAAGGGGCGTTGGATGTTACCAAGACTAGACAGGCTTCTTCCCATCCAAATTGGCTGAAGTCAAATGTACCGGAGTCAGCCAATTGCCGTTTTACATCTACGCTTGTAACACCTGCAAAGTCGATAAGAAAGGCTGCCATTCCACATGCCGAATCGCTCAAATTTTGGGAATACGGCGAGTTTCGGACGTTTGCCGCAAATGCTCTGAAAACCATCAGAATACTACGCCAATCTTTCTACGAAGCAGGTGATTTAGTCTGGCAGAATCAAGCGGCTGATAGCATTAAGGAAAATCGACTCGATTTGACATCGATCATCGAGGACTTGAATAAGCATCCAGTCGTTGGAAGCCTCAAGGAAGTCTAACAATATTAGTTAAGTCAAATGGTTGTCTACAAAACAAACAAGTTTTTCTGGACAACTATTTTACCCGCGACAATTTGCCACACCCAAAACCAGTACGGTTTCCCCCCATCCCAAACGTTCCCATTGTGATTATCTTCATCACTGGGAACTCTTCATGCGTAAAACGAAAACTTCTTTCAAAACAGGCAAGCTCAAAAGCAAGCCCTCGTCCGAGCTACTGGCTTTACCCTTATGTTTTGGCTTGCTTGGCTTAACGCTGCCGCTAGCCAGCCAAGCCGATAGCCCTGCCGTTAGCCATAGCCAGCGTTTTAATATCGCCCCGCAACCCTTATATTCCGCGCTCAACCGTTTGGCGGAGCAGTCCGGGGTGCAGTTTGTTTATAGCGCGGAGATGGTCAGGGGGCTGGATTCGCCAGGGGTGAGCGGCAATTATTCGCTATCGGCGGCGTTAGCTAAATTATTGGCGGGTTCTGGGCTTGGGTATCAATTGGGCAAAGGCAATACCGTCACCTTACAGAAAATGCTGATGCCCGTTACAGCGACACGGGCAACTGAGCCGTCATCGGCGACGGTTTTACCGACGGTGAAGGTGACGGGCAGTGTGGCGAATGATGACCCGAATGATCCTTATAACCATGACTATCAGGTTGCCGACAGCATGAGTGCCACTAAAACCGACACGCCCATTATGGAAACGCCCGTGTCGATCCAGGTGGTGCCTAAAGCGGTGATGAGCGACCAAAAAACCACGACCATTAAAGATGCGTTGGAAAACGTCAGCAGTGTGCGTCCGCAATCGTCTTTAGGGCTTAGCAATGCGTTTATCACCCGTGGCTTTAGGAATGGTCGGGTATTCCGTAATGGTCTGGTGGCAAATGGCTTGGGGATTGGCGAAGGGGCGCAATTTGATTCCGCCAATCTGGAACGTATCGAGGTGCTGAAAGGGCCGGCGGCGGTGTTGTTTGGTCGCATCGAGCCTGGCGGTTTAATCAATTTGGTGACTAAAAAACCCCGGACTGAACCGTTTTATTCCGTGGAACAGCGTTTTGGGTCTTATGATTTTTATCGGACCGAATGGGATGCGACCGATGCAGTTAACAAAGATAAATCGCTCAGTTACCGTTTTACGGGGGCGTATCAAAATAATAAATCATTCCGCGATTTCAATTTTAATGACCGGATTGTGGTGAATCCGTCGTTAACGTGGCGGCCTAGTGATGCCACGGAAATGTCCTTGGAAGTGGATGCTTTGCACGAAGATTACCAAGTCGATAGGGGCTTGTTTGCGATTGGCACCCGTCCGGCCCCGATTCCTGTCACCCGCTCTTTTATTGATCCTAACGATCCAGTTGACACCAATTCCAAGGTCAATCTCGGTTTTAACTTAAACCACGACTTTAATGACAATTGGACCTTACGGAACCGTTTCCTGGCTTCGTTTATTTACGATAAAAACACCTCGGTGAAACCCGCCAATGGCTTTACCGTCGAGCAATTTCTTGATCCGAATACAAGCAACCGGATGTATCCGCGGAATATTTTTTCGCAAACCTCCAATAACGAAACCTATACGACCAATTTGGATTTGGCCGGAAAATTCAAGTTTGGTGGTGTTAGCCATCAAACCTTGATCGGCATGGATTATTTACGGGCGGTCGGTAATTATGAATTCTATGGCAATTATATGGATCCGGTGCAAGGGCTGGACATCGACATTTATAACCCAAGCTACGGCATCGACCCTTCTTATTACGCCACCGCGCTGGCAACGCCGTCTGATGGCGGGCTTAACCATTATATTTATAGGGATAATTGGTATGGCACCTATTTTCAAGACCACATCACGCTTTGGGAGAAAGTCCATATTTTGGGCGGTGGGCGCTATGATTGGGCAACGACCGGTGTAGGGGTTGGCACTAATTTTAATAGTGCTGAAGCGGCTTTGCCGTCCCGCCAAGATGAAGGTTTTAGCCCACGGGTGGGGATACTCTACCAGCCTTGGCAATGGGCTAGCGTTTACGGCAATTGGACCACCTCGTTCGGCGCAAACAATGGCGTTACGGATTCAGGTGCGACCATTAACCCAGAAATTGGCGAGCAATTTGAAGCCGGTTTGAAAACCGAATTGTTTGCTAAGCGTTTGATCACCACCTTGGCTTATTACCATTTGACCAAGGCAAATCTAATGACCCGCGATTTTAAAAGCGCCGATCCCCTCGCTGTTGCGGCCATTGGCGAAGCCCGCAGCCAAGGCATTGAGCTGGACATGAGCGGGCAAATAACAGACGAAGTCAGTGTCATCGGCAATTATGCTTTTACCGATGCACGTATCACCAAGGATTATTCCGGCTTGCAAGGCAATCGCCTGAACAACGTGCCGGAGCATTCCGGCAGTTTGTGGCTCAAATATGAAATCCGTCACTACATGCCGTTGAATGGCTTAAGTTTTGGCCTGGGTGTTTTCGCCGCCGGAGCGCGGCAAGGTGATAACGACAATTCGTTTGTGTTGCCCGGTTATGCCCGCTTGGATGCGTTCACCAGCTATACCTATCAACTGCGCGATGCCCGTTTGATTACGCAATTCAATATCCGCAATTTGTTGGATAAAACCTATTACGAATCCACTGACCCGTTCCAAAATGCGCCGCCGCGTGTCGGCATTTATCCCGGTGCGCCGCTGACGGCGATGGGATCGGTACGGTTGGAGTTTTAGTTAATTTAACAGGCAAGGCACAGGACAGGGTGGGCAACGCTTTTTTACCCACCATTAAATTCCAAACATTCATTTTGGTGGGCAGAAAAGCGTTGCCCACCCTACGAATTTTATGGGCTTTAAGCGGAACTGGCTTTGTAACTTGGAGCGCAAACCTCGGTTTGCGTTGGTACAAGCCCAGGCTTGTACTCCAACCACCCGATTTAACCCCCCTACCAATTTTGGATAGCTAACGACACGCTATGAACCGATTTTTTGACCCACTCAAGATAAACCAACCCGATGCCAAACAACAGCATCTTGCCAAACTGAAATCCCGCCGCAAAACTTGGCTGGCTGTGCATCTCTGGCTTGGTTTAGTTTTAGGTTTGTTTTTATCGGTTTTCGGCATCACTGGCAGCATCCTAGTGTTCCATGCCGAAATCAACGAACTGCTCAGCCCCCAATTATTGACCGTCACGGTGCCGGAAACCCATCCGGCATACCGTCCTTTAGCGGATATTTTCCAAGCCGGACAGGCGGCGATGCCGGAAAAAGCGGTCAACACCTTTGCCAATTATCCACGCAATGACGCGGCGGCTTTCAAACTCATGTATGCCTTACCCGTAGCCGACGCCGTGACCGAAAGCTGGGAGGTTTACGTCAATCCCTACACCGCGCAAGTCATCGGCAAACGTCTGAAAACTTCGTCCGACAGCTTTATCCCAAAGACCTTTATCGGTTTTGTTTTCGAACTGCATTACGCCTTGTTGTTGGGCGAGGCGTTGGGGTATACGGTGGTGGGCATCATGGGCGTGTTGCTGATTATCTCGGCGTTGACGGGCTTGATTCTCTGGTGGCCGTTGACCGGAAAATGGTTGCAAGCGTTGACCATCAAGCGCAAAGCCAGCGCGGAACGGTTGAATTTTGACCTACACAAAACAGCGGGGTTTTACACCACGGTGGTGCTGGTTCCGGTGTTATTTTCCGGTGTGTACATGAACCTACCGGAGCGCGTCGTACCCGTGTTGGAATTGTTCTCGCCCGTCACGTACCGCTATTGGTTCCAATCACATCCGCCCGTCAATTCCAAGCCAATCACGATGCCTGAAGCGGTGGTGATAGCCGAACAACGTTATCCCACAGGTCGTCCCGATTGGCTTTACGGCGCAACCCAGCCGACCAGCACTTACACGGTTTGCAAAAACGGCGTGGCGGAGCAAGGCAGTTTGCTGCATCGCCGCTGCGTGGTGATAGACCAATATAGCGGCAAAATCTTGGATGTCGACGACCCAAGCATTGGCACGGCAGGGGAAGTGTTTACGCAATGGCAATGGCCTTTGCATTCGGGGCAGGCGTTTGGTTGGACGGGGCGGATTTTGGTGTTTTTGTCGGGGTTAGCGTGTCCGCTGTTGTTTGTGACAGGCGTTATCCGTTGGTTGCAAAAACGCCGGGCTGCACGGCATAGGGCAGGTGATGCGAGCTTAAACCAAAAAATTTCAGGAAAACCTTGATGGTTGTTTATATTAACTGATGTTACGCACCCCCATCCCAAAAAGCGTATCATTCCAGGATGGATAAAGAAAAAACCGAACTCTACACAGACTACCTGATCTGCAACCAAGGCTTAGCAACGGCGACGGGCTTGTCG
>JAQTQZ010000003.1 GCA_028712695.1 Methylovulum sp. | reverse complement strand
CAAAACCAACCCACAGAAAAAAACAGGTGGAGGTAACTGCGGCATTTCCGCCGCCACCGGCTTATAGCCCGAACAACCGAAGCAGAATATGTCTAGGACAACACTGCCCAACGTTACGGTAAGGGGCGCGCCGCAAACGAAAGCGAAACGAAGCCACCGAACCTTGATAAAAAACGAAACTTCAAAACCGCCAACGGGCGGCGCGTCCCTTTGACCGACTTGTTAGGCCCGGCAATACCCGCCAAAGCCCAGCCACCACCGACCAAAACAGACAGGTTTGCCCGGATGTGCTGCGAACGCCAAACCCAACGATGACCGGACTTTACCACCGAAGCTAAAACTGGGCAACCTGAAAAAGTTGGCGGCAATTGGCATATTACTCAAACATAAAGTGATAGATTAACTACGGTTGCTTATTCGGTACTTGAATGCGAAATGAAAAAACCAAGCAACTGGGATTGCCATGTAGCCACCAAGATATGCTGCATTATGCATATACCCGACGCACAAATAGGCTCTCAGATTCTCTACGCCTTCAGGGATAAACCAGCGAGTGTAGAGGGATGGCTTAATGGTTTGGGTTTGAAAGAACCCATACAGCAACCCGCATAACGCGAATACCAGAGTGAAGCCGACAATGAGGGGTAACGACCAAAAAAGAGCTTTACGCATTTGCACCGAAGTTAAGTGAATAAATCCGGCTGCACCAGTGAGCATACCAAGCGGTATGCCCATCCACCATGACCCAAGAACACCGACTTGAGCAACGCGAATGCGCTCTGGAATTGCGGAATCGAGTAATTGAAACTGATAGAACTTAAAGCGCGTGAAATACTCAGAAGATACCGTGTAGCTGATTTGATCGTGCAGTGCGCCAAACACACCGGCAGCAAATATTGCCAGGACGACAAACATACAATAAGACCAGAGTTTGCTCATGGAATATACAGCCTAACGTTACGGTAAGGGGCGCGCCGCTAACGAAAGCGAAACGAAGCCGCCAAACCTTGATAAAAAACCAAACTCCAAAACCGCCAACGGACGGCGCGTCCCTTTGACTGACTTGTTGGGCTTGAGGATACAGACTTTACCCAAACCATAGCAAAAGGCCAAAGCCTGTTTTGCCGCATTTGACGTGAACCTTACCAACAGACGACAGCTTTGGCAACGAAAAACATCCAAAGCATGGTTTGCCCGATTAAGCCGCAACACAACCCAGAAACGCCAGACCGCAACCTGCCCGAAAATACCCGCAGCAACCGGAAAAAGGCCTGCCGAGCCAACCCGACGCAAGGCGCGGACAACAAAAACAGAAAAACCAAAACCGGCAGATGGAAGGCCGACGTGGCAAACCCAACTGCCGGAAGATTATGGGCGAGACGCCAGCTTAACGGCAAGCCCGACATGGCTGCCCGAAACGGAAAGCGGCCAGACTACCCATACAAAATGGGAAAGCCACAAAAGCCGGACAGCCCGCACCTGAAAACCACCGCTGCCACAACCCACAAAATACAGACAAAGGCGGCTTGCCAACAAGCCACAGAACTTTGACGGTGACGGCTACCCGAAAAAAACGGTGGCGACCCGGCGCGATAAAACTGCCGCAGGCCATGACCCACAAAACACCGGCAAAAGCGCAAGCCAACAACCACAAAATTTGGACAGGGGCGACAAAACCAACCTACAGAAAAAACAGGTGGAGACAACTACGGCCTTTCCGCCGCCACCGGCTTACAACCCGAACAACCGAAGCCCAACCGACCCGTGACAAGACTGCCCAACGTTACGGTAAGGGGCGCGCCGCTAGCGAAAGCGAAACGAAGCCGCCGAACCTTGATAAAAAACCGAACTTCAAAACCGCCAACGGGCGGCGCGTCCCTTTGACTGACTTGTTAGGCGCATTTTTTGCAATCCAAATTTGAAAATAAGCATCATTTTCGAAATAGATGTTGCTTTAATAACTCAACAGACCGTTCAACAAACGCTTTTTTCTTTTCAGGATCATTGGCATATATGTTTTTGTAAGCATTTTTTATAGTTTTTGAAAATTTTGTTCGACTCATGACTCGCGAAGAAATGAATCTAAATTTTCCGTCACGCTGCTGAACTATAGACAATGTATATAGCCTTTTCTCGCCAACCATACTCGCTAAAGGAAGAGATAACTTATTTCCATATTCACCAGGAGAAAGATCAGAGAAAATTACAATCCTTGTTCCATCATTTTCATCAGGGCAAGGCACAACCAAGGTGCCAAACTGAGTTGAGTAGCTAACGACCTCATCAAAGGAAATTCCGTGTTTTATGATATTTTTTCCGTTCTTGGGCGGATCATACTCGTATAAATCGCATTCGGAACAAGGGTGACGATTAATCTTAACCGACTCATAATCATTCGGAAATAAATCTTTTAATACATATAACTGTATGTCAAGTGTTAAGAAAAAATCTAGCTTTCTTTTGCATACTAAAATGTCAAAAAGAAGTTTTTCCCGATCGTCTTGCACTTCCAAAACATTCAATTTGCCCATGAGCTCATCGGCACTAACATTTTTGAATATTGCTCTTATCTTTATGAATGAATTGTCTATCAAATTTAATGAGTCCCTCTTCAAAAAAATATCAATGCCTAACGTAAAGCTAACCGGGCGCGGCCCGGAAAGCTGAAAAACAAAACCGCATTGTAACCGCGCTCCGGTTGAGCGCCATGTTAGGCATGCCTATGTGATGGCTATTATTCCGACCGAATATCATTTAGAAACTCTCTAATGGCACGTGGCGACCTCAAGTGATGAACTTTCTTTGATTTCATAGAGTCGGAGACAAGTTGTCGGTATGCGGGGGTCAACTTTCTATGGCACAGCCAAAGAACCCGGTAACTATTAAGTGTCCCCTTTAATATTGGGCTGTTATCAGGCCAGCCTTCTGGATTTACAAATAGACCTTTTAGTAACCGTTTTGTCACCCACATACCATGTGTTACTAACGGTAGATCAATGAAAATTAGCGTATCTGCAACAGAGAAACGTTCCCATGCTGATGAGACACAACCAAATCCATCAATGATCCATTCCTCTTGGCTTAAGAGACCAGAATGGATGTTGAGATATTCAGCATGTGGGACTTCTCCGCCCCCTGTCTGGTACTTTATTTTGTCCAGAGAATATAGGGGAAGGCTAGTGGCTTCGGCCAACTGCTTAGCCAGCGTAGACTTGCCTCCTCCCGCATTACCAAATATTGCTACTTTTTTCATGTTGCCTCCTATGGCTTTAGCTAAAGCCCAAGAAGCTGATAATAAAACCCCGCCTCTTGGGCGGGTTTGAAAAACTACTGACGCGTCAAAACCCACCATTCCTATGGAATGATGAAAATAATTCGAAAAGATTGGCGCGCAAAGTCTGTATTCATAATTTGATCGTCCCAGATAAGTTTCGGGAAGTCAACTCCGAAATGCCTAACGTTAAGTAAACACCTTTTTAGGTGTCTTGTAAAATATAAAAATAGGTGTATAACTTATGAAAATTATTATATTTTTCAGGACTATATATTATTAACACCATGCTAGCAACATTTCTATGCAAATAAGTTCTACACCTATTAATCCCCCTCCTAGGCTCATGGATCAGGTGCGTGATCGGATTCGCGTCAAGCATTACAGTATCAGCACTGAAAAACTTTATGTGCAATGGATTAAACGTTTTATTTTGTTTAATGGCAAGCGACATCCGACTGAATTGGGTGCTGCGGAGGTGGAGGCGTTTTTAACCCATTTAGCGGTTGACGGCCATGTGTCGGCTTCGACGCAGAACCAGGCGTTGTCAGCACTGTTGTTTTTGTACAAAGAAGTGCTGGTAATGGATTTACCGTGGTTGGAGAATGTGGTGCGGGCAAAACGCCCCGTGCGTTTACCGGTGGTGCTGACGCGCGCGGAGGTGAAGGCGGTGTTGGTGCGGATGAAAGGCATCTACGCATTGATGGCAAATTTGCTGTATGGCACCGGGATGCGGTTGATGGAATGTGTGCGGTTGCGGGTTAAGGATGTGGATTTTGGGCGCGGCGAAATAATGATCCGCAATGGCAAGGGCAGTAAAGACCGGGTGACCATGCTGCCCGCTTCGGTGGTGGCGAACTTACAGGCGCATTTGGCGCAACGGCAGGCGTTGTTTGAGGATGACAAGCGCCAAGGCAAGGCAGGCGTGTTTATGCCGGATGCGTTGGCACGCAAGTATCCAAATGCGGCGCTGGAATGGGGCTGGCAATATGTCTTCCCTTCCGGCAGTTACTCGGTTGATCCGCGTAGCGGGACGGAGCGGCGCCATCATGTTGATGAGAAATTATTGCAGCGGGCGATGAAGAAAGCCGTGCAGGCGGCGGAGATCACCAAACTGGCCACGCCGCATACTTTGCGGCATTCGTTTGCCACGCATTTGCTGGAAGCAGGTTATGACATCCGCACGATTCAGGCGTTATTGGGGCATTCGGATGTCAGCACGACCATGATTTACACCCATGTGCTCAACAAAGGCGGGCTGGGGGTGTTAAGCCCTTTGGATCGGTTGGTTTGAAGCAAACAGCAAGCACTGGAATCCCATTGTTTTTATTCTGATGCCAAAGCCACCACCGGATCCAGCCGGGCGGCTTTGCGGGCGGGCAAATAACCGAACAACAGGCCGGTGCAAAACGCACAGGAAAACGCCATTATTGCAGGCATGGGGGAAAAAATAACGGCCATGCCAAAATACCGCAAACCGCTTCCCGCTGCAAATCCCAGCACTATGCCAAGCAAACCGCCTAGGATGCAGACCACTGCCGCTTCGGTGTTAAATTGCAATAATATATCGCGGCGGCGGGCGCCGGTGGCAATGCGGATGCCGATTTCGCGGGTGCGCTCGGTGACGCTGACCAGCATGATGTTCATCACACCGATGCCGCCAACCAGCAAGGAAATCGCGGCGACAATGCCCAGCATCATGGTGAACGTATTTTGGGTTTCGGTGACGGTTGCCAGAATCGATGCCATGTTGCGTATCCTGAAATCCTCGGTTTGATGCCGGGCAATCAACAAATCGGTAATCGCCTGCTGGGTTTCGTCAATTTTTCCGACATCACGCACCTTCACGGTAATCCCGCCGAGGTAATTCTGGCCAAATAGGCGGATCAAACCGGTGGTCAGCGGCACGAATACGGCATCGTCCCGGTCATTGCCCATGCTGTCAGCGCCTTTGGCGTCCATCACGCCAATCACTTCAAACGGGATGCTACCGACCAGCACATAGCGGCCTAACGGATCACCAGCATTGGTAAACAGAATCTGTTTGACTGTCTGCCCCAACACTAGCACGGGTGCGTAACGGCGCATGTCACGGTCATCGAAAAAATCGCCCTCGGCAACCTGCCATTCACGGACGACGGGCATACTCGGCGCAACGCCCTGAATGCTGGTGACATAGTCGATATTGCCATAACGCACGGTCATGCGGGCATTGCGTTCAGGGGAAACCCATTCGACATTATCCAGCTCAGCGATAGCATCGGCATCTGCCGGAATCAGGCTTGCCACATCGGAGCTGCCGCGCAGACCGGGCGCGCCTGGGCGAATCGACAAAATATTGGTGCCCATGGCCCGCATTTGGTCGAGCACTTGTTCCTGACTGCCCTGTCCTACCGCCAGCATGGCGACCACCGCCGCGACACCGATGACGATGCCAAGCAAGGTCAGTGCGGTACGGAACAAATTGGCTTGCAGCGAACGCATTGCCATCTTGGACGCTTCGACCAATTCAGCCAGTATACCGGCACCACCAATGCCGCGATGGCTTCGCGCTGGCAGCATCCGCCCCCCGCATATTGCGCCATCATCGCTAACAATTTTGCCATCACAAATACTAATCACCCGCTGCGCATGGGCCGCCGTTTTTTCGTCATGGGTGATTAGTAAAATAGTTCGCCCTTCACGGTGCAATTCGCCGAGCAGTGCCATGACTTCCTCACCGCTCTGGCTGTCAAGCGCCCCGGTCGGCTCGTCTGCCAATATCACCGGGGGGTCGTTCATCAAAGCCCGGGCAATGGCGACACGTTGCTGCTGCCCGCCGGAAAGCTGCATCGGCTTGTAACCACCACGATTGCCAAGCCCCAATCGTGCCAGCAATTGTAGCGCCCGACTATGGCGTTCTGGTTTCGATAATCCGGCATACAGCGCCGGGATTTCGATATTTTCGGTCGCTGTGACATTATTAAGCAGGTTATAACGCTGGAACACGAAACCAAACGTTTCACGGCGCAAAGCCGCCAGCTGGTCGGCATCAAGCCCTGCCACATCCTGGTCTAAAACCTGGTAGCTACCGCGATCCGCTTTGTCGAGGCAGCCGATCAAATTCATCAAGGTCGATTTCCCCGAACCGGACTGACCGATAATCGCCACGAATTCACCAGGCCAGACAGTCAGGGAAACATCGTCCAGCGCCTTCACTACGTTTTCGCCGTTTGGGTAATGGCGTTGGATATTTGTCAACGTCAGCAATGGCATAACGGCAGGACTTTGGTCAGTGCTCATAGCCGTGGCACCTTCGCCATCGGATAGCCTTGCCCTTTGCTTTTGCCCTTGTCGTCCATCCGCCCCAGCGCCTGGAGTTTTGCGCCGACCGCCACGCCATCGCGAATTTCGGCAAAACGCCGTGTCCGCAAGCCGATATGCACGGTTTTTTCTTGTATGCCTTGGGCCGTCACTTCCTTAACGCGATAAGCCGCACCGCTTTGGTTGTCCCCATTGAGCATCGGTGCACCTAGCGCGGCTACCGGTACAAGCGGCACGCGTTCCGCCTTACCCAACACGAAAAACATTTGTGTGCTCATGCCGGTCATCAGCTGCCGGTCATGATTGTCGACATCAACTAGCACATCATAAAGCACGACATTGTTGATGACCTGCGGGGTCGGCAATATCTGCCGCACTTTGGCATGCCAGCGCCGCTCGCCGGAACCCAGCGTCGAGAAATACACCGGCAAATCGGGGCGCAAACGCATCACGTCGGCTTCGGCAACCTGCGCCCGCACCGTCATGGTATCAAGTTTAGCCAGTTGCAAAATTGTCGGCGTTTGCTGGTTAGCATTCAGGGTCTGGCCGGCGCGGGCTTTTTGGTCAACAACCGTGCTGTCCATTGACGCATAAATTTTGGTGTAACCAAGATTAGTCTTGTCGCCGGTCAATGTCGACTGCACCTGTTCGACTTGCGCTTGTATCGAAGCGGCCGTCGCCACGGCATTTTTAAGGTTAAATTCGCTGTTCTGATAATCCTGACGGCTGACGCTATTGCTGGCCAACAACTCACGGTTGCGCTCAAATTGCTGACGGGCAAACACCACCCCCGCCTGCTGGCCGACCAATTGCGCCTGCAAATTTTTGATATTGGCCTCATCCGCCTGCACCCGGGCCGCATAAATACGGGGGTCGATCTGCGCAAGCAACTGCCCGGCGCTGACATTGTCACCGATTTGCACGTAGATTTTTTGCAACTGCCCGGTAACCTGGGCCCCGACATCGACAAATTCTTTCGGCTCCAATTTGCCTTGGGCGGTGACATTTTCTTCAATATCACCTAAGGCAACCATGACGATGTTATTGTTTTCGTCTTTTGATTCCTTCGGCTTCAGCCATTGATAACCGACCGTCCCACCCACCAGTAAAAGCATCAAAAAAAACCACAGAAAACGGTTAGCAATCATTGGACTAGCCATAAGAAAATTAGGGATGCGTTATTTACAATTAAGGTCAACGATTTGGACTTGCCATTTAAGAGTCGGTAAGCCGCTTATGGTTCGAACGGGCCACCACGAGGAATCAAAGGGAGTTAATCCGCTCATCCCCTATCTGAACGCGTAACCGCTTTTAAATCAACGCCTAAGCGGCATGAACAAAAAAGGCACCCAAAGGATGCCTTTTTTAATCCTTAAATTAAAGACCGGCCATCAATCAATCATAGTGATAGTGCTTACGGAGTGGCTTAACCACTTCCCAATGACTGTCCAGCCCTTGATGGAACATCACCAAATCGCCCGGTACAATGCGCACAGGTTCACCGCCAACAGGCGTCACGATAATTTCGCCTTCCAACACGTAAGCCGTTTCGGTCTCATCAAAATCAATCGGGAAAGTGGAAATCTCTTTTTCCCAGATCGGCCAATTTGCAACACCAAGCGCTTCAAGACGTTCTTGGCTAGGGTTATGTTCAATGGTAATTTGGCTCATATTTTCCTGTAATTTGATAATTTATAAGCGCCCGATTCTAGCATTTTTAGTGCTGTGCCGCTCCGCTTTCTGCCTCTTACGTCAGGCAACATGGCTAATGTAAAAATTATAGGCGGTCTCTTATTTATGAGTCATGATTCAGTAATCCATGTTCTGCAAATGAATAAGGTTGTCCATCGCCGATAATAAAATGATCCAGAACCCGAATATCAAACAATGCCAATGCGTCTTTGAGCTTATGGGTAATCTGCTTATCGGCTTGGCTAGGCTCAGAAATGCCTGACGGGTGGTTATGGGCAAAAATCACGGCGGCGGCGTTGTGATGCAGCGCCCGTTTGACCACCTCCCTTGGATAAACGCTGGCGCTGTCGATGGTGCCACGGAACAGTTCGTCCAATTGGATTACACGATGCTGGTTGTCCATGAATAAACAGGCAAACACTTCGTAGCTGTAGCCACGCAGCTGTGCGCTTAGGTAAGCGCGGGTGATTTCAGGGCTGGTCAAGGCACTACCACGCTGGATAATTTCCTTAAAATGCCGCCTGGCCATTTCCAATACCGCCTGAAGCTGCGCATATTTGGCATTACCCAAGCCGTTACCCAAGCAAAAACGCTGTTGGCTGGCATCAAGCAAAGCTTGCAGCGAGCCGAAATCAGCCAGTAATTCGCGGGCCAGATCAACCGCTGATTTGCCGGGCGTCCCCGTCCGTAAAAAAATGGCCAGCAGTTCGGCATCCGTTAAGGCATCAGCACCCCGTTGCAATAACTTTTCTCTCGGTCTGTCTTCGGCGGGCCAGTCTTTAATCGCCATCTGCGGTTACCTGATAAAGTGAAAATTTAAGCATAGAAGAATTTGCCGGGACTTGCCATAATACGGCGTTCAGATAATTTTCCGGTGCATTATTATTAACAAACGTATTTTATTGGCCGTAAGTGGCGGCATTGCCGCCTATAAAGCGGCGGAACTTGTCAGGTTGCTATGCAAGCAAAATGTTGACGTGCGGGTGGTGATGACTGAGGCCGCCATGCAATTTGTAACGCCACTTACTTTTCAGGCACTGTCTGGTTATCCCGTCCACAGTGAATTGCTCAATGCCGATGCCGAAAACGCGATGGGGCATATCAGTTTGGCCCGGTGGGCGGATATGCTGCTGATTGCCCCCGCCACCGCCAACTGCATAGCCAAATGCAGCCATGGCCTGGCCGATGATTTGCTGTCAACGCTTTATCTGGCGGCAAGTTGTCCGGTCTATATGGCACCCGCCATGAATCAGGCGATGTGGAGCAAACCAGTGACCCAAGAAAACATCCAAAAACTCCAGGCGCATGGTGTTAAATTTATTGGCCCGGCGGCGGGCGAGCAGGCATGTGGTGAAACGGGGTTCGGCAGGATGTCCGAACCGGCCGAGATTGTTGCCCAGTTGCTATCCGCCGCCGCACAACCCTTAGCAGGCATCAAGGTGTTGGTCAGTGCCGGCCCCACGCGCGAACCGCTGGATCCGGTGCGTTATATCACTAACCGCAGTTCTGGAAAAATGGGTTACGCCATAGCCCGCGCGGCGGCAAAAGCAGGCGCTCAAGTGACTTTGGTGAGCGGCCCGGTTGCGTTGGCTGCACCTGAAAATGTGGCCGTGATCGCCGTGGAAACGGCGGCGCAAATGTATGATGCCGTGCTGCAAAGGGCTTCAGACCATGCCATTTATATTGGTGCGGCGGCAGTGGCGGATTATAGTCCGGCCATTGTGCAACCAGAGAAAATAAAAAAGCAGGCGCAACAAACCTCGCTAATTTTGCAAAAAACGGAGGATATTTTGGCGGCTGTCGCCAATCTTGACCGACATCCGTTTACGGTGGGCTTTGCTGCCGAAACACATGATCTTGAAAATTATGCCCGAAGCAAGCTGGTACAGAAAAAATTAGATATGATTGCGGCTAATTGGGTGGGTCAGGCCCAAGGCGGGTTTGACAGTGACCAGAATGCCTTACAGGTATTTTGGCCTGAGGGTCAAAATACACTGGCAATGACCGATAAAATACAGCTTGCCGAGCAATTAATCCGCTTAATTACTGAGAAATTTCATGAAAAAAATACAGCTTAAACTCATTGATGGCCGTTTGGGCAAAGAGATCCCATTGCCCGAATACGCGACCTCAGGTGCTGCCGGATTGGACTTACGCGCTTGTCTGGACACGGCCATCGAACTGGCGCCTGGCGCAACATGCCTGATCCCAACAGGGCTGGCCATTCATATTGACGACCCCCACTTGGCGGCGGTAATTTTGCCCCGTTCAGGCCTAGGCCATAAGCACGGCATTGTCTTGGGCAATCTCGTGGGGCTGATTGATTCAGATTATCAAGGCCAAGTTTTTGTCTCTTGCTGGAACCGGAGCGATATGCCATTTACTATCGCTATCGGTGAACGGATTGCCCAATTGGTTTTTGTACCGGTTGCCCAGATAGAATTCGAACAAGTTGACGAATTTACTGAAAGTACACGCGGTGCCGGTGGTTTTGGCCATACTGGACGACATTAGGAGTTTTTACCATGGCACGACTATTTTCTTGGCTGACAGCGTTCGTCATTTCGATGATACTGATGGCAGGCTTAGGGGTTTACTGGCAGTCCCATTCGAACGTAGAAAAAGCACAACAGGCCGCAGCCACTGCAATTGCCAAAAGTGCGGCAACAAGCGTGTCGATAAAAATAGACCTGTTCAATAAAACCCTCGATAAAATGGCACAAGACCCTGAGGTATTGACGGCTATCACCATCGCTAATCCCGCTATGCTGGCGACGGTGGCGTCAACCCTTGAAAAACATCTGCCGGGGATCTTAAAAATCAGGTTATTGCTGCCGGGTGTGAATGATGTTGATGATAAAAACCTGCCCCCGATGGGCTTTGCCGATTTAGACATGGTACGCGAAACCTTCACAAAAAATCAGCCGCCAGCAATACAAGGAGAAAAGCAGGACAGGCACTTGGCCATTGCAAGGCAGATTACCCAAAACAATCAGCCCGTAGGCGTTATTTTAGCAAGCTTGGATTATCAGTTTATCGACAGCAGCCTAGCAACGGCAGCCACCAGCGACACCTACTTAGAATTGGATCAAGAAAAATCTGTGCTCGCCTCCGCAGGCAAAAAGGGCGATCCCGATCAACTTGAAAGCAACCAAGTAAATGTGGCAGGCACTAACTGGACACTGCATTATCAGTCCAAAGCCAGCGCCTCCATAATTGATTTTAGTATGTTCGCCAACATCCTCATTCCCGCTTTGTTTGCCTCCCTTTCTTTTTTTGTTGGTTACCGCAAGCTTGTCGACATACTGTCCCAAGATTTAAATACGCTGATAAAAGCATTTAAGGACATGATCACCGGCACATTACAAGGCAACTATGCTTTTCAATTGAGCGAACTGAGCGCGGTCATGTCGAGCCTTTTGCAATTCAAGCGGGTGATTGATAAGGGCGATTATGAAACCATTTCATCCGAGCACGAAGATTTCGGCGCTAATCTTGACACCAATATCATTGTCAGTGATGACGAAGATTTTAGCCTGGACAGCTTTTTTGATGATGACTCGGATTTTAAGCTGTAACTCTAAATGATATGGCCTGATAAACCTCTTTATTAATGGAACTGGAACATGACGAAAACAACAACCGCCCACCAAATAGCCGATGTACTAACTGAAGCGTTACCTTATATCCAGCGTTTTAAAGGCAAAACCATCGTCGTTAAATTTGGCGGCAATGCCATGGTTGATGAGGCCCTTAAACACAGCTTTGCCAGGGATATTGTGTTAATGAAACTGGTTGGCTTAAATCCCATCGTTGTGCATGGTGGCGGCCCACAAATAGGCCAGTTGTTGGGAAGGCTGGGTAAAACCACGGGCTTTATCGACGGCATGCGCATCACCGACAGCGAAACTATGGACGTGGTGGAAATGGTGTTAGGTGGCTTAGTCAACAAGGAAATTGTTAACTTAATCAACAGGCATGGTGGCAAAGCCGTAGGGTTGACGGGTAAAGACGGCGATTTTATCCGTGCGAAAAAAATCCACCTCAAAAAATCGGCACTGGATGATGATGCGTCAGAAATTATTGACTTAGGCCATGTCGGTGAAGTCAGCAGTGTGGATCCAGCTGTTGTTGACATGCTTGGGCGCAGTGATTTTATCCCGGTTATTGCCCCGATTGGCGTAGGCGATGACGGGCGCTCCTACAACATCAACGCCGATCTGGTCGCCGGAAAAGTCGCTGAAGTGTTGAAGGCGGAAAAACTGATTTTACTGACCAACACCGCAGGCATCCTCGATAAGCAAGGTGAGCTGCTGACCGGCCTGTCGGTCAAGGATATTGACGGCTTTATTGCGGACGGCACTATTTCAGGCGGCATGATCCCTAAAACCCGATGCGCCACTGACGCGTTGAAAGGTGGCGTCAATAGTGTCCATATTATTGATGGGCGGGTAGAGCACGCCGTCCTGCTTGAACTGTTCACCGATCAAGGCGTGGGCACTTTACTGCTGGGGCGTTCCCGATAACGCATCATTCACATAAGGCCGAAAAGACGAGCGTATATCCCGCACTTTTTGGCTGGTGCAGAGTTGCTGGCCTGGTACTGAGTCATGACAATGGATATCCAAAAAAAGCTCATAATCATTGTCGCTGATCTCTATTCTTGATATGGATAAACTAATGTCCGTCTCTTTTTTTGGCGGACGGTTCATAATCAACCTATCGTTGAACACATCAGGTAGGGTTGTCGAGTGCTGGTTGACAAAGGCACGGGCAATTTCCCAGGCTTTGTTACATTGGTGGTCATTTTCACAATAAAACAGACCGAGTGCATTGGCTTCTTTGATATTAGGTATCCTTAAACCTGAAGTGGGCTTTTTAGCTGATTGCGTTAAAAACAGATACCGTTCAATATCAGCATGGTATTCGTCCCGGGATAGCTTCTGTTTGTCGGTATTGGCTTGGATAGCCGTTTTGGCCTGTTCAACTTGTAGTTTGGCGGATTTTATATTGTCCAAACTATCTTTGGGCACTTGCTGTCCATTACGTTCAAAACTGGCGGCCGCTTTCAGTAGGTTATCCAATTGTCTGATGGCGCTTTCTAAAGCCTTCCCAAGCATTGCCCGTCGTGCTTCGAATATCTGCATGCGGTCTTCAAGGTCAGCCGCTATGGCTTCAGAAGAATCGTATGTACTGAGTAGTGCATCGTCATGAATTTTCTGGCGGGCAATGATTTTTTCTTGCGCTTGCCTAAGCACTTTAAGACGATTTTCCAAATCCTGCTGCTCTTTTGACTTGGCTTTTTCCGTCACTTCAACCGGCCGGGCTTCTTTGTTTAACAATTCCCGTTGATATTTAGCCCTATCCGGAGGAATTTTATCTGAATAAATCACTTTACCTTGATCGTCTTCCAAGCGGTACATCGTTGTCGCCACCGCAATGTGGCAGCTAAACACCCAGAAAAAACTGGCCAATACGATGGTTTTTTTTGATATTTTAAATCGCATAAGTTATTGGATTAATAGTTTTTTCTGAGTTCTGATTATAAGTTAAAGCTAAGCCGCTACAAATACGAAAGATAGTCCAACTAACTGATTAATCCAACTAGCTGATGTAACGGTGGCAAAATGACCATTTTTGCCAATTGCAAAAGCAACAATGCCGCTAACGGCGATAAATCAATACCCCCCAGATCAGGGATGAATTTCCGGCAGGTATCCAATAAAGGTTCGGTCAGACTCGCTAGAATGGAGGATACGGAATCAAACGCACCCGGATTAGTCCAGCTTAATAAAGCTCTGGCAAACACCGCAAACACGAAAATATTAATGAACAACGCGACCAAATCAGTCAGTGATAAAAGCGCTAAGGCACCAATATTTATCGTAACGCCTTGTAATATCAAGATGCTGAAATCAGCCAACATTTGCAAAGCAAGCACCAGCACTAGCGACGACGTGTCTATTTTGCCCATTGGCGGCACAAAGCGGCGTAAGATCCGTAATGGCGGGTGCGTCACTTTAACTAAAAATTGTGAAATCGGATTGTAAAACGCCGCGCCACACCATTGCAGCAAGAAGCGCAACAACACCGCCAGAATATATAATGAAAATAGACTATCAATCACCAGAATGATAGGGTTAGTCAAATAACTTGCATCCATTAGAGCGCCCCTGTTTGTTTGGCCATTTCGATAGACCGGTTATAAGCCGCTGTTAATGCCTTGGCAACCAACTCAGAAAACCCGCCTTGTTGGAAGCATTCTATCGCTTGTTGCGTCGTACCGCCGGGTGAAGTGACATGCTTACGCAATTGTTCAGGCGACTCATCCGCTTCCAAGGCTATCTTTGCCGCACCTAACGCGGTTTGTTGCACCAGTAACCGTGCCGTATGCTCGTTCAGACCCAGTTCCACCGCCATGTTTTCCATCGCTTCCATCAGCAAAAAGAAATACGCTGGGCCACTGCCAGAAACGGCAGTCACCGCATCCAGATCGGCTTCGCTATTTACCCATAGCGAAATACCCACTGAGCGCATAATGCTTTCTGCCAGATTGTGTTGCGCGGTATTGACATTGGCATTGCCATACAGCGCTGTTGCCCCCGTCAGCACTAATGCGGGCGTGTTGGGCATACACCGGACAATAGCGGTGCCATCACCTAGCCAAGCGCCCAAGCTGCTTAGCGAAATACCCGCCGCGATGGAAACGACCAACGGCTGCTTTTGTTGGATTAGCGCAGCGACGCCAGTTGCGACTTCTTTAAGCGCTTGCGGCTTTACCGCCAAAACAACAACATCGACTGCATTAATGACAATCTCATTGCTGGGCGTTGCGTTGACATGCAAATTCGCCGCTAACGTTGCCAATGTGTCGGGATTAATATCAGACACCCATATCTGTTCGGGCGCATGACCACTGGCAATTAATCCGCTAATCAGGCTCGATGCCATATTACCGCCGCCAATAAAACCTATTTTATTTGTTTTCATAATGACTCTATTCAAATGGTTATCACAATTATTTTACCTTATATAGGGCAGGCGCCATAAATCACAAGTTTTTTCCGCTAAAATGCGCGGCTGTAGCCATTGTCCGACGCGATAAACAATACCCATGATTGATACCATTTACATCGAAGAAGCGATCCGCTCACATCCGCGCGTCCTCGATATTACCGCCCGTTTTCCAAAGGCCAGCCTCATCACCTGTACGCGCTACGGCGAAGTGTTTAACCCCAAAGCACAAAATTTCCGCCTGCAAAAACTAAAACCCGCCTTAATACTAGCGGAAAAATACAACAAATTTGCCCTGCCCGCCCCAGTAGGTTACGGTATTGGCGCACAACATAACTATTATTTTTCGCACGTCCTTAATTGCCTATACGATTGCCGCTACTGTTTCTTACAAGGCATGTACCAATCAGCCCATTATGTGCTGTTTGTCAATTACGAAGACTTTCAGGATGACATCAGACGGATTTGTTCCGCAACACCCGCCGAAGACCTGTGTTTTTTCTCAGGTTATGACTGTGACAGCCTCGCCTTAGAACCCGTCACCCAATTTGCTGGACACTTTTTGCCTTTTTTTAGCGGGCTACCCAATGCGTGGCTAGAATTACGGACGAAAAGCACCCAAGTCAGGAGTCTATTAAACCGCCAGCCATTGCCGCGCTGTGTCGTTGCCTTCAGTTTGTCGCCCGACGAAGTAGCCAAAAAAGTCGAAGCCAAAGCCCCTTCGCTACAACGGCGATTGGATGCGCTGTGCAAATTACAGCAACAAGGCTGGCTGATAGGCTTGCGATTTGACCCGCTCATCTATCAACACGATTACCGGCAACAGTATCAACAATTTTTTGCCCAGGTATTCGCCCGAATCGACTTAAACCAACTACATTCGGTAAGCCTTGGCGCGTTTAGGTTACCAGAGAATTTTTTTAAGAAAATCCACAAACTTTACCCGGATGAAAAATTGTTTGCCGGCCCGTTGGCCACCCAACAAGGCATGGTTTCTTATCAGCAAGAACTGGAGCAAGCCCTGCTTGCGTACTGTACCGGACAAGTGTTGACCTATATTCCCGCCAGCAAGTTTTTCCCATGCACACTTTAAAACGCACCGTATTGGTCACCGGCGCCAGCTCAGGCATAGGCCGCGCCATTGCCAAAAGACTGTTGCAGCAAGGCCATCAAGTTATTGGCACAACACGGGATAGCGGTAAATTCATCCGCCCCCATCCCCGCTTCAGTCCTGTGCAACTGGATTTAACCGCGCTAACAAAGCTACCGAAACAACTGCGCGAACTGGAACAGCGCTTCCCTGCTATCGACGCGGTTATTTTTTGTGCCGGTAAAGGCCAGTTCGGCTCATTGGAAGAGTTCTCTTACCCACAGATTGAAAGCCTGATGTCGATAAACTTTACCAGCCAAGTATTTTTAACCCGCGCGTTGCTGCCCGCATTAAAACGCAAACCCCGTAGCGATTTGATTTATATCGGTTCCGAAGCCGCTTTGAAAGGTAGCCGTAAAGGCGCGTTGTATTGTGCCAGCAAGTTTGCCCTGCGTGGTTTTACCCAGGCGTTGCGCGAAGAATGCGGAAAAAATGATGTGCGGGTGTGCCTGATTAATCCGGGCATGGTAAACACCCCGTTTTTTGACAACTTGGCCTTTGCCCCAGGCGATAATGCCAGTAATGCGTTGGAGCCTGAAGATGTCGCCGAAGCGGTCAGCTACGTGCTGAATTCACGTGCTGAAATGGTGGTTGATGAAATTAACTTGAACCCGTTAAACAAGGTAGTGAAATTTAAAAAATAGTGATCGGCAAAATCCCCCCCTTCCTAAGCAGGGATGGGGGAACAAACAAAAGAACAGGTCATGTCGTTTCTTAGTTGGCCAAATTGGCATCTATATAATGACCCAAAAACCAACTGACTTGAAAAGGCCCGTCAGATAACCCGCATTAGTTACCCATTGCTGCATTGATGTGCGCAATCGCTTGGTCAACATGCTCTGTCGCAATATCAGCATGATCCAACTTACCATGATTTAATGCTTCATTAAGGTGCTCGATGGCAGTGCTCATGTGTTCTTTAGCCGACCCTTCCAGCACTTTTTCCGCCGCCTGTGCATGTTCAAGAGCCACTGTTACATGCTCGACTAAAATGCTGGCATGACCTGCTTTACCGTGAATGGCTGCTGCTGTCGCATGCTCTAATGCCTGAGCCGAATGCTCTTCTATCACTGGTTTAGCAGCGGCTTCAGGTGCAACCTCAGTTTTTGCTTCAGGTGCAGGCGCAGCTTCAGCCGGTTTCGCTGTAGCGCCTTTATAAGGGATATAGGTAGCCGCTGCAGTTCCTGCGGACAATGCCACAGCAACCAGCAAAGTAACTGATAAAATATTTTTATTCGTTTTAATTATTGTCATCGGAATTTCCTCTGGGTAATTTAATTAAATAGTTACTTATTTCACGGACAGCGATCAAGCCACTTTATCAACCTTGCGCAATCAATAAAAACACCATTATTTGGTTGCCCGCCCATGGAATGTAACAGCAAAAGCATCGTATACCTAGCCTTTTACCTACTCATTACTTGAAGTTACGCGTCAATTGCCACCGTTTTAATCCCAATAAGGGACATCAATCGATGTACCTAAAATGCCCCGCCTGCGGGAAGATCCCACGCATTAAGACATCTATTTATTGCTATATTTAGTCGGCTGGCATTGCCATCCCCGTTTATAATAGCCGGAGCAGATGGCTAGGCGGGTTGCCTAGCCGCACCGAAAACTTCTTTTTAAAGGCTTACATGAACAAGAAAATCATCCGAGCACTCGTCAGCGTTTCAGATAAATCCGGCATCGTCGATTTTTGCCGCGAACTGAACCAGCTGGGCATAGCAATCCTGTCCACGGGCGGCACGTTTAAAACTTTGGCGGACAACAACATCCCCGCCACCGAAGTCGCTGATTACACGGGCTTTCCCGAAATGATGGACGGGCGCGTCAAAACCCTGCACCCCAAAGTGCATGGCGGCATCTTAGGCCGTCGCGGGATTGACGATGCAATCATGGCAGAAAACGGCATTTTGCCGATTGATCTGGTGGTCGTTAACCTGTACCCGTTTGCCGCAACTATCGCCAAGCCGGATTGTGATTTTGAAACGGCAATAGAAAACATCGACATCGGCGGCCCGACCATGTTGCGGGCGGCGGCAAAAAACCACGCCGATGTCGCGGTGGTGGTCAATCCTGACGATTACGGCTTTATCCTTGCCGAATTGCAAGGCAGCGACAACCAACTGTGCGGGCAAAGCCGTTTTAACCTGGCGGTGAAATGCTTCGCGCATACCGCTAGCTATGACACGCAAATCGCCGCCTACTTAAGCGCCCTCAACGGTGTGCAATTCCCTGAAACCCTGAACTTGCAGTTTGAACACCACCAAGCCCTGCGCTACGGCGAAAACCCGCACCAAAACGCCGCCTTCTACCGCGAAAAAGCCCCCGCATCCGGCACTATCGCCGCCGCCAAGCAGCTACAAGGCAAGGAACTATCGTACAACAATATCGCCGATGCCGATGCCGCTTTAGAATGCGTGAAAGCTTTCACCGACTTGCCGACCTGCGTCATCGTCAAACACGCCAACCCTTGCGGCGTGGCAGAAGCCGACGACAACTTAGGCGCGTACAACTTAGCCTACCAAACCGACCCGACTTCAGCCTTCGGCGGCATCATCGCCTTCAACCGCGAACTCGACGAAACCACCGCCGCAGAGATCATCGGAAAGCAATTTGTCGAAGTTATCATCGCGCCCGTGGTCAGTGAAGCCGCCAAAGCCGTACTCGCCGCCAAGCAAAATATCCGCGTTTTGGAATGCGGCGTGTGGGCAGAACACGAAGCCGCGTCTTTAGATTTCAAACGCGTCGCTGGCGGCTTGCTGGTGCAAGACAAGGACCAAGGCAAAATCACCGCCGCCGACCTGAAAATCGTCAGCCAACGCGCCCCAACCGAACAAGAACTGGCGGATATGCTGTTCGCGTGGAAAGTCGGTAAATTCGTCAAATCCAACGCCATTGTCTATTGCAAAAACGGGCAAACCATCGGTGTCGGCGCAGGCCAAATGAGCCGCGTGTATTCGGCGAAAATCGCTGGCATTAAAGCCGCTGATGAAGGCTTGGTGGTGCAAGGCTCGGCAATGGCCTCCGATGCCTTCTTCCCGTTCCGCGACGGCATCGATGCCGCTGCTGCTGCGGGCGTGACGGCGATCATCCATCCAGGTGGATCAATGCGCGATGCCGAAGTGATTGCAGCGGCGGATGAACATGGCATAGCGATGGTGTTTACTGGGATGCGGCATTTTAGGCATTGATTTTTAATTAGTTACGACAAACCATATGAAATCACTCAGCAGCGAAAAACTTAATTGAAAAACTATGCAAAAAATTCAAAAAAACTTAGGTAGTACTGGCGAAAGTTTTTTTGCTGCTTGGTGTTCTCAAGCTGGACTTACGGCTAACCCGTCTTCACGCGAAGATGATAGAGGATGGGATTATATTGTTGAATTTCCATTTTTACAGGTTGGTGGCTGTTCCGCAGATATGCAACCATCCCCTATAAAATGTCAGGTACAAGTTAAATCAACAGACACGACTAATAGAACAAAAGCATCCATAAGATCAATTCTGTTGTCAAATTTACATCTTTTGGCAAAAGCATCGATGCCTACATTTTTTATATTTATTGAGTTTCAAGGCAAACTAGAACCACAAGCGGCATTTTTAGTGCACATAGATGAGAAACTTATTGAAGAAATTTTGAAACGTATACGTACAAATGAGAATAGCGATAAGCCAAAAAAATTAAACAAATGTAAATTGACTATCAATTATGATGAAAGCCATAAACTAAAAAGCATAGATGGTATTGCTTTAAAACAGGCTATAGAAACACATGTTATCAATATGGATACCTATGTTGCTAATAAGCAAAATTTTTTAAAGTCAGTTGGTTTTGTTAATGGAAATGTTGAAATGTCTTTCAAATTAAATAAAGAAAATTTAAATAATTTGATTGATGCGGCTCTAGGTATTCCTAAAGAAATCGAAGCAAGCGATGTTCAATTTTCTTCTACTAGATTTGGAATAAAAGGAAATCCATATACTAATGAAGAAAATGCTCTTTTATCTTTTGATAAGCAACCAAAACATAGAGGTAAAGTAAGATTTAAAACCGACAAATTTTCAGCAGGATTATCTTTCGATGGTGAAATGTACTTAGCACCAAGTTTTTTATTACCAGAAGATGCCTTTGCGTATAGATTCAAAGGTGATTTTTTCGACCTTAAAGTATTTGATCATTCAAAATCAACTTTAACGTTCTTTGACGTAGAGATGAATATTGCAAAACTAAGAAGTGTGATAGTCATATTTCGTCATATTGATGAAAAAAATACACTATTTGTTGAGCTTGAAAATTTTAGCGATTTACCGACAGAGGTAATCGAAATTAAGACGGATACGTTATCTGGCACAACCACACCTGAAGAAATTGAATTAGTGCAAAATGCAAGCTTCCTTGCAGAATATTTTGAATTAGAACAAGAATTATCAATTAGCTTGAGAAAACTTTTCCAAAATAAAGATCAAATTAATGCCTTAAGTAAATTCCTAAAATCTAACTTACAGCCAGAAATGTTTGTCGATCTTAAACAATTAGATATTGATTTATCAAAGACGATAGCTTGTATTAGCTTCCGTCATACCGACTTAGGACGTTATGTTGTTGGAGTTATTTTAGGTTCGGTTGGGCGTTTAGAGTATTTAGATGAAGATGAAGATAAATATAGATTCTTACCATACGAAAATGACACTAAAAAAATCGTAATAACAAAAGAAAATCTTATTTCCAATAAAGAAGAATTCGATGCTGTATTTGATAATTTTATTTTGGAACACTATGAAGGAAAGGATATTCAGGTAATCAAAACTTGGTAGCCAGCTCGTAGGATGGGCTGAACGAAGGGAAGCCCATCAAAATGTGCGGTAAATGATGGGCTTCCTTACGTCAGCCCATCCTACAAAATTGATATTTATGCTCAAAATTCATCATTCAGGAGAACAGCATGTACCGTTTAAGCTGGCCTTGTGCGGCATTCTTTGTAGATTTGGGATTGTCGCTGTTAATCAAAGTTGAGATCATCCATGACGACGAGGCTAATGTTTACGTCGCCACCAGCCCCGATTTGAAAGGCTTGGTGGTGGAAGCGGAAACTTTGGACGAGTTGGAAAAAGAAGTGCGGGATTTAGTGCCGGAATTGCTTACGCTGAATCTGCCCAAGTCACAAGCCAAAGCCGGAGCGCAGGTATCGTTTTCGACGCCCGTTCCCAAGCTCCAGCTTGGGAATACAGGATAGGAAGCTCTAGCTTCCAGAGTTTTCGAAGCTAGAGCTTCTGAGACTTGGGTTACCATTTATGCCCTAGAGGGTAAGTAGGAGCTTGGTAACCAGCGATCTCCTTACGAGAAGTAAAAGCCACCTTCCAGGAGTTAAAAGCATGTTACAAGCTACGCTTTCAAGCCAAAACCAAGTCGAAATACCTAAAGAAATTGTCGATTCCCTGCATTTACATGCCGGACAAACCTTCGATGTGGTCTTGAAAGAAGATTTCATCGCGTTAGTGCCGCAACAAACCATACCCAAATCCTTACGCGGCATTTTAAAAGGCGCGAATACTGATAACATCCGTGACCGTTATTGATTGATAACCCATTATTAACGGAGTAAAAAACATGTTTTTTACTCCATAAAATACAAATGTATCCCATAAAACCTCGAGAACCTAACCCATGAACATCCTAATCGTCGGCAGCGGCGGGCGCGAACATGCCCTTGCTTGGAAAGCCAGCCAATCACCTCATGTAACAAAAGTCTTTGTCGCGCCCGGCAATCCCGGTACGGCCTCAGAACCTGGCATTGAAAACGTCGCCATTGCGGTTGATAACATTCCGGCGTTGCTGGCGTTTGCCCAAGCCAACGGCATCGCCTTGACCATCGTCGGCCCGGAAGTGCCGTTGGTGTTGGGTATTGTTGACCAATTCCAAGCCGCTGGTTTGAAGTGCTTTGGCCCAACTGCACAGGCGGCGCAATTGGAAGGCTCGAAGTCGTTTTGTAAAAACTTCTTAAGCCGCCACGGTATCCCTACCGCCGCTTACCAAAGCTTCACCGACAAAGACTTAGCCATTGCTTATATCAAACAACAAGGCGCGCCTATCGTGGTGAAGGCCGACGGTTTGGCGGCGGGCAAAGGCGTGATTGTCGCGCAAACCGAACAAGAAGCCATTGACGCGGTAGAAGACATGCTCGCGGGTAATGCCTTTGGCGAAGCGGGGCATCGTGTCGTGGTCGAGGAATTTTTAGTCGGCGAAGAAGCTAGTTTTATAGTTATCGCCGACGGCAAACATGCCTTGGCAATGGCAACCTCGCAAGACCACAAAGCGCGTGACAATGGCGATAAAGGCCCCAACACCGGCGGCATGGGCGCTTATTCGCCCGCGCCGGTGGTCACACCGGAAATACATGAACGGGTGATGCGCGATGTCATCATGCCCACGCTCAACGGCATGGCGGCAGATGGCCTGCCTTACACGGGCTTTTTGTACGCGGGTTTGATGATTGCCCCTGACGGCACAATTAAGGTGCTGGAATACAATTGCCGGTTTGGTGACCCTGAAACGCAGCCGATTATGATGCGCTTAAAAAGCGATCTGGTGGCCTTGTGCGAGGCGGCTTTGGCGGGGGAATTGGACAAAACCGACAGCGATTGGGATGAGCGCGCCGCGCTAGGTGTCGTATTGGCGGCAGGTGGTTATCCTGATGCTTATCAAAAAGGGGCGGTCATTTCCGGTTTGGCAGCCGATACAGCGGACGATTGCAAAATCTTCCATGCCGGTACGGCGCAAGTCGGTGATGATATTGTCACGGCGGGCGGGCGGGTGTTGTGCGCTTGTGCGCTAGGCGTGGACATTAAGGAAGCACAGCACAAGGCGTACCAACTGGCTAAAAAGATTGACTGGAATGGCATTTATTACCGCACTGACATTGGCTTTAAGGCGATTAGCTAAGCCAAACAAAAGGCCTTTCAGGTTTTCTAAAACCTGAAAGGCCTCCCGCAACGTTATTGAAAATAATCTTAACGCGGTAGGTATTTATATTTCTCAATCAACGACTTGACCTGGCGTTGGTCAATTGCTGATTTTTTGGTGAATACGCCCAAGGTATCAACTTCTGCCTGCGTTTCCAAAAATGGCAGGACGCTGTGATAGTGGGGTCGGTTCCAAAAATCGTGGATGAGGATCGTGCAATTCGCTGGTGTGTTCAAAATGCAATTGAGCGTGCAGGCGACCCGAAAACGGCCATCAATCAGCACCACATCATGTTCGCTTTGTTTGGAAAAGATGCCGAACGAGTAATTCGGCCAGAGATGTTTTTTACAAAAACTGGCCGGATAGCCCCAGCGGAAAGTTTTGCCTATATCAACCATATGGAACAACAAGCGCCCGGCTGACAAGGCATCTGAAATCACCGGATTGGGTTTTAACCTTGCATTGACAAACTCGGCGGATGATTCGACCGAATCTATCTTTTTGATCGACGGCACACTGGCCGCATACAAGGTGCTGGCACCGGCACCGAATTCCAAAAACTGCGTCGCCGAATCAATATGGCCATGCAGCGTGTCAAGTTCAGCGGCGGTCATGGTCATAGCTTAGCCCCGACAGCCCTAGCAAGGTGATGGGGTTTGCAACATACGGGTTTTGCTGGTTTTTTTGTTTTAATAGCCATAAGTCATAACCTATTGTAATAAATATTCTTTTTATCCCACTCTCTTTAATGCCGTGCAGAACCCACGCAAAGCGCATTATGCACGAAAATATTAACTTACCGGCTGGCTACACGCCAAGCTATCTGTTCATGGCGTAGGCAAAAAGCCGCTGTTTTATACTCTGAACGGTCATATTTTCAGCTTTTGCAGATTACTGTAGGGTACGCATCGCGTACCTTTTATATTGATTTTTATCATAATTTTAAAAAAGGTACGCGATGCGTACCCTACACAAAAAACCAAAAACTTGACCGTTTAGGGCATCTTTCCAGCCGCCACATCAATACAAATCCACCGGATCAACATCCAGCGACCAGCGTACTTTTTTAGCTAATTTAAGCGCCGTTATTTTAGGCATCAATGCCTCAAGCAGGGTATGCAGTTCACGCCGTTTGCTGCCTTGAAACAACAATTGATAACGGTAAAAACCGGCGCGTCTGGCCATCGGCGCGGCAACCGGCCCCAAAATCTGGACTGAATGGTTACCGATGCTTTGCGCCAATTCCAGCACCGTCGTAAGAAAAAGCTGAGGCGGTTCTTCATCAGCCGCGTGCACCCGCAGCAAAGCCTGATAACTAAAAGGTGGCAGTAACGCTTGCTTCCGCTCGGCCAATGCCGTCATGGCAAAACTGTTATAGCCTTCGGTGATTAATGTCGTCAATAGCGGATGGTCAGGCCGGCGCGTTTGCATAACCACTTTGCCTGATTTTTCGCCGCGTCCGGCACGGCCTGAAACCTGTACTATCATTTGCGCGAGTTTTTCGGCGGCATGAAAATCAATGCTGAACAGTCCGCTGTCAACATCGAGTATGGCGACTAACGTCACATTAGGGAAGTGATGGCCTTTCGCCAGCATTTGCGTACCCAGAATAATATCGACCTGCCCCTGATTGATCTGCGCTAAATAATTCTCCAGCGAGCCCTTGCGCTGCGTGGAGTCACGGTCTAGGCGCACGACGGTTTTATCGGCAAATAGGGTGTTCAGCACGTTTTCGACCCGCTCGGTACCTAAGCCCAGCGCGGTCAATTCATTACTTTTACAGGCCGGACACTGGTCAAGCAACCGCTGTTCACGGGCACAATGATGGCAACGCAGCTGTTTTTTCTGGCTATGGATGATCAGATTGGCGTCACAGCGCGGGCAGCGGGCAACCCAGCCGCAACTGTGGCAAATCAGCGTCGGCGCGAAACCCCGCCGGTTTAAAAACAGCAAGACCTGTTCATTTTTTGCCAGCGTTTTGGCAATCTCGGCAAGCAACTGTTCAGACAGGCCTTCTTGGATTTTTTTGTTGCGGATGTCGAGCAACTGCAAGATGGGGGCTATAGCAGCCCCTGCCCGTTCCGGTAATTGCAGCAAGGTATAGCGCCTGTTCGCCGCATTATAGAGACTTTCCAACGACGGCGTTGCTGATCCCAATAACACCGGTATGCCCAGCATTTTGGCACGGACGACGGCGACATCACGCGCAGAAAAGCGGAAACCTTCCTGTTGTTTGAACGAACTGTCATGCTCTTCATCCAGGATAATCAGCCCCAAATTTTTAAACGGAGTGAACAGCGCCGACCGTGTGCCCAGCAAAATGGCGCTTTCGCCTTGGCGGATGTTGAGCCACGCCGTTTGCCGTTGCGTATCAGTCAATCTGGAATGGGCGATGGCGATGTTGACCGCAAACCGCCGCCTGAAACGTTCTTCCAGCTGCGGCGTTAAAGTGATTTCCGGCACCAGCACCAGCACTTGCTGGCCACGCGCCAGTACCGAACAGATAATCTGCATATACACTTCGGTTTTACCGCTGCCGGTGACCCCTTCCAGCAAAAATACGGCAAACCTGCCTAGGCTGTCATTGACGGCAGTTATTGCCGCCTGTTGCTGTGGGTTACAAGGTAGTGCATCATCGTTGACTAGGCGGGTGACTGTGCTTGTTGTATCGGCATAAATAATCTCCACCAACTGTTTGTCTAGCAACTGTTTTATGGTGCTACGCCAGTTTACACAGCCTTGCGACAAGTCCGCTTCAGACAGCGGCGGCTGGGTCTGCAACAGTTCCAGCAGGGCTTTTTGCTTGGGCGCACGCTTTAATTGCAGGCTGTCTATTGTTTTGCCTGCTTCGGTGAGGGCGTAGCGTTTTTGGGTGGGTAACAATGCTGACTTGCCTAAACGCAATGCGGTAGGGAACGCCGCACTGATAACTCCACCTAAAGGATGGTGATAATATGCGCTGACCCAGCGCAATAACTGCACATCTTTGGCTGACAATAACGGCTGCGTGTCGAGCATGCGGGTGACGGGTTTCAGCTTGTCCAGCGCCAAATCGCTGTGCCGGACAATTTCCACCAAAAAAGCAATTTTTTTACCTTTACCAAAAGGCACTTCCAGACGCATTCCGGGGGCGACTGAATGAGGAGAGGTGTTATCAGGTGCAAGATAATCAAAAAGCCGGTAAATCGGGACGGGCAGAGCCACTTTAAAGATCAGTCCGCTTCCACTAGGCAACTTAGCCATGATATTTGAATAATTTTTGATGTTTTGCGGCTAAGTGGCTGGGTGCTTTGGGGTATTCCAGTTACCCACAGAAGCTGTGGATAACTCTGTGGACAAGCAGTTTATAAAAGACCTTACTGACGGTTTTTATTACGGTTTTGTTACATTGACCAGTTTTAACGCAGGAATAACTAGTCGTTATTTTTCAAAAGGTTAGTCAATGTCAATCGATTAATGAAAGCTTTTGTAAGCTATTGATTTTTTGCTTGGCTTAGCAACGGGATCACTGTGTGTTCAACAATTGTACACACAGTGATCCAACCCCGCGCCTAGCCATTAATCCGAAATGACATAGCCATCCTATTGGGGCTTGACAAACTTAAGCGTCATCCGGTCACTTTCCCCGATAGCCAGATAGTTATTGTGGTCTTTATCGTTAAGCCTTAACACAGGCGGTAAAGCCCAAACGCCTTCGAGATAGTTTTTGGTGTCTTTGCTATTCGCGTTAATTTCAGATTTAGCCAAAAACTCAAAACCGGCTTTTCTCGCCAATTCAATCACATAATCTTCACTGACATAACCGGAGACCGCTTTGGGATCTTGAGGTTTTCCCGCCACATTCCGGTGTTCGACAACCCCTAAGATCCCCCCTGGCTTTAACGCTTTATACATGGCGCTAAACACCGTCGCAGCTTGGTCGTTTTTCATCCAGTTATGCACATTACGGAATGTCAATACCCTGTCTGCCGAGCCGTCAGGTGCTATTTGCAAATATTGGGGGGGTTGTAGCACAGTTAGCTCGACTTTACCGTAAACAGCGGGCTGTTGGTGCATTTTCTCAGTAAATGCCTGCAAGCCCTTTTTGAGATAAGGCACATCGGTGTCCGCTGAAAAATGCGCGGCATACAGCTTGCCCTTATCTTTTAAATAAGGCGCCAGAATTTCAGTGTACCAGCCGTCTTTACCTGGCCAGACTTCAACGACCGTCATGTTGCTCTTGACGTCAAAAAACTCCAGCGTTTGTAGCGGATGCCGGTATTTATCCCGGGCTTTATGCTCGGCGGAACGGTGCTTTCCGGCAATCACTTGTGATAACGCCTCCGCATCCTTATCTCCCGCCGCAACGGCAACTGACGACAGACAGAGTGTGCACAACAATAGCCATATACGGTGTTGCATAGTTTCAGACCTCATTTTTTTTAACATTCCAAAATTGCACAATGCTTAGTGTGGCCAGCATTAAAAAGGCCAGTAACGTCCACGCCGGCATACTAAAACCCAGCAACGTCCAGTTAACTTCTGCGCAGTCTCCGGTACCGCTGAGCATGAACTTAAGCGTGGCGGACAACGGAAAATTCTGGAACATATATTCCAATCCCGGCCCACATTCGGGCACTTTGTCAGGCGGCAAATGCTGCAACCAGACATGGCGCGTTGATATAGCGGCACCGCACAATGCGATGGCGGCACCGACAACCGCATAGGTTTTCACGCCGGCCTCTCCCGGATTGTGTATTGCCGCCACCAAAAAACACAAGCCAGTCGCAAAGATGGCGATGCGCTGGGATATACATAAGGGACAAGGTTCCAGGCCATCAACAAACTGGAAATACGCCCCCATCCCCAATAAAAATGTACAACCTAAAAAGCCCAATAAAAAACAAAGCCTTGGATTGAAGCGTAGTAAATTCAACATAAACACCTATTTTAAACGTTTAATATAAATAATCAGAAAACTAAACCGCCTTGGTTAGGGCTTCATATTCGTCGGGGGTTCCGCAGAATTGGATTTTAACTGGATCGATCAAGTCATAGCGCACGTCACCGCCTTTTTCTATCAGGCTGTTATAAAGCGGGGCAATATAATATTCGCCTTTCACCGTTTGTTCTTGCTCGATAGCTTCTAAGAACAGCTCATGGAAGGTTTCAGCCCGCTTAAAATAATAAAGTCCATCTGAACACAAATCTGATATGCGGTGTTTCTCTGTGGTACGTTTTACCCGAAAATCTGGTGCAGGATCAACAAATGACCAGTGCTCACCCTCTCCTCGAAAAACCTCAAGGTATCCGTCACAACTAGCAGCAAATGCAGGTTTTCTAAATCCTGGCCTGAATGTATCGATATTAAATATATAAACACCATTATCTGAGGAAAGGCCTTGCAAACCTAAATGAACGGTATCCGCCTGACCCCTAGTCATTTTGCTAAAACTTATAACCTCATAATTCTCAATTCCTAATTCTATAAGTTGTTTTTTTACAAAATCAGGTGCGCCGTAATCTTCCTTTACCATGAATACAAAAAGATCCGTCAAGAAATATTCCCGAAAAGAATCTACAGCATGATAAAAAACTGAATGCCCTCCAAGCATCAACTGGTATTTTGGAAGCGTGTAACCTGCATCAAAAAAACGGCTACTGTTACCAACCATGGGTATAACAATCATAATTTCTCCTTAAACCATCATATAGTCTTCATATAATCTTAGCCCGTTTGCCAACATCGCCGTTTGCCGTAAGGGATTGTCCGCATGAAGCGGCAACATTGAAATAAACAAGAGAATAGTTTGGGGCATTATGTCTATAGGCTTCAAATTTAAATATGTCCGGCTCAGGAAAAGCTTTTGTATAGATTTTGTTCGGGCATCTATTTCAACATTAAAATTAAATGCAAGTTTGTCGGGCCTTTCAAGATGAAAGGCTCCAGCGATAATAAAATCATAAAGCCCTATGACGGAATGGCTTAATTTTGCCAAGTCATAACACAAATCCCCAGCCAGGGACTGCTGCCCTCCATAAGTCATTCCTCTTGGATCAATAACCTTAATAGCATCCGAACGTGAATCAAAAAGTATATTACTAAAACATAAATCGCCATGCAGAATACCAAGTACAATCGGCACGGAAAGCGCTTGCTCAATACACTCATCAACAATTTCCATTAATGATGGCAGGGTTTTACCATTAAGCGTTACTGGTTCGTCGAGAGAGATGCCGCTTTCTTGTTGGTATCGCTCCAACCGTGCCAGCGTCTTGGTAGACAGCAGGTGGTTACGCTCATTGGCCACTGCTTGATAATTGATATCAGCCAAATCTGAAATTCCATCCACACAAACATTCAACCATTTATTGCATTGATCAAATATCTTGCTCCAAAAGTAGACAGGATTTGTTCCGTGTACATATATTTCGTTCAATGGTGCTTGGCAAAGATATTCAAGCATGTAAAACGGCGTTCCTGAGGCATCAATACCTTGATCTATCAATTGTGGAGTATATCTTTTCAACGCCGAAGGCAAACCTTCAAACCACGCCGCCTCGGCGGCAATTTTGTTTGGAGGGTTCCCTGTTTTGCGAATGCACCCATCAATAATCTGTAAGTTATTGAATGAACGCTGTGTAGTTATATTTGCCCTAGCTTTGTAGTAACTATTAGTGTGTCCTAGATCATGCCATTTATCTATTACCGCCCTAGCAAGAGGTATTTTATTATCATAGTTTCTAATCGCTTTGACAAAATTGCCACGCGCCGCCGTCAGACATCGTATAAGACATTTAACGTCAGCAAATGAAAAATAGCCGCACCACACCAATTCATCAGTTGCTTCTGTGGCTTCAATTTCCCAATCATAAAAATCTTGGGTTCTTGCAAGCCCAATTAGGCTATCTCCTGTTGGAAATTCCTGGACAAGCGTATCTCCATGCAATATGCGGACAGTTTCATCATATTCACAGACACTATTCAGTACATAAAGCAGTGATTCTGCCAGCGTCAACCCTTCAGGAACAAAAATATATTCAACGTTCAAAAAATTTAGCCTGATTTCATCCTTCTTAGGCAAATTGAACATTTCTGGCAATGAAAGATATATTTTTTCATTAAAGCACTTATTAAGACTTGATAACTGATGCTCAAACAATCTTTTGTTAGCAACGGGCAAAAAACTGGGTGGCAAACGTCCTAACTCAGTCTGGAACTCATTCCCAACATAAGCTGCAGAGGCAATAATTATCATCTGTCCCGTCTCAATAGCGCAGTAATCTCTTCATACGATTTTTCGACAAATTCAGAAGGACGAATCGCTTTATCGTCTACATAAAACCCTTCCATACCACACCAAGGCTTACCTACCATCAACTCATCATAAGGGACTGCATGTTTGTTTAGCCATTCGATAATAGTTGGCAATGTGTAGGCATTGATTTTCCCTACATTACCTTCATATGTCCTCATACTACGGCTGGTATTGATTACAATGGTGAATCCCATGTCCTTGTATTCACGAATTTTCTCTATTACCGGTATCACAGGAGCCGAATTCACATAATCTCCATCCACGGTATGGCACATAGTGTCATCTAAATCCATAATCAGCTTTCTCATTGTCGATTTTCTTGTCCGTTAGTGAATGAATAAAATTTCATATTTTAGAGAAATTATTTTAAACCCTAAGTTCAACGTTTAAAAAAATGTAGGAATTGATCCATATTCGCGTTGCCGTGAAAATGCTTCGATGCCTGTGCTTAAGCACCACAGGGTATCAGGCACGGACATATCAAACGTGAAGCAATTGGCCACTCTGAGTGTGAGTTGACATCCCATTAAGCAAAACTCATCCGCTTGACTTAATATTCAACACTAACAGTAGGCTAGGATCCATAACTTGATGGATTTGTAAGAATGCTTCAAATGATAATACAGATGAATTGGAAAGATACCACCCGCTTGAAAGCCCCTATATCGGCCTCTAAACCAATCCCGCTTGCTGAAAAGAACATTTAAAAGCTATTAGGGTATTTTTGAAGGGGGTAACCCAAAAAACAGTGATTAAGTATTAACATTATGGCCTATTGTTATCAGCTAAATTGGACGCGCACTAATTAACGCTAGGCACATTGATTTCAAAATCCAAATAACTAATGCTTAACTTTGCTTGATAATATCTTGCTCTAACGCACTAACCAGTTCATCGGCAACGTCTTTATCCAAATTAGGCAAATCGTTCTGAATGGCCTGGAGGATTTCTTCGGCTTTAAGGCTAGTGTTTAAAAGCCCTTTCTTTCCCAATGGAAAAGGGTCTTTTTTTGAATATCCACTTATCCACAACCCATGGGCAAGCACTATGTGCGATGACTCTACAAAAAAATGCGCCAGACCATGCTCAACGAACGCATTTCTAAATTTCGGTATGCTAGCATAATAATTCATGCTGCTCTGGGAACCGATAGCAGCCGTATCTCCAATACCATATATTCCTCCGCCAAATTCGAGGAAATCATGCAGTCCTCCGTGGGCACATGAGTCGATAAACAATGTCTTACTGCTGTTGCACAATTCCGCAATTTGCAGCCAATCAGTCTGTTCTAAAGCATATAACCCCATATCAGGACGCAAACGAATCACTAAATCGTAGCGTTTACCTGTGGCTTGCGCCAATTGATTACACGCATCAATCTTATAATACATTTTCTTCTGATTGGTAAATGTCGAGAAAGGGGGCTGCGTATCATCTTCAACAACAATAGAATCTGTTTGGTAAAATTCTTTTAATTGCTGCTGAGTGACGGATGCCTCCTCACTAAGCAATGAAAATACCGTTGGTAACATTTTTCGTATCTCTTTATAAGCATATTTTTTACTTATAAATAAATTTTGATACGCTTGCAGAAAATTCCCTTGAAAAACCCTTGCGGCAAATATAGCCGACTCAGGCTCCTTAAAGCCGACATCTTTCCAAGTGTGGACAAAAATATCCGGTTGCAACGGCTCGACAATAGCTTTTTTGACAGAAGCAAAAGCTGCTTTATAACCGCGCAATTGTCCAGAGATACACAAAGCCACGTTAAGCTTTTCAGGTTTTATATATTTCTGCTGGTTACTCTGAAACAAAGGCTTTAACACGTCGTCAACCGCTTTAACTGTGGCAAGAAACGTCGGCTTGGGATAAAGCGCTTCAATTTCAGGAAGTGTTAGCCTGTCTTTTTGCAAAAGATGGATAAAAATATTTTTAAGGGTGGCTTCGTTATTTTCCTCACAAAAAAACGGCAGTAGCTTGAGCAAAGTTTCTTTATCAGCAAAATCTACCAAGCAAGGTTCATCCGGATAATAACCGAGCATAATTAAACTGGCCAATAAACAATCGGCTGAATGCAGGGTTATTGCTGCTTTAGAAAACAACGACAAAACAAAATGATGACTTGTTAGTCCTGCCAAAAAAGAGCTTGTTTTACAAATATCACTGAACGAGAAACTAGCGATGTATTGGGGGCTATTGCCAATCACATAATGCATAACTGCATCATTTTTTTTATAGGCGGAGTAAATTATTAATAATACGAATAATTTATTATTAATTAAGTGGTTATCGTTATCTGCCACTAACGAAATGAGCAGGGGTTCAAAATAAGCCAGTAGTGTCATGAAGGAGTCAAAGCGGACTCTTTTAAGTGTAATAAGTTGTGTAGAGAACTGTTGCTGGCTTAATAAAGTGACCGCCAAACTTTTAGGAAAAACATTGAAGCCTGCTATGTCTTGCGGGCAAATCAACACATAATTAAAAAAGCGCTGGATCAGAGCATCAGAAATAGGGTAGTGGGCCGCGTGCAAAAATAATTCGTGGACAGCGTTCAGGGCATTCTGATCAAACAAAATCAACAAATATTTTTCCAGTAAAGCTAGATTTTGAGTCCGCACAAAAATAAGCTGTAATATTTGTATCGCTTCATCGTGTCGACCCAAGGCCTGTAGCTCTGTAGCCGTTTCAATATAAGCTTGAATATGGGTGGGGTGATATTTGATGATTGTTTCAAACTGCGCCAGCGCAAGCGCTCTGTTGCCTGACATTCTAGCCAGCAGCCCAAATTCCAATAACGCATGTATATTAGTGGGCAATGCCGCTAAGGCCAGACGGAACCATTGTTCTGCTTTTGCTAAACGCCCCATTTGCTTTAGGGTAATAGCCATCTCATTACAGATCCATCCGTTTTTTCTATTGTTATCAGCAATCACCCTTAATTGTTGCAGGCAAAGCCTATGTTTACCCTGACGGCGATTGCATAATGCCCATTGGATTGCCGTTACCACATCCTTAGGCGCCCGCTCCTGTGCCTGTTGGTAAAAACTTTCGGCTTCACTAAACAAACCTAAATCCCTGCACTCAGTGCCCGCTTCCCGATAAGCACTAAATTGGGCAGGGTCAAGTGCAATCGCTTCCTTAAACAGTGCTAATGCGTCTTGTCTATTGTTAGCTTGCCGTGCCTGAATCCCTTGCTGAATTATCTGATTGTAAGTAGCGGACATTTCTGGTACCTGACTGATTTTATTCCTGGCAAATTTTAGGCGACAAAAGAACACCTAAAAGACTCCATCTATTGGACCCAAAAACCGGGTAGATTAAAGATCGGCGGAAAGCCATTTTATTATTACAACTTATGCCATTGAACAGTTAAATACGAGTTTTCATAGTGTGACGCTAAGATTCGTATCCCTATTTTTCCTAAATTTTTAGTCCGGGCACTTAGCCACCGTATGCTACAACTGCTTTTGCAGCAATAACAGAGTCAAGAACCGTTATGCCGTGCAATAGCCTCCTTAACTGACTTTTAAATGGCAATGCTGGAGCAGTTTAATCTTCAACCAATTGCTGGATGTCTTGTAGATGCTGGCGAATTTTAGCCTGTTTATGCCGGTAATTTTCAAGCATAGTATCAAACGCCCGATCTTTATCGGCAATGATCGGGGCATAAAGCCTGCTTGCCTGATCGATGTATTCGGTAATTTTATCTAGTTTTTCTATACTTTGTGGCTCATGGCCATTTTGTGTCAACGCATTGAGTACAAGGAATATTTGAAAGACCCAGTCAGGAACTCGCGCCTCTATACACTCTTCTTGTGTAACGCGCTGGTGATAATGGCTGTTATCAATAAATTGCGCTATGGCTACCAGAATATCTTCGGAAGAATCAGGCCACTGCAGCCTGCATTGTTGGGCTATTTGTCCTAGCACCAACTGATAATTGTTTAATAATTGCGTATAACCAACAAAACAACGGGGCAAATCGCGCGTATGCCGTTCTGCCTCCAAAATATGCTGCAACCACAATAAAAAAGACCTCTCCAACAATGTCCCATCCCTTTTCTTTAAGGATTCGGCAACTTCAAGTGGGTTTCTGAAAGGTATTACAATTTTTACATCAACATTTAGGTCATCCAATACATTTAGCCATAATGGCACCAACCGGCACATGCGCGGGTCTTTAAGCACAAAATCATTGGCGTGGCTAAATTCCCTAACAATATAATCAGTCAGGACAGATTTGTTGTATTCCGTGGAGGCCAATTGCAGCCGCTCATCGTCAATTGGCAAGATGTCGTCCCAACACGACCCCAATGAGATTAATATTTCGTCATGGATTCTTGATAGTTCTGTAGATTCCCAATAGCCCGTTTCATTGGCAGAGTTTGCCTCCATCAAATGGCTAGGCAAAGCCATGCCTAATAAATTGACCGCCCGGGTCAATGCTGAAGTGCCACTGCGGTGCATACCTAAAATTAACACGGCAGACTTTTTTTTAGCCTGGAACGCTAAAATGTCCTCAGGAGAACACATGTTGTGCAGTAACCAAGGGTGCGCCCGCCGGCCTTCCCGCCTTAAACCATGTGCTGAAAAATGCCAAAAAGGATCAAATCCGCCAGCCTCGGTGGCTTCTTTAATATCCGGATAAGTTGCCAAATAATACGCCCTATCAAAATAAGGGCAGGGCGAAAAACCATCACGGCAGAAATCAACACCCTGGCTTTCTAATTGCTCGAGATAATAGGCTAAAGGATCTACAGCATCCGATAATTTTTCAGTTCGGCGGACATAGTCATTATAGAAATGTTCGCTAGGCTGTATATTCACCTCGGGAAAATGCGCTAGATAATGCAGTAATGGATTTTTGAACGGTTGGTTTTGTAGATATTTTTTCCGATACCAGTCACAATCAAAATACGCATTAGGGGTTGGTGATTTTGCGCGATAACCACTGGAATGCCGAAAAAAATGCACTAACGGATGGTGTGGCATCTGCCTGATTTGTTCAAAATCCTTATATCGGACAGTATTAAATAGCCTATGTGGCGATATTGCTTTACTTTGCGGATGCGCTAAAAAACAACTTAAGCTATTCACTTCAAGATCAATACCTTGTTCGTGTAAATAGTGGCAATCTAGCAACGGGAAATTTTTATCAAAGTCATTGATTTGCGGCCAGCAGGCAACATTTTTCAGCCGCCCGACATAGCTTTTGATGGCTTCGCTTTTCTCTTGTGGGGTCTGTGTATCCTGAATTTTCCGCTCCAGCTGAATCCTCAACCACATCATTTCTACCGCTAACCAATCAGGTAGCGGATCGTCACCTTTTGTCTTTAGAATTGTCTCTATTTCTGTTAATGGCTTATCCCATAATTCAAGTATTTCAGCTTCATCAAATAAATCAGGTAAATTCTCGGTCATAAATTGGGCTAAGGGGCAAGTATTGGGGATTTTAATTTAGAAACCAGACCGTTAGACATGGAAAGTAAAAGTCTGGGTGTTAAGTTTCAATGAGATATTTGGTTGCGCTAACAAAACGTGGTTTTTTTAACATCATAAATAACCTACAAAAATCCAGCGGCAACTTATTGATAAAAATCTCAATAGCATAAAATAAATGGGTGATGTTTGAAATGCTATTGCTTTCTTACCTAGGCGCATCCATGTAAGCTGAATTCCGGCACTCCATGCCGGACGACGGCCTTCTAACGCAACATCCTTATCAAACGACTATCAATAGGGGGGACAATGCCATTAAAACCCTTACCAGCCGCTATTTTTTAGTAATACAATAAAGATGTTGAAACGGGTCAATAACGCCATGATAGGTTATGTTTTCGAATCTATTGCGAATAAAATCTTTGCCGATAATAGTCTCACCATAATTCTCTCCGACATAAGAAAAATGTAAAAAATCATCGCAACCAACCTCTGTCACGGGCAGAGAATTAGGTTTTTTTGAGTTAAACATCTCTAAAAAATCTTCATGCCTAACGGTGAAATAGAAACGGCCATTTTCTTTTAATGCTGCCAAAATAAACGATATGTTGTTAATAAAAGCATCAATATTGAGGTGGGTGAAAATTGAGAAGCTGTAAATGACATCATAATTTTCACAACCCAACGACTGCTCATCAAGTTTTTCCGGAATTTTAAAAGAGTTAACGGGCAATTGGCTTTGTTGCAAAAACTCTAAAGACTTCTCCCAAGCATCAACCGAAGTGATTTGAGGATTATGCAACACATAAATGACAGACGCTATCCGGCCCCATCCGCATCCATAATCCAAAATAGACGAATTAGGCGAAGTAAATGCCCCTTCCTTTTCTAAAAAAGAAACAAACCTCTTAGTTCTTTGCAGTAAAAGATCACCGTGCGCACCTGTATATTGCCTTTGAATTTCTTCCGACGGCCAAAACTTAAATATTAGTTCATCTTCGGATAATTCTTTTTCAGCGCTTAGCATTGTTAAAACCTCTGATATAGAAGTCGACGAAAAATTCTCCCCAACCCTAAGCCATATTTCATCAGGTTCCAATTCCCACCACTGACTATTCAAAATACGATTGATAGTTTCTTCATCATGACGATATTTAAGGACGCGGGCAGGAGAGCCCACGACAATCGCGAAGTTAGGCACATCTTGAGTAACTATTGCCCCAGCACCAATTACCGCGCCATGACCTATGCTAACGCCTGCCAAAATAACAACATTCGTACCTATCCAAACATCGTTACCAACAGTCACATCAAGATTTTCTGCAATTGAATCCGTCGCTTTATAATTTTGAGTGGCTTTCGGGGCTAAAGCCCTTGTCTGCGGGCTAACCGCTAAACCTAAAGGATAAGTTGAAAGGGTGTCAGTGGGATGAATGCCTTGTCTGCCCACAAATATTTTTACATTGGCGCCAATGCTACAGTATCGGCCAATAGTCAATTTTCGTGGCAAATCATTGCGTGCCAGTTCAATTATCGGGCATCCGTAACTATAGTCGCCACACGATATAGTTAAAAAATCCCGCTTGAACTTTTCCAAATGGCGTTTTGTTTCAGTGGATTCAGGAGGAAACATTTACTCTCCCCTTACAACTTGAGCTGTTGTGATTGTTGCTTTCATTTATCATAGTATGCACGTGACATCCGGGAGATTATGATTCAAGCCATTTTCATTTAAAAAACCGACAAAACGGCTGTAAAGTGCTTGATAACTTTTTTCAAAACGTTCGAAAGAGCAGGACAACAATAATTCCTGCAGAGTTTCTTCTGTACAATCATCGGCATCAATTTGGCTGACATGAATGGTTGGTATGCCCATTAAAGTGCACATTTCCATTGTTCTGGAATCATGCACGATGGTTAATGCGGGTATCCCATTAATCAGCGCAATTAAGTTGCCGTGAAACCGCGTGCCAATGCTCGCCGATTGCGTACGGATATAAGATGACCAGCTGCTTTCATCACAAAAATAACGCGTATTTTCTGTGAAAAACTTAATCACCTGTCCACTCCCCGTTTGATTGAAATAATCAGTGATCTGTGTCGTATTAACTTCCTGCCCTACATGTAAACCAAGCTCTTCAATTTCATCTTGAGCAACAAAGGTGCTGTTTTTATGGGCTAAGGCAAATTTCAGTAGCGCGTTTTCAAGCTTTTTCATTTTTTCGGGAAAAAACGAATGCCCATGAACCCGTCTGGAAAAATTGACCGACAAGTCTTCCAATGAAGCTAACCGTGACGTGTCTATTTTTATAGTGGGGTTACGCTTGGTGTAGAGAGAGGGACAGCCAATAACCCGAACATTATGAATGCCATTGGCCGCCAACACTTCGGCTGTATAGTACCCACGCACCCCAAGGGAAGCAGAGCGTTCAGCAATCAAATGCATCAGACGTAAGGTGTTAGGATGGATTTGACTTGACACTGAACGGTCATGCGTTTGCGCGCCCACTCCAACAATGGTGACAGGCAAGGTCGTTTTTTCTAAAAAATCCGCCATATAGCCAAAGTCAAAATCTTTCCACAGAAAATTTGCTGCGGGGATAACCACATGGCTACAACGTTCCTCGGCTTCTTCTGGCGATTTCAAACTACTTCGGGAAACGATTGTATTGTTTGCCAACAAGACATGTACCGCATTGCCGATTAATAAGTTGCCAAAATTTTTACCACTTTGATTAAAGCTGTCTTCAACGGATTGGCCGGGGTGGACTCGCGAAGGCGCACCCCAAATTAAAATTGATTTTGTCATAAATATTTCAGTTTTTTGTTTAGTCAGTCAATGGAAGGTAGCTATTAATAGTCGTTTATTTCTTTAGGTTTTTTGCTGTATTAGCCTTGCCAGCGCTAACATATATTTTAAGTCTAATCTGAAAACCAGTTTTAGTTTAAGCCCTAAGCCTTCACTATTTTAATTGGCGGATTTAACCAATCAGCGTTTTGTTGCTGTTGCGTTTGCTGAGGATAAACACTCTTGCAAAGCAGCATACAATCCACCCAATCGAGGATGGTCTGCCAATGTTTTTGCTTCAATCAGCAGTTCAGGAAAATAAGAATAAAGCGTCTCTAACCAGCTATTCATTTGCACTAGCGTATCTTCATCAAACAATGGCCTTTTTTGCGCCACCAAGCGCTGATAAAACGCCATTGTTTCAGGAAGCAGCTTTTCACCCTGTTTGAGCACATCACCCATAACGCTGGCATCATGCCGACGGTGATAATTAAGCGGTTCAGCATGGTAGGCAACCTTTCCCTGTTCGGCAATACCTATCCAAAACCACCAGTCACCTGAAAACCGATAATTTTTTAAGGTTGGCAAATCATTCGGGACAGCCGTTTTTCTAAACACCACTGCACTGGCATTAGGCACCACATTTTCCGTCAGCAAGCATTTTTTCAGCAAGGCTTTTCCATCCATGCAAAATGAGTGGTGCCATAAATCAGGATGTCGGCTTGCGTAGTAATTTTTATATGGATAACCGTCGCTGTTACCGCGTTCATCCACCATAATGGAGTCAGTGTAAGCCATCACCACTTGGTCATCGGCAAAATAACCCACCAGTTTTTCCAATAGCCGGGGCTCACAATAATCATCTGCTTCCGCTATCCAGACCAAGTCACCTTTGGCGGCATTTATGCCGAGCTCCCACTGGTGGAATACATTGCCCGAATTAACATCATTCTTTATGATCTTAAAAGGAATTTGCGTCTCTTCGGCAATCGCATTGATAATCTCCATGCTGTTATCAACAGAAGCATCATCAAGGACAATGATTTCATCAGGTGTCACCGATTGATCAAGCAGCGTTCTAAGACGCAGCTCCAAATATTGTTGGTAATTGTAATTGGGCACTACCACACTTATTTTTAAACGTTCGGAGGTACGCTGCCCAACAGGGTTGCTTAGTGCTGCGGGTGCTGTACCGCTGAGCAATGCCAGCAATTTTCCCATATAGGCATCGTAACTGAAATGCGCCCTACAGTAGTCATGGTTACGGTTGCCAATTACTTGACGTTTACCATCCTCGCTTAACAACTCGATGACCGCATCGGCAAATGCCTGCACATCAAGATAGGGTACTAATTTACCCGACTGTTCGCCCACTATATCGACATAGCCGCCGCCTCCTTCAAACGCGATAACGGGCAACTTTGCATCAAACGCTTCCATGACCACGCTGGGAAAAGGATCCTCACGGGAAGTCAGGGCAAACACCTCAGAAGCAATATAATAACGGGCAGTATCGCCCACTTTGCCGGTGACACGGAAAACTGCTTCAAGATCAAGCCGTTTGATGTCATTTTCGATATAACTACGCAATTGTTCTTGTAGCGCACCGACCCAGACAAAAGCAATAGTTTGCTTGGCTAAGGCCCTACAGACTTTCGCTGCTATTTGAACAAATAAATCAATGCCTTTCCGAGTATCGGCATAACCGCAACCCATGACAATTTTACAATCTGCGGGCAAGTCCAGTTCATCCCTAACCAGTCCATGATAAGTTTCACGTTGATTTTGGTAGGCATTAAAAACGATACCTTGCGGTGCCAATAGCACCTTGCTGTCAGGCACTTGATAAGCCTCACAAAAAGCATCCTTTACCACCGATGAGGCGAAGACCAAATTATCGGCTTTCTCCGCCAACACCGAGCAATGCCGCTCCAGCCCATATTCGGCAATCAAGGCCGGCAATTCATGGACTAAACTGCAAACACGATAGTTAGCTCCCTTTAACAAGTCAACCACTTCGCCGGTCACTACTGTATTGCAAATCGCTTTAGTTGTACCTAATGACGCATAATAGTCAAAATGACCGAGCGCCGTTTTTTGCCAGCCGATTTCCGAACCCAGCACAATGACTTTGCCTATTTTTTCATACTCCGGCAACAATTCACCGCCTGCCAGCAATAGTATCACTACATCCATGCCTAGTGAGCGGCGCAAGCAACGCGCCATTTGCATCAAGTTGATTTGAGCGCCATTAAAGCAGGCATCATGGCCAACCAGTAAAATACGCTCCTGTTTTGTCAAACGGTCATCGGGGAATGCCGGCAAATCTTGCGCCCAATAGGTGAGAAATGATTTGTATAAACCATTTCTTTTAGCTCGGCGTGTCGCTTCCAACAATTCATAGCCGAAAAAACTATCCGGCTCCAAGACAGAGCCTTCTGCCCATTCATTCCAGGCATTGATAAACACCACAGGGGCAGGCGTCTCTTGGATAGATTTTTTGACATTCTCAGTCAGCCACGCCTGATAGGTGGCGACTGAAAATTGATGGAATATATGGGCTGAACTGCCGCGTCTCGCGGTATTATCCCAAGCCAGCATACAAGCCCTGTGCAGCCGATAAGGCTCTTTAGGCCGTTTAATAGCGCACTCTGCAAAATATTGATAATTATAAACTTTGCCGTAAAAATCAGTATATGTTTGCAGCTTATCTTCTATAGCGTCATAGTAATCCAAGTCTGGATGCTTGTCGCGTAACGCATGGGGAGGGAATTCCACGGCGGCATCAAAACCAACCGCAACAGGATCATCGAACTTGAAGGATTGCACCGCGCATAAATAAATATCGTCCAACCCGTTTACCCAACAATAATCCCGCCACACCTGTGCCGTTTTTTGGGGATCAGCCAGTTCATCTGCGCGATAAACCAACAGCATCGGCTTACCATTGATACGCACATAGGACGGGTGCTTGAGAATGGGTAAGCAGTCTTTGATAAAGTTAAGGTCATTTTCTGGGGAATGCTCCAATGGCATCAACACTTCGCCAGTCATACCATCCCAGCTTCTCGTCCATTCTTCGTTTACCCAGCAAATACAAAATGGAAACGGGCCAGTCACACCGTTCATTAAGTCATTTAAGGGTTTGTCGAGCAATTTTTCACCGTTAAACCAATAATAATAATAACAAAACGCATCTATGCCGTATTTTTCCGCCAATTGGAATTGCTTGTTGACCGTTTCTGGCACCCGTAAATCGTAATAGCCGAGCCCCATAGGCCGTCTAGGTTGTAAATGACCGCCAAACAAAGGAGTGGCGGCAGCCACGTTAGTCCATTCTGTAAAACCCTCGCCCCACCATTTGTCGTTTTCCGGTATGGTATGGAATTGCGGCAGGTAATAGGCAATGACCTTAGGTTTTTTTACCGCGCCCTGTTCTAAAAGCATGATGAGCCGATCACTGACATCTTGGTCTGGACAGATTTCTGCGGCCTGCTGTAGGGTTTTTATTTCATTTTCAGGTTGCTTCAGTGCGTAGTAAACCTCTGCAAGGCCAATATAGGCTTCTTTTTGGACTGATGAAACCGCCATAGCGGACAGATAACTGGCAACCGCTTGGTCATACTGCTTGGCTAAATTGTAAAGCTGGCCCAATCTGCACAATTGCGTATATTTATCATCGCGACCTTCTGGCATTATTGTCACTAACTTATGCAACGATTCGGCGGCGCCCTTTATATCGCCAGTCCGTTCCTGCAAACTGAGCAAACGTTCCAGCAATTCAGATGATGTGGACATATTCGCATCAACGTGCATGGCTTTTTGGAAGTTAGCTATAGTTTGTGCTATATCGCCTAACACTTCATACGCATTGCCTAGACCTATATACCCCCAGGCCACAGGCTCTATTTCCAAAACAGTTTGATACTGTGAAATCGACGCGTCTATTTTCCCAATCCTAAATAACGTCTCCGCCAACCGCCCTTGATATTTCAGACTATCCGCGTCCAAATCGCAGGCCCTTTTCAAAAATTCAACCGATTTATCCTCCATGCGCTTTTGAGCGTAAATCTCGGCGCACAGAAAATACCCTTCAGCATTATCGGAAAACCGTTGCACGACCTGCTCGGCCAATGCCAAAGCATCACCTATCTGGTTATTAATCAACAAATTTTCAATTTTTTGAAACATTTCGGCAGCTATCATAAATATCCTTTTGATGAGTTGTTTAAGAGGCTTGAGACTTATCAGGCATATCTGCTACGCTAATAATTTAGTGGGATAGTTTTCGGGCATTGCTTTATGGAATTGCCTAAAAATAGATTGTACCGTTTAAATGCACCATTCAATTCCACTTAAAAAACCTATCGGCAATGCGCGCAATTTGGAATTTCGCTCATAAAAACGCCGTCCATCGAACGGGACATCCAGAACAGGCCAATGCTTGTATATTTGATCCTAATCTGAAAGGATGTTGTAAATTTGATTTTTCTTTGCCGCAGGGAATCCTGTCTTAACCAAGAGCTCCCTGCAAACAATAGACATTGGCTAACAATTTCTAGACTTAAACCGCTTTAGCCAATTCCAAGCGCATCTCGTCGATGATTTTTTTATAATCCGGCTGGCTAAAAATTGCTGAGCCTGCAACAAAAGTATCCGCACCCGCTTCTTTAATAGCGCGGATATTATCAGCCTTCACACCGCCATCAATCTCCAGACGGATATCAAAACCGCTATCATCTATCCGCTTTCTGACTTGGCGCAACTTATCCAGAGCAGAGGGTATAAACGATTGGCCACCGAACCCTGGATTGACCGACATCAATAAAATCATGTCTATTTTGTCCATAACATAATCCAAATGATATAAAGGTGTACCTGGGTTAAACACCAATCCGGCTTTACACCCGCAATCTTTAATCAGCTGTAAGGTACGGTCAATATGCACTGAACCTTCAGGATGAAAGGTAATAATGCTGGCACCGGCTTTTGCAAAATCAGGGACAATACGGTCGACTGGCTCAACCATTAAATGCACGTCAATCGGCGCAGTCACTCCATGCTTTCTTAACGCTTCACAAACCAGCGGGCCTATAGTCAAGTTGGGCACAAAATGGTTATCCATAACATCAAAATGAACAATATCAGCACCGGCGGCCAAAACGTTATCGACTTCTTCGCCCAACTTTGCAAAGTTGGCTGACAGGATGGAAGGGGCTATCCAATTTTCTTTCATTTTCTAATCCTCGTGTGAGTGGCTAGTTATATTTTTTGATTATTAATGTTCGTTATAATGAGCAACCGGCCTATCATACAGGAAAATTTATCCGATGAAACTCGTTACCTTTACCCACAACAAACTGTCCCGCGTTGGCGCCATAACTGATGATTATGTGGTCGACAGCCAAGGCTGTGCGGACATCCCGGCCAACATGATTGACTTTTTAACTGCCGGCGCGCCGGCGCTTGCGGCGATGCAGCGGCAAATCGACAGCGGCAGCCAACGCCTCGCCTTGGTTGATGCCAAATTGGAAGCGCCTGTGCCAAGGCCAGGCAAATACTTGGGGATAGGCTTGAATTATGCCGACCACATTGCCGAGACCGGCCGCGACAAACCAGACTATCCGACTTTTTTTACCAAGCAAAGCACCTGCGTTATCGGCACGGGTGACGCTATCCAGCGGCCGAAGGTCTCCGACAAGCTTGATTACGAAGGCGAACTGGCGTTTATCATCGGCAGGCGCTGCCGCCATGTGCCGGTGGACTGCGCCCACGAAGTGATTGCCGGTTACACCATTGCCAATGACGTGACCGTACGCGACTGGCAAGTCCGCTCACCAACCTGGACGGTCGGCAAATCCTTTGACACTTGCGGGCCTTTAGGGCCGTGGCTGGTGACGGCTGATGAAATCGGCAACCCCCACCAGCTAAGCCTTAAAACATGGGTCGATGACGAGCTCCGGCAGGCGGCCAACACCAGCGAAATGATGTTTAACTGCTATGAAATGGTCGCTTACCTGTCCCAAGCAATGACTTTAGAACCGGGCGACGTGATCACAACCGGCACACCGGCGGGCGTCGGTGTAAAAATGCAGCCGCGTGGCTATCTAAAACCAGGCCAAATGGTGCGTATTGAGATTGAAGGCATTGGCACCTTGTCGAACCCTGTCATCGACGAGTATTAGCGGTATCTTTAACCCAGCAGCTTGCGGGCCAGATGCTTGCCCTGCCTATGCCCGCATCGCCAAGTGCCTGAGCTTTAAGCCTGACAGCAACAACGTCGACACATAAACAGTAATGCCAACTAAAACCCAAACCAACAGGTTTACCAAGCGCTCAACCGAATGCCACCGGTTCCACTCGGCCACATCGACAAAGTGATACAGGACGGCGGACATTGCGGCACTAGCCAGCATAACTTGCAGAAAAAATAGCCGCCAACCTTCCACAGGCCGATAAACCTGCTTTTGACGTAATTTTTTCAACAATAGCCCGGCATTAAGCAAAGCCCCCAACGAAGTGGCCAAGGCCAATCCCGCATGGGCTAACGGAAAGGCCAGCACATTCAACGCCAAACTGGCCAGCATCGCATAAATGCCGTAGCGTACCGGCGTTTTCATATCTTGCCGTGCGGTAAAACCGGGCACCAGCACCCTGACAAACAAATAACCTAACAACCCCACCGCATACGCTTTCAGGCTTCGTCCAGCGAACTGCACATCTAACGGACTGAACTCATGGTACTGGAACAGCGTCGACAAAATCGGCTCGGCCAATAATAGCAGCCCGACCGTAGCGGGCATCCCCACCAGCAAAACCAAGCGCAACCCCCAATCTAGCCCGTTGGAAAAAGCACAGGGGTCATCTTCGGCATGGTTTTTCGCCAACCTTGGCAAAATAACCGTGGCCGCGGCGACCCCCAAAAGCCCCTGAGGAAACTCCACCAAGCGCTCAGAATAATATAGCCAAGACACACTACCAGCGGCTAACAATGAAGCGATTAACGTGTCCAGCAACAAATTGACTTGCGTCACTGAAACACTAAAAATAGCGGGCAACAATTGGCGCATGAAGCGGCTAACCCCATTATCGCCAAAATCCACCCGCAATCGCGGCATCAAACCTAACCGTAACAACGCAGGCAATTGACACGACACCTGAACAAGGCCAGCAATAAAAACACCCCATGCCAACGCGGTCACTGGCGTGTCAAATAATGGCGCCAACCAGATTGTAGCGGCAATCATACTGAGGTTGAGCAAGGCGGGGGTCAACGCAGGAATAACAAACTGGCCGTAACTATTCAAAACGCTACCGGCCAATGCGACCAGCCCAATGCACAGCAGATATGGCAAGGTGATTTGCAATAATTGCACGGCCAAGTTATGTTGCCCGCCTTGCCACGCAAAACCAGGCGCTAACAAAAAAATCAGCAACGGCGCAATAACAATGCCTAGCAGTGTAATCAACATTAATACCAATGCCAACGTCCCAGCCGCTTTATCAAGAAACCTTTTTAACCCAGCTTGGCTGCTTTGCCTTTTATAATCCTCAAGCACCGGCATAAAAGCATGGGCAACAGCACCTTCAGTAAACAATCTACGTAAAAAATTGGGGATTTTAAAGGCGACAAAAAAAGCATCCGTAGCTAAATCCACACCGAAAAAACGCGCAATCAACATGTCCCGAACAAATCCTAAAAGACGCGATATAAGCGTCATAACACTCACTGCCAGTGTTGATTTAAAAAAATGCTTACTCACGGTTGTTCCTTAACGTAATATATTAAAAAATTTGACAAAAACAATATTTTAAAAGATAATTTAGAGCTATTTAACTTAACCAATCGAGACACTATGGCTAATACAGCACAAGCTAAAAAGCGTGCGAAGCAAGCGGAAAAAAGCCGTATTCGCAATGCAGGACAACGCAGTAACTTACGCACCTTTATCAAAAAAGTTCTTGCCGCAGTAAGGGAAGGCGACAAAGAAAAAGCGCAAGCCGCTTTTAAAACTGCTATGCCTATTATCGATTCGGCAGTAAGCAAAGGCATTATTCATAAAAATAAAGCCGCCCGCAGCAAAAGCCGACTGAATTCAAAAGTAAAAGCTATCGCCTAATTAGCGAATAGCTTTACAGAAAAAAAAGGCCTACGTTCAAAGAGCGCGGCCTTTTTTATTGCCTATAGATAAATCATAAGGGCATACTTTGAACCCTAAATCAGCACCATATTATCGCGGTGCATCATTTCCGAATCATCCGCATAACCCAAGATATTCTCAAACTCCAAGCTACTTTTCCCCGCTATTAGCTGGGCATCAGCATGACCGTAGTTGACCAGTCCTCGGGCAACCTCTAAACCACCTTCGTCCACGCAAGAAACCAGCTCCCCGCGCTCAAAACGTCCAGACACACCTTTAACCCCGACAGCCAGCAAGCTCTTACCATCAGATCTCAGCACCTTAACCGCCCCCGCATCGAGAACCAGTCGCCCTTTAACCTGTAACTGCGCAGCAAGCCAGCGCTTTCTGGCAACCAACGGCTCTATATCTGGCAGGAAATAAGTGCCAAGCCCTGCTCCCGCAATGACCAAGGTAACCACATCAGCAACCGCGCCAGCCGCAACCACTGTTGCCGCACCCGACCTAGAGGCCAAGCGCGCAGCACGTACCTTAGTCGACATACCGCCTCGCCCTAGGCCGCTACGACTATCACCAGCCATCTTGTCCAAACGGGTATCATTAACGCTTATTTCTGAAATCAGCGTTGCTTCAGGATACAGCCCGGGATCGCCGGTAAACAATCCCTGCTGGTCGGTCAGAATGACCAATAGCTGCGCCTCAACCAAATTAGCGACTAATGCCGCCAAGGTGTCATTGTCACCAAAACGGATTTCTTCGGTCGCAACCGTATCGTTTTCATTAATTACCGGCACAACGCCAACACCAAGCAATGTCAACAAAGTGCTTCGGGCATTCAGATAGCGCTGCCGATCAGACAAGTCATCATGGGTCAGCAATACTTGTGCAGCATGCAAGCCATGTTGCTGGAAATTATCATCAAAAACCCGCACCAAACCCATTTGCCCAACGGCTGCGGCTGCCTGTAATTCATGCAAAGTCTTTGGTCGCACCTTTAAACCTAACCGGCTCATACCCTCCGCCACAGAACCGGAGGAAACCAAAACCACCTCGATACCATGCCGTCTTAATCCAGCCATCTGTCCGACCCAATCAGCAATAGCCACCTTATCCAGGCCTTGCCCACCTTTAGTTAGCAATGAACTGCCTATCTTTACAACAACACGTTTTACGTTGGCAAAATCACGCTTGCTCACTATCACCCCGCCGCTGCTGCTCTAAAAAATTCATGATCGCATACATAAGCTCTTTTGTACCCGCACCATTAATTGCGGCAATCTTAAAAACAGGCGCATCCCACCCCAACTCATCGACTATCGCTTGGCAATGGGTGTCAACTTCTTCAGGCGGCAACCGGTCGGTTTTATTCAAAACCAGCCAGCGCGGCTTGTCGGCTAATTCGCCGCTCCATTTTTCAACCTCATGAATAATTTTTTGAGCAGACTCCACCGGGCTTTCCATGCCGCCATAGGGCATCACATCAATTAAATGCAACAGCAAGCCGGTTCGGGACAAATGCTTAAGAAATTGCATGCCCAACCCCGCACCTTCTGCCGCACCCTCAATAACACCAGGAATATCAGCAATCACAAAGCTACGCAAATCATCAATCCTGACAACCCCTAAATTGGGGTGCAGCGTAGTAAAAGGGTAATCAGCAACCTTTGGCGTTGCCGATGAGACGGCACGTATTAGGCTGGATTTTCCGGCATTTGGCATGCCAAGCAAACCAACATCAGCGATTAACGTCAACTCCAAGTTCAGTATTCGATGTTCGCCGGGCGTGCCCTTGCTCGCTTTTTGCGGCGCCCTATTGATGCTGCTTTTAAAACGGGTGTTACCCAAACCATGAAAACCACCTTGAGCAACCAGTAAAGTCTCGCCGATTCTAGTCAAATCACCAATAACCTCATCTGTTTCCCCATCCGAAACCCGGGTTCCAAGTGGCACAGACACATAACAATCCTCGCCTTTCCTGCCCGTACAATTGCGGCTCATACCATTTTGTCCGCGCTCAGCCCTATGCACGGCGTGGTAACGAAAATCGACCAATGTATTGATGTTTTCTACGGCAATCAAATAAACACTACCACCGTCACCGCCATCGCCGCCGTCAGGGCCGCCCATAGGAATGTATTTTTCACGCCGAAAACCAATCGTGCCATTACCGCCATCACCCGCTTCTACGCGAATCTCCGCTTCGTCAACAAACTTCATAAATCACACAGTTGCACTTAAATCTCAATGGATAAAAACAAAAAAGCCCCGTCCTTAAGGTTGGGGCTTTTTAAAGAAATCTGAACCAGCCTAAACAGGCAGATTGGATTTTATGCAGCAACGATGCTGACGAACTTACGGTTATTGGGGCCTTTAACTTGAAAAACCACTTTACCGTCCGCCGTAGCAAACAACGTATGGTCTTTACCACAACCGACATTATCACCTGGGTGAAAATGCGTGCCACGCTGACGCACAATTATGTTTCCGGCAATAACCGCTTCACCACCAAAACGCTTTACACCCAACCGTTTCGAATTTGAATCGCGACCGTTACGGGTACTACCACCAGCTTTTTTATGAGCCATTGCTTAACTCCTGATTATGCAGAAATGCCAGTGATCTGGACTTCTGTGTAATATTGACGGTGCCCCATTTGTTTCATGTGGTGCTTACGTCTTCTGAATTTAATAATTTTGATTTTCTCATGCCTACCTTGAGACAGGACAGTGGCTGTAACCTTGCCGCCCTCAATAAAAGGCAAACCGACTTGAACCGCATCACCGGACTTTATCATTAGCACTTTATCAAATTCAATGCTGTCGCCTGTGCCTAGCTCCAGTTTTTCTATTTTTAAGTAAGTACCTTCTTCAACGCGGTACTGTTTACCACCTGTTTGAATTACCGCATACATCTGCGTAAGCTCCGTCAAGCATTAATCTGTTAAAAGTGAACAGATGATTTTAATTTTAAAATTGGATAGAGTCAACTATAAGTTGAATAAACCACATAAGCACAATTCAAAACAACTCACCCATCTTTCGTGCATTACGACTTATTCATTAGCGTGGCGATTGTTTTTTATTCCGTTATAATAATACATTGAACTCATATTTCATAGACATAACCATGAAAAACATCCGCAACCTTAACGTCAGTAGCGATCAATAATGGCATATCAACCACTCCAAAGCTCGACCGCATCCACTACTATCGACTTTGATTCTATAAAGGGTCTAACGGCTTCCGAGGCTAAGGCGGTCGATCAACTCATTATTAATGAGTTAAGCTCCGATGTTATCCTGATCAACCAAATGGGGCATTATATCGTTGGCAACGGCGGCAAGCGCCTGCGTCCAATGCTGTTGCTGTTGTCAGCCAAAGCCTTGGGCGGCGTTAGCGACAAACATCTGATGCTAGCAGCAGTCATCGAGTTTATTCATACCGCCACCTTGCTCCATGACGATGTTGTGGACGACTCTGACTTAAGGCGCGGCAAAGAATCTGCCAATGCCGTGTGGGGCAATGCCGCCAGCGTCCTCGTCGGCGACTACCTTTATTCCAGGGCGTTTGAAATGATGGTGCGCACCGGCAATATGCGGGTCATGGAAATCCTTTCAAAAACCACTACGGCGATAGCGGAAGGTGAGGTGCTGCAACTATTAAATTGCAATAACCCCGAAACCACCGAAGCCAAATATTTGGAAGTCATCGCCCGGAAAACTGCCATTTTGTTTAGTGCCGCAACCCGTCTAGGTGCTGTCATAGCCGATACATCTGCAGAACTGGAAGAAAACCTGGCGCTTTACGGCCAGCACCTAGGTATCGCTTTCCAACTTATTGATGACGCCTTGGATTACAAGGCCAATCAGGAAGATTTAGGCAAAAACTTGGGCGATGACCTGGCAGAAGGCAAGCCCACCCTTCCGCTGATTTACGCCATCCAAAACGGCACCGAAAGTGAAGCCAAGGTTATTATTGATGCCATCACAAATGGCAAACGGGAGGCGTTTAACGATGTCTATACTGTTGTAAAACGCACCCAAGCCATTGCTTATACTGAACAACGCGCCAACGAAGAGGCACAGAAAGCAATTGATGCGCTGAATATTTTGCCTGATTCGGACTACAAAAATGCATTAACCTTATTGGCAAAATTTTCAGTACAACGCAGCTATTAAATGGCTAAGCGAAGTTAATTTTTACGCATAAACATGGATAATTTATTCGAGTTTGCGCAATTTTTTTTGTACCAAGCCAGCACTGATGAACAACTGTCACTAACCCATCAAGCTTGGCGGTTATTGTCTAACGGCGAATTACAATTAAGCGCAAACCAGCCAGCCTTACCAATAACCCAAGTAAAATTTCCTGACCGCCCCGAACTGCTTCCGCCCCGCCTGATGCCTAACCGCAAGCTAAATGCACCCGGCGGCATCGCCGCTTTTTTTCACGCCATCGCCCATATCGAATTTATCGCCATTTATTTGGCCTGGGACATCATTTACCGGTTCCGCAACTTGCCGGACACCTTTTATCAAGACTGGTTGCGCGTTGCCGACGAAGAAGCGCAACATTTTGAATTAATACGCGAACACCTGCAAGGCATGGGTGTTAATTACGGCGACTTACCCGCCCATAGCGGCTTATGGAGCCATGCCAACGACACCAAAGACGACGTCCTCGCCAGACTGGCACTCGTGCCACGCTGCTTGGAAGCACGTGGCTTGGACGTCACACCCGGACTTATCGACAAATTTAAGCAATTGGGGGATACCGCCAGCGTGGCTTTGTTAAATCGTATTCTGGTGGATGAGATAGGGCATGTGGAGCGCGGCTCGTTCTGGTTTAAAACGCTTTGTATACACCAAGGTTTTGAACCTGAAACCCAGTACCGCCAACTGATCGGCCAATACTATCTAGGCGGCAAACCCAAAGGCCCTTTTAACCACAAACTACGCCTGCTTGCCGGTTTCTCAGCAACTGAACTGGAGTGGTTGGAACGAAATTAATAAAGCGTATTTTTAGTTTATTAATCAAACTGTCATACAAACCATCGGTTAATCCTATATGATGGTTGTTGGAAATTACGTCCTATCGGGCATAAGTTTTCAAAACCCCATTCAATAGCACATTAAAGGTTTTTATATGAATATGATCAAAAAAATTACGCTAACCTTCATTATGGCGATTTCACTGGGCGCAATCAGCAGCCTAGCTTTCGCAGAAGAAGTGGTGACCAGTTCAACAACACATGTTGCTGAAACGATTGCGCATATTGAAAAAGCCTTAACCGAAGTGAATAAAAGTGATTTTTCCGCTGCCCGCTTACATTTAAAAGCAGCGCGTTCAGCTTCCGAACAAATTACTGGTAATGAATCCATCGTAAAGCAAGCTAACGCCAGCGTTATCCAAGCACAAATCCAATCCAATTCAGGCAACGTCAAAAAATCCGCCGAGGAATTGACTAAAGCGCTGACACTTTATAAATCGCTATAACTTAAACTTATAGATGATGCCTTGTCCATCTTTACTGAACGCGCAACACATGCGGATGAACAAGGCATCGGCCGCTAGGCATGCTAACTAACCGATTACATCCGAAGTCTCTACACAGACGCTGCCGACATCCTCTTTAAATGCCAAAATATCTTTGCTAGACCCCATAACTACTAGCACATCCCCCGCATCTAGCTTATGTTCCTTCTCCCCCACAGCCAAATGCAGCTCATCCCCTAACTCCCGATCCACAACACCGACCAAAATGACATTATGTTTCCTAATCGATTTCAACTCGCTAAAGCTGGTGTTTTCGAGACGGGAACCCGCAAGAATCTCTATTTGCGCAATATTCAAATCATGCCGGCCAAATACAGTTTCATCCATGATACTCGTAATATCCGGCCGGGTTAGCATGGCATAGGTTTTCCTGCCGCAGATTTCATAAGGATCAATAATTTTATTGGCACCGGCAGCCAACAACTTTTCCGCTGATTCAGGATCATCAACTGTTGCAATAATGGTCAGACTATCAGAGAGCGCCCTTGCAGAAATGGTTAAAAACACATTATCGGAATCTTTCGGAAAAAAGCAGAACAAAATATCAATATCAATGCCAATACCGATAGCACGCAAATCGTCGTCGTTGCGAAAATCAACCAGCCGGCTATCAACGCCCAGCCCAGCAACCAAACCAACTTCAGCGGCATCCCCCCCAATAAACATCAGCTGGTATTCGGACTCACTGAGCCTATGGATCGTTTCCACCGCCATCCTACTGTAACCAAATATAGCAATCCGTTTCATGACTTTCTACTTAGCTTTAGGCGACTTATTTCAACTTGGCTACGGAAATGATCAATACCAAACTTTCGCCCCAATACAACCAATAGATCACCCGCTTGTAGCCGAAAATATTTTTCCGGATTGAAATAAAAATGCTGGTTTTTTACCTGATACCGGTTTTTATGCTTACAGTGCACAGGATTTGTACTGATAACCCCCACCAAGATCAGCTTACGTTGCGCAAAATCAATATCATTGACAGCTTGGCCGATGATGAACGAATCATCGTGCACACATACCGTTTCCATAATAAACCGCTTTTCTTCACTGATAATCCCCACGATCGCCTCAAATGCCACTGGCTGGCCAACATATTGGGCCGCCACCATACCGGCTATTTCAAAAGGTTGGATCACATGCGTGGCGCCTACCTGATAGAGTTTTTTTACATTTTCTTCATTGTTGGCACGGGATAAAATCCGAATGTCTTTGTTCAGATGCCGGCTAGTCAGGGTAATGTAAACATTAATGACATCATCACCTGTCGTGCATAAAATGGCGGTCGCCTTGTTATTGAGGCCTGCATTTATCAACACATCATTTCTGCTGGCATCATCATGGATTGCCAAATAATTGTGCCTCTTGGCGTCTTGCACCTTAGCCGCATCACTGTCGATAACCACAAAATGCTGCCGATCTTTCTCAAGCTGCCTGGCAATATGCTGCCCAACCCGACCAAAGCCGCAAATAATGATATAGTTGCGATACCGGCCCAGCTCCGCATAAATCCTGTTAACCTGCATGTCCTGCATCTTATCGCTAAACGCAGACACAATGATGGACGTAAAAAATGCAATAAAACTGAGGCCCGTAAAAATCAGCACCATAGCCACTAGTCGGCCGCCTACCGTGTGCGGGGCAATATCGCCATAACCCACTGTCGCTAGCGTGACTACCGATAAATAAAAGGCATCAAACAGACTGCTGACTTGCCCGCCATTACTGGGATTTTCAAAAAAATACAAGGCAGTACTGCCGATAAATATCAAGAAACCCAGAAAAATAGCCAGCGTATACAGCTCAAAGCGTTTACTGCTAAGTATTTCAGCAAATAATTTTATGCTGTTTAGGTATCGGAACAGTTTGAACAAACGGAATATGACAAAGAGCCTCAGCACCCTAAGCTCACGGTAGCTAGGTAAAATTGCCAATAAATCAATGATTGCTAACGGACTGGAAATATATTCAAGTTTTTTTGTCACCAAAATACCGATAACCTTACTCAGGCGAAACCGAATATTCAGATAATCCGCTTCTTCGTAATGCGCTAAAATAATTTTATGGTTATCACTACACAACCAAAGGCGCAACAAATATTCAATGACAAACAAACTAACAACACCGCGCTCGTACCACTCGCTAATATTTGCCTGGGCATTGCCTATTTCATAAATCAGCAACAACACACTCAGTATGACTACAGCAATCATGCTTACATCAAAATACGGTTTAAGCCGACTGCCAGGGTCTTCCAACAGACTATAAAAAAAACGTTTAGTCTTTTGGTAACGTGGTGACGATTTTAAAAAGTAAGCAAAATAAACAAGCAGCCGAGTCAACATCTGTGGGGTTTCAATCTAGGGAGGCATTTGCAAAGTATGCAGACACTCTAGGCAAAATCAAACTTATTTCACAACAAAACAGTTTGCCCATCCGTAACCCCAGAAACAGAAACACATGCTGTGGCGCAAAACAAAACCGTTGGAGCATCAGGGCGTATTGCCCATAGCACTCGCCTAAATAAAGATTCAGCATAGCGATAATCGGCAAAATCGGGTGCTCCATGTTTAAATGTACCAGTAACCGCTGTCCTAGATGATTGCGCACAGTTTTTACCAAAACCGCCCAAAACACACACATTATCCGTAGCTTATGCTTAAAATTTTATATATCGCTGGCTTATTGCTTTATAGCCTATTTATTTATTCGCTTTCTGCCCAACCCTCTTTGCCTGCGCCAATGTGGTTTGAAAGCCAAGACAAGTTGTATCATGCCGGGGCTTATTGCATTCTTGGCGCCTTGTTATGGCAAAGCATTAAGCAATGGTTCAATCCATCTATTGTTATGCTTGCGTTACTGAGCATCATTCTAGGCAGCCTATATGGCGCGACTGATGAATGGCATCAGTCGTTTGTCCCAGGGCGTAGCCCCTCGGTTGCCGATTGGCTTGCTGACACTATCGGTGTCAGCTTAGCCGTTTTTTGCCTGCATAAACTGCGCAAACAGCCGTGAATTTAGTTAAAATATTCGATTTTTGAGCTAATCCCCATGCCTAAAAACATCCACATAAAGCGGCGGAGCGGCAGTGCCCTAATCCCTTATATCCCTGAACTCGCCCGCCTTAGAATTGAAGTTTTCCATGATTTTCCGTACTTGTACGACGGCAATCTGGATTATGAAAAAAAATACCTGCAAACCTACATCGACAATCCCGAAAGCGTTATCGTGTTGGCATTGGATGATGACAAAGTTGTTGGCGCATCAACCGCACTGCCGATGAAATACGAAACGGATGAGCTGAAAAAACCGTTTATCGAACAGGGCTACGACCTTAACGATGTGTTTTATTGCAGCGAATCGGTGTTGGATAAAAATTACCGGGGATTAGGTATCGGCGTGCGTTTTTTTGAAGAACGCGAAGCCCATGCCGCCGATCTGGGCGGTTTCAGACATATCACTTTCTGTTGCGTGGAACGCCCTGTAGACCATCCACGCCGTCCTGGCGATTATGTGCCATTGGATAAATTTTGGAACAAGCGCGGCTATTTTAAACATCCTGAACTGACAACCACTTATGTCTGGAAAGATTTGGATGACACCGAAGAAACCCCTAAACCTATGACCTTTTGGCTTAAAGATGAACGTTAAAATCGCCAGCGCACAATACGACATCAGTTTTCTTGACAACTGGCAGGCTTATCAGGATAAAAGCGAGCACTGGGTTGCAGAGGCCGTGACCCAAGGGGCAAAAATCCTGTTGTTCCCCGAATATAACAGCATGGAACTGGCCTCATTATTCGGTCAGGCCGTGTATTCATCCCTAGAAAGACAACTGGCGGAAATGCAGTCCTTGTTAGCTGGCTTCATTAGCCTGTTCCAAGGCTTGGCGCAACGCCACCACTGCCTGATCCAAGCGGGGACTTTTCCGGTGCGGCTGGAATCGGGTGCTTACCATAACCGGGCTTATTTATTTTTTCCTGATGGGCGGGTCGATTATCAAGACAAAATGATGATGACGCGCTTTGAAAACGAGCAATGGCTGATCACCAGTGGCGAAGAAATCAAATGCTTCGATACCGATTATGGGCGGATCGCGATTAATATCTGCTATGACAGCGAATTTCCGTTGCTGGCAAGACAGCAGGTGGAAGCTGGAGCCGATCTGATTCTGGTACCTAGCTGCACCGATACGCTGGCAGGCTATCATCGGGTCAAAATAGGCTGTCAAGCCAGGGCCTTGGAAAACCAATGCTATGTCGTACAATCCTGCCTAGTGGGTGAAGCGCCTTGGTCAGAAGCAGTCGATGTGAATATAGGTGCTGCGGCGGTTTATACACCGGTGGACAAGGGGTTTCCTCATGACGGTATTCTCAGTTCCGGCGAGTTAAATACCGTAGGATGGGTTTTTGCTGAGCTGTCATTAGACAGCATAGCCACCGTGCGCACTCAAGGCCAAGTTTTTAACTACCGGGACTGGCCATTGCAAAACCGTTTTTTCTAGCCCGGCAATTGACCAAAAACCTTAGTGACGCGCCGTAAGTGGGCACTGGACAACCGCTCTTCCCCCAAGATATGCAAGGCAAACACTTAGTGCGTCTAACGGAAGATCAGCGTAGCCATTATTTGGAGAGCTTAATTCACAAGGGCAAAGTGGTCGCCGCAATGCTTAACGTTTTGTTGCTTTACCGTCCAATTTACCGGCCTCTACTTTTCTTGTGCCAGTGCTTCATAGCCGGAGATCACATCAAACAGTTCTTCGTCAATACCAGTCTGGCGCAAACGGTGGAAAGTCGCGTGGAAATGCTCCAGCAAGTCATCGATATTCTTGTCGGCGCGTTCCATTGCCGCCAAGCGGCTCGCGTTTTCGCTCGCCAAGGATTCGGCGCATGCACGGAACAGTGAGACAAAAAGATATTCGCTGATCAACGCCCGTAGCGCCCCAGTCGCATCCATCATAACTTCCGGCAAATTCTTCGTCGGCCAAGGCTGTTCCGCCAGCCCTTTTCGCCAGCTGTCATCCAATGGCAGCAAGCGCTGGTTGACGGGCGCATAAACTACCCCCAACGTGGGGCGGTTATAAAAAAGGAGGAGCTCGGTGACCTCGCCCTGTCCGTGGTTTGTTTCGCTCTCCACAATAAGCTGCCCGACGAGCGGGGTGATTGCCTTGACAGACGTCGGCACCGCAAAGAGCCCCATTAGCGGCATACCTGCGTCTTCCAAATGGGCATGGACGCGTTCACCAACAGCCCAGACTTGGGGTGTGCCGGGCAGTGCCGCAAGCGTCTTAAGCGCATACTCGGCCACCACCTCATTAAACTGGCCGACCAACCCTTGGTCAGACCCAAACACGATGGCGCCAATGGTGTTCTGCGTGGTTTGTCTTGCCTGTTCTGGCCTTATAGCGCCTGGCGTGCTTAATCGGAAGCAGACGCCCAATCCCAGCTCCACCGTCCGGTAGTAGTCAGCCAACGCATGTACCGACTGCTCGTATTGGCCGATGCTTGAGGCGGCCAAGGCCTTCATGGTGCGGACAACGGATTGGAGGTCACCGGCACTATTGATCTTCCGGCGCAGGCTCGCCATGGAGCCGCTCATGCGTTTTCCTTATGTGCGATGGGTTTTGGTTTAGGGGCGGGCTGAAATTGGACGAGCGCTAGACGGGCAATTTCGATGATGGCTTTACGATCCTCATCACCCAGTTTTTCGGCAGTGTACAAACGCTTGCACACCTCGATGGGGATATTTGCAGCGGCTGCTATGACGGCATGCTCGGCGTCTGTCATCTGGGCTAGTGGCAACGCATCGAAAAGCTCCGCCGTCAACGCCAGCAGGATGGCGATTTGGGCGGACACGGACACAGGGGCGAATTCGGGCTGCTTAAGGCAGGCACGGATGCGCCGCCCATGCTCGATAGATTTGCGGGTGTTGTCATCCAAGCGGGCGCCAAAGCGGGCAAAGGTTTCGAGTTCTTCAAACTGCGCATAGGCAAGCTTAAGGTCACCTGCCACAGCGCGGTAAGCCGCCCGTTGCGCCTTGCCGCCCACGCGCGAAACGGATTTGCCGACATCGACCGCAGGCAGTACGCCTAATTCAAACAATGCCGGGGAAAGGTAGATTTGCCCGTCCGTGATGGAAATCAGATTGGTCGGAATGTAGGCGGAAATGTTCTGCGCTTCCGTTTCGATGATAGGCAAGGCGGTCAGCGAACCCCCGCCAAGCTCTTTGCACAGGTGGGTCGCCCGTTCCAACAACCGCGAATGGATATAGAAAATGTCGCCGGGAAAAGCTTCCCGACCGGGCGGCCTTCGAAGCAGCAGGGAAATCTCGCGGTAAGCTCGGGCGTGTTGGGTAAGGTCGTCATAGACGATCAGCACGTCCCGGCCCGCTTCCATAAAATGCTCGGCAATGCTGGTCGCGGCGTAAGGGGCGATATAAGCGAGGCCTGGCGGGTCATTGCCTTCAGTCACCACGATGACCGTGTAATCCAGTGCGCCTTTTTCCCGCAAAGTGGCGACCGCCTTCGCCACAGAGGACGCACGCTGGCCAATGGCGCAATAAACGCACAGCACATTTTGGTCGCGTTGGTTAAGGATGGTGTCGAGCGCAATAGCGGTTTTACCGATTTGCCGGTCGCCCAAAATTAGTTCCCGCTGCCCACGGCCGATGGGAATGAGCGCATCAATCGCTTTGAGGCCAGTTTGCAGTGGCACGGTGACTGGCGCCCTATCCATAATCGGTGCAGCGGGCCGTTCGATGGGCAAACGTTTAGTCGAGGCCACCGGCCCTTCGCCATCGAGCGGGCGGCCGAGCGGGTCGATGACGCGGCCCAACAAGCCGTCACCCACAGCCACGTCCATCACCCTGCCAGTGCGCAGGACTTCATCACCGGCGTGCAAATGCCAATATTCGCCAAGCAGCACGACGCCGATTTCATCCTCGTCCACATTGAATGCAATCCCATACACATCGCCTGGAAATTTCACCAACTCGTCATAGCCCACACCCGGAAGACCTGAGACTTTGGCGATACCGGTGGAAACGTTCATGATTGTGCCCACCTCGTGCGGTTTGATTTGCGGCACGAAGGCGTCACGCGCTTGGCTTATTGCTGCGAACGCATTATCGAAGACACGCTGCAAGGAATCTGGCGGCCTGCTCATTCCACCACCTCGGAGGCCTCTTTGTTTTCTGGCTTATCTTCGGGTTTGAGCTGGTCTTTAATGAGTTTGCCAACGCTTTTTTCCAACTCAGCCATATAATCCGCAATGCTCCAAGCGATTTTCCAGCCGTTCGCAGCCAGTTCGATGCCACTGATCACCTCCGGCCGGGTTTCAAACCGGACTTTAATCGTTGCGGAGAAGGTTTCGTTGAGTGTCTGTTGTATTAGCGCACATTGCGCTGCCGGCAGGTCAAACGCGCTACGCACCAGCACCGGTTCGGCGGCTGCCGTGAGTGCCGCCGCCAAGCCCGCTTTTGCCGGACTCTCCAAAGCCTGCAAGCGGCGGATGAACACTTCGCCCAAGCGTTCTTCCAAACTGGTCGAGGCAAGATCCGCCAGCGCTTTACGGACGATAGCAAACACTTCCTGCTGGGTCTGGCGGCTAATGGCTTGGTTCAGGTTATGGGCGTCATTTCTCAGCGTTTCCAAGCGCTGGGTGCCCAAGGCATCGGCGGCTTTGCGGGCGGCGTCCAAAAGCCGCTGCCCTTCGGCTTTCGCATCAATCGACGCTTGGCTAAAGAGGGCTTCACGTTGCTGGTCGAACGCGGCGTTCTTCTGCTGGAACGCATCGCGCTCCTTTTGGGCTTCCGCCTGTTTCTCGTCGGCATCCTTAAGCGTAGCGGCGATACGCTTTTCCCGCTCATCAATCGCATGAAGGATGGGCTTGTAAAGAAAGCGCTTCATCAACCACACCAGAATAAGGAAATTGAGCGCTTGCGCACCCACAGTGAACCAATCGATGAGCATGGTTTATTGTCCTGCGGCGTGGGCGATAGCGTGGTTCCAAAACGGATTGGCGAAAATCAGAATCATCGACACAACAAAGCAATAGATGGCGGTGGACTCGATCATTGCCAGCCCGACAAACAAAGTCCGCGTGATGGTGGCAGAGGCATCCGGTTGCTGTGCCAGCGCAGTGAGCGCCGTTGCGACCGCTTTGCCTTCCGCCAACGCAGGCCCCATACAGCCGAAACTGGTCGTGAGGCCGGCGATGACAATGGAGGCCACCGCGATAATAGTCATGTTATCCATAATATTTCCTTAGGTTGGTTTGGTGTTTCAGTTTTTGGGCTCTGGTTTGGTGTGTGGCTTGCGCGTCCGCATGGCGGCGGCAATGTAAACGGCGGCAAGGATACTGAAGATATAGGCTTGCACCATGCCGGTGAGCAATCCGAGCAGGGTCATAACGACCGGGAAGATGAAGGGCGTGATGGTCAATAGAATACCGATAATCATTGCCCCGCTCATCATGTTGCCGAACAGGCGGACAGCCAATGCCAGCGTACGGGAGAGTTCGCTGATGATATTGAATGGCAGCATGATGACCGTTGGCTCCAGATAAGACTTCAGGTAACCGCCCATGCCTTGGTCCAGGATGCCGAACAGCGGCACCGCTACAAATACGCACAACGCGAGTGCTGCGGTGGTCGAGAGCGAACCGGTCGGTGGCTCATAACCCGGAATGATGGTGCAGAGGCTGGCTGTGGCGACAAACAGGAACAATGTGCCCAGAAAACTAAGATACGGTCTTGGGTGGCATAGCCCGACTTCTTTGATTTGCTTTTCAATCGCGGTGACGATGATTTCCAGAAGGTTCTGCCAGCGTGACCGTTGCAACTCGGTAGAAAGGTTGCGCGTGATCAGTTTTGATCCGACCGCCAGCACGAACATAATCCCCCACGTGAACACAATGGTGGCGTTAAGTTTGAAAAAACCGTATTGCCAGAAGATGACTTCATCGGGGCTAAGGTGCATGGCTGGACTCCTGCGTTGGCTGTGTTTGGTTTTCTACCGGCAATCGGGTCAGCCATGTAACAGCCAAGCGTGCCATCAAAAAGCCAAGTAGGCACAATAATAGCCGCTGCCAATGATCGCCAGCAACCACGTAAAAGCCCACTAGGGCAATGCCCGTCCGCAGCAGTGAACTAAAGGCTATCCATAACCACGGTCGTCGGGAGGACAAGCCTTTACGGACTGTCCACCACAGGCCGCCGAAAAAAACCGCACCAAGCCCCATGCCCGCTAGCCACGCCAGCATCCAAACCAATATTTCATTCATCATTGTCCTCCTGTCCGTTGTTGTTCCGCATTGCCCTATCTTCCTTGGCGACCCAAAGCCACGCATTAAAACAGCCTATCATTAGTCCTGCCACCAACAACGCTAGCGTCCAAGAACGGCCTCCCGGATAGTGCTCGTCCAACCAGATACCCAGCGCCGCACCGAGCAACGTCGGCACAACCACCGACCAGCCAATCAGCCCCATCATCCCTAAGCCGAACCAGACCCCCGGTGTGGCATGATGCCGTGCCTTAAGTTTGCGGGCGGCTTTCAAGCCCACTTGGTCGGCGAAGGCGGACGTTTTTTTCGAGGTGTTTTTGGGTTTCTTATTCATGTTGGAAGCTCGCAAAGCGGCGTAGAAATCCGGTTTCCAGTTTTGCCATCACCGAACGCACGCTTTGTTCGCACTCATCCAGGATCAGAAATTCCTGCTTCACCGCTTCATGCAATTGGGCAAGGTCTGTGCCAACCAGCGCCCTCCGCACGGAAACGAGCACATCCTTGCCGGTCTTGACCAGCACGCCCTCATCGATGGCAACGTAGCACTCGCCCTCCGCTTCGGTTTCATAGATTAAAATGCCCGGCGAGAGCGCCGCCACACAATCGAGGCGTTGCGGCAAGAGGCCAAACGAGCCCTCTTGGGTTTCCGCGACGATGCGTGACACGCCGTTTTTTTCGGCGAATATTTCAAAGGGCAGAAGAATTTTAAGCGTCATGCGTGTCTGTTGCATAGTCAATGGCCTGTTGCAGGTTCGGCGGTGGGTTCAGCATCGGTTTTTGATACCCGTTCGGGCGTTTTATCACCACCGGGCTGGCCGGATTTTGTTTTGCCTTTCGCCTCGTTCACCGCGCCAATCATATAGAGCGCACTTTCCGGGTAGTCCTTAAATTCATCATTGAGAATCTGTTCGCAGCCATCCAAGGCATCCTTGAGACTGACCAGCTTGCCTTCGAGCCCGGTGAACTGCTCGGTCGTAAAAAAGGGCTGGGTGAGGAAACGCTCCAACCGGCGCGCGCGGGCCACCACATTGCGGTCTTCCGGGGACAGCTGCTCCAGCCCCAGCATCGCAATGATGTCTTTAAGTTGCGCGTATTGGGCAAGTGTCCGCCGGATTTCCTGCGCCAAGGCGTAATGCCGTTCGCCGACAATGCCCGGCGTGGCCATTCTGGAATTGGATTGCAGCGGGTCGATAGCGGGGTAAAGCCCTTCGCTTGCCCGCTTGCGCGAAAGCACGATGGACGCGGAAAGATGTGAAAAGGTATGTACTGCCGCCGGATCAGTAAAATCGTCCGCCGGAACATAGACCGCCTGGATGGACGTGATGGCGCCGCTGTCGGTGTTGGCGATCCGCTCTTCCAGCCCCGACAGTTCGGTGCCCATCGTCGGTTGATAGCCTAGGCGCGAGGGCATCTGGCCCATCAAACCGGAGACTTCGGAACCCGCCTGAATGAAGCGGAAGATATTGTCGATGAGCAGCAGCACATCACGGTGCTCGTCGTCGCGGAAATACTCGGCCATTGTCAGCGCCGCATGGCCCACCCGGAAACGCGCACCCGGTGGCTCGTTCATCTGGCCGAAAATCATCACCATATTTGCTAATACGCCCGCGTCCTTCATGTCGCGGTAAAGCTCTTCCCCTTCGCGGCAGCGTTCGCCAATACCGCAAAAAATACTGACGCCCTGATGGTGTCCGACCATGTTGTGGATCATTTCGGTGAGCAATACCGTTTTACCCACCCCCGCACCTCCGAACAAACCCGCCTTGCCTCCGCGCTCAAGCGGCACGAGCACATCGATGACCTTGATACCTGTCTCAAAAATTTCAGATTGGGTGGATCGGCGGGCCAACGGCGGTGGCGACCGGTGCACCGAACGCCACTCGATGTTGTCGGGCGGCGCTTGCCGGTCGATGGCGTTCCCGAAAACGTCAAACATTCGCGCCAGAATGCCCTTGCCAACCGGTGCCTTCAACGGCCCGCCCGTGTCTTCAGCCATCATGCCCCGGGCAAGGCCTTGCGTGGATGTCAACGCGATCCCGCGCACCCGGCGGGTGTCGAGTTGCGCTAAGACCTCGATGACGATGTTCCCCCCGTTCGTATGCAACAACGAGTAAATAGGCGGCAAATGCGCATCGAACCTTATGTCCACTACGCTGCCGCGTACCGAAACGACCACGCCGAGATTCAACGAAGTGATTTTATTTTCCATAGTTGCTCCCGCTGATCCAGCGCTAATACAGTTCGCACAAACGGCGGCTTTCACCTTAGTGTCCAGCCAACGTTATTTTTCCGATGATTTTCCTGTGGCTTGGGCGGCGCACAGACACGCACCAAAAATGAAAATACACCCAGATAAGTAAATCCACAACAGTAATGCCATGATCCCGCCGAACGCACCATAAATCGCATTCAATGTGGCAAAATCTTTGAGGTAGATGAGAAATAGGCTTTCGGCCGCCTGCAATAGTACCGTGGTGCATAAGGCGGCGGCCCAGACTTCGGCAAACCGTGTCCGACGGGCAGGCGCCAGCCGGTAAAACAGGCACAGGCTAATGAACGCCACCACCATAGGAATGAAAAAAGTGCCCAAGGCATAAACCCACGCGCTGAAATCATCCATTGGAAAAAGCCAATCTTTTGCCATTTTCGCCAGCACCGGCACCGCGACAGCCAAGAGCGCCAAACTGACCATGATGATGAGAAAACCTAAGCTTTTAAACGGTAACCGCCACCAATGGGGAATTTCGGCATCCCATGCCCTGTTGGTGGCGCGGATCAAGGTGGCAAAGAATCCCGTCGACGCCCAGATGAGCATCAGAAAGGCTAGCACACTGGCCTGTCCACGGGCGTTAACCACACCACTGATAGCGTCAAAAATGTAACGCTGCATTTCACCAGTGATAGGGATGTAGGTTTCAAAATAAGCGATGACGGCTGTTCCGGCCTGTTCCCGATCAATAAACACCGAAGCAATCGTGACGATGAGGACAATCAAGGGAAACAGCGAGAAGAACGCGTAGTGCGCGAACGCCGCTGCCGCCTGCGGCCCGTCTGTCTGCGAAAATTTGTTCATGGCAAACAAAAGCCGGCCCCAAACCGTATAGGTCTTCCGGTCCAGCCGCTGAACCGCTTTTTCTGAAACCGCCTTTCTTTGTAACTGGGTGTTACCCACCACTTTCGCCCCTTCCAGCACCAACAGCGGGATGGCTCCTAGCGCGATAAGCAGGAAGCAATCGGTGAACGGCATATATAAAGTCTTCAGGAATTGGCCCAGTACCGCGTTGTGTTGGCTTAATATTTGTAGGCCGAAAGAAACGGCAACCACAATGACGAGGTTCATATTCGTGAAAAGAGAGAGCCGCCAGATCGGTTTGGTTTCGCTGCGGGCACCGAAAGACCGCAAGAGTTCGGCAAAAACCAGCACGGCGAACGCAGCGGTACGTGCCATTTCGGTAGTTTGTGTCCTCAACCCGTAGAAATAAACCGCGAACGCCACGCCGCCGGTAAGCAAGCCGGTAAATGCCATCGTGCGAAGAAAGCTGGGGGTTGTAATACGCTCGGAGCGGGCGCGCGGCTGGCGTTTCATCACGTCGGGGTCGACGGGATCGGTCGCCAGGCAAAGCGCGGGCAGACCGTCGGTCACCAGATTAATCCACAATAAGTGAATAGGCAGCAAAGGCATGGGCAAACCCACGCTCACGCAGACCGTCATCAGCAGCAGTTCGCCGGTGTTGCCCGCCAGCAGGTATTGCAGGGTCTTGCGGATATTGTCGTAGATGCCGCGCCCTTCTTCGACGGCGGCGACGATAGAGGCAAAGTTATCGTCGGTAATAATCATGTCGGCGGCCTGCTTGGTCACTTCCGTGCCCGCTTTGCCCATGGCGATGCCAATGTCTGCGCCCTTAATGGCCGGAGCATCGTTGACGCCGTCGCCAGTCATCGCCACCACCGCATCGTTTGCTTTCCAAGCGTGGATAATGCGCAATTTGTGCTCGGCGGTGACCCGGGCAAACACGGCGATTTTAGGCACACGCTCGCGGAGTTCGTCGTCGGACATTTTATCCAGATCAGTGCCTGTTACAGCCCTGCCGTCATCTGAGCCGATGCCGATTTCCCGCGCAATAGCCGTTGCGGTGTCTGGATGATCTCCGGTAATCATCACCACGCGGATACCGGCGGCGCGACATTTCGCAACGGCTTTTTTGGCTTCCTGACGGGGCGGATCCACCATGCCCGACAGCCCCACGAAGATGAGATTTTGTTCTACGTTGTCCGCCGTGAGGTCGGCTGTGGATACATTGCCCAGATCACGGTAGGCAGAACCGAGCACCCGTAGCGCTTGCTGTGCCATCGCGGTGTTTTGCGCCGCGATGGCCTGACGATCCGCGTCCGTCATGGGACGGATCCCAGTATCCGTGTAGAACGCGGTGCAGCGCCCTAACAACACGTCAGGCGCACCGTTGATGAAGGCGCGCAATTTGCCGTCCGGCATCTTGCGGATCATCGTGCTGAGTTTACGGTCGGAGTCGAATGGTATTTCGTGATGCTTGGGCAATTCCCGCTCGATGCACGCGTGGTCGGCACCGGCTTTGGCACCCGCTGCCAATAATGCGCCTTCGGTGGGGTCGCCAACCACGTTCCAATCCCCTTTTTCTTGGACGAGATGGGCGTTATTGCAGCCGAGAATGACGTGCGCAAGTTCGAGCAACGGCGCCGTGTGTTGTGCTTCCGCCTTTTGGCCGTCGAAATGCACTTCGCCGTCCGGGCCATAGCCAATGCCGGTGACTTCGTACTGTTGGCCTGCGACGTAGAGCGCACGCACCGTCATTTCGCCCATCGTCAACGTGCCCGTTTTGTCCGTGCAGATGACTGTGGTCGAGCCGAGCGTCTCGACTGCGGCCAGCTTGCGCACCAGCGCATGGCGACGGGACATGCGCAACACGCCAAGCGACAGCGCGACGGTGACGACCGCCGGCAACCCTTCCGGCACGGCAGCGACAGCAAGGCTCACCGACGTCATGAAGAGCTCGAACAGGTCTGTCCCGCGTAGAAACCCCAGCCCGAACAGCAGCGCGACGATGCCCAGCGCCGCCCAAACAAGCACCCGCCCGAAGGCTTCCAGCTTCTTCTCCAGCGGGGTGCGTTCCTCCTCACCCGCCGATGCAATCAGACCGGCGATACAGCCCAATTCGGTCTGCATTGCCGTCGCCACAACCACCGCCCGGCCTGTGCCCGTTGCGATACTGGTGCCCATGAACACCATATTCTCGCGGTCGGCAAGCGGGACATCGCGCTGTTCCAAGGTCGTGGGTTGCTTGGTCACTGCCACCGATTCGCCAGTCAGCGTCGCTTCGATGCACTTGAGCGAGGCGGCTTGCAGAAGCCGGGCATCCGCAGCAATCAAGTCACCGGCTTCCAGCGCCAGAATGTCGCCGGTGACGACGCCTGCAGCGGGGATCGACGTGACTTGTCCATCACGCCACACCTTAGCTTGGGGCGCGGCCATTTTCTTGAGCGCCTCAATGGACTTTTCGGCGTTGAACTCCTGGTAAAAACCGATGACCGCATTGAGGACGACAATGGCGAGAATGGCAATGGCGTCCACGCTTTCGCCCAACAGACCGGAGATGACGCCAGCAGCAATCAAAATCCAAATGATGAGGTTTTTGAACTGACCGAGAAAAATCTGCACAGGGCTAATGCGCTTGCCTTCCTTCAGCAGGTTCGGGCCGTTGGCCTCAAGGCGGCGGGTCGCTTCCTGCGCAGACAGCCCGGTCGCTGCAGCACCGAGCTGTGCCAATGCCTCCTCTGCGGACAGGCTGTGCCAAGCTTGGGGTTTTGTCTGTTCGCTATGGACAGGTGTCGGAATCATGCTGCGCTTGGTCATTTACTGGTTTCAGGTTATAGCCAATCCAAAATAATATGATAAGGACTGCGCGTCCTCGAAGGACGGGCAGTCCTAGCTATCGCTTTTTTTACACCATCAATTTATATCGTATTGGCTATAAGGCTTGGCCTTTAGTTTCAATAGCCGTGCATTAATCGCCACAATTACCGTGCTCGCGGCCATCAGCACCGCGCCTAGGGCGGGCGAAAGCAGCACGCCCCAAGTATAAAACGCCCCAGCTGCCAACGGAATCGCGACGACGTTGTAGCCCGTGGCCCAGACCAAGTTCTGGATCATCTTGCTATAAGTTGCGCGGGACAGCTGCACGATAGCCACGACATCCAACGGATTGCTGCGCACCAGAATCACGTCGGTGGTTTCCACCGCCACATTGGAGCCTGCGTTGCTGATCACGGCAGGCTCTATTGTTTCCGTTTCCCGTAAGGCAGTCTGTTCGTCAACGTACAGACTGCCCGGACGGATAACACATCCTCGTTGATAAAATCATAGGCTAGAAAATGACTGCGGCAAGCAATGGATCAAATTTATGCCAATGCGTGGCAGCTGGTTGCTCAATAGCAGGCAGGCGTTTTATTCGGGTAAAAAAGTCAACATTCGTTATATGCTATATGCTGCCCGACAGGCTTTCAGACTCTCAATTTAAGTGCTGAGCGGCCTGTTTTTTGGGAGTTTGAGGTAAGACTGCAAATGCCCAGCCCCGATTTTTATGAAACCCATCTGGTGCCGATATACAACTGACGCATGCAGTTTAACAATGACGTGGATCCAACTTCGGGGTGCAATCCTAGAACGTGTTTTAAAGGTCTATTGAAACAGTATCTAATAAAGTTTCCCTAAACCTGTCAGGCACTTTTATGGGTCAATAGTGTCAGATTTTTGCTGTTTTTAATCAAGGGGTAGGCAATGAAAACAAACACAATAATCTCATTGATACTAGTGATGTCATGTAGTCTATACAGCAGTCCCAATTGGGCCCGCGAAAATCGGGGCCAGGGAGGCGGGCATCCTGGTTTTAGCGGTGGCCAACACAACCAGCCAGGCTTTGGTGGCAGTAATCGCAACCATCCGGGTTTTGGTGGTGGCCGTAATGACCGTCTTGGTTTTAGGGGTGATCATCATGACCGTCCCGGTTTTGGTGGGGGTTACTACGGTCACCGTGATTTTGATGACGGCTACCGTCACGGCAACCCCCGCTTTGGTTTTTATTTTGGGGCGCCGTTTTACCGTTATCCTTACCCTTATTACCGACCCTATTTTAGACCTTATTATCGTCCCTATTACCCTTATCCTTATTATCCACCTGCCATAGTTACGGTACCCATAAGGCCGCCGGTTTATATCCAGCAGCCTGCACCGGCCATCCAAAACTATCCATCGGGTTACTGGTATTATTGTAACAATCCGGAAGGCTATTACCCTTACATCAAGGAATGCCTAAGCGGTTGGCAGCAAGTTAAACCTATCCCCCCCGCGCCTCGTTAAGGAGTTAAATATGTCACTATTTTCTAAAGTGTTTCCGCTCACGGCCTTACTGGCGGTAAGCGGTTGCGTAAGCTTGCCCAACGGCCCCAGCGTTATGGTGCTGCCTGGTGCGGGAATGTCTTTTGACCAATTCCGCAACGACGATGTGGTCTGTCGGCAATATGCTTATTTTCAGGTAGGTGGGACAACCGCTAACCAAGCTGCGGTGTACAGCGGTGTCACCAGCGCAGCTGTAGGCACTGCATTGGGCGCAGCTACAGGTGCGGCGCTAGGCGGGGGACGCGGTGCCGCCATTGGTGCCGGCACGGGGTTATTGGCTGGCAGTGCGGTAGGTGCAGGTGCAGCCAACAGCTCTATGTATGGCAACCAAGACCGTTATGATAATGCTTATATCCAATGTATGTATGCCAAAGGCCATCAAGTGCCAGTATCCGGGCAATTTTTGAATGAAGCACCAGTCCAGACAGAGGAGCCAACCGCAGATATTCCGCCGCCACCGGAAGGTTATCCGCCATCGCCACCAGCGCAATGATAGCCCACTTAGGCGTTGGCCAATCAAAAGACTACCGGCGGCAGTTTAAAGTAGTCGTCCATATATTTTTTAACATTGTAGACGCGGCCTGTTGCACCTTACCTGTCATCCTGATGGCGACTTTCCCCGTGCGTTGGCATACCAAAAACAGGTGGTTTTCCGGTTGCTAGCGCACTGCGGCACGCACCCCAATACACATTTGCGCCTAACCTTTACCCGCCAATTTACTGTGGTGCATGGAATAAGTGAAGTAAACAATCAAGCCGATTATCAACCAGACCAAAAACCGCAACCAAGTGATCGCCGGTAAAAAACCCATTAGCGCACCGCAAGAAAGCATGCCCAAAATAGGGAACAACGGGCTAAACGGGGTGCGGAATGGGCGCGGCATGTCCGGTTTGGTTATACGCAAGACGATTGCCCCCAAACAGACTAAGACAAATGCGGCCAAGGTGCCAATGTTGACCAGTTCAGCCAAATCGCCCAAAGGGATAAAACCGGCGATCAACGCTATGATGATGCCGCATAAGACAATGATCCGCACAGGTGTTTGCGTTTTAGTGTTGACCTGGCTAAAAAAGGGCGAAAACAAACCATCTAAAGACATGGCAAAAATAATTCGCGTCAAGGCGTAGTACAAAACCAGCATGACGGTGGTCAGCCCTGCTATCACGCCCGTTGCAACCAATGCGGACGCCGCGTTGAAGCCGATCAGTTTAAGCGCGTGGGCAACCGGCGAGGAGACGTTAAGGTCGCCGTAAGGGACTACGCCCGTGAGCAATCCGGACACGATAATATAGATTAGCGTACAAAAGACCAGCGAGGCGATAATGCCAAACGGTAAGTCCCGCTGCGGGTCTTTGGCTTCGGCAGTCGCGGTGGAAACCGCATCAAAACCAACATAGGCAAAAAACACTAAGGAAGCGCCAGCCAACACGCCGGTGGTTTTGCCATCAGGCAAGGTCTGAAACCAACCAAACGGCATAAAGGGGTGCCAGTTTTCCGGATGGACATTAAACACTGCGACCACGATAAATACGGCAATGGTGATAAGTTTGACAAAGACCATGGCGTTATTGGCTTTGGCGCTGTGCTTGACACCCAGTATCAATAGCCCCATTAACAGCAAAATGATAGCCGCCGCAGGCAGGTTGATAAGTCCGCCTAACTTAGGCGCTTTAGTCAGCATATCGGGTAATGGCAAGCCTATTGCCGACAAGGCATTGTTAAAATACCCCGCCCAGCCATTGGCGACAGCGGCAACCGAAATGCCATATTCCAAAAGCAAATCCCAGCCAATAATAAACGCCAGCAACTCACCAAAGGCGGCGTAGCTGTAACCGTAAGCACTACCGCAGCCACCGACGGAAGCCGACAGTTCCGCATACGAAAGGGCGGCAAAAGCACAGGCCAAGCCAGCAAAAATAAACGATAAAACCACCGCCGGGCCAGCTTGTGTCGCAGCCGCTATGCCAGTCAACACAAAAATACCGGTGCCGATAATGGCGCCAATCCCCAAAAAAGCCAAATCCCAGGCTGACAAGCAGCGGTTGAGGCCATGGTTGTCTTCAGGTTCAGAAGTGATTTGTTTGGTACGAAAAATTTGCAGCGTCATAAATTTAAACTTGGTTAATAGGTGATATATCGGATTATAACCTAGCGATACGGTAATGTTAGGCTTAAAACAGCCGGTAAATTGGCAACAAATTGATGTTTTAACTACGTTTTTTATGATGTGATAACAACTTGTCCAGTTTATCGAAAATAGTCTAATTAAAAACAGCGTGATAAAATAGCTTCGTTTTGACTAGCCGATGTGTTGACAAATCAACACGTATTGTTAAACCCGACCCGAGAAACCTCCTTAATGAAAATCCGTATCTTCCTTGCCTGTTCGCTATTGTCGATTGTTGGCGGGCCTTCTTATGCGACAACTTACCCACTGCCCCAAAATAGCGGTGACACGGTTGTCACACAATACCCTGATGGGGTGGCGTTGACCCAGGCAGCACAAGACGAAACCTTGTTGGATGTCGCCAGACGGTTTTTGCTGGGACAAACTGAAGTGGTAAGAATTAACCCTGATATGGATCGTTGGAAGATTAAAAAAGGTGAAATTGTACGTTTGCCCAACAAACGTATTTTGCCGGATACGCCCCACAAAGGCATCACGCTCAATATTTCCGAATACCGTATGTATGTTTATCCACCCGGTCAGCCAGGCACGGTCATGTCCTTTGCCCATGGCATAGGCAGGCAAGACTGGAAAACACCGTTAGGCTTGACTAAAGTGGCCCGCAAAATAAAAGACCCTTCTTGGCATCCGCCCGAATCCATCCGCCGTGAGCACGCCGCAATGGGCGACCCTTTACCCGTTGTCGTGCCCCCTGGGCCGCATAACCCGCTAGGTGCTTATGCGCTTTATTTGGCGCTGCCAGGCGAATATCGCATCCACGGCACTGACATCGACAAAATTTACGGTATCGGCATGCAAATAACGCATGGTTGTGTGCGCATGTATCCTGAAGATATTGAGCAGCTATACAACGTCACACCGGAAGGGACGCCTGTTTATATCGTCAAGCAACCGATTAAGGTGGGTTGGTTGGATAACATGCTATACATCGAAGCCCATCCTGATCTGGAAGGCGAAGAAATGACCCAAGATGAACGTTACGCCGTGGCCTTAAGCCTTATCCAGAAAGCCAATAACAATGAGTTGCCGGAGTTCGACCAAAAGGTGCTTAACGAAGTTTTAACCAAACTGGATGGCGAACCGATAGCCATCTACGAAAGGCTGCCGCCTATTGAGGAGACATTGGATCTTCCGTCAGAGCCGTTGCAGATTCAGCAAGCACCCCAAAAACCATCACCATCGCTTACAGCAAAACCCTCCCCCATAAAACAGGCGGCAAATCAGCCTAAACGTAGCCGCCAACCCTCACCGGACGGCTATTTCCACGGCTTTTAGTTAACGTCTGGATTTTTTTTAAGCCATAACCTTGATGACACACTACTGGGTTATGGTTAAAAATAGCGCGTATTGTCATTTATGATATAGGCGGGTTGCAGCCCCTGCGTGCTTGATGATTGTTTGTTTCTGGGTGTTGTCAGCAGTGGCATTTAAGGCTAACTGGCTTACAACCTCCTTTTTAGTACAATTCTTTTCAGACCATGAACCTTTTATTTAAATATATTGCACTTTGTTGGTTTCGGAACAACCCAGTTGATTTAGTGCCCTCCAGATCATTCATGTGGAAAGCAGTCGCTTTCTATCTTGTCTCAGGCATTATCGTTGAAAGCCTGATTGCCGACCCTGCCGACGGCACTTTAGAGGTCTTACTGCGGACTGTCATGGCTTTTTCCAGCATTGCCACGCTGTTGCTGGTCATGAAAAAATGGCCTTATTTTTATCGCTTATATACAGCCATTTTTATGTGCGAAAACGTCACCATGACATTAGCGATAGGCGTCGAAGCGCTGTATTTTTGGATGGTGATGGAACATGTCGAACGCAGTGAAGAAATATCCATAGCCCTCGGCGTGTTGTTGGTCATTTGGTATATTGCCATTGTCAGTTACATATTCCGGCAGTTCTTTTCTTTTAAAACACTCTATAGTGTCATGGCCGCATTTAGCTATTTTGTTTTAACTTACGGTTTGCCTATGATGTTTATGGATATGTAAATGTAAATAAAAACAGCGCCTAGTAAAAACGCATTTAAAATGTTAGCCAGGCCTTCATTTAAAATCTATCTGAAACCTTAGTGCGTGTTTTAAAAGTCCCTAGCTCAGCTTTCAAGCGATACTGAAACCGGTCAATAGCTCGTAATCCTTGCTCAAGCGACGATAGCGGTAAAGCCAGGCAAAAGTCTGTTCAACGACCCAACGGCGCGCTAGCAATTGGAAGCCTTTGGTATCATCGGGGCGCAAAATGGTTTGTAGGACAATAGGGAAATGTTAGGCCACCCATGCCTCCATATTTGCGCCCCGGTAACCACCATCCGCCCAAATGCCGCGATTTTTTTGCAGCTCCCCGTGAACGCCTTAAAAACGGGCTTTGCGCCTTCCCCGCTCCTGAGCCGACTCCGCCGTCACGACAACGGCCATAACCAATCCAAGCGCGTCCACAAGGATATGGTGTTTGCGCCCTTGAATTTACTTGTCCGCGCGTAGCCCTTGATCCCTGGCAACGCCGTTGTCTTGACGCTTTGGCTGTCGATCACACCGGCAGTCGGGTGTTTGTGCCTTCCCACCTTTTGGCGAACCCGTGCGGGAGCAACCGCCAAGTACAACCACTACGGACAATATAGAGGGTGGCATTGATAAGTTTTTTTCCTCGGACGGCCACCCGGCAATCCGCTCGGTAGCAAAGGGCTAACGACACTCCATTTTTTATCGTTCAAGTCGGTCGGGTAACGCCTGACTTTTGATGTCCGCTTCTTTCTGCTCATTGCCTAAATAGCAAATATTCTACCAATTTACCGTCTTTGATACTTTTGAAACACGCACTAAGGCTGACAAAGGTGTTTGTATGGTGCAATAGGGCACCCATCCCATATTTCCAGGCATGGCTTTGACCTGACCGCCAGTTCCTCCAACCAATTGAATGTCTAAGGTCGCTGAAGCCTCAGGAAATGCCAGCAAAGCGGCTATTACTAGCCCAGACAACACTAAGTCATGTGCCGTGGGAGGCTTAAAAATAAAAGGGAAATGACACAAAATGCCCATAGCGCAGTTCCGTAAAATAGCCATTCCACTTTCATGATACGCGACAAGTTCAGGTTCTGCGAATGTGTTTTTGGTTAACATTCGGTTAACTGTCAATGTCTTATACTACTTGTCGTCTATGGGAATAACAGGCGTTTTAACTGTTTTTATAAGGGCTGTGCTATAGATTTTACTGATTCATGCGTGTTTTTCTGTAGCTCTAGCCGTGATTAAGTGCAGCTACTTTTGAATTTAACTTATGAGAAAAAAAGATGACGAACCAATCTAAACTTCAAACTGAACTTTCATCAGTTGACGTGTTAAACGATGTAAATACTGATGCTATTAGCGAGGCTGCATTGCAGTCTGTTTATTCTGTAATTGAGACACCAATAGCCACAGATGAGAACTCAGAAAATGTAATGCTGGTAACAATAACTGAAAGTATTGTTCTTGATAGTCCTGCAGAAGCTAAGGTTACAGCATCGGCTGCAATTTTTTATCAGGATAGGGCGGCTTTTGAATATACAACGGATGACCCGGAAAGTTATACAGCGGAAACTCTCTCCGAAGGCATCACCTATGATGATGCACTGGTTGACCCTATTTTTAGCATTATGCCTGTTGATGAGGCTATTGTTATTGACGGTTCCCAACCTGATTTATCAGATGAAGCAGTCAGTGGTGACGTTGGCTCTGATGATACCGTTAGCGGAGAGGCCGGTGAGGTTGTTGATGATGTTTTGTCCGAAGACATGGGCGATGATGCGCTGGTTGACCCTATTTTCAGTATTATGCCTGTTGATGAGGCTATTGTTATTGACGGTTCCCAACCTGATTTATCAGATAAAACAGCCAGTGGTGACGTTGGCTCTGATGATACCGTTAGCGGCGAGGCCGGCGAGGCCGGTGAGGTTGTTGATGATGTTTTGTCCGAAGACATGGGTGATGATGCGCTAGTTGACCCGATTATGAGCATTATGCCTGTTATTATTGGTGATCTAATAACCGAGCCTTCTGACGAATTGGCCGTCGATAACCTTGACGGTGGTGTTGAGGGTGTAGTGGACACTGTTGATCTTGAACCCGAAATAGTGCCTGTTACAGAGGAAGGCTTGATTGAACCGATTGCACTGATAAGGCCATTGATTTTCGATTGGAGTTATGAAGAAAATGGCGACATTTCCTTGGATAACTTGGCTGTTCTGGCACCTGATCAAACCTTGGCATCTACTTGGATGGTGACAAATTTGACGGCGGAAGAAATGGTTTCTTCAGCCGAAGAATCTACACCTGATACGGTAACGGATGTCGTATTGCTGGGCGTTCCGGAACTGGTTGAATTTGTTGCTTAACGGTATTTATCAAGGAGTAGGTCATGAAAAAATTATATTTATACGGTGTTTTTTTAAGTTGGGTGTTTTTAAGCAGCAGTGTTTTTGCAGGTAACCAAGCGGTCGAAATCATGATCGGCGGCCAAGGGCCTGTTGTTGATGGGGCAGCTTTTCAAACTGTACGGCAAGTTATCGGCAATGCAGTTGCCAATGGTGTGGTCGATAATTTTATTGTCAGTGGTTACGGGAAAGAAGGCGGCTTTTCTGCCTGCGTGCAAGCGTCACCAAGAACTAGGGGATTTGTTTCTTTCGTCCAGCAATTACGGACTATTTCGCCCAATCCCAATACCACTGCCTATTCGATAACACCTGTTGTGGCTTGTGCGGAGGCAATAACCTTCTGTACCTTAGATGTGAACCAATGCCCGGATGGTTTATTTGTTGGACGTGTACCGCCTTCCTGCGAATTTGCCGCTTGCCCTAGTAAATAACATCCTTCTCGCCTACATGGGCTTGGCTGTTTTGCCTCTTAGACCCTAGTAGTCAGTCATTTAGAAACACAAGGATATAGCCGGGCCAGTTTTCTTCGTGCGTCTTGAGTGGTGAAACGCCAATTGACGGGTGCAGCCTTTTTGTGCGCTCCTGCACATTGGCGTCAACTTCACGACGCAGAGTGTCTTTATCTGGAATACGTCGGGACAGGCACCTGTCCGACAACACCGCCAGTTCGATTTCAGCAATGTTCAGCCAGCTGCCATGCTTGGGGGTGTACCCACAGGGCATAAATAATGGAATTCCAGTTTTCGCGCCAAGGTACGGGCTTGCTCCGCAGGAAAAGCCTCATACAAGGAAGCCGTCTTATGTGTATTGAGATTATCCAACACCACCCGGATCACTGGCGCCTCAGGATAAAGGCCGGCAATATGCTTCATGCTGTGGGCAAAATCAATCTTGGTGCGCCGGTCGGTGATGTCCACTTGGCGAAAACCCCGTTTGGGTTCGCTGGTCATCATTAAATCGCAGACGCCTTTGCGTTCATATTCGGTGTCATAACGGGTAGGATGGTCCGGCTCAACCGGGATAGGTGTACGCACTTCAGCAATGAGTTGCTTGGGGCTTTCGTCAAAGCACACGACTGGACGCGCTGGATCATAGGGCTCTTCGTAAAAGTCCAACACGTCTTCCATGGCGGCCACGAATTCTGAACTGACCTCTGGAATACACTACTCCTGCTTTTGCCAAGCTTTCAATGTGTTTTTTTAAACGCTGACAGACCGCTTCATGACTGAACGACGAGGCGTATGATAATGCGTCTTCAGGGCCTTCTTCCACACACCTTTGGCGGGTTTTTGCCACCACTGAAGGGGATACATCCAGCGCATTGATGATGTCTTTATCTTGAAGACCGCCCGCTGATTTTAGCAGAATACGCGCCTGTGTTTGACTCCGGGCCGCACTTTTACCTTTCTGAAGCAAGGCTTCCAAGTGAAGTTTTTCATCGTCGGTCAGGTTTACTTTATATTTGATGGCGGACATGACGAAATCTCCTTGAGCGAAAACCAATACTCTTTACCATACAGTAAAACCAGAATCTATCTCTTTGTTTTAAAATGACTGACTACTAGGCTCTTTATTTCTGGGTTCAAGGGGCATTTCTATATATGGTTGTCAAATATGGAATAATACAGCTGCAACGGCAAAGTCCAGATAGATTAAAAGGTTACGGCAACTGATGAGGTCGAGTCTGGAAAAAGGCGGATTCTTAATGACATCCTGCTCGGCAAAAACCACTAGATCGCGGATGCTTTTGTGGATGCGATAGCCACTGCTGTTGGGCTCAATGGTAAAAATACGAACAGGATACAGGCCAAACCGAGCCCTAGCAATCGCCGTACTGTCAATGTCACTGCCAAATACTTTTACGCTGTAATTTAGCTTGTATTTTTCCAGATACTCTTGCAAAAGAATGGCGATGGAATAGGTCTCTCCGCCACTGGCGCATACCGCCGACCAGACGCAGGTCTCTCAGCCTGCAGGCTTATTGTCAAACAGCTTGGGTATATGATCCGCTGCTCCAGAGCGGTAGAGGCCTTCGGATCGCGAAAAATTAGGTGGCTCCGACCAGCAGGTCGCGAAATAAGGCATTCACCTCGGCCGGTGTCTGTTGAAGATACTTGACGTAGCTATCGAGCACTTCAATTTGTTGCACGGTCATGCGCCGTTCGATCCGGCGCTAAATACTGCTGACCTTATATCGAGAAAAGTCGTGTCCGGCCTGGGTGCGTAATAGAACAAATATCTTCTTTAGGGCACTTTCGGTTTTAGGCACTGAAACAGTGGTATGCCTGCCCGGGTATATCCAAGAAATGAGCGACGTAAGCTATTAGCTTGGCGGGCATCTCAGCTGACGGAAGCACATAATCCACAAAGCCGGAATTAAGGCGCTGCTCAGCATGCCATTATACTCTGTGGATTCAGGGCTCTGGACCATGATCATGCCTCCTTCGTTTTTGATAGCTTGCAAACCCTGTGTGCCATCGCTGCCGGTGCCTGATAGGATAATGCCAACGGCCCGTTCACGTTGATCCTGGGCGAGCGATTTAAAGAAAAAATCAATGGCTAGTGGATGACTTTGCAGATTTTATAACGAGCTAAAAGGGTAAAATAAAACGCAACAAAGCCCATGAAATTTTAAGTGTTGTCAGTACATCCCCAACTGGGACGGCAGAGTGTGCGGGGCTATTGGCAAAAATAAACCAGCTTTACGATGGCTGCTGTAAAAGCTAATTTTTGGCTATCCGCTTTAAAGTTGTTCGTATAGCGACAAATATTGTAATGCGCTTTTGTGCCACGAATAATCTGTTTGCATGGCATTACGCTGTAGCTGCCGCCAAGCTTCAGGTTGGCTGTAGACAAACAGCGCCCGCTTAATCGCTTCCATTAACGCGCCTGCTGAGGCGGCATTAAAAACGAAGCCGGTCGCCGTGTTATCCGCTAGCGTTTCCGGTAGCGTGTCAACCACGGTGTCAGCCAAACCGCCGGTTTTTCTGACAATGGGAAGTGTGCCGTAACGTTGGCTGTAAAGCTGGTTTAAACCGCACGGCTCAAACCGTGACGGCATCAGAAAGACATCGGCACCCGCCTCAGCGAGATGCGCCAGCGGTTCATCATAACCGATAGTGACGGCTATTTTGTCGGGATGGGCTTGCGCAAAACCGGTTAGCTGCCGTTCAAAACCAGCGTCACCGCGACCAATCACCACCAATTGCAACGGTAAATCCAGCATATCAGGCAGGCAGTTAAGCAGCAGGTCGATGCCTTTTTGTTCAACAAGACGGCTGATCAACGCAAAAACGGGGATATTTTCATTCTCAGGCAACGACAGCCGCCGTTGCAAAGCCATTTTATTGACCCGTTTTTTGTTTAGCGTTGAGGCGTTAAAGTTTTCGCTGAGGTTCGGGTCGGTTTCCGGATTCCACGTTTGCGTATCTATACCATTGATAATCCCGCTTAGCACCGACTTTCGGTAAGTCAGCAACCCAGCCAGGCCATAACCAAACTCGACAGTCTGGATTTCGTCAGCGTATGTCGGGCTTACTGTTGTCAAACGATCGGAATAAGCCAAACCGCTTTTCAAAAAGGACAGCATGTCATTAAACTCAATACCGTTTGAGTGCCAAAGTACCTTTGGCAAGTCCAAGGTGGCCAGTATGGTTTTGGGGAACAAGCCTTGATAGGCCATGTTGTGTATCGTAAAAACCGTGGCGGGTCGGGCGGGTTCCAACGAAAGCAATGCCGGCACCAAGCCGCTTTGCCAGTCATTGCAGTGGACGATGTCCGGTTGCCAATCCAAATAACCCCGGTTCATCGCCACTTCCACCGCAATGCGGCAAAACAATGCAAAACGTTCGGCACTGTGCGCCCTGGTTACGCCTTGCCCATCCACATAAGGATTGCCCGGATAAGCAAATAAAGCCGGATAATCCACCAGCCAGACAACGACGTCGCTGTCTGGCAAGCGGGTCTCCAAGATGTTCACCTCGGCATTAACCAACTGCAACGTGCTTTTGTAATAAACGGCCTCAGTGGTTTTGATGGCCTGATAGTTGGGCATGATTATGCGTATGTCTGCCCCTTGCTCCGCCAAGGCCTTAGGCAGGCTGCCAGACACATCGGCCAGGCCGCCAGTTTTAATCAACGGATGGGCTTCACTAGTGACAAACAATACTTTTTTCATAAGCTAGATGATTGTTTCAAATCAGGATAGCTTTAATATCATGCCACCTAATGGCGGCAACCTCAGGCTAATAGACTGTGGCAGGTTCATCCAAGCTATCGGTTCGGAAGAGACTGCGCTGTTAAGGACATGGCTGCCGTCATAAAAATTTGAATCTGAATTAAGGATTTCATGGTAAGTGCCCGCTTCAGGGACGCCAATCCGATAATTCTCCCTGACCATCGGGGTAAAGTTGAGCACGACAATCAGCTCGTTACCGTCACCGTCTTTACGGCGGTAACTGATGACGGATTGCTCAACATCGTGGCAATCTATCCATTCAAAACCTTGATGATCAAAGTCGTGCTTGAATAGCGGCGGATTCGATTTGTAGATGCCGTTTAAGTCTTTCAGCAGGTTTTGCACGCCTTTATGATGCGGATAGTCCAACACATACCAGTCCAACGATTGGTTAAAATTCCATTGCGTACCCTGACCGAATTCGCAGCCCATGAACAACAGCTTTTTGCCCGGATAAGTGAACATCAAGGTATAAAGCAGCCGTAAATTGGCAAAGCGTTGCCATTCATCGCCCGGCATTTTGTTCAGCAATGAGCCTTTGCCGTGCACCACTTCATCATGCGAAAAAGGCAGGGTGAAGTTTTCGGTGAACGCATAGAGCATGCCGAACGTCAGTTCATCATGATGGAACCTTCTGTGGATAGGGTCTTCGCTCATGTAAGACAGGATGTCGTGCATCCAGCCCATATTCCATTTCATTGAAAAACCCAAACCGCCAACCCACGTAGGGCGGGTGACTTGCGGCCAAGCGGTTGATTCTTCGGCCATCATGACGGTGCCGGGATGCTGCTCGTGGGTGACGGTGTTCAGGTCCCTGAAAAAATCGATAGCCTCAAGGTTTTCATTGCCGCCATAGATGTTGGGAACCCAATCATCTTTTTCCCGCGAATAATCCAGATAAAGCATGGATGCCACGGCATCGACGCGTAGGCCATCGAGATGAAACTCCCGTAGCCAGAAAACGGCGCTGGACAGCAAAAAGTTTTTCACTTCGTTGCGGCCATAGTTATAAATCAACGTGCCCCAATCGCGGTGTTCGCCTTTGCGGGGGTCTTCATGTTCGTACAACGCACTGCCATCAAAACGTGCCAAGGCAAACGCATCTTTGGGGAAATGTGCGGGCACCCAATCGAGAATGATGCCGATGTTTTGCTGGTGGCAGGCATCGACAAAAAAGCGGAATTCGTCCGGTGTGCCAAATCGGCTAGTCGGCGCGAAGTAACCGGTGGTCTGATAACCCCACGACGCATCCAATGGATGTTCGGTGATAGGCATCAGTTCGATATGGGTAAAACCCAGTCCTTTGACATAAGGCACCAACTCATTCGCCAGCTCGCGGTAACTTAAAAAATCGCCTTGGGCATTGCGCTTCCATGAACTTAAATGCACTTCATAAATTGACATGGGTTCATGCAACCAATCATGGCTACCTCTCGTGCCCATCCAATCGTTGTCTTGCCATTGATAAGCGCCTTCCTCAATCACCATCGCGGCAGTTTGTGGGCGCAGTTCAAATTGCTGGCCATACGGATCAGTTTTGACCATGATCTGGTTGCTTTGGCGGTTTAATATTTCATACTTGTAATAGCAGCCAGCGGTCAAGCCGGGGATAAACAATTCCCAAATGCCGCTGCCGCCTAAGCTGCGCATGGGATGACAACGGCCATCCCAACGGTTAAAGTCGCCGACGACGCTGACCCGACCGGCATTAGGCGCCCATACGGTGAACAATACGCCGCTAATATCATCAACCGTGTGTAAATGGGCGCCCATTTTCTGGTAAATATGCCAATGTTTGCCCTCGGCAAACAAATGCCGGTCAAACTCAGGCAATTGCACACCGAAGTCGTAAGGGTCGTATTGCGTATGCTCACCGCCATCTTTATCAATCCAAGCCAATTGATAATGTTTGGGCAATTCGTTGGTTTTGGCGGTGTATTCAAAAAAATCGGTGCCCTCGATACGCGGTATGTTGGCACCGCCCTCTGCAAAACTTAGCGTTTCGGCATAAGGCAGATAAACCCTGACGACAATGTGACCCTCATGTTGATGGCGGCCTAACACCGAAAAAGGATCATGGTGTCTTGCTTCAGTGATTTTTATTGAATCAATTCCTAGCGTATTTGCAGATTTCTTTTTCATGTTAAATCGCCTCAATGTGGTGGATAAATGTTCTGCCCAATAGTAGCAGATAATTTACTCATGCTGCCGTAAGCCTCTAAGATTGCCAGATTACCACCGACATTACCACTTATTAAATGCGCTTTTTTCAGATGCGCGCAAAGCCTAGAACTTGTCCTTAACACGCTTAAATGGCGACTCAACTTTGGGAAACCCTCTACCTAAAGCAGGTGTGCAAAACAATAAGGCCACGTTGATTTTCTGACCGTAAATGTTGCAGCAGCAGGTCGTTTTATTGCCAAAATCATTTCATCGTTGTTCCTGGGCATCGAAAAAAACCGTATCGGGTATAATATCGTGTGGATGGTTAATGTAAGTAAAGTTACATATCCGGTGTTTGTGACAAGGGGTTGATTTTACATGCAGTGCTGGCACAGGCACTATTGCGGGCGTGTGCGGTCAATAGCAAACTTGTGCATTTTGCGCTTTGTTGGCTGGGCACTAGCCATCATAGGTGGGTATAGACAGTATGCTATTTCAATTGGGTAAAGAGATGATTATGAAGAAGCGAATGGTAGGGGTGTTATTGTTGTGTTTGCCTGTTATTAATAGCGGCGCGGCAGGCTTAGTAGCAGAAAAAACACTGGCAAATGGTTTGAAAGTGCTGGTTAAAGAAGACCACCGTTCACCTGTGGCGGTCTCGCAAGTCTGGTATAAGGTGGGGTCGAGCTATGAGCCCGGCGGCATTACCGGCATTTCCCACATGCTGGAACACATGATGTTTAAAGGCACTGACAAACATCCACCGGGTGAGTTTTCACGCATTATTGCGGAAAATGGCGGTGATGAAAATGCCTTTACCGGACAGGATTACACGGCTTATTTCCAAACGATGGAAGCCTCACGCCTGGCCGTCAGCTTTGAATTGGAAGCCGACCGGATGCGCCATTTGCATCTGCTGCCCGATGAGCTGAAAAAAGAACTGCAGGTGGTCACCGAAGAACGCCGGATGCGTACCGACGACAATCCGCAGGCGAAAATGGCGGAACATTTTAACGCCATGGCGTACAGCAATAGCCCCTATAAACATCCCGTGATAGGCTGGCCCGCCGATATTGCCAATTACACGGTCGATGATTTGCAGGCGTGGTATCAGCGGTGGTACGCACCCAATAACGCCACGTTGGTGGTGGTTGGCGATGTCCAGCCCAACGCCGTGTTTGAGCTGGCAGAACAGTATTTTGGCGCACTTAAACCTAGCGACATCAAGCCATTAAAACCGCAAACCGAAATCACCCAACTTGGGGTACGGAAAATGACGGTTAAAGTCCCGGCAAAACTGCCTTCTGTAGTCATGGGCTATAAAGTCCCTTCATTGAAAACAGCAGAACAAGAATGGGAAGCCTACGCGCTGGAAGTTTTGGCTGGCGTGCTAGATGGCGGGAGCAGCGCCCGGTTGAGTAAAGAATTGGTGCGTGGTAAGCAGATCGCCGTCTCTGCCGGTGCCGGTTATGGCTTGGCATCAAGATTAGCGGACTTGTTTGAGCTGGAGGCGACACCGGCCGAAGGCAAAACAGTGTTTCAGCTAGAATCTGCCCTAAAAGACGAAATCGCCAAACTACAAATAAACCTGATTAATGACGATGAATTACAACGCATAAAGGCGCAAGTTTTAGCCAGTGCGGTTTACGAAAAAGACTCCGGCTTTTATCAGGCAATGCAGTTGGGCATGCTGGAAACAGTCGGTTTAGGTTGGCAAAAAGCGGATGAATACGTCCGCAAAGTCAATCAGGTGACCGCCGCACAAGTCCGTGATGTGGCACGCAAATATCTGGTTGAAGACCATCTGAGCATCGCTTATCTTGATCCGCAACCTATCAACGGGCAAACCGTAAGCACAAAGGGAGCGAAATAATGCGTAAATTTTGTCCACGCGTTTTAGCGTAGGGCGGATGATACGCTTGAGGGATTACACTATGCCAAAAATACGCACCCATTACGATAATTTAAAAGTCACCCGTAACGCCCCGGACATTGTGATTAAAGCGGCGCACAAAGCCCTGTTACAAATGCACCATCCTGACAAGGCAAGCGATAAGGTTGCCGCCGAACGCATCACCCGAATCCTTAATGAAGCCAGGGATGTGCTGCTCGATCCGGTAAAAAGAAAACAACATGACGACTGGATCAAGGAAAAAGAACGGCATCATCATGCCCACCATCACGACGGCAAATCAGCGCATAGCCAAGAAAAACCCGGGGCAAACCCTAAAGAAACCACCCTTGGCAACTATATTGTGTCAACCAACGGCACGGCAATAGCAACCCAAACAGGCTTAATGTGGCATCGCTTTGCACAAGGGCAACGCTGGCATAGCGATAAGGCACAGGGCCAAGCCAAAATATACACGTGGCAAGCGGCACTTGATGCCGCAAAGGTGCTTAACGGACAAGGCGGTTATGCAGGTTTTACCGACTGGCGGGTCCCCACAATTGATGAGCTTAAAACCCTGCTTGATAAACAAACGGGGAACAAAGCCGCCGTAGTTCTGTTCATTGATAGCCAAGTGTTTCCTGATAGCCCGTCTTGGCTTTGGTCATCCACCCCTTATGCCGGCTATGGCGGCGGCGCTTGGTTTGTCCATTTCGCGGAAGGCGAGGCCATTAATGACGATGTCAATTTTGCCCGCGCCGTGCGTTTGGTGCGTGATAACAAACCCCGATAACAGCCGGTTTTTTGCTATTTGACTCCAATAAACAAGACCATGACGAAAATCACCCAATTGTCGCAACTCGATTTAAACGGCGATTACAGTTACGCCGATTATTTGACTTGGCAGTTTGACGAAACCGTTGAGCTGATTAAAGGCAAAATTTTTCCCATGTCACCCGCGCCGAATTTAAGGCATCAACGTATTTCGCGAAAATTGTCCTCGGCTATTGATATTTTTTTAACGGGGAAATCCTGCGAATTATTTGCCGCCCCGTTTGACGTGCGCTTATACGACCGCAGAAAGTCGCTGTTGGCGAATCAAGAAATCCACACCGTGGTGCAGCCGGACTTGTGCGTGGTCTGTGACAAAACCAAGCTCGACGAACAAGGCTGTAACGGTGCACCGGACTGGATTATTGAAATCCTCTCCAAAGGCAACACTAAAAAAGAAGTCACCCTTAAGCACCGGCTTTATCAGGACAGCGGCGTTATGGAATATTGGCTTATTTTCCCCTACGAAGAAGTCGTCCAGCAATTTTTCTTAGACGGACAAACGGAAACCTATCAACTGGTCAAAAACTATGCGGGTGATGAGCTGGCAGTCCCGCAGTTATTTCCAGATTTGGCAATTGATTTGGCCGCGCTATTTGCAGAAGCGTAAACAAAACCTATTCAGGAACAAACCCTATGCGATTATTTTTATACAGTTTTATTTTATTGTTATGCAGCAGCCAAGCATTGAACGCGGCGGCAAAAATTGACCACTGGCAAACGCCGCAAGGCAGCCGCGTTTATTATGTCCGCACCGAAGGCTTGCCGATGGCGGATATCCAAGTGCTATTTGACGCCGGCAGTGCGCGGGATGGCCAGCAGTTTGGCTTGGCGGCACTGACGGCGGGCTTGCTCGACACCGGGGCCGGACCGTGGGATGCCAATGCCATTGCCGACCGCTTTGAAAGCGTTGGCGCCGTGTTTGGCGCGGGCAGCGCTATCGACAGCGCCTCGCTCTCGCTACGCACACTGACCGACAAGCCGCTGTTCGATAAGGCGCTGGAAACCATGCAGGCCATTCTGACCCAGCCGCGTTTTAATGAGGCCGACTTCCAGCGCGAAAAGAACCGCACCCTGGCGGGGTTGAAACAACAGGAAGAATCCCCTTCCGACCTTACCCACATTGCGTTTTACAAAGCCTTGTACGGCAATCATCCGTATGCCCATCCCGATTCAGGCGACCTTAAAACCGTGGCGGCTTTGACGGCGGATGATTTGCGGCGCTTTTATCAAAAATATTATGTCGCCGCCAATGCCATGATTGTTATCGTTGGTGATTTGACCAAACAACAAGCCGAGCAGACCGCAGAAAAGCTGGTTGCAGGTTTGCCGGTCGGGCAAAAGCCGGATGCGTTGCCGGATGTGACCATGCCGACAAAAAGCAGCCTGAAACACATCGAATTCCCCTCCACGCAAACGCATGTGTTGGTCGGTTTGCCGGGTACGTACCGCAAAGACCCCGATTATTTTAATCTGTATGTGGGCAACCACATTTTGGGTGGCAGCGGTCTGGTATCCAAACTGTTTGAAGAAGTCAGGGAAAAACGTGGCTTGGCTTACAGCGCGTCCAGTGCGTTCATACCCATGCTGAGACCCGGCCCCTTTTTAGTCAGCCTGCAAACCCGCAACGACCAAACACAACAGGCCTTGCAAGTGCTTAATAAAACCCTGAGCGATTTTATCGCCAGCGGGCCAAGCGAGGCCGAACTGAACGCCGCCAAGAAAAATATCACCGGTGGCTTTGCCATGCGTTTTGACACCAATAAAGAGTTGGCGAGCTATGTCGGCATGATTGGTTTTTACGGCTTGCCGCTGGATTACTTGGACACGTTCCAGCAAAAAACCCAGCAAGTCACCGTCGCCTCAATCACCGACGCGTTTAAGCGCCGGGTCAACCCAAACTTGTTGCAAACGGTCACTGTAGGGAAAAGTGCAAAATAAGCTCCGGATTATCGGCGGACAATGGCGCAGCCGACAAATACGTTTTGTTGATGCGCCCGGCTTAAGGCCGACCCCCGCCCGTGTGCGCGAAACCCTGTTCAACTGGTTGCAATACGACATTATTGGCCGCAATTGCTTGGATTGTTATGCCGGCAGCGGCGCGTTGGGCTTTGAAGCGGCTTCTAGGGGTGCAAAGTCCATCGTGCTCGTCGAAAATAATGCGCTTGCTTGCCGGGCCTTAAAAGAAAACGCCGATGCCTTGTCCGCCCAACAAATCAAAATCGTGCAAGCCGACGTGTTCCGTTATTTAGCGGGCGATGCGCAGCCGTTCGATGTGGTTTTTATGGATCCGCCTTTCGCAATGGGCTTGGCCGTGCAAACCTGCCAATGGCTAGAAGACAAAGGCTGGCTGGCCCCGCAGGCAAAAATTTATGTGGAAACAGAAACTGCGCTAAACCTTGAGGGTTTGCCTGAAAACTGGCGACTATTGAAAAGCAAGGCGGCAGGCGAAGTGGCTTACCGCTTGTTTGGCAAGGATTAACCTCTTCTGCTCTTGTTGCACCAGCACCGCGCATCTATAAAAACAATGTGACCGTGCTTCTTGCCAGGAAAGGCCAATGCGCCCCGCTATTCAAACTCAAACCCCTTCTCCCGCCAAGCCTTGGCACCCCCTTCAAGGTTGAATAAATTCCGGTAACCTAAGTCATACAGCGACCTCGCTGCTGCATTACCCATCGGGCCGCTTTCGCAATATAGATAGATAGCGGTATTTTTATCCTCAGGCAGCTTGGCCAGGTATTTTTCTACTCCGTTGTAAGGCACAAAAAGGTCTGTGCCTTTTATATGCCGTTGTTCAGGCATGTGGACATCAACCAAAAAAATATCCTCATTTGTCATGACCCGGTTTAACTCAGCCGCGTCTATACTTTTCAGATAATCTGGTTTTTGGAACATACAGCCCGTAACGATGAAAATAAAAGCGACGAACGGGAATAGTCTTTTTTTAACTGTAATTTTGGGAATCATAAAACAACCTATTAGTGAAAAGATAAAAATGCGCATAGAGCGTATTCAACATCTCTACGGCCTCAGCAAAAATGAATAACGGCGCGTAACCCTTTCAAAAGCGTTTGGACAGGTCGTTAGACAGATGATTTTTCAGTTGGCTCAAAACTACGCTATTACGCTACAAAACAGTATGCAAGGCATTGTCTAAACAGGCCCGGCAAATTATTCAAATTTTAAGGCGAGTGCAATAGCGGCTTATGCTGACCGCCAGTCTGTACATTTATTGTCAAAGTGTTGTAAAGCTTGTGTTAGTATAAGCCTTTAGAAAGTTTGCGCCTCACGCCTGCGTTTAAGGTGCAGGCATTGCTGTGTGCGGAATATATATTATATGTGACAATACTTATGACCAAGCCTAAGGACAACTCAGCAAATTATTTAATCAGTACAGTCGCCAAACGGTCTGGCGTCAAATCGGAGTTGGTTAGGGCATGGGAACGGCGTTATCAAGCGGTCACCCCATCGCGCACTGCGGGCGGCCATCGGGTTTATACTGACCAGGACATTGCTCGTTTAAAATTACTCAACCAAGCGACCAATTATGGCCACAGCATCAGCCAAATAGCCAGACTGTCGTTGGATGAACTGAACACGTTATTAAAAAAAGAACCCAATGTTGCGCCACAAATCCCCATCAGCCTCCCTCCAGTCACCAGTGACAGGCGTTATTTGGCAGAAGACTATGTTGAAAAGTGTTATGCCGCAGTATTAATCTTCGATGCCAAAGCACTGGAATCCCATTTTGAAAATGCCATTGTCGAGCTGGGGACAGAAGCCTTCATTGAGCATTTGCTGACCCCGTTATTGACCCAAATCGGCGAGCGCTGGCGGGCTGGCGAGCTTCGCCCTGTACATGAACACATGACCTCGTCGATCATCCGTTCCTTAACCTATATTTTGCGCAACAATAACCCTTGCAGCCCCGATGCGCCAACAATGACAGTGACCACGCCGATAGGGCAGCTGCATGAGCTCGGTGCCCTGCTTGCATCAATCATCGCTGAACTTAAAGGCTGGAAAGTGACGTATTTGGGTGCTAACCTACCTGCCGAAGAAATTGCCGCAGCGGTTAAATTCACCCATGCCCGGGCGGTCACGCTCAGCATCAGTTTTAGCACCGATGACCATATTGTCGCCAAAGAACTAAGGCGCTTAAAAAAGCTCATCGGCCCCCAAGTGGCGCTCATTGTCGGCGGCAGGTCAGCGGGCCATTATCAGGCTGTTTTAGATGAAGTCGGCGTGCTGCATGTTAAAAATTATGACCATTTCAGACAGCTTCTTGAACAGCTCGGAAAACCCGGCCACTATCAAGAAACAACCGTTTAAACCTCTACTCAGGTACAACTAATGCCCTTTTGGCAAACTAAAAAACTGGCGGAAATGACGACTGCAGAATGGGAGTCGCTCTGTGATAACTGCGGCCAATGTTGCTTGCACAAACTGGAGGATGAAGACACCGGGCAAATCGCCTTTACCCGTGTGGTCTGTAACCTCATTGACCTGGGCACCTGCCGCTGCACCCGTTATAGCGAACGCACCCGGCTTGTGCCCGAATGCCTTGACCTGAAACAACACGACTTTGCGGCCTACAATTGGTTGCCACCGACCTGCGCTTACCGCTTGCTGAGTGATGGCAAAACGTTGCCCGCTTGGCATCCGCTTATTTCTAACAATAAGGGGAGCGTTAAAAAGGCGGGGGCGTCAATCAGCAGCTATGCAATAAAAGAGGAAGAGGTTGATGATTTGGAAGACTATATTATTGGCTGGTCTGATTAATAGCAGTGTCTTGATGTCTTAAGGCTTAACATTAATGACAATGCCCGCGCCATCAACAGACTTGCTTTTTTCCACTTCCGGCTCCGGCGACATCAACCACCCCCCCTTTATTTGCAAGGGCTGGGTTTCTTTTTCCGGTTCTGGGGCAAACAGATTATCCCCCCCTTTTTGATCCGTTTTACTCGCCTGGTTTTTTGCACGGGTATTCTCCGCACTTTTAATGGCCTTAAACGGCACGGACAAGTCCAGTGGCTTCACTTGTTTCTCATCTAATGCCTCATCGTGTTGCGGAGATTCTGCAACAGCCTTATTTTTGATAGTATGGCGTTCCACAGGTTTTGTAAAACCTGTTAGAAAAAACCATGAAACAGCCACAAAACCTGATATAAACAGCAGATAGTTTTTCATATTGATTGCCCATTCAGTGATAACGCAAGGCCTTGCAAAGATACAGTTTATAGCATAAAAAACAATTTGTTGGGTAGGTCTAACTACCGCTTATGTGCGGTAATCCGCTGTTGCTGTATTAACCCTAAGAACCACACCGCCCTTTAAATCACGCCCCCTTTGTTTGGTATAAATCATCCTACCCTAGTGTGGTAAGCCGTGGTGGATCAACGGCTAAGCACATCCACGAGCCATTAAAAAGCCAACAGCCTATACTGTCAAAAGCGCTCCCCCGCTAGTAAAGAATGGTGAAAACACAGCGTATGAAACTGCCATAAATAGGCAATTTTTACTTGCGTAATTTCCATTGGCATTGTTAATTTGGTATAGGTTTTTAATTTGTACATCAGGATTTTCAAGTGGATAACTATACAAAGTTAACAATGCGCTAATTTTTAGCAAGTAGTTATAGAAAATATATAGCTAGCGCTAAGTAGTTCTACTAATATTATTTTGCTATTCTGTATTTCACAATACAGCCTCAGGTTTTTGTCATGTGATCTTGTTTGATTAAATATTATCCCGTGCAAAAACCATGGGACAAGTTCAATTCTTACAGAGACAATCATGCCGTAAACCGACCTATTAAAATGTTAAATATAGTGGTTTTGCAACAGGGTATGAGAAAAGAAGACTGGCTTGAGGCAAAAGTGGCGAATTCAGCAATCCCTTGCTATGTAAACAGTATAAATAATTCGATGATAATTAGAGATAGTTATGAGCACTAACAAAAAAAACCAAAAAAAAAGCACCGCCGTTATACCTCGGTCATTAACGGGCGGGTTATTCTCATCCGATAAATTTGACGAATTTCTTGATGATTTTCATTCTACAAAACCGAACGCAGAAATTTCGCACCGGACGATGAGAAAAGAAAACTGGCTTGAGGCAGAGCGGAAGTTAATCAACAAAAAACATTAAACCCTAGCAAGGCAAACCATTGGTAGCCAATGTTGGCAGGGCATTGTTGATTCAGTATGGGTTTTTAATTTGTACATCAGGATTTTCAAGTGGATAAAAATGGATAACCATACAAAGCTAACAATGCCGCCGTCTGGATATGGGTTACCAAGACAAGCCAATCTTAAGGCAATAGCGGCAAACCCAGTTCCTCAAGGAATTCGTTGTGCCGCATTGTGGCTACTTCAATATTTTTCTCCAGTCCCACTAACGCGGCATTGACTGCGCCAAGGTCAATTTCCTTTTCCGGCTTGGCGGCGCTGATATAGCGTGAAATATTCAGGTTAAAATCATTGTCGGCGATTTTTTCCATTGTCACCCGCTAGGCATAGCGTTCTTCTTCCTTGCGGAACTGACAGGTAGAGACAATCTTGTCGATATGTTCCGGTAGCAAACGGTTTTGCCGCTTGCCATTCTCAAAGTGTTAGCTGGCGTTGATGAACAGCACATCACCAGGCTTCTTGCATTTTTTTGGGACGAGGATGCACACAGGGATAGCAGTCGAGAAAAAGAATGCCAATGTGCTTACGATGCCATCAACACTTTTTGCAAATGCGCCGCCAACTGTTGGATAACTGCCTGCGCCTGATACGCAGGCAACACCCGCAACGAAATTATTTCTGATTTTGTTTGCCCCTTTTCCAGCCAACGTTCCGCCACCGCCAAGCCGACCATTTCACCCGCCACCGACGCCGATACCGCCAGCAACTCACCGCGTTGTGCTTGAGTCTGCCAGCGCTGCGTCAAGCTAGGTTCAGTCATTGCTTCGTAAGGCAACAAGTTATCAGGCGTCAGATGATAAACGCGCTGATATTTGACATCCGCCGCACTTGCGTGTAGCGGTGCCGGCTCTTGGCGCGGCAAACCCTCCGTTTGCATCGCCATGCCAATGCCAGGCCGTTTGACCGTAGGCTTAGTGGCCACCACACCGCAGGAGCCGGGAAAAGTCACCAAACGTCCGATGTCATCGTTTTGGAACCCCAACACTTGCGGCTGGCGAACCGTTGGCAACACGACCACATCAAACAATTCTTCAACCACGCCGTCGATATGCAGCCAATGCACCACGTTACCGGTGTTCAAATCAACCACCATCATCATGCCACATTGCGCGGTGCCGCCACTTTCCGCCAAGCGCGTTTCCAACGGCAAGCCGGAAAACGCTGGCGAGCGCAATTTGGATAACCCGACCAGCGCGTAATGCCGCCAAAACGCCAAGCCGCGCACAAAGCCTGGGCAGAATGTAATCGGCACAAATGCCTCGCCGTCCAAATAACCCAACTCGCCACTGCCGGAATTGAGCAACCACAAGCGCCCTTGATACCAGCGCGGTGAATGTGGCATCAAAGCCACCAAAGCTTGGGACGGATGGGTTTAAAAACACGCCGATATTGCCATCGAGGTTGCCAATCAACGCGTCGAGGTTGCCCGCCGTCAATATCGACGAAGGTCGGAGTGGCAGTCTGACCAACATCGGCAAGGCCGAACGGGTTAGTGACGGGAGCGGCAAAGGCCGGAGCAGTCGCGCTACCTGTGTTCTCAAAATACAGCGTGTCTCCGTTGAAGTTACCAATCAAGGCATCGAGGTCACCGTCATGATCAATATCGGCAAAGGTTGGACTGGCTCCCATCACCAACATCGGTGATACCGAACGGCTTGACGCCCGGTGCAAAGGCGGGGGCTGTGGCAGTGCCGATGTTCTCAAGATACCCGATGTGGCCATCGTTGCTACCTAAAAAGGCATCGATGTCACCGTCATGGTCAATATCGACAAAGGTCGGATCACCTTTACCGTTAATGCCGAACGGGTTATTAATCAATGAGGTGAAGACGGGGGCACTGGCGGTGCCGGTGTTTTCAATGTAATTGATGTCGCCATAATATTCGCCGATAAAGGCATCGAGGTCGCCGTCACTGCGGCCGTCTAGGGTATCGGGTGTTTTACGAGCGGTCATAAAAAATTCCAAAAGTGAAAATGATAGGTAGCCAAATGCGTTCGACCCTAGCACTCTAACGCCTAATACTACTAGGAAATTCAAGCGCTTTGCCATACCCGACAGGGTATGCGCCCCGTTTTTACTGCTTACATCCTTTTCTACATAAGCTATAGCCTGCTTTGAGCGGAGACTGGCCTTTTTCTTGGCGTGGATTCGGCTTTCACCTCGTCATCAACGGCATAGGGCTCAGTAATGCACTTTAGGATTGCCAAGAAAGAGTACAGGAAATGTAACGTTAGTGGAGTGGAGCGCAGTGTACGATACCCCCGCGTAGCCGTCCATAGGCTGGGCGCTTTGTCGGAGTCCGCGCGGCAGCTAGGATGGGGATAAAGTGCAAGATATCCCGACACGGCGTCAAGTCGTTGGGGTAGTCGGCGCGAGCGTACCGGAGAGAGATTGCCCGCCACGGCGGACACAGTACGAACGCGGGCAGCCGAAGGCAATAACCACCAGGTAATTTTTCGCCGTTAAAATCGGGTAGATCCTATTTTATGCTGGCGCTTGTGCTTGACCGTCTCGTTCAGACGGATTCCCAAACAATTATACGTACCTATAAAAACCGCATCCAGCATTGGGATGCCCGCAAATTTGAATTTAAAGGAAAACGCTTCTTGTGGGAGGCTGTAAAGAGGCTTTGATGAAATTTTTTGAACCGTAAAAACAGCATTACTGTTCAGTATGTTGGCAGACTTTTCTGGGAGTGGCGCGCCCGAGAGGATTCGAACCTCTGACCTCAGCCTCCGGAGGGCTGCGCTCTATCCAGCTGAGCTACGGGCGCGTAATCGGACATTCTAACCGATTACTACGATGCACGACAATACTGATTATATAAAGGCGTAATCAGGCGTCTTTCTAAAAACATGGCCTACCCTGCATAAAATGTAAAACCCCTTTCCGGATCAACGTCAAAAACAAGTTGATCTTCCATCATTAAATTGAAATTGCGGCTTTGATATGTGCATGCGCCTGATAATCAGTGATTTCAAAATCGTCATATTGATAATCGAACAACGATTTTGGCCTGCGTTTTATCGTTAAGGCTGGCAAGGGGTAGGGTGCTCGGATCAATTGCAGTTTAGTTTGGTCCAGATGGTTCAAATACAAATGCACATCCCCGCCTGTCCAGATAAAATCGCCGACTTGTAGGCCGCTCTGCTGCGCTACGATATGCGTCAGCAACGCATAACTGGCAATATTGAAGGGCAACCCCAAAAACGTGTCGCAGCTGCGTTGATACAACTGGCAGGACAATTTGCCGTCCGCCACATAGAATTGAAAAAACGCATGGCAAGGCGCCAGCGCCATTTTACCTAATGCGACATTAGCTTGCGGACTGATGCGCTCATCAGGCAAGTCGGCGACATTCCATGCCGAAACAATAATGCGCCGACTGTTGGGCGTCTCTTTTAACTGCGCCATAACCTGTTTAATCTGGTCGATATGGCGGCCATCCGGCGTCGGCCATGAGCGCCATTGTTTCCCGTAGACCGGCCCCAGTTCACCTTGCCCATCCGCCCATTCATTCCAAATAGTGACCTTGTGTTCATGCAAATAAGCCAGATTTGTCTCGCCTTGTAAAAACCATAACAATTCATGAATTATTGATTTTAAATGGATTTTTTTAGTGGTGACCAGAGGGAAGCCCTGCGCTAAATTAAAGCGCATTTGATGGCCGAAGAGCGACAACGTGCCGCTACCCGTCCTATCGCCTTTAGGATGGCCTTCCGTCAATATTTTTTCGAGTAATTCTAAGTATTGCTTCATGTTAATTTTCAGGATAATGGTTTTTAAAACCGTTGGATAACTGCCATAAAGAGGCTAATAATTGAATAATACCCGTTTAGTGAAACCTTAAGCAATGAAGCAAGTCCCCTTGATTTGTACTCTCTGTAGCCGCTCCGAACTTATCCGGATTTGCCATTGTAAAACAAGATTTCGTCAGTAAGCGGGGTTAACAAATGCCAAAGGTTCTGTGTCACAACTTATAAACATTTATGGCTAGGCAAGTTCGCGGGTACAAGGCCGCGCAGACACTAGCCGCCGTAAAGGGGCATAAAGGACATAGAAAACCAACTAAATTGAATGCTGGGCATGTCGTTCGATGATGTCCCAAGCCATATACGCAAAGACAAAGCACCCAACCAATATCACGGGTTGGGAGGGTGCGCTTTTAACGGAGATTTTGGCTCGGTTTTTTTTATGAAGTAGTCCTTAGATAGCCTAGAAAGTGATTGACTAGCCGCTTTAACCTCCCTATAGTCGTTAATTTTTAATTGTTGGAGAAATAATATGAGTGACTCAGTTCTTCATGTAAGTGATAGTGAATTTAATGAGACAGTTATTAAAGCGATTGGCCCTGTATTGGTCGATTATTGGGCTGAATGGTGCGGCCCCTGTAAAATGATTGCACCTATTCTTGATGCTATTGCTGAAGAATATTCAGGTAAGCTAAAGGTTGTCAAATTGAATATAGATGATAATCCACAAACTCCGCAGCATTATGGCGTTCGCGGAATTCCTACATTGATGCTATTTAAGGATGGCGAAGTAGAAGCCACAAAAGTAGGGGCATTGAGCAAAGCAGAGCTAGCTAAGTTTATTGATAATAATATATAAGCCATTCTTTACTCAGGCTTGTCACAAAAAGTTGGACGGGTCTGAGTCCATAAGTTATACTCTGGAAGTGTGAAAGTCTACACACTCAGTCAATCATATCATCCGATAAGTTGTACCCCTAAATCCTGTCCTATCCTGTTGTAGTAATTGCGGTTTAATGCCGTATGCACTTTCTTTGAGTTGTCTTTTTATGAATCTTACCGAGTTAAAGCTAAAACAAATAAGCGAAGTTATTGAAATCGCTGAATCTTTAGGTCTTGAAAATGTTGCAAGATCACGCAAACAGGATCTCATCTTTGCCATTCTGAAAAAACAGGCGAAAGCGGGTGATGATATCTATGGTGATGGAGTCTTAGAGATTTTGCAGGATGGTTTTGGCTTTTTGCGGACGCCTGGATGTTCTTACCTCGCAGGCCCCGATGATATTTATGTATCACCTAGTCAAATTCGTCGCTTTTCCTTAAAAACAGGTGATACTATCAGCGGTAAAATAAGGCCGCCTAAAGATAATGAGCGTTATTTTGCGATGCTTAAGGTCGAACAGATTAATTTCGAACCACCTGAAAATACCAAAAACAAAATACATTTTTCCAATTTAACGCCACTGTTTGCCAATCAGCGCTTCGTGCTTGAGCAGGGCAATGGCACCAGCGAAGACTTAACTGGCCGAATCATTGATTTGATTGCACCTATAGGCAAAGGCCAACGTGGCCTGATCGTATCGCCGCCTAAAGCCGGTAAGACCATGATTATGCAAAGTCTGGCCCAATCTATTGCAGACAAAAATCCCGAGTGTTATCTGATCGTTTTATTAATTGATGAGCGTCCCGAAGAAGTTACGGAAATGGAGCGTTGCGTACGAGGAGAAGTTATTTCTAGTACTTTTGATGAACCCGCCACACGCCATGTGCAAGTGGCTGAAATGGTTATTGAAAAAGCCAGGCGACTGGTTGAGCATAAACACGATGTGGTTATTTTGTTAGACTCAATCACTCGGCTCGCCAGAGCTTACAATATGGTGGTGCCGTCATCGGGTAAGATATTGACAGGGGGGGTTGATGCGAATGCCTTGGAAAAACCCAAGCGTTTTTTTGGTGCGGCTAGAAATATTGAAGAAGGTGGTAGTTTGACCATTATTGCAACCGCGCTAGTTGACACTGGCTCCAGAATGGACGAGGTAATTTATGAAGAGTTTAAAGGGACGGGCAATATGGAGTTGCATTTGGATAGGAAAATTGCAGAGAAGCGTATTTACCCAGCCATTAATATCAACCGTTCTGGTACCCGTAGAGAAGAATATTTAGTGGATCCTGACAGTTTGCAAAAAACTTGGATTTTACGAAAAATTCTACAACCTATGGACGAAACTGCTGCGTCAGAGTTCCTGATAGGGAAGCTCAAAGATTTTAAAACCAATGCTGAATTTTTTGATTCAATGAGGCGCTGATTAATATAGCTGTTCAGGCGTTTCAGCCGCTATTCGATAATGGAATGCCGGATTCCGTTTGCAGGGCTTTGGTATTGTTAATCCAGCATAATTTTGAAAAATAATGCGACACCCTCCAATAAGGCAATCCATCCGCACCTTGTTCCTGTGAAAGTGTTGGCTTAACAATGTCGATAATTCGTTGAAACGCGGCATCTTTTATTTCGCAATTGTCAGTATTTTGCCATACTTTCAACGGGCTTCTTTTTTGTCATGTGCAGAGAAGGCAAACATAGCCTTAAAAAACCTGTGGGATTGTCTAGGTGCTCCCCTAGCGTTCAACCTTCAAATTCGGACAGCGACTTAGAAATCAAACAGGAAAAGGCCTCTGCGAGCCGGAATGGAGAGCTAAGAGCCGTTTATCGGCAACAAATTCAACCCGATAGCTCCCGGGTGCTACTGGCACCAGCCTGGCCTATAGCCAAAAACCGTTTGCTTTTCCATGTCGGAGACAGTACATGGCAACGGTCATTGGCCTACCCATCAACAAAGCCGAATTCGGCTTGGATTGTTCATGCCAAACCACAGATTTGACCCGCTACCCGCTCAAGACATATCCAGTTTCGGTATTTTAAAGAGAATTGATAGGCAGCTTATCGTAATGGTAAACCAGCCATCACCAACAAAGTTTTATTTATAAAACATTTAGTTAAACACCCCTTCTTTCTCACTGCCACCTAGTGCAACACTTCAATAACCTAGTCAGACGAGCCAATCGGACGCTGCCACAGTGAAAATTTCGCTGTTCGCAAGTTTGGATTTGCCACGTATCAGCCACACAGCTTCTCCAAGCTGCTAAGCCGGATAGGCTGGCATCTGTAAGTGACATTCATGTCAAATTGTGGGATTTGCATCATGCGATTACCTCAAATGTCGGGCGCTTGCTGATGCCAGTCGGTCACTTGCTGGTATTGGTGGGCGACGTTTAGCAAACGGTCTTCAGCAAAATGATGTCCGATAATTTGCAGACCGACCGGTTTGCCGTTGCTGAATCCGACTGGAACTGACATTGCAGGCACACCAGCCAGGTTGATGGCAATCGTGTAAATGTCTGCCAGATACATTGAAATGGGGTCGCCAATTTTTTCGCCGATGCCAAAAGCGGTGGTCGGTGTGACCGGCCCCATGATAACATCGACTTCGGCCAAGGCTTTTTTGAAATCTTCGCTAATCAAGCGGCGGACTTTTTGCGCTTTAATGTAATACGCATCGTAATAGCCTGCGGATAAGGCGTAAGTGCCCATTAGGATACGGCGCTTGACTTCCTTGCCAAACGCCTCACCACGGGAACGCGTGTATAAATCGGTCAGATCGGCCGGGTTTTCGCAGCGATAGCCAAAGCGCACACCGTCAAAGCGCGACAAGTTAGCCGAACATTCGGCGGGGGCAATGACGTAATACGCGGGGATAGCCAGTTTTAGATTGGGCATGCTGATGTCGGTGACTTGTGCGCCCAGCTTGCGGTATTCGTCAATCGCAGCCAATAATACTTGGGCGACATCAGCGCTTAAGCCTTCGCCGAAAAACTCTTTCGGCAAACCGACTTTCAATCCCGCTAAGGGCTTGTCCAGGCCTGCGCTGTAGTCGGGAACTGGCTGGTCAACGCTGGTGGAGTCTTTTTCGTCAAAACCCGCCATCGTTTGCAATAAAATGGCGGCGTCTTCAGCGCTACGCGCCATCGGGCCGCCTTGATCCAAGCTGGATGCGTAGGCAATCATACCGTAGCGGGAAACCCGCCCATACGTCGGTTTTAATCCGGTAATGCCACAAAATGCTGCGGGCTGGCGGATGGAGCCGCCCGTATCCGTACCGGTTGCACAGACTGCCAACCGCGCCGCCACCGCCGCCGCAGAACCGCCAGAAGAACCGCCAGGCACCGCCGAGGTGTCCCAAGGATTTTTGACCACACCGTAATAACTGGTTTCGTTGGATGAACCCATCGCAAATTCATCCATATTGAGCTTGCCCAACAGCACCGCGCCAGCGGCATTCAATTTTTCCACTACGGCGGCGTTATACGGTGCAATAAAATTATCCAACATTTTCGAACCGCAACTGGTCTTGACGCCTAAGGTACAAAAAATGTCTTTTTGGGCGATAGGCAGCCCTGTCAACACGGGTGCATCACCAGCCGCTAAACGCGCGTCTGCGGCTTTGGCTTGCGCTAGGGCCAGCTCTTCGGTGACGGTGATATAGGCATTTAAGTCTTGATGCCGTTTGATGCGTTGCAAAAAATGCTGCGTCAGTTCGACGCTGGAAAACTCGCGGGCGCGGAGGCTGTGTGCCAATTGGCTGATTGATTTTGTGTGCATGCTAAACTCTTATTCGATCACTTTAGGTACTAGATAAAGGCCGTCCTCAACCTTTGGCGCGATAGCTTGGAAATGGTCGCGCTGATTGGTTTCCGTCACCACATCAGGGCGCAGGCGTTGCACTTGGTCTAATGGATGCGCCATAGGCTCAACGCCGCTGGTGTCCAATTCACCCATCCGGGCCATTAACTCAAGCATACCGGACAAATCTTTGGTATAAGATCCCATGTCCTGATCATCAATCCCTAGCCGCGCCAAATGCGCGATTTTGTTTACATCATCTGCCGTCAACGACATTTTTTACTCCATAAAAAACCAGCAATTACGCAAGGCCTGCCTTCAGAGCAAAACCTTACGGCGCAAATTAAAAGTATTGCCAGAAACAGGCCTCGTAGGACTGTTTTTCTGCGGGCGAAAAAACAACAAACTTTTGCCGCCATGCTTTGTCTAGCCAATACCAACGGGCACAAAGCCGTCTAAATATAATACTTTATATCTTGCCCAAATACCTGCTTGATTGATACAGTATTACAATTTTTATTCCATTAAAGGAAACAGGTAAAAAATGTTCAAACGAATTCGCGGCCTTTTCTCTAACGATTTGTCTATTGACTTGGGAACCGCTAATACCTTGATATACATCCCTGGACAAGGCATTGTCCTTAACGAGCCATCAGTCGTCGCCATTAAAGAAGATAAGGTACGCGGCAACAAAACAATCGCGGCGGTTGGTGCTGATGCCAAACGGATGTTAGGCCGCACACCGGGCAATATTACCGCCATCCGCCCCCTGAAAGACGGCGTTATCGCCGACTTTGCCGTCACTGAACGTATGTTGCGTTTTTTTATAGAAAAAGTGCACAAAAGCAAATTATTACGGCCTAGCCCACGCATTTTAATCTGCGTACCCTGTGGATCCACGCAAGTGGAGCGCCGGGCTATCCGCGAATCCGCAGCGATGGCTGGCGCCCGCGAAGTTTATCTGATTGAGGAGCCGATGTCGGCGGCTATCGGCGCGGGTCTGCCGGTCGATGAAGCCTGTGGCTCAATGGTTTTGGATATTGGCGGCGGAACCTCTGAGGTGGCGGTCATTTCCATTAACGGTATCGTTTATTCCAATTCGGTACGGATTGGCGGCGACCGTTTTGATGATGCCATCATCAATTATGTCCGCCGGAACTACGGCACATTGATCGGTGAAGCGACGGCTGAACGGATAAAGCTGGAAATTGGCACCGCTTACCCAGGCAGTGAGGTGACTGAAATCGAAGTTAAAGGCCGTAATTTGGCCGAAGGCGTGCCGCGCAGCTTTTCTTTAAACAGCAACGAAATTCTCGAAGCATTACAAGAACCACTATCCGGTATTGTCGGCGCGGTAAAAGTGGCACTGGAACAAACGCCGCCTGAGCTGGGTGCCGACGTGGCTAACCGGGGCATTTATTTGACGGGTGGCGGCGCACTACTAAAAGACATTGACCGCTTGATCGCTGAAGAAACCGGCTTGCCGGTATTTATTGCCGACGATCCTTTAACCTGCGTTGCCCGGGGTGGCGGCATGGTTCTGGAAATGCTCGACAAAAAAGGCGTGTCCACCTTTTCCTTAGAATAAAGCAGCACCTTAACATCGTTTATTCTGGCGGCAACCTAAGCAATCTGGGTTGCCTGATTTTTAATTGATACGACTGCATGGATGCAGGGATCATGCAATACAAGGAGTGACTGCCGAGGATCTTGCTATAAAACTTTTATTTGCCACCGGCCCATCAATCAACACCCGCCTGCTTGTGGCTGTCATCGTCTCCATCGGGCTACTGGCGGCTGAACACCGAAGCCCACAGTTGGATTTCTTGCGGGCCACCTTATCCTTTTTTATTGACCCACTAAAATATATTGTTGATTTGCCCTCTACTTTGATCAGCCAGGCCGCCGATTCAATCAGCTCCTACGCAACCTTAAAAAAAGATAACGAACGTTTGCGCGAAGAACAATTGATCAAGCAAACACAACTCCTTAAATTTGAAGCCCTTGAAAAGGAAAATATCCGGCTACGGGCATTATTGGAAAACTCCTTTAAATTGGGTGAACAAGTGCTGATTGCCGAGTTATTGGCTGTCAACATGCTGCCTTCCGAACATATTGTTATTGTCAATAAAGGCACGCGCTTTGGGGTACATCCGCAACAACCCGTGCTTGATGCCAACGGCGTGGTCGGGCAGGTGTTTAGGGCATTGCCTTTAAGTTCAGAAATCATGCTGATTACCGACCCGAACCACGCGATACCTGTACAGGTCAACCGTAACGGCTTGCTGACGATTGCGGTCGGCAGCGGCGAAGTGAACAAGCTGACACTGCCCTATTTACCAAGTAACGCCGACATTAAACCCGGCGACTTGCTTATCACTTCGGGTCTGGGCGGAACTTTTCCGCAGGGGTATCCGGTTGCTATCGTCGATGATTTTAATTCGCAACCGAACAAGCCGTTTGCCAACATCACCGCAACGCCGACTGCCAACCTCGACCGTAATCGAGAACTAATGATCGTCTGGAGCAACTCGACACCAGTCCAGCTCACCACAAAACCAGTAACTGAAAGCGTACGCCATCCTCCTCCTCATGAATAACCATTATGGCTTTGGCCGCATTATTTTGACCATCATCCTCGCCATGTGCATGAGAATTGCGCCTTTGCCCGATACGCTAGCGGCATTCAACCCTGACTGGGTATTGCTGACGCTGATTTATTGGTCGCTCATACTCCCTGAGCGCGTAGGGATTTTTCATGCTTGGGGGTTTGGCCTGTTGACCGATGTTTTGACTGGCCGGTTATTGGGCCAGTACGCCTTGGCCTACTCCCTGGTTATCTATATTTGCCTTAAGTTGCATAAAAGATTGCGTCAATTTCCGTTGCTGCAACAAGGGTTGTTTATTTTTTTCTGCCTGCTGTTGTCGCAACTGTTGCTATTTTTTATCAAAAACCTTCAACATCCGGCGCAATTGCAAAGCGTGTTCTGGCAACCGGTTTTTACGGGTACGCTGTGCTGGCCTCTCGTCCATACCGCGTTACGCTTTGTCCGCTTAAAAAAACAAAATTAACTGACGCATGCCCCCTTCTTATCCTGTCAAGGACAATACCGCAGAAAACCGCCTATTTTTAAAACGTATTGTTGCCGCCTTTATCGTTATTACCTTGCTCACCTCTGGCCTAATTGTGCGGCTGGTTTATCTACAGATCGTAGGTCACGAGCACTATGCTTCGATGGCAAAAGAAAATAGCGTAAAAATCATACCGTTAGTGCCAAGCCGAGGCATTATCTATGACCGGAACGGCAAAGTCCTCGCTGAAAACACGCCCTCTTACAGCTTGGAACTGATTCCCGAACAAATCAACAATATGGATGACACCCTGGAACGCCTGCAAAAAACATTGGCTATCCCAAATGAAAAAATAGAACTCTACCAAAAGCTGCGCAAACGCCAGAAGCGCTTCGCCAGCACCCCGCTGCTGGTTAATATGAACGATGACGAGCTGGCAAAATTTGCCGTGGTCAGGCCTTTTTTTCCTGGCGTTGATATCCAGACCCACCTCATCAGGCATTACCCTTACGGCGATTTAGCCGCCCATGTCATCGGTTATGTCGGGCGTATTAACGAAGCCGAATTAAAAGAATTGCCCGTCACCGAATACCGTGGCTCCACGCATGTTGGCAAAATCGGCATAGAACGGAGCTATGAAACGCAGCTGCATGGCAAGACCGGTTATGCGGAAATAGAAACGAATGTCCAAGCACGTTCCCTAAACACCTTAGCTGAAACAGCGCCAGAATCCGGCGCAAGCCTCTATTTGACATTGGACATCGATTTGCAAAAAACCGCTTACGATGCCTTGGAAGACTACAATGGCGCTGTTGTTGCCATAGACATCAAAACGGGTGGCGTGCTGGTTTTTGTTAGCCGCCCTGGATTTGACCCCAACCCATTTGTCGTGGGCATTAGCAATGATGCTTATCAGGCATTGCAGGCATCTGAAAACCAACCGCTTTATAACCGTGCCTTACGCGGCCTCTACCCCCCCGGCTCTACTATCAAGCCATTTGTCGCGCTGGCAGGGCTCGAATACGACGCTATCAGCGCCCAGCAAAAACTATTTTGTCCGGGCTATTACCAATTGCCCGGTGTCAGCCACAAATACCGTGATTGGCGTAAAGGTGGCCATGGCTCGGTTAATATGAACGAAGCCATTACCCAATCGTGCGATGTTTATTTTTACCGCCTAGCAGCGACCCTGGGCATAGACCATCTCTACACCTTTTTGCATAAATTCGGCTTTGGCGAAAAAACCGGTATCGACTTGGTCAGCGAGAAATCAGGTTTGCTACCCTCGCGGGAATGGAAGCAAGCGCAGAAAAAACAAGCCTGGTATCCAGGTGAAACCCTGATTACCGGCATAGGCCAAGGTTACCATCAGGTGACCCCGTTACAACTGGCGCGGGCCACCGCGACCTTGGCCAACAAAGGCAAAATCGTCATGCCCTTTCTGGTCAACAAAATTGTCACCGCCCATGCGACCCAACCTGGCCCACACCCCGCACCAGCGGTTATCCCACTAAAAGAAGACAATGTTTCTAAGGTTATCGACGCCATGATCAACGTTGTCCATAGCCAACGGGGCACAGCGAAAAGGGTTGGTTTGGGCATCAATTACCAAATTGCCGGCAAAACCGGCACCGCCCAAGTGTTCAACATCAAACAGAACGCCAAATATAATGAACATAGTATCGACTTTAAATTACGCGACCATGCTTTGTTTATCGCTTTCGCACCAGCCGACGACCCTAAAATTGCCGTTGCCGTGATCGCTGAAAATGGCGGCCATGGTGGTTCCGTCGCAGCGCCCATTGCCGCTAAAGTCATCAAGCAATTTTTAAAAAATGCGCATTAAATACCCGTATGAAATCAGAAACTCGCAGTGAGCACTTTGACCCGCCTTCCCTTATTGGCACCCTCCTCAGAAAGCTGCATATAGATATTCCGCTATTTGTTGGCTTATGCCTTACCGCACTGCTAAGTTTTATAATTTTATACAGCGCTGGCGGCCAAGATATGGCTACCCTGATGCGCCAGGCCGCCCGCGTCGGCTTGGCATTTGCCTTGATGACCGCACTGGCACATATCAATCCCTACCAATTTAAACGGTATTCGGCGATACTTTTTGGCATGGGGGTATTTTTGCTTATCACCGTATTGGTTATGGGACAAATCGGCAAAGGCGCACAACGCTGGCTGGATTTAGGCGGGTTCCGTTTCCAACCGTCAGAAATGATAAAAATAACCACGCCGATGATGATTGCCTGGTATTTGGCGGAACACGCTCTGCCGCCTAAAACCAAGCAGCTTTTCATCGCAACTATCCTCATCCTTATCCCAACCTTATTAATTGCCAAACAGCCTGATCTGGGCACCGCCCTGCTGGTGGCCAGCTCCGGTGCCGGCGTGTTATTTTTTGCCGGCTTATCCTGGCGCTTCATCATTGCAATTGCGGCAACACTGACGGCCTTGACACCAATTATCTGGCATTTTATGCGCGGCTATCAACGCGACCGGGTATTGACTTTTTTAAATCCCGAAGCCGATCCCTTAGGCCGCGGCTACCACATCATCCAATCCAAGATAGCCATTGGCTCAGGCGGCATTTACGGCAAAGGCTGGCTCGGCAGCACCCAGTCGGAGCTGGACTTTTTACCGGAAAGCTCAACTGATTTTATTTTTGCCGTGTTTGCCGAAGAATTTGGCTTGTTTGGTTGCCTGGGCCTGTTGGTTTTGTATTTGCTGATCATCGCCCGTTGCCTGTATATAGCCTCCCAAGCGCAGGACACTTACAACCGGTTGTTGGCAAGCAGCTTGGCCTTCACCTTTTTTGTTTACGTTTTTGTCAACATCGGCATGGTCATCGGCATACTTCCCGTCGTCGGCGTCCCGCTCCCCCTCATCAGTTACGGCGGCACGTCGATTGTCACCCTGCTCGCCGGCTTTGGCATCCTGATGTCCATCCACACCCACAAAAAACGCTTATCACGCTAATGACATCATTGCCCATCCCAACAACCATCAAACCATTTGCCATTGCTTGTAGCCTGTTAATCTCCGCTTGCACAAGCCATTTAAGCAACACCAAGCCAGTCCATGAGTTCATCCGTACCATGGCCAGCAACCATCAGTTTGATGAAAACGGGCTGGATGAACTATTCCAATCGGCCGAAATAAAAGACGACATCCTCAAAAAAATGGCCGCGCCTGCTGAGGGCTTGCCTTGGTATCGCTACCGCAAGATATTTATAACCGAAGCCCGCATTAATGGCGGGGTAAAATTTTGGCAAGAAAACGCCGCCGCCTTAGCCAAGGCAGAACATCGTTACGGCGTTCCGGCAGAAATCATTGTCGCCATCATCGGCGTGGAAACCCTGTATGGCCAACGCACTGGCAACTACCGTGTGCTTGACGCCCTGTCCACCCTCGCCTTTGCCTATCCGCCACGCAGCCCGTTTTTTCGCTCAGAACTGGAAAACTTTTTACTGCTGTGCCGTGACGAACAGCTTAACCCTTTAGAACCCACCGGCTCTTATGCAGGGGCGATGGGCATACCGCAATTTATGCCCAGCAGCTTTAGAAGCTACTCGATTGATTTTGATAACGACGGCCGCCGCGACATCTGGCACAACAACGCCGATGCCATTGCCAGCATTGCCAACTACTTTGTCCAGCATCATTGGCAAACCGGACAAGCGGTTGCCGCGCCACTTACCGCAACCGGAACAACTTATAAAACCGCATTAAATGACAACCTTAAGCCTAATTTAAGACTTGCAACGTTAGAATCACTCAACTTAAAAATATCTGTGCCATTAGCTTTAGACACTAAAGTTAAAATTCTTGAATTAAAACAAGAACAAGGCGAAGAACTCTGGGCGGTTTTAGACAACTTTTATTGTCTGACCCGATATAACCACAGCCCCTTATATGCCATGGCCGTTTATCAATTAAGCCAATCTATCTTAAATAAAAAAGGGTCATTCCCATGAACAAACTCATATCAGCAATTTCGATTATTGTGCTATGCGGTTTTTTTACAAGCTCAATTTCCACGGCCGAAGCGGCGCAACGCAGCGGCTCCAAACATCATACTAAAGCAAAAACGCACCGCCACCATTCAAAGCACCGCTCCGGCTTTTCCCTCACCACCGTAAAACACAGCAATGGCAGGCTAGGCAGGGCATCATGGTACGGCCCCAAATTCCACGGCAAAAAAACCGCGACAGGTGAACGCTACAACATGTACGCCATGACCGCAGCCCATAAAACGCTACCCTTGTCATCCTATGCGGAAGTCACCAATCTAAAAAACCACCGCACTGTTATTGTCCGCATTAATGACCGCGGCCCCTACTATAGCAACAGGGTGATGGACTTATCTTACGCCGCCGCTAAAGAGCTAGGCATTCAAAAAGTCGGCACAGGTTCTGTTGAAATCAAACCAATCAGCGATAATCAAGCTTTATCACAAATCCATAGTGACCAACCAGGCTAAAAAACAGCCCAAACGCCTATCCCCGTCACTACACCGCTTTACCGCTTAAACCATCCATACACGCTTATATTCCGTATTCTCCATTACAATGCCCCAACGTGGCTTACAGGCCATACTGGGGCCGCCCAGTTCATTTGTTGGTTGTGGGCCACATCTTCCCGACCCTTCAAGAAAGCCAACAAAACCTCATCGTCATGGTACAATAGACCCCTGTTTTATTGAGCCCACCCACCAAAAAAAGCATGACACTTCCTAAAGCCTTTGCGCCACTTCTATTGTTAATTTTGCAGATTGCCATTTTTCCAGCAAATGCAGAAGAAACTGAAATCACAACGCCACCGCCACCTACTATTGCCGCCACCGCTTATATTTTACAGGACTACCATACTGGCAAAATATTAGCCGAAAGCAATGCCGACACCAAACTAGCGCCAGCCAGCCTCACTAAAATCATGACGGTTTATGTCGTGTTTAGGGAAATCAGCAATGGCCACCTACATTTGGACGATTTTGCCGACATCAGTCAAAAAGCATGGAAAACATCAGGCTCGCGGATGTTTGTTGAAGTCAACAAGCCGGTCAAAATTGAAGATTTACTCAAAGGGGTCATCATCCAGTCGGGTAATGATGCCAGTGTCGCTTTAGCTGAGCATGTCGCCGGTAGCGAAGAAACATTCGCCGAAATGATGAACCAACACGCCGCCCGTTTAGGCATGACTAACAGCCATTTTAAAAATAGCGACGGCTTGCCAATTGAAGACCACTACACCACCGCACGTGATTTAGCGACGCTTACCAGCGCATTAATCAGGGAATTCCCCAATTACTACCCTTGGTTTTCCCAAAAAGAATTCACTTACAACAAAATCACCCAACATAACCGTAATCAGCTGCTTTCCCGTGATGAATCCGTGGATGGTGTAAAAACCGGCTTCACTGATGATGCAGGCTATTGTTTGGTTGCATCGGCGCTTAGAGAAGATATGCGGCTTATTTCCGTGGTGATGGGGGCAAGAAGCGCCAATGCCCGTGCCAATGAGAACCAAACCTTATTGAACTATGGTTTCCGTTTTTTTGAATCCCATAAACTCTACCAAGGCAAAACTGCTTTAAGTGAAGCCAGGGTATGGAAAGGCGATGACCAAACCGTTCCGTTGGGTTTGACAGAAGACATGTATGTCACCATCCCTCGGCGGCATTACAATGACCTTAAAGCGGAAATCAATATTGACAAAAAAATTACCGCACCGGTCAGTGAAGGTGAAAAACATGGCTCTGTTAGCGTTACACTAAAAAATGAACCCCTTTTTACCCGCGACTTAATCGCGTTAAAAACCATAGAACAAGGCAATATAGGCCGCAGGCTCTATGACGGCATTTTGATGATGATGGAAAAATCTGATGATGGAAAATAAAACTGTTTATCTAAACGGCCAGTATCTGCCGCTAGCGGACGCCAAAATATCTGTGCTTGACCGCGGATTCTTATTTGGCGATGGCATCTACGAAGTCATTCCGAGCTATTATGGCAAGCTGTTTCACTTACAAGACCATTTTCAACGCTTGGAAAATAGCCTAAACGGCATCCGTTTGGCTAACCCATACAGCCGCGAGCAATGGCAAGCTATCTTTGCCCCCCTGCTTGATGCCAGCAAAAACCAGTATATCTATCTGCAAATCACCCGAGGGGTCGCCCCTAAGCGCGACCACGGTTTTCCCGAGGGTATCCAGCCTACCGTATTTGTCATGTGTTCAGATATTGCCCCGTTTGCAGGCCAGAACACCGGCATTAAAGCCGTGACAATCGACGACAGCCGCTGGCAGTTTTGCAATCTGAAAACAATTGCCTTATTGGCAAATATCCTGCATCGCCAAGAGGCACTGGAACAAGGTAGCGGCGAAGCTATCTTAATCAAAAACGGCATGGTCAGCGAAGGCGCTGCCAGCAACGTTTTTGTCGTCATCGACGACATACTCGCTACGCCGCCTAAAGACAACGCCATCCTGCCCGGCATTACCCGCGACGTGATCATTGACATCGCCCGGCAAAACGCCATAACCTGCCGTGAAGCACCTATTTCCTTAGCGCAATTGCAGTCCGCCAGCGAAATCTGGGTGACCAGTTCGACGCGAGAGATCGTGCCGGTCATTGAACTGGACGGCACGCTTGTAGCGGATGGAAAGCCCGGCCCTATGTGGCGTACCATGAACCAATTTTTTCAAGCCTATAAACAATCCTTATGAGCGAAGAGACCCTGTTGGAATTTCCTTGCCAATTTGCCGTTAAAGCAATGGGCAAAACCCACATTGAACTCGATTTGCTGGTTATCGAAATCGTCCGGCGCCATGCACCTGATTTGAGCGAAAACTCAGTCAAGACCCGCCCCAGTAAAGACGGCAATTATTTGGCGGTCACCGTCATGATAGAGGCCACCAGCAAACAGCAGCTGGATGCAATTTATCAGGATCTGACCGACCATCCGCATGTTCTGATGGCGCTGTAATAACGCCATCAGAACCTGTAAAAGGAAGGCAATGCAGATAAACCAGCATAATTGCCAACCACCACTAAAGCAACCTATCGGTTAATGCCCGTCATCGTCCGTCATTTTGGCTCCCAGCACTATCAAGTCACTTGGCAAGCTATGCAGGAATTCACCCGCACACGCAGCACGGTAACACCTGATGAACTATGGCTGGTCGAACACCCTTCTGTTTACACATTGGGATTAAATGGCAAGCGTGAGCATTTGTTGAGCGTCAGCACCGACATTCCGGTGATCCAGTCCGACCGTGGCGGCCAAGTCACTTATCACGGGCCTGGGCAATTGGTAGTTTATACTTTGCTGGATATTAACCGCCTCGCTATCAATATCCGCCAACTGGTGACCCTTTTGGAGCAAACTATGATTGAAACTCTGGCCTGCTACGGTATTAGCGCGATTTCCAGAGCCGACGCGCCGGGGGTTTATGTTGATGGCAAAAAAATCGGCTCGATAGGGCTACGCATCAAAAACCATTGCAGCTATCATGGCCTGAGTTTAAATAACAATATGGATTTGCGCCCGTTTGATGCCATTAACCCTTGCGGTTATTCTGGGCTAAAAGTCACCCAGCTCGCCGATCTGGGCGTCACCATCAACACCGCTGAACTCGCTGACCGGCTAATTCAAGCCATTACCTCACATATACCACAATGACCTATCAGGCACCTTCCCGTTCCACTCCAGAATCCCACCAGCGCAGCAGCGAAAAACTTGCACGTATCCCAATAAAAGTGGAACAGCCCGAAACCGCCTTACGCAAACCTGACTGGATACGCGTAAAAATATCGGCCAACGACGAAACCACCCGCATCAAACAATTATTGCGCGAACACCGCTTGCACACTGTCTGTGAAGAAGCCGCTTGCCCCAATCTAGGCGAATGCTTCCAGCATGGCACGGCAACATTCATGATTATGGGCGACTTATGCACCCGCCGCTGTCCGTTTTGCGATGTTGCGCATGGCAAGCCACTGCCATTGGATAAAGACGAGCCACAGCATTTGGCCAATGCCATCGAAGCAATGGCGTTAAAATACGTTGTTATCACCTCAGTGGATCGGGACGATTTAAGGGATGGCGGTGCCGCCCATTTTGCCGACTGCATCAAAAAAATCCGCCAACAAACGCCGACCACTAAAATAGAAATTCTAGTCCCTGATTTTCGTGGCCGTATCGACAAAGCGGTCGCCCTGCTTGCAGAGCAACCTTGTGACGTGTTTAACCACAATCTGGAAACTGTACCTAGGCTGTATAAGCAGGTGCGCCCAGGTTCGGACTACCTAGGTTCGCTAAATTTATTGCGCCGTTTTAACGCCGCACAACCGCAGGTACCGACTAAATCCGGTTTAATGCTAGGGGTAGGCGAAGAACCAGAAGAAGTGCGTCAGGTGATGAAGGATTTGCTGGCTCACGGCTGTTCGATGCTGACGCTAGGCCAATATTTGCAACCTAGCAAAGCCCATTTGCCCGTTAAAAACTATATTACGCCAGAACAGTTTGATGCGTATGGCGCACTTGCAAAAAGCTTAGGCTTTAAACAGGTCGCTAGTGCGCCGATGGTTAGGTCTTCATATCATGCGGACAGACAAGCCCAAGGACTGGACACAAACACATAGGAATGCCGTGGACGAGACCCTGCGCATCCAAAAGGGCAGTCTTCCGATGTCCTGTGTCTTCACTGCCCCTAGATGTTGATGTGTTAAAGCTACTTATTTTGAGGGACCGGCACAGGCGCAGCGGCTGGCGGAGCAATCGTTTTTGGCGGTGCATTTTTGGCTTCCAGCTCAGCTTTTTCACGGCGGTTGCCTTCCCCCCACAGCGTGAAAGTTACCATCACAAGGACAGTGGTAATCACTACAATAAGAAACCGGTCGGGTTTTTTTAGGAAAAATAAAGGCCACTTGGGTTTAATCATTCCAACAATAAAGAAAAGGACTGTCCACAAGGCTAAATCGAAAGCGGCTGTTATCATATACATACCTAATTAAGTGTTGGTTGAAAAAAGAAGTACTGTATTACCCATGCTTTTTGAAATAGCATGGACATAACTTCACCATTTTAATCATTGTATAAGTAATTTTCTGAATCATTTATGATTCAGAACCTATAATTTATCGCAGTACATTGTAATAACAAGGCACTTTCGTGCCAAAGCTCATTTGAGCTTTTCATTCATTATCAATCGGAGGCTCCATGGGCGGCTTTGGTATATTTGTTTTAGTATTACTTGTTTTTGCTATCTTATTGGTATTTATGAGCGTCAAATCAGTGCCGCAAGGCATGGAATACACAGTTGAACGGTTTGGCAAATATACCAACACGCTCACGCCGGGGCTGAACATCATCATCCCTATCATTGACAATATCGGCAGAAAAATGGTCATGATGGAGCAGGTCATGGATGTACCCTCACAAGAAGTGATTACCAAAGATAATGCCATGGTCACCGTCGATGGCGTCGTTTTTTACCAAGTGATGGATGCAGCCAAGGCGGCTTATGAAGTCAGTAAGCTTGACTGGGCCATTTTAAATCTGGTGATGACCAATATCCGTACCGTCATGGGTTCTATGGATCTGGATGAATTGCTGTCCCGACGCGACGACATCAATGCCAGACTGCTTACTGTTGTTGATGACGCCACAACGCCCTGGGGTATTAAAGCGACGCGTATTGAAATAAAAGACATCGCCCCGCCTAAAGACCTAGTCGAAGCAATGGGCAGACAAATGAAGGCTGAACGCCTAAAACGCGCGTCAATACTTGAAGCGGAAGGCTTACGGCAATCGGAAATTTTACGCGCCGAAGGTGCGCAGCAAGCCGCGATTCTGGATGCCGAAGGCCGAAAAGAAGCCGCTTACCGCGATGCGGATGCACGTGAACGGTTAGCACAAGCGGAAGCAAGGGCAACTTTGATGGTCTCAGAAGCGATTGGTAAAGGTGACATACAGGCCATCAACTATTTCGTCGCCCAAAAATACATCGAGGCTTTAAAAGGCATTGCTTCGGCTGATAACAGCAAGCTTATTTTTATGCCACTGGAATCATCCAGCGTTATCGGCGCATTAGGTGGAATTACTGAACTGGCGAAAGCAGCCCTGAACAAGAACGGTTCCGCACCAAGCGCATAAGAGGTTATATTATGAGCGAGTTTGAACTTGTGTTTTGGTATTGGTGGGTATTTGCACTTGTTTTTTTAGTGCTGGAAATACTTGTGACGGGCTTTTTCTTTTTGTGGATGGCGGCAGCCGCAGTAGTGACGGGGTGTATGGTTGGGTTAATTCCATCAATCAGCGTAGAAATACAGACCGCCTTGTTCTCTGTATTATCGATTACCGCCATTATGGCGTGGAAATTTTTTGCTAAAAAAAATATCGTAACATCAGACCACCCCTTACTGAACAAACGCGGCGCCCAATATATAGGCCGTGTTTTTAATCTGTATGAAGCGATAGAAAATGGTGAAGGCAAAATAAAAGTCGACGACTCTATCTGGAAAGTGCATGGCAAAGACTGCGACATTAACACCAAGGTTAAAGTCACGGCTGTTCGCGGCACGGTATTTGATATAGTGCATGTAAATAACGCTGACAATTAATTTGCCACCCACATTAACGTACTTACAAGAAATTGCCGCCATCGGGATTACCCTTGCTGCACTTAATCTTAGGGCATCTTCTTGTCCCGTTGGATTATTTGTCCGCAAGGGAATTTCAGCATCTCTTTTTATCAACATACAAATTTAACTCACAGATCTGGTTTATCTGATTATCACGCGAGCACCATCACCCGCTACCCCAAATACAATACTATTGCCAACTGACAAACAATTAAAGATTGACTACTTACAAAAACCTTTTAGGAAAAAATCCACAATAAAATGAACATACAGCATAAAGCTCACCCTTGGCATGGTATTCATCCAGGCGATAATGCGCCGGCTATTGTCACTGCATTTATAGAAATAGTTCCGTCCGATACTGTTAAATATGAAATAGACAAAACTACAGGCTATCTTAAAATTGACAGGCCACAAAAGTTTTCGAATACCGTCCCTACACTCTATGGCTTTATTCCACAAACCTATTGTGCAGAAAGGATTGCTGAGTTTGCTGCCTTAAAATCAGGAAAAACCGTAGCCAAAGGCGATGGTGATCCTCTCGATATTTGTGTGCTAAGCGAACGCAGTGTGACCCATGGCAATATTATTCTCCAAGCCATCCCTATCGGAGGCTTTCGCATGTTAGATAAAGGCGAAGCCGATGACAAGATTATTGCCGTCATGAAGGGTGATGAGTTTTACCGGCAATGGAATGACGTATCAGACTGCCCTGTATCCTATATTAATCGCCTTAAGCACTATTTCCTTACTTATAAAAGCCTGCCAGGCGAGGCCAGTAGCTGCGAAATAACCCACGTGTATGGGCGTGACGAAGCCCATGAAGTGATTAGGCGGTCAATGGCAGATTATCAAACCCATTATGCTTGTAAAACACGCTTTGGTGACAGCCGATTTTTGTCTTTAAAAAGCCTACTGCACAAGCACCGAAAACCTTCTCCAAATAATGTTTAAATCACCCAGCATGACATTGGCTAGCAAATTGTTTTAAACGTGCTCACCCGCAATATCGCTGTTGATGAAAGCTATGATTTTTTCTCTGTCAGTAAAGTTGCCGTAAGCCAATGCCAATTTCACATAAGCCGCCTCTATAGACATATTCCAGACCATAACCGCACCCCGTTCTACTAAAAAGCGGGTGCTTTGATACGCATTGGGCGATTGATGGGCAGGCGCAAGATAAACGTTAATGGCATGGGACTTACAATGCCCTATGAACTTAAGTAACGAATGGTTTTCACCCCATTGCTCTGAGACACAGGCAGTGCCTGAATGGTATAAATCATGTAGAACGACATCGACCTCCGCTAGATTAAACATACGGTAATCCAATCCTGGGTAAGGCCGTATCAATAAAATGCGTTCAGAAAAAAAGGCTCTAAGCGGCCCGATGCTATCGTGTGTTTGGTTGCCGACGGGATTCAGCAAGGAAAACCGATCATTTTCAAACTGCATATAGCTTCTGCCTTGCACACTGATAAAATCACCACTTAATTGCAAACAAGAGGCAAGGCGTGTGCCTTTATGCAGTTGGGTAAGTTGCTGCGGATTGCGGTACGGCACAAACACACCTGGTAGATTTTCCTTAACAATAAACTCAACCGCACAGACAAAATTTTCCAATCCATTCGCTCTAGGATCATCCAAAGGGTAATCGCTGGAAACTAACAGCATCGGCACTCTTAACGCATGAAAATAAAAACTTAATGCCGCTGCTGTATAGCTGAGCGTGTCAGTCCCATGGGTGATGATAACGCCATCATATTGCTCAGGACCAGCAGCTTCCACTGTATCAATCAGTATTTTCCAAAAAGCGGGTGCTATATTTTCACTTAAAATTGCCATCGGCTCGAGCGTGGTGAAACTGATCTGTTGATGCTTGGGATAGTGCTGTTGAAACTGCTGCAATAATTTAAATGGCATGGTGTTTGCCGTATTGATAGTGCCTTCGGTCACTGTTGAGCCGATAGTGCCGCCCGTAAATACAACCAGAATTTGTTTCATAGTATGATGCTTCGCTTACAGTTAATTATTCCAAAGAATAGCAAAGCAAACCGTGCATTAAAATGAAAATATCAGTTATTGTCGCGATGGCAAACGATCGGGTCATTGGCTTAAACAATCAAATGCCCTGGCATTTATCCGCAGACCTTAAAAAATTTAAACAAATAACAATGGGTGCCCCTATCTTGATGGGCAGAAAAACCTATCAGTCTATTGGCCACCCTTTACCTGGCAGGACTAACATTATCATCAGCAGGGATCCCGCCTACCAACAAACGGGTTGTTTAGTTTTTAATGATCCCGATGCCGCATTGGCAAATGCGTGCCAAAAGGCGCCTGAAATTTTTGTTATTGGTGGTTCGAGCCTGTATGAATCCATGCTGCCGCGTGCTGATATGCTTTATATCACCGAAATAAAAAAGGCATTTCAGGGCGACACTTTTTTTCCTGTTTGGAATAGCGCAGATTGGCTAGAAGTGGAAAGGGAAGATATTGATGATGATCCTCAAGCAGCATTTAGCTACAGTTTTTTAAAATTCTCTAAAAAGAGAGCCGCGTAACAGCTAACCAAGAACCGCAAAAACTAACAAAAAAATCATGAAAACAGTTAAAATGCTAAAAATTAATGTTAATCCTGTAACAAAGCAACAGCTTGGTAGCTATGATGCAAACAAAATACAACACTGATGATTTGAGAATTTGTGAGATTAAAGAAGTTATTGCGCCAATCCAGGTTCACGATGAGATACCCATTAGCGAAGCAGCTGCGCAAACCACGCTAAAGGCAAGGGCGGCTATCCATAACATATTAACCGGCCAAGATGACCGCTTGCTAGTTGTGGTAGGGCCGTGCTCTATCCATGACCCCGAAGCCGCCAAAGAATATGCGCAACGCTTAAAAGTTATTAGTGATGAATTAAAAGACGATTTATTAATCGTTATGCGTGTTTATTTTGAGAAACCCCGCACTACCGTGGGCTGGAAAGGCTTGATTAACGACCCTGACCTAGATTCTAGTTTTAACATCAACAAAGGCTTGCGGGTTGCTAGACAATTATTACTGGACGTCAATGACTTAGGCGTACCGGCAGCCACCGAATACTTGGATTTGATTTCACCGCAATATATATCTGACCTGATTGCTTGGGGAGCAATTGGCGCAAGAACCACTGAAAGCCAGGGACACCGTGAACTGGCATCGGGAGTCTCTTGCCCTATTGGCTTTAAAAACTCGACGGACGGCACGATAAAAATTGCCATTGACGCAATCGGCGCCGCCATGAGCCCGCACCATTTTTTATCGTTGACCAAAGCAGGGCATTCTGCGATTTTTTCAACAACCGGCAATGAAGACGTGCATATTATTTTGCGGGGCGGCAATGATCGACCCAATTATGATGCCGTCAGTGTCGAGCAGGTAGCAGAAGGCTTGAAAAAAGCCGACTTAAAAGCCAATATCATGATTGATTTCAGTCATGCCAATAGCTTAAAGCAATGCCAGCGGCAACTGATAGTCGGTGAAGATGTCGGTGGGCAAATTGCTAATGGCGATCAACGTATTATGGGCGTCATGATTGAAAGCCATCTTAAAGCAGGCAGCCAAAAAGTTATGGAGGGCCAACCCTTAGTTTACGGACAAAGCATAACCGATGCTTGTTTGTCGTGGGATGATACCTTACCCCTGTTAAGAAGTTTAGCCAACGCCGTACAAAAACGCAGAACTGTAGGTACCAGCAGGAGCTTGACATTATGATCATCTACGTCAACGGTGAGCCGCACGAATGCGCAACCGATTGTCATGTTGTCGATTTAATTGCTGATCTGGGCTTAACCGGCAAAAAAATCGCGGTCGAATTAAATAAAGAAATATTGCCATTTAATCAATACGAAACACAATCATTGCAAGCCTCTGATCATCTGGAAATTGTCCATGCCATTGGCGGCGGCCAAGATGATTCTTTTCTCATCGCAGGTGTCGCCTATCATTCGCGGTTGTTGGTCGGCACCGGCAAATATAAAGACCTGGAAGAAACACGGCTAGCCATTGAAGCCAGTGGTGCAGAAATTGTTACCGTGGCGATCCGGCGCACTAACATTGGCCAAAATCCAGGCGAGCCTAACCTACTGGATGTTATTTCACCCGATAAATATACCATTCTACCCAATACTGCCGGCTGCTACACTGCCGATGAGGCGGTTCGGACTTGCCGTCTGGCGCGGGAATTACTAAATGGGCATAAACTGGTTAAGCTGGAAGTGTTAGCCGACCAAAAGACTTTATTTCCTGATGTGGCAGAAACGTTCATAGCAGCTGAATTACTAGTGAAAGATGGCTTTGACGTCATGGTGTATACCAATGATGACCCAATTGCCGCCAAGCGTTTGGAAGAGATCGGCTGCGTTGCGGTTATGCCACTTGCCGCGCCCATTGGCTCAGGATTAGGCATCCGTAATCCCTACAATATCTTGACAATTGTTGAAAATGCCAGCGTACCTATTTTAGTTGATGCTGGTGTTGGCACGGCATCCGATGCCGCAATTGCGATGGAATTAGGCTGTGCTGGTGTATTAATGAACACCGCAATTGCCGCTGCAAAAAATCCCATATTGATGGCATCGGCGATGAAAAAAGGCATTGAGGCGGGTAGGGAAGCATTTTTAGCAGGACGCATGCCAAGAAAACGCTTTGCATCGGCATCATCACCTATAGATGGCTTATTTTTCTAGCACTGATCAAGATTTTTTACCACAATTAATCACAGAGACGTCCACCGCACCTCTCTTGCCCCTTTAAATAGCTTCTATGTCGTTACCTGAAAAAAATGCCCCTAGCAGAATCCGTAGTTTTATCCGTCGCCAAGGCCGCCTAACCACGGGACAACTGTTTGCGCTGGATAATCACTGGAACACCTATTGTCTGGATCCTAAAGCAGAGTACGACTTTACCGCGCTATTTGGACGCAGTGCCCCATTGATTGTTGAAATTGGTTTTGGCAACGGCGAAAGCTTGGCAAAAATGGCAGCGGCTAATCCTGATAACGACTATATCGGTATAGAAGTTCATAAACCGGGGGTTGGGCATTTAATGATGTTACTCGACCAGCAAAAACTAAGTAATGTCAGGATTTATTGTCACGATGCAATCGAAATTTTGGAACAAAAAATACCTGACCATAGCCTCGCCGGCGTACATTTGTTTTTCCCTGACCCCTGGCCAAAAAAAAAGCATCATAAACGCCGGATTGTTAGTTTTGGCTTTGTCGGTTTATTGGTTAAGAAATTAACTGTAGGAGGATATTTTCATGCCGCAACCGATTGGCAAAATTATGCAGAAGCGATGTTAATGGTCTTATCGGCAGGAGATTTTCTGACCAACACCAGTGCTACCGGAAATTATTGTTTGCGGCCCGAATACCGCCCGTTGACAAAATTTGAGCAGCGTGGCATACGCTTGGGGCATGGCGTCTGGGATTTAATTTTCAGGAAGGATACACATTAAAAGCCAGTAGACGCCCCCTGCCTTCGTCTACTGGCTTCACTATTGCCTTGATTTTGCTAAAGCTTATTTGACGAATAAGTATCTAGCTGCATTGCCTTAACCATAACAGAAAGTTCGTCACGCTGTTGTTTCAGCGGCACCAATTCCGCCTCCAGCGCCAAGATATTTTCAGCAACAGTCCCCTTAGAGTCGTTAATTTTTCTTAACATCTGCAAACGCCCCTCAATTTGCTTCTTCCGCTCTTTAATTTGATGCATTAAAGGCGTCAATGCACCATTACTCCAAGTTATAGCATCCGTATGTGCCTGCTCGATAACATCCTTAGCCTTGGAGATTAAGGTGTTATAAAGCTTGGTGACAACAATATGCTGTTCAGTCATAGTAACTTTAGCGCTAGACCGGAACGCTTCGCCTTCATCAAAAATCTGTTCCAGTTCAATCTGATATTGTTTAATAGAAAACAGTTGTGGTTCAATTCCAGTAAAGCCGTATTCGTCCCTAAACTTTTTGTGTATTGCCATTACCAGTCGGCGTGTTTCATTGGTAATATCGATAGAGTTTTGTAATAAATCACGCAATTCATCAAATAACTTCCGTATGTTTTGTTTCATTCCATAAGTTGTCAGGCTTTTTGAAATCTCATGCCTAGCATTATCAAGAACCTCATCGACCCTTTCTTCCGCAAAGGAATCAATAAGCATTTTGGCCTGGACAATAAAAACCCGACGGCTAGACTGAAAATTTTCAACATTGGCCATGTACTGATTTTGCTTATCACGGGTTTCGGCCATTAATTTGCCAGTCATATCCTGATTTTGGAAGTCAACTTTTTTGAATTCCTCAAGTTGTTCTTCTGCATTATGCAATGACGAGCTGGCTAAATTAAACGAGCCATTAACTAAGACCCCCACATCACGCCCTACAGTGTCCATCATGATGTTACGTTTTTGTTTTAATATATCAACAGCTAGGTAATTTTCTAACGGTGGCAACAAACTTTTTTCGAGCAGCTCAGCGTCCCCCTTTACCTTTGCCAGCAATGCCTGCTTAGCTGATACTGGGAAAATTGAATCCTCATTTATTTTTAAAATAGCCGCAGATGCTTTGATCTGCGATTTAATCGACGCATCATAGGTATTGGTTCCGGCAAGATCGTCCCACATGGCATCAATTTTATTCATGACCACTGCCAAGCCTTGGGTCTTGCCGCTACGCGCCCGGCTAATATGTGTCAGCCATATCTCCAGATCGCTCTTGGTGACCCCAGTATCTGCCGCCAGTATAAAAAAAATGGCTTGGGCACTAGGTAGTAAACTTAACGTTAATTCCGGCTCAGAACCCAATGCATTCAATCCAGGCGTATCAATAATCGCCAACCCTTCTTTTAATAAAGGATGCGGAAAGCTGATGAGTGCATGCCGCCAACAAGGTATTTCTACCTGCTGAGGAATAGCAACACCGCGCGACACCGCATCCTGCTCGTCCCATAATCCAAGCTTATCCGCATACTCCCTATCCACCATTTTAGTGGCGATAAGCTCCTTAAATACACCTTGCATTTGCGTGGGCGAATCGCAATCCAAGTCAAACCGTGACCATCGTCCAGGGTGCTGTTTCAATTCGGCTAAAGAAATATCTTCAAGACGGCTATCAATATCCAATAGTTGGACGTAGCTACCGCCTTTTTCATCATAAAAAATCTCGGTCGGCGACATGGTCGTCCGCCCAGGTGAAGACGGGAGTAGCCTTACACCAGTTTCGGCAAAAAACATGGCGTTAATCAGCTCAGTCTTACCACGCGAAAACTCAGCAACAAACGCTAAGGTGATGCGGTCATTTTTGAGGTCAGTGAGAATATTTAAAATACTATTAGTACTGTGAGCATCGTTTAAACCATAGCGGTTGAGCCATTGGTGGTACATTTCTATGGATTGTATTAAATTTGCACGCCACAACGAATATTCGTGCATTTTTTCTTTAAATTCCAAGTTCCTCATGGCAAGCCTTTTGTTAATAGCACTCTTAAAGTAAATCGATTGTCGGGTAATTGTAGTTTATATCTTAATAACTGCTAGATTAACGCGTGTTATTTTTCGAAAATAGCCGGATTAAACACCATAGCGAGACTGATAGTCCACTATCGCGTTTATTTCAGCATTGGCGCCAATATCGGTTAAATAATCAACAATAGTCGCTAATGATATTATGGAAACAACCGGCATGCCAAAGCATTCAATAACTTCCTGAATAGCAGAGACCGCATTTTGCCCCCTTTCTTGCCTATCTAATGCACAAATAACGCCTGCGGGGGTTGCATCGGTGTTTTTTATAATCTCAACAGACTCTCTAACCGATGTGCCGGCCGAAATCACATCGTCAACGATGACCACATTACCTTGTAGCACCGCCCCCACCAACAATCCACCTTCGCCATGATCCTTGGATTCTTTACGGTTAAACGCAAAAGGCATATCTCGGCCTGTCATTTGCGCATAAGCAATGGTAGTGGCACTAACTAAGGGGATTCCTTTGTAAGCCGGCCCATAAAGAATGTCTGCTTTAATGCCGGATTGCAACAATGCTTGGGCATAAAAGCCCCCTAATTTCCCCAATTTAGCGCCTGTATTAAACAAACCGGTATTAAAAAAATAGGGGCTGCTACGACCCGATTTCAATATGAATTCGCCAAATTTTAGTACGCCACAGTCCAGCGCATAAGCAATAAAATCTCTTTGATAATCAAGCATAAAATAGGATAGATTAATAAATGAAGGCTTTTGATTAAAAATACGCGGATTTTGCCCTTATCCGCTTTATTTTTAGCGCCAAGCAATCCAAGATATACGCATATTATGTACCAAAATAAAAAGATTACACTTAATAATATCTATAAGCCATAACATGCCGATAATAAAAAGTAATTTATATAAACTTAAACCACCTAAACTAAGTCCTTATCGATAATAGCTGACCAACCTGACAAGATAGTGACAAAAAACCGCACCTAACTGCAGATTTTATTCAGTCCCAATCCGCAAAGCTTAAAGCATTTTGGTTAAGACAAAAATTTTTCCAGAATACTATCAAGAAAATTCCAGCCCTGCGCCGTACAAGCATAATGATGCTCTTGATAAATTATTAGACCCTGCGCCAAACAAGCCGACAACATTGGCTCTAACGTATCAGGGGTAAGGCCTGTTGCTGACTGGTAAGCGGCCAAGGTAAAACCCCGCTTAAGGCGGAGATGGTTCATAACAAATTCCAAAGGCAGATCGTTACCCGAAATAGCCGTAGCACCATCTTGTTTATGCGTACTGCTTAAATAGTGTTCGGGGCTTTTAGGCTTAACGGTACGGACAATAGCATGTGGTAGCGCTTGGGTTATTTTCCCGTGCGCGCCTGCGCCAATCCCCAAATAATCGCCAAACCGCCAGTAATTCAGGTTGTGGGCGCATTGAAAACCCAACTGGCTATAAGCTGAAACCTCATACTGCTGATAGCCATAATCTGCCAAAAGTGTTCGGGCGTTTTGTTGGGTAACAAAATTTGCCTCATCATTAGGTAGCTTAGGAGGAAACTTATGAAAATAAGTATTCGGCTCTAGCGTTAATTGATAGTAAGAAATATGCTTAGGTTTAAGACCGATGGCCGTTTCTATATCCAGCCTATTACTCTTAGACGTTGCACCAGGCAAGCCAAACATTAAATCTATATTGAAATTCTCAAAGCCTGCCTGGTGCGCAATCTCAGCAGCACGGATGGCTTCTCCCGCCGAATGGACACGCCCGAGCCGTTTTAATACAAGCTCATTAAAGCTTTGTATGCCGATAGACAGCCGGCTAATGCCCAATGCCCTGAACTCCGCAAATTTTTGGCTTTCAAATGTGCCGGGGTTCGCTTCCATCGTAATCTCCAAGCCTTCTTGCAATTCAAGTTGTTGGCCGATGCCGTGCAGTAAACGGTCGATAGATTCAGGTGCGAACAAACTAGGCGTACCCCCTCCAACAAAAACACTGGTTATTGGGCGGGTAATGCCATATAGCCGAATATCTTTGGCCAAATCCCCCAATAAGGCATTGATATAGGCCGCTTCAGGGGTGTCGGCCTTAATGGCATGCGAATTAAAATCGCAATAAGGGCATTTTTTTATGCACCAGGGAATGTGTATATAAAGGCTGAGTGGCGACAAGGCGTTTTAAGGATCGTTTAAAAAGCGCCCAGTTTAACATTAATAACGTAAGCCGGACAGCGCGTGCTGTCCGGCAACAATCAAGTAAATCAACGATTATTTTCTAATGCGGCAATGCGTTCTGCCAACGGAGGATGGCTCATAAACAATTTGCTTACGCTGCCACCGTTAATGCCGAACGCCGCCAACTGTCCGGGCAATTCTGGCGCGTCATGTGCCCGTTGTAACGCCCGTAAGGCGGCAATCATTTTCTCCCTGCCCGCCAATTTCGCACCACCGGCATCCGCCCTGAATTCCCGACGGCGGGAAAACCACATGACCAGTAAACTGGCAAGAATCCCTAGCGCAATCTGGGCAAGCATCTGGGTGATGTAATAAGCCGGCCCATAACCACGTTCAGTTTTGAATATCGCACGGTCTACAACATAACCGATAACGGTTGCAAAAAAGTACACAAACGTGTTGATCACACCTTGCATCAACGCCATGGTCACCATATCGCCATTGGCCACATGGGTAATTTCATGGCCGACCACGGCTTCCACTTCATCCGCGTTCATGCTTTGCAGCAAACCGGTGCTGACCGCAACCAAGGCATTATTCCTGTTCATGCCGGTAGCAAACGCATTAGCATCCGGCGTGTCAAAAACACCTACTTCCGGCATACCGATACCCGCTTGTTGCGCTTGCCTAGTGACGACATCAAGCAACCAGCGTTCGGTTTGGTTCTGTGGTTGGATGATAACCTGGACACCCATCGCCTGTTTGGCTGACCACTTGGACATTACCAACGACATAAACGAACCGGTTATGCCAATAACAGCAGATATTATTAATAATGAATTAAGATCAAGATTGATACCTTGGGCATCTAAAGTCCCCCTTAATCCTAACAAACTAAAAACAATCGTGATGACAACCATTATCGCGACATTGGTTGCCAAAAAAAGAAATATACGCATCATGGTAAAAGCCTTAAATTAAGTTGTCGAATAAACCCTGTCATGGGGATTGAATAAACCAATTCAATCATCATCAGAGTGATAATATAGTTTAAAGTTTATTAACGGAGGTTATTGTCATGAAGTTATTAAAAGCCACCCTAGCACCCTTATTTCTATTAACAGCACACACCGCTTGTGCCTTAAATACCCACACAGAAGTTATCAAACAACTGCATGTCCCGGCGGGCTTTATGGTGTCCGTTTATGCGGATGACCTCCCTAATGCCCGTAGTTTGGCGCTAGGCGATAACGGTGTGGTTTTTATTGGCACGGGAAAGGAAGGCAAGGTCTATGCGGTGCGCGACATTGACAATGACGGCATTGCCGAACCGCACCAACTTATCGCCAGTGGCCTCTCCATGCCCAACGGCGTTGCTTATAAAAATGGTGCGCTATATGTCGCCGCTATCAACCGTATTTTGCGGTTCGACGCAATCACCGAACATTTAGACAAACCACCTACCCCCGTTGTAGTTTACGACAAATTCCCATCCGACAAGCATCATGGCTGGAAATACCTACGTTTTGGCCCTGACGGCAAACTGTACACGGCAGTCGGTGCGCCCTGCAATATCTGCAATCCTGAGCAGGACATTTACACCTCGCTAGTGCGCTTAAACCCCGATGGCAGCGACATGGAAATCCTCGCCCGTGGCATTAGAAACACCGTGGGCTTTGACTGGCAACCTAGCACGAATGCGTTATTTTTTAATGACAATGGCCGCGACTACTTAGGCGACGATCAACCGGCCGATGAGTTGAACCAATGGTCAGCTAACGGTGAACACTTTGGCTACCCTTATTGCCACGGCGGCGACACCCCAGACCCTGAATTTGCCGCCGACAAAAAATGCAGCCAATTCAAAGCTCCCGTCTGGCAATACAAGGCCCATATCGCGCCATTAGGCATGCGCTTTTATCAAGGCAACCAATTTCCTGCAGACTATAAAAACCAATTGTTTGTTGCCCAGCATGGCTCATGGAACCGCACCGAACCACAAGGCTATCGTGTCGTCCTAATCAAATTTAATGCCGCAGGGCAACCCATAGCCGAAGAAGACTTTATTAGCGGTTGGTTAACCAAAGAAGGTGATGTGCTGGGCCGTCCGGTCGATATTTTGGCAATGCCGGACGGCAGTTTGTTGATTAGTGATGACAAGCTGGGCGTCATTTATAAAGTGACTTATCAGGGTAAGCCTTGATGGTGATATTGGCTTAAGCCGTTCATGGTGAGCTTGTCGAACCATGAACACCTATTCAACAAGCCACAAGGTGTGCAACGGAGCTCTGCACATGACAAAAATCAGTTAAAAACGTGCTGCCTTCTCCCCGCGAAGGAAGGGAAATAAAGCCTCAATTGCCTTCCCAAAGCCATGCACCAAATTAAATAAGACCTGGCTTGCTGTCCAACCCCAGCCTGAAAATGCTTTTGGCAGGGCGTCAGTGCTTTTTGACGTAATGGGCCGGCCCCGTCCGTATTGCCATATTGCCATTCGCCGACGCGGTGCGCCCAGCAAGGCGATTCATTAAGAACGTGTTTTAAAAGCGTCGCGGGCGGTTCGGGTGCAACGACTGCAAGGATGCCCCCACAAGGGGGGCTATGAACAGAGGTAGGGCAACTGGCTTTCTTATGTTGCAGCGCTATTGAACACATGCTTATCAAGCTGTTCTATAAACCAGCCAAGGACTTTGCCTTTATTGCTGGCTTTCCACGCCATGTTAAGGGTGTCTATCGGAAGGCTCTCGGCTACTGGCAGGGCGATTAACAAACCGCGTCCTAGCTGGTCTTGAATCTGATGGGCAGGTAGGAAGCCTACGCCTAGGCCTGCGCATTGCGCTTGTATTTTTGCGGCTAGCGATGGCACGCTTAACACGGGGCGTTTGCTGAAAACTCGCCTGCTCAGGGGAGCCCGGGTTCTGGATGAATCCCTTGCCACGACAAAACGCTGCTGTTCAATAAGGGTTTGCGCTAACGGCAGCGGGGCTTTGGTCAATTCATGATCCGGAGCCACCGCGAACAGCCATTCAATCTGGCCGATTTTATGGTAGTTGATGTCATGACCGACGGCTAGTCCATCCCCTGCGCCGATCACTAAATCGGCTCTGCCGCTGATAATGGCATCCAAGGTGCCGCCCAGCACTTCTTCATAAATATTGATTTCTATATCCGGTTGCACTTCGTAAAACTGGGCGATTAGCGGATAGATGAAGTCAAAACTTAAAATCGAATCGATGGCGATATTGAATACGGGTTCCCAGCCGTTGTGGGTGGTTTTGGTGGCAATGGCCAATCGTTGCGTGGCGTCCAGAATTGCCCGGCCCTGTTCCAGCAATACTTTTCCGGCTTCGGTTAAGACCGATTTTCTGCCTTCTTTGCGGAATAAGACCACGTCCATATCTTGTTCCAGTTTTTGTATGGTGTAAGAAATAGCCGATGGAACGCGGTACAGGTCATTGGCTGCCGCCGCAAAACTGCCTTTTTTGGCAATGGCGTCAAGCACTTCGAGCGCATCCAGGGTGATCGGGTATTTCATGTGGGTGCCCCTTGGGTATGGTTATTGAGTATTGTTCAAATATTCTGATCTAATCGGGCAAAATGCTTCGCTTTTTATTATTCCAGCACATCTTATAATGAACCTGAACTTTAATTCTATCTGTATATCAAGGGGTTATTATGAAAAATTTTATCAACAAAATACTGGTTTCTGATGAGGGCTTAGCCGCAATGGTATTGCGGATTCCCATTGGGTTAATTTTGGCTGCGCACGGCAGCCAAAAATTATTCGCTTGGTTTGGCGGTTATGGTCTGGAAGGTACGGGGCAATGGATGGCATCCGTAGGTTTGGCACCGGGATTTTTGATGGCATTGTTGGCGGGCGGTGCAGAATTTTTTGGTGGTGTTGCGTTGATGCTGGGCTTGTTTACCCGCATTGCAGCCACTATTAGTGCGCTGACCATGGCGGTCGCTTTGTTTTGGGTGCACAGTGGCAATGGATTTTTTCTGGACAAGCACGGTATTGAATACGCACTGGCATTGTTGTCTGCAACGCTTGCCTTGACGATAATGGGTGGTGGCCGTTACGCACTGGATCGCTATCTACTGGATGTTAACTTATTGGGGAGCAATGATCATGACTAGAAAAGCACGCCAATTGGCAACGGTCATCACGGGGCAAAATACCTCGGATGGTGCCTGTGTAAAACTAAAACGTATCATCAGTCCGCAGTATAAAAGCACGTTCGATCCTTTCATTTTGCTGGATGAATTTGCCTCGTATGATGCGGCGGACTATATAGGCGGTTTTCCCGAACATCCGCATCGGGGTTTCGAAACCGTCACCTATATGCTGGAAGGTGCGATGTTGCACCGTGATCATTTGGGTAACGAAGGGCATCTGCGCGCTGGCGATGTCCAGTGGATGACCGCCGCACATGGCATCATCCATTCGGAAATGCCCGAACAGGCAAACGGCCTGTTGCATGGTTTTCAGCTATGGCTGAACCTGCCCGCCAAAGAAAAGATGAAACCGCCGCATTACCAGGATTTTGCCGCTGCAAGTATTCCGCAGGTGTCGCTGGCAGAAGGTGGGTATATCAAAGTGATTGCCGGCTCGTATACAGGCGAGTCGGGGACGGTTACCGGTGTTGTGGCAGGCGTCACCACACAGCCTACGTATTTTGATATAAGCCTAAGCCCGCAGCAAGCGCTGGATCTGCCGATAGGGTCTGAAAAGACTGCTCTGGTTTACGTTTACCAAGGCGAGTTGGCTGTCGGTGGAGCGGATAAACGCTTACAAGCCGGACAACTGGGGCAATTAATTGATGGCGATAGCTTGCTGTTGTCAGCACAGGATCAGGTAGCGCGGTTTTTAGTGCTCGCAGCCATGCCCCTGCACGAACCCGTTGTGCAATCAGGGCCGTTTGTGATGAATACGCAAGAAGAAATTGACCAAGCATTCCGTGATTACCGTGATGGCGTGTTGACGCTGTAACTGATTTTATATCCATCCAATCCGAGGGAAATATCATGCAACAAAAATTAGCTAAAACCCGTGTAAAAATCCATGAACTGATGCAGACGCGCTGGAGCCCCAGAGCATTCGACCCAGACCGGATGGTGTCCCATGACGATTTAATCGCCTTGCTGGAAGCCGCCCGCTGGGCACCTTCGTGTTTTAATGACCAACCTTGGCGGTATGTGGTGTGCAATAAAGCCACTGATAAAACTGGCTGGCAAAACGCATTTACAACCTTGGCAGAAAAAAACCAGCTATGGGCTAAAAACGCGCCGGTGTTAATTCTTGCCACTGCGATGAGCAATTTTAACCATAACGGTAAGCCTAACCGCCATGCTATGTATGATACCGGAGCGGCTAGCGTCAGCTTATGCTTGCAAGCAGTTGCGTTGGGTTTGGTAGTGCATCAGATGGGTGGTTTTGATGCCGAAAAAGCCCGTGAGGTTTTCCATCTTCCAGCGGAGTGTACGCCGCTGGCGATGATGGCGGTTGGCTATCAAGGCGATGCCAGCTTGCTTGACGATGCTTTTAAAGAGGCTGAGCTAGCCGCTCGGGCCCGCGTAGAATTAAGCCAGCAGTTTTTTTCTGGGCGATGGGGTAATGGCTTCGAACAATGATGTTAATGACCGCTTTACAATGGCACATTGACACTTCATGGCAGTGGTTGGGTTAAAACCGGTTTGTTGGGAGACCCCTAATAATTGATTGGTGCGATACTTGGTCAGTTTGGGCGCAAATAGTTTGATTAAGCAATACGGGGTGGAATAACTGCGCATCAATTATTAAGAGCACGTTTTACAACTAAAACGTGCTTTTCCCAAGCTTGGCTCAATTGTCTGATGGCTTATCAGGTATCTGAAAAAGGTCTTTTTGAACCATGTCTTGAGCAATGGCTAAATTCCAAATGGATGTTGCGGTGTCTTCATCATGACAGAAGGCCACACCAATTCCCGCAGGGAATACGCTCTGTTCAGAAGGTTCAACATAAACAATTTCACATTTAAGCTGTACATTTTCATCGTTGATTGTAATCCGTAGATCAGCAATGCGCTGGATGTCTGATGCGGTTAATTTATGGTTTGGCATCATCAAAAAAGCCCCGCTTAAACTGATGTTATCAACTTTTCCTGTATATTCTTGGCCATCCAGAATAAGTTGATAATCAGCGTTAATGGATATACGGGCGTGTCGACGTCGGTTTTGGTTTAAAGAAGTCATATTCTTAAATTAGGGGGTAATAAAAATTAAGCGGAATGCTGGTGATTTTGCCATAACCTGTAGGGTATAGGAAAGCACGGCAAAATTATTTTAGTAATAAATTTTCGGATTAGTGATCCACTTATCATTAATCCAAAAGCAGGAAGGGGGTTGAAGTGCCGGAAACCAGCAAGATTTCCGGCAGATGACAGCGGTTTAAGGCTTAGGGATGATTTGGAATTGGCTGATTATTTCAGGGTTGCGGCTGACAACTTCGGCAGGGTTGTTCTTAAGGTCTTGGGTGGTATAAGGTGCTATGCCGTAAGTTGTAATTTTTAAGGCGTGGTTGTCAGGACGGATATCAAATCGAGTCCAGCCAAAAGAAAAGACCGACGCATTAGTGCCTTTGATTGATTTGGCTGCAATCAAATCGTTGCCCTCTAACCCAAGTGGCGTATAACCCATTGCGCTAAGTTGGGAGTTAATAAAGCCTTCCATAGCCGCATTCCTTACGCCCATGGGCAGTGCATTAAATTCCGTGACATTATTGACGCCGACCGCAGCGAATAGCTGGGCCAACAACAAATCGCCGTTCGGTATAGCCGAAAGCAAGCCGATGATGCTGTCGCCAAATCCTGGCGAATAAGCCACCGAGCCGGTGCTGATTTCAAAGGCCGAGGTTTTTATCTGCGGCGCTGCCAATGGGTTACCTGTTGCCAGTATCGCTTTAATGACATCTTCACGGCGTTGGTAGGTTAAGTCGTTGATGAGTGTGCCATGGATATCCGCAGTGACAAAAACGACATTTTTAATGCTGTTTTCATCTATAAAGCCTAACAGCTCGGAGCGTTCGGAAGCGTAACCTTCAAACCGGTCAGACGCGGCCAGCACCCCTAAGTTTTGGATAGGCTCGGGCACCATCACAAACTTCCATATCACCTGGTCGCTTTGCGCGGCGAGTAAGTCGGCTTTAAGCCGCTCCAATTGTTTTTTGCCCAGCAAAGTACGGGTAGTCGCTTTGCCGACATCAAAGGATTGGGCAACAAAATTGCCGATTTGTGTTGGGCTGGTTATATCTGTTACACCAGGCAGTTCTTGATCGCGGAATGAACGGGCATCCAGCATATAAACAGCGGCGGTTGAGCCATAACGTTGGGCGCGGTAAAGGTCAGGGCGACCATCGGTCAGATTGTCACCAACGATTGGATAGCGGTTGTCGGCAATTGCATTGTATTGGGTAAATGCTTGCAAGCCATTGTTGTATAAAGCTGTTTGGTTTATCAGGCCAGTCGTTTCGCCAAAGCGTGCATCGCTTGCCGCTGGCGCGCCACCGGCAAAGTCATTAGTGACTTCATGGTCATCAATCATTGAAAAAGTCGATACATGGCGTTGCAGCCTGGCAAGCGTATTAAGGCCGTCATGGCGTGTATAGACTTCTTTATGTTTAAGCTGAAAATCCTTTAAGGATCTGGCTTGCCCTGTGACTGCCGGACTGGAAACATCGGCATAAATGGTGTCGCCCAATTTAACGAAGAAATCCAAGGCTTTTGACGGGACGTTTTTAACTGCGGGGTAGGGCGCCAGTTCACCGCGCCAGTCGCCGGTCACGCCAAAATGGACGGCTGGCGTGCCACCTGCGGCGGCGGCTGTTTTGAATGAGCCGGTACGGACTACGCCGTCTGGGCTAGTGACGCTATAAGAGTATAGTTTGCCAGCGCTCAGGTTATTGACGGCAAGCTTAGCCGGTATGCGTGGATTGATGACGGGCACAGATTGTTCGAAAACGACCGTATCGGCCTCTTTGACCTGAAAATTGACATTACCTGATAATGCGCTGCGTGCCCACAATACGGTCGATGTTTGCGAAGTGTCGCCGCTGGCAACCCCATTAGGTAGCCCAGCGTGTACTGGTTGGATAAGTGACACAGTTAATCCTAAACCCGCAAGGACTTTATTAAATGACATGGTTTTGATTCCGGTTGAATGTTAAAAGAGTGGACAACATAATGCCGTAAGATGAAGCCATTATGACAAGGCGATAATAAGACCATCCAGAGGGCGATTTAAAAACATTGACGTAGCCAAGTCAGCCTCCGTACCCTTTAGGGCACGTTTTTAGCCGCGTGTCCACTGTATTGGTTGTTATAACCGTTTAACGGTCTTTACCCTGTAACTCTTCTCCAAGAACATTGATATGACTATTAACCAATTGATAAATAATGATATATACGATGATACCTTGAAACAGCTGTTAGTCGATGTTTCTGGTTTACGTGCCGAAATCACCGCTAGTTCAAGCCAACGCTTGGAAAAATACCAAACTTATTACCGTTCTGGGGTATTTAATAAAAGCGCTTTGAATCTTGCGCATTATCTGGCTTTAAGGCAGTTTGACCTACGCCATTTGCAGGATAGGTTGGCGCAGGCCGGTTTGTCATCGTTGGGCAGGTCTGAGGCTTCGGTATTGTCAACGTTAGAGGCGGTGATTGATGTGCTAAAACGGGCAACGGATGGACGTTATCTGCCTAACGATAAAAACCCCAGCGAGTCCGGTTTTAACCGTGGCCTACAATTGCTGGACCAGCATAGCATTGAACTGTTCGGGCCGTTTCATGGCAACAGTAAAGTCCATGTGATGGTGACGCTGGCGACAGAAGCCGCGTGGGATTATGGCTTGATTCTGGCGCTATTGGAAAAAGGCATGACCTGCGCCCGGATCAATTGTGCGCATGACGATCCAGTGCTTTGGCGGGGCATGATAAGAAATATCCGGCGTGCTGAAACAGAAACCGGCAAAATTTGCCGGATTTTGATGGACTTGGCTGGCCATAAAATCCGCACTGGCGCAATTGCGCTGGGGGCGGCTATCCATCATGTCAAAGTAAAAAGGGATGTTTACGGCAAAGTGGTTGCCCCAGGACACTTGATTTTAACAACAAACACCGACAAAAAGCCGGAAAATGCGGCAGATAGTGCGGCGTTATTCAGTGTTCCCATTCCTGAAGCTTTGCACAAACGGCTGGGCATCGGCAGTTGTTTGGGCTTTATTGATGCGCGTTATAAACAGCGCTATCTGCAAGTAGAGCAGGCGATATCCGCTGCCGAGTGGCTGGCTAGCTGTAACCAGAGCAGCTATCTGGTGTCCGGTTGTGAGCTGACACTGCTTGGGCCGGGGCAGGACGGTGCCGAATCGGCGGATAAATTTAATTTGGGCACGTTTGCCGGTGTGCCGCTGGAAATACGGTTGTTCAAGAATGATTTATTGCTGCTGACTGAAAATGATGTTGCCGGTATGCCCGCTGAGTATGATGACCATGGTGCCATGGTAAGGCCTGCGCAAATCGGTTGTACGCTGTCCTCGTTCAGCACTAAATTGAAAATAGGCCAACCGGTGTGGATAGATGACGGCAAGCTTGGCGCAGTTGTGGAAAGTATTTCTGAGGCAGGCGCGTTACTGCGGGTAACCCAAGTGCGCAGCAATGGCGTGCGCATCCAAAGCGACAAAGGCATCAACTTTCCTGAGACTAATCTGGAATTGTCACCGTTAAGCGAAAAGGATTTGACCGACCTTGACTTTGCCTGCACCCACGCCGATTTAATCGGTTTCTCTTTTGTTGAAACGTTGGCGGACATGGATTATTTGATGTCCGAACTGGCTAAACGCAATGCCACCGAATTGCCGATTATCGCCAAAATAGAAACCAATACCGCGCTCAAAAATCTACCGGACATTATTTTGGGGACGATAGGCAGGCATAGTTTGGGCATTATGATCGCTAGGGGGGATTTGGCCGTTGAGCTAGGTAGCGCCCGTCTCGCTGAGGTGCAGGAAGAATTGCTTTGGCTGTGTGAAGCCGCCCATGTCCCGGTGATTTGGGCAACCCAAGTGCTGGAGTCGATTGCCAAGAAAGGCGTGCGGTCACGGCCTGAGTTTACCGATGCGGCAATGGCTGTCCGCGCAGAGTGCGTGATGTTAAATAAAGGCCCGTATATATTGGATGCGATAGAAGCATTGGTGAACGTGATGATCCGTATGCAGGAACATCAACGGAAGAAATTTTCCCGTTTGCGGGCATTGCATTGGTAAATAGGCGGTAATCTGCAAAAGCTGAAAACATGACCGGCTTAAGTCAATAGTATTCCATGTGTTAGGGGCAGGCATTCGATCCTAGCCTAAATGGCTTGAGTCTTTTAGGTGGGTCTGGATAATGGCGGGTTAATTTTTCCGCTTAGCATCACGTTATTTTTATGAAATTCGCCATTCAAATCAACAGCAGCCCTTACCACTCCAACGCCGGACAGACGGCGTACCAATTTATCAACACCGCAATAGCGTTGGGACATCAGGTGTTGCGGGTGTTTTTTTACCATGATGGCATTTACCATGCCTGCAGATATGCAACGCCGCCGGATGATGAATGCCAGTTTTCCGCCCAATGGAGCAAGTTGGCGCGGACGTTCCAAGTTGATTTGGTGGTGTGCATTTCGGCGGCGCAACGGCGCGGCTTATTGCATGCGGATGAGGCGCAGCGGCAAGGTAAAGCCGATGATGATTTGGCGGACGGTTTCCGTATTGCCGGTTTGGGGCAGTTGGTTGAAGCAACCTTGGCGGCTGACCGTTTTCTTGTGTTTGGTTAAGTAATGAAACGTTATTTATTTGTATTACGCAAACCGCCGCACAGTGGCGCGTATGTTCAGGAAATGTTGGACATTATCCTCACCACCGCCGCGTTCGACCAGCACGTCGCCCTTGTGTTGCTCGATGACGGGGTGTTCCAGCTGAAAAAAAACCAGCACCCTGCCGTGGGGATAAAAGAAACGGCGGCTATTTTTGCGGCTTTGGAATTGTATGATGTGACGGCCCTTTATGCCGAAGCGGAGTCACTGGAGGAGCGGGGCCTGGCTCCAGAAGATTTGTGTTTGCCGGTGCGGACGGTCAGGCGCAAGGCGCTGGGTGCGTTGATGCAGCAATATGATGTGGTGTTTCCGGGGTAATATCAAATGTCAGGAATGCCTTATGCGGCTAGGGGAGCCATCCTTGGCTTCTGGATCCAGGCAAGCCATTTGTGCTCAAGATAGCATGCCGTTTATTTTTTAAGGTTGTTCCGAAACTTTTCCATCCTATGTATAAACCCTTTTTTATCGATCAGATAATATAAAAACAGCAACAAAAATGGCCATAATAAAAAGAATGCTATTTTAAAACCAGTGCCAAAATCCATCGTCGTCTCCTGTCAGGTGTTAGTGTTGATTAACTTTAACCCAGGCGGCAGCGCTTCGCCAAACAATTGTTTTTCCTCTTTTTCATCCAATTCGCAAACTTGCTCGACCATGGTCAGCCATGATGCAGGCGCTTTGCTGAGTTTGAGCTTGTTGATGATTTGCCCGCGCATCGTTTCTTCTATATCCCTGGCGCGGTCGCCGCTCATTCTGGCAATCAAGGTTGCCGCAAAACCGACATGGGGTTTTTTCTTCCAGTCTTCTGCCAGTGCCTGCGTTAGCCATGGGGAAACCGTTGCGGCGGAAACCACATTGTGGCTACTGCCATGAAACGGCACCCGGGCGCCGATGCGGCCTACCGCCCACCAAGTCTGGGTAGGTTCGCCGGTTTTTTCAAGGCGTTTTAGCAGCCATTCTCCGAGCTGTATTTTTTTCTCGACCGGCAACCGCTCCAGAACGGCGGCAAGGCGCACAATGTCGTCATAACTGCGGGTTTTTAGCTGCTTGGCAACAGCAGGTTGGCGTGCCGCCGCCGGATTGAGGTATTTGCTGATGTCGTTAAAAATCAGCTCTTGCGCAGACTGGCTTAGGCCACCGGCAATGCGCCGCCATAAAGTCCACCATTCCGTCCAGTTTTGGGTTTCATTGACAAATTGGATGCCTTGCGGATAGCTTTTCCACAGCTGTTCAACCCGCCAGTCATCCAGCGGATAACCGAACCCTGGGCGTAGGCAAAAACCGGTCAGGCTCAGCCAGACACGCTCATGGTTTTCTGAGCGGCGCTGGCGTTTTGCACCGTCCAATAAGGTTGAGAACATCGCCCTGAGCAAGGGTGTGGGCCACTCGGTACGTGCCAGACCTAACAACTTTTCCAGTTCGGCACGCAGATTTTTTACCGCTTTGGGGTCAATGTCTTTGGATTTGGAGCCGAACACGGCTTGAATTTTTTCTTCAACCAATGGCATATTGGCGGGTAAGGCGGAATCAATTTGGATGCCTGCACTGCCTTTTTTCCTGATCTGAAATTCGACATCCCAACGTTGCTGGCTGTCTGCAACGGCAACGCATTGGATTTTTAACGTGCCGATTTCGGTTTGCGTGGCGGCCAGTTGGACGGTCACTTCAGTATTGGGTTGGTTGCTGTCGCCTTCAAAAGCCACGGCTAATGGTGGCAGGGAATGGAACAGCTCAGTGATTTCGGTTATATCGCCGGATTTGAATTCCCTGTCGCCGCTAGTGGTCGCCAAGTGGAAGCGCACGGGCATCCCCAGACGCAGCCCAAATTGCCGGTCTTTTAAAATGATTTCCTCCCCTTCTTCACTGCCTCTGGGTAGGATGCACACGCCCCGTTGCATGTCTGATTGACCGGTATCGACCAGTAAAAAATAGCTTCTTGCCGCACCGCCGCCAATTTTGAGTTTCTTCTCGCGTCTGGCGATGGCATAGCTGACCGCACCGAAGGCAACAGACAGTTCGGGGTGTTGGTTTTCCAGCAGCACTGGCGGTGCGGAGCGCCAGTGGCTGAGCAAATCGATGGTGCGTTGGGTGATGGGCTGGCTGCGGAACACGCCGCCATTCAACAGCAGTGCGTCGGGCACAGTGCCGACGCCTTGTAGTGCCTCTTTCGAGGCGGCCTGATGCAGTTTTAAAAAGGCGGCGACATGCTTGCTGACGGCAGGTTCGGCGGTGTACGGCAAACCAAACTCAACCACGCCGCTACGCTTGCGGTCGGGCAATTCATCCAGACCAGACAGCGGGAAAAAGCCATCCAGTGCGATGTGCCGGACTTCATCGCGGGTCAGCACGACCGAGCGGGAACTGCCGATCAATTTGGAGCCACCGCCCAGCAAGGTGACATGCACTTGCTCAGGCGCGTCTTCGGCTAGCAACCGTTCTTTGGCAACACGGCACTGTTCAAGCAATTGCGATAAATCAGCGGCGGACAAGCGTTTTTCGCCGCCAGTCAGACGACCCTCAGCAAGATGCGCCAAGGCCAAATCAATATTGTCGCCGCCCAGCATTAAATGGTCGCCGACACCGATGCGGGTCAGTTTAGGCTCGCGCTCACCTTGTTCCACTTTAATCAGGGTCAAATCGGTGGTGCCGCCGCCGACATCACACACCAGCAATAAATGGACGTTCGCCAGCGCTTGCTGGAGGTTGCCGGCATTGCGCCGTAACCAGTCGTAACAGACCGCTTGCGGCTCTTCCAACAGGCGCACCTGATGCAGTCCGGCAAGTTTTGCCGCTTCTAAGGTTAAGGAGCGGGCGGCTTCATCAAAAGACGCAGGGACAGTGATTACAATGTCCTGTTGTTCCAGTGGCGCGTCAGGAAAGCGATGCCGCCAAACCGTGCGGATGTGTTCAAGATAGCTGGCACTGGCATCAATGGGCGACACCTTAGCCACGTCATCACCGCTACCCCAAGGCAGGATGTCGGCGCTGTGGTCGACTGACGGATGCGACAGCCAGCTTTTGGCGCTGGTCACAAACCGGCCTTTGGTTTTTGCGCCCAAGACGCGGGCGGCTTCACCGATAACGGCGCCGTCACCGGCGGGGGAAAAGGTCACGTCAGCGTCTGACAGTTCGCCAGCCGCCGGATGGTAACGCACGGAGGGCAATAATGCCCGGGCAGCCACTTGTCCGGGCGCAACCAGTTGTTCGACTTGGAAAATTTGGATGTTTGGGGTGGGATTGTCAGCATGGCTATAGGCGACAACCGTATGTGTTGTGCCTAGGTCGATACCGACCAGATAACGCGGAACTTGCTTTTGCACGATGATTTATTCTTCTAGTGAGTTATAGATGCATTGCCCACTATATTCTCAAAACCATAAGCAATGGTAAAGGGTTGCAGATGGCCTAGCGTTGGCACGCCTGGCAAAAGACCGTGGTGCGGTTAGCCAGACGTTGTTCCACCAGCGGCTTTTGACAGGTCACGCACGGCAAGCCCGCCCGCCCGTAAACTTTAAGCTGTTGCTTAAAATAGCCAGGCTTTCCGGCTTCATTGACAAAATTACGCAAGGTGGTGCCGCCTTGTCCGATGGCATCGGCTAGCACCGTACGGATACATTCCGCCAGACGCCCGTAACGTGCCAAGGCGATTTTTCCCGCGTGACGGGTAGGCAATATACCGGCCATAAATAAAGCTTCGTTGGCATAGATGTTACCCACCCCGACCACATTATGGCTATCCATAATGAAGGATTTTACTGGGACTTTACGGTTTCTGGACAACTGGTAGAGTTGCAGGCCGTTAAAATCAGGGCCAAGCGGTTCCGGGCCTAAGCCGTTAAGTAGCGGATGTTCGGCGCTGGGGGCAGTCGTCCATAGCACCGCACCAAACCGGCGTGGATCGTTGAAGCGCAACAATGTATTGTTGGCAAAAATAAAGTCGATGTGGTCGTGCTTGCCCGCCGCTTGCGCGTCGGTAAGCACCCGTAAACTGCCGGACATGCCCAGATGCACCAGCAGCGTCCCCGTTTCTGTGCTAATGAGCAGGTATTTTGCCCGTCGGGTTACGGACTGGATGGTCAGGCCGGTTAAATCCTGGCTTAGCGTCTCAGGCACAGGCCAACGTAAACGGGGGTTGCGGATAATCACCTGCCGGATGGTTTGGCCTTGAATATGCGGCGCAATGCCTCGGCAGGTGGTTTCAACTTCGGGTAGTTCCGGCATGATTTACTGTCCGGCGAAAGGAGGGGTGAAAAATAACGGGGTCAAATTGATTTTTTCTGCTCGGTGGGTGGCACGGCAGGCAGTAGATAAAAGGACTGCCTGCCGTTTTTGTTGCCGGAATTATTCCATATTTGTTTCTGAATACACAATCATTCGACTGAAAAGTCCCGCATCATGCCCATGTCCTCATGCTCAAGGTTATGGCAATGGAACATGAACAGGCCTTTAAAATCTTGGAACGGTTTGATGATGCGGACGCTTTCGCCGGGCATTACCAGTACGGTGTCTTTCAGGCCGCTTTCAATAAAGCCTTCGCGCACGGTGGCATAGTCTTCGGTTTTGCCTGCGTCAATGCTACGGCTGACGATTTGGAATTGTTGCCCATGCAGGTGGATAGGGTGCGCCATTGACATCATCATGCCCATGCCACCCATACCGCCGCCACCCATACCCATTCCGCCTCCCATGCCACCGTGGCGCATCCCCATGCCCATTCCGCCCATTCCAGAATGTTCGCCGCCCTTGTCACCATTATTTGGTTGGGCGGCTTGATTGTTATGGCCACCGCCATGGGCGTGGAAAATTTCCATTAACTGGATGGTGTTGACTGGAATCCGCTCAATGTCTTGGGCATCGTTGTAAGCATAAGGGCGGCCATTTAGCACTATTGCCATGTGGCCTTCGGAAATGCCGATGGGACGGGGATTATTAGGGTTGGCGGTATCGGTCAGTTTGTGCCAATTGATTTTAGACAATGTTGATGGCAGTTTTGGGCTATCGCTGACTTTTTTAGTGACGCGTGCGGTGAAAATTGGGAAATCGCTGCCGACCGGCAGGCTGCCGGTGTGCATCATACGGCCCATTTTAGGCAGTACGCCAGAAAAGGACAGGCTCCGCATCACCAGTTGCGAGCCTTCGTTACGGCCGCTAAAATCGGCCCAGACATCCAGACGCTCGCCCGGCGCCAGCATAACGTAAGGCTTGGTTTCCGGTTTTTCCAGCAGGCCGCCATCGACACCAATCACGGTGAGCGGCGTGCCGTCATCCCAAGCCAGTTTGTAAATGCGCGCGTTTGAGCCATTCAAAACACGGAGGCGGTAGGCGCGGCTTTCCACATCGACGGCAAAATCGGCCAGACCGTTGACGAGGATACGGTCGCCGTAAAATCCCGTCATGCGGTCATGCATGCCCCGTGAATAAATGAGCTGGTTTTCGGTGTCAAACAACCGGTCTTGAATCACGACAGGTATTTCATAAGCGCCCGCTGGCAATTCCAAAGCCGCTTGTTCTTCGTCATTAATCAAGATTGCCCCAGCCAAGCCATGATAAACCTGGGTGGCGGTGGTTTCGTGCGGATGCGGATGATAAATGTTCATACCGGCGCGGTTAAGCACTTCAAATTCATACACCAGCACTTGTCCCGGATCGATGGCGTACATCGGATGGCCGTCCATATTGGCGGGCACATGCAGGCCGTGCCAATGGGTGACGGTGGCTTCAGGCAGGCCATTATGCAAATGGATGCGCACTTTTTGGCCTTTTTGTAAGCGGATAATGGGGCCAAGATATGAGCCAGGCAGCTCTACCAGGGTTTCTTTAGGGCCTTGAAGTAGCCTTGCTGTGTACTGTAACACTTTGGTTGGGTTGCCAACGAGGATGGGTATCGAACTAGATTTGCAAAATAGCTCAAGTTCAACATCGGGTTTAAAGTTTGGATTCGCTTTGTTAGGCGTCATTTTCGGCATCGCTGACATGCCTTCCATAGCATTCAGTAAGCCGGGCATGCCAGCAACAGCTAATAACCCCAAACTGGACTGGGTGAGAAACCGGCGACGGGAATAATTATTGTTATAGTCGGACATAAAACCTCCTCTCAGACGGTGACCGTCTTTGTGAATACCTGTACCGAAAAGGCCAGGCTTATTAGGATTCTATATTAGAAAATAATTATATCCAAGCGCTTAAAATGTGCTTTGACTGACAATGGATAATGCTGTTGTATGCGGTTAAATGAGAGATGTTTCCCTTTTTAAATACAGGTAATGCGTTGAATATCCATAACAATCTTAAGGCGGGGCTTTTTGATTTTAGGAAGGCATGTTTTTTTGCCCACGCAACGCAATGGCTTAGCCAGTAATTTTCGTGCCCCCTCAGAATGTGTTTTAAAAGTAGCCACGCGGCTTGGTTGGTGCGGTGCTTGAAATCTTAAGGCGCAATAGATGTACAGCAAGAAAGGGCACCTCCCGCCTGAGCCGATGCGGGCCTTCGTCCTTGAACCGGAAGTTCAAGTGGGAACACGGCCAGTCATTCAGGCTTCCTGTCAAGACAGGTATGCGCACCATGACGGGCATCAGTTCCCTGGGGTAATACAGGTTCAGGAAACACCCGGCACGCTGTCAAACCCGGCAGGAGATACTGGGTAATAGTTTAGCGTGTTTAATGATTTTCTAAAACGTTTTCTATTTTATGATTGATACCGGCAAGGCAGTCATTCAAGCTTTGCTTCAGTGCGATATTTTGATTTTTTGCCACCTGCAACTCATGTGCCAGATTAAGGGCAGTGATGACTGCAATCCGGTCAGCGCCATTGACCTTGCCAGAATCGCGCAGTTTACGCATTTGTGTATCTAGCTGGTTTGCGGAATAAAGAAGGTCTTCGTGGTCGTCAGGCTCACAGGCAATTTTATATTCCTTGCCCAGAATTATCAGTGATACTACATGGGGTTTAATGTTCATGCGTCTTGCTCCGTTGCTTTCAAGCGGGTGATCATGGCTTCAATCTTGGTTCTGGCTAAGGTGGTTTTTTCTAGCAACAGAGCGTTCTCTTGAAGCAGTTCTTGATATTGGGTCTTTAGGGCGGTATTTTCATTTTTGACAGACTGGTATTGGGCAATGAGCATGTCGAGCTTGTCTTCCAGTTCTTTTAGCGCTAAAGGTTGGTCGGCTGAGGGTTGGGTCATGATGATAAATGATCTGGTGCGTACAAGGGTATAAATTCAGGAACTGTATTTAAGTTAAAAATAAATGGTAGCATAAGCGCTAATTTTCTTTATAGCGATAGTGAAATTATTATGTGGGAATTATGGCTTACCCGATAGTGAACAAACTGATTACTGAGTGCAATTCTGATATGTCCGCAGCGGAAGCGCACGGCATGGCGACAGGTATGCTGTGTGTCAATGCGGAAACCTTGAGTAGCTATTGGTTGGCAGAATTACTTAATGACGCCAAGCCGGTTTCGGATGACGACCAACAGGTGTTGGTGCGGTTATTTGAAGAGACAAAGCAATTATTGGCTTGTGATGAATTTACTTTTGCCCTGTTTTTGCCGGACGATGACACCTTGTTGAGCGCGCGGGTCAGTGCGTTAAAAACTTGGTGCCAAGGCTTTTTATACGGCGTCGGCGCGGCACATCTGACGGGGGATTATAGTAGTGATGTGCGCGAGGTGCTCAAGGACATTAGCGAATTTACCCGGCTTGATACGATGGCTGAAGGCGAGGAAGACGAAAATGCGTTTGTTGAAATTACGGAATACCTCAAATCCGTCGTGTTGTTATTGCGGGATGATTTAACCAGCCACAACCCTGATAAAGTGCATTAGGTGGTAATTATTGTGAACCAAAGTGAATTCAAAAAACGCCGCAAAAAGCTGATGCAGCATATCGGCACCGGCAATATTGCCCTAATCGACAGCGCACAAATGCGCACTCGTAACCGTGATGTCGATTATCCGTTTCGCCAAGACAGTGGTTTTTATTACTTGACTGGCTTTAACGAGCCGGATGCGTTGGCGGTGTTTATACCTGGCCGCGAACAGGGTGAATATGTTTTATTTTGCCGCGAATTTGATGAACAAAAGGCCTTATGGGAAGGTGCGCATGCTGGGCTAGAGGGCGCTACTGCCCATTATGGCGCCGATGAGGCGTTTCCGATTGATGAGCTGGATGAAATTTTGCCAGGTCTGATGGAAAACACGGGCAAGGTTTTTTACCCGATGGGCGAGAATGCTGAATTGGACCATAGTTTGCAGGGCTGGATCAAACAGGTGCGGACTAAGGCGAGGGCTGGCGTGACCGCGCCGGGCGAGCTGGTGGCGCTTGAGCTTATCTTGCATGAAATGCGCTTGGTTAAAAGCCCCGCCGAACTCAAATTAATGCGCCGTGCCGCCGAGGTGTCTGCGGCTGGGCATGTTAAAGCGATGCAGGCGGCTAAAGCGGGGTTGTACGAATATCAAATAGAGGCCGAATTAATCTACCATTTTGCCCAGAATGGCTTGCGGTCGGTCGCTTATCCGTCGATAGTTGCTAGCGGAAAAAATGCGTGTGTCCTGCACTATACGGAAAATCATAGCCCATTAAAAAATGGTGATTTGCTGCTGATTGATGCGGGTGCCGAATGTGACCATTATGCCGCCGACATCACCCGCACTTTTCCGGTTTCAGGGCATTTTAGCGCGCCGCAAAAGCAACTGTACCAACTGGTGTTGGATGCGCAGTTTGCCGCGATTGAACAGATCAAACCTGGCGCGTCGTGGATCAACGCGCACGATGCGGCGGTGGCAGTGCTTACCCAAGGCTTGGTTGCGCTGGGTTTGCTTAAAGGTCGGGTAAAAAAGCTGATCGAAAAGGAAAAATACAAACCCTTTTACATGCACCGCACCGGACATTGGTTAGGTATGGATGTCCATGATGTTGGCAACTATAAAATCAATCAGGAATGGCGCGAGCTGGAAGCTGGCATGGTTTTAACGGTAGAGCCCGGTTTGTACATCCCTGCCGATTGCAAAAGCGTTGATGAAAAATGGCGGGGCATCGGCATACGCATAGAAGACGATGTGTTGGTCACGGAGACAGGATATGAAGTCTTGACCCATGGCGTACCGAAAACTGTCGTTGAAATAGAAGCCTTAATGCAGGGGAACTGATGCGCCCTGATTATGATTTGCTGGTCGTTGGCGGTGGTTTGGCGGGTAATTGTCTGGCGCTGGCGCTAAAAGACACCGGCCTTAAAATTGCGGTCATTGAGGCCAATACCCGTGCGCAATTGGAGGCCTCGCCTGCTGGTGACCGTGCGTTGGCGTTAGCCGCCGGCACCGTCAGCGTGTTGGAGGGGTTGGGTTTATGGCAAGGCGTTAGCGATAAGGCCACAGCGATCAAGCAGATTCATATTTCTGACCGTGGGCATTTTGGCAAAACCCGCTTATCTGCGCAAAAACAAGGGGTTGAGGCATTAGGTTACGTCATCACCGCGCGTGATATTGAAACGCATTTGGCCGGGCAGGTGGCGCAGTCCGCTATTGAGTTATTGAGCCCTGCACGTGTCGTTGGCCTGATGGCGGGTGAAAATGAAATCAATGTCAGTTTAAAGCGCGGGGAAGAGTCACTAAATCTCAGTGCAAAACTGCTGGTCGGCGCGGATGGCGGTAATTCATCGGTGCGCAAGTTGCTCGACATCAAGCAACAGGTTATCGACTATCGGCAAACGGCGTTAGTCACGACGGTAAAGTCCGCGCTTCCCCATAACAATACCGCATTCGAGCGGTTCACCGCCTCAGGGCCGTTGGCTTTGCTGCCGATTGCAAAAAACCGTAGCGCCGTGGTTTGGACGAGGACGGATGAAGAGGCCGAAGCCCTGATGTTAGGCAGTGAGGCGGATTTTCTTGGCGACTTGCAACGGTGTTTTGGTTATAAGCTGGGCGAATTGGCCTTAACCGCGCCTAGACGGGCGTTTCCCTTGTCACTGATACGTGCCGAGTCCATGTGCCGGGATCGCGCCGTCATTATCGGTAACGCCGTCCATCAGCTGCATCCGGTGGCAGGCCAAGGCTTTAACTTGGGGCTGCGTGATGTTGTGCAACTTGCGGCGGTGCTCACACAGGCAGTCCACGAACACGCTGATATAGGTGCCGCCGACTTTTTAAAACAGTATGCCGCCGCCAGACTTAAGGATCATGACCGGGTGATCGGCTTTACCGATACGGTCGTTAAGATTTTTTCCAACGACTGGCTGGCAGTCGCCGCCGCAAGAAATATTGGGCTTACCGTGTTGGACCATTTGCCTGCCGCAAAAAGGATGTTGGCCGGTCAAGCCATGGGGTTGGCGGATTATCTGCCAAAATTGGCCAATAAAGGATAGCCATCAACCAAATCGGGCGACACCGTGCGGGCTCCCATGTTGGGATTGGCTTCCAAAGCCCTTTATCTCAGCAATACCCGTATATCATCATGGCACATGTTATCCAGCAATTGCCGAGGATATGTTGACAATGGGGGGCGCTGTTTATCCCCCCGTTGTCAACGATACAGATTACTTGCCGAGTTTATTTTTAATAAACGTCCAGCTGTAAACGAGTGCGGATATCACGAGTGGTTTAATGTAATCGATCAGCTTTTTGATGGCGGCCAATAGGTTGTCCACCGCTGAAGCGCCTGGGCTATCACGCCATTTCAAGTAGTACGAACCAATACCCTCAATAAAAACGGGTTTAAACAACCACATTTCCAAGATAGAGGTGACCCACATGAAGATAAAGGATACCCCCATGCCCATACCGGCAAAAATCACCAGCCAAGCAAACATCGGGTGAATTTTGGTCAGCCACCACGACAATATATCGGCAATAAGAAAAGCATAAGGCATGCCGATGGCAATACATTTGTATTGCACCGTAGGTGTTTCGGCAAAACTAAAAATAAGCCCGACAAACATGAAGATAAAGCTGATGCCAAATAAATGGATATGCGACACGCGCGTTAAAGAGGCAAAAGTGGCGCCTTCGTCTTGGGTCGTGTAAGTTTTTAATACCTCAAATTTTTTAAAGTTAGGGATGCCTGATGCGGTTTCGTTATGGCACATCACACATCGGCTTTCAATGATTTTGTCAACGCCATCATCTTGATAGGCGTCTTTGTCTGCACCATCTCTGACCCATTTGATGATGTCAAAACGCTCCTGTTCAGAGGCGTTCGCTTTCATTGCACCATTAAGTTGGTTTTCCAGCACGGTACCTGAGCGGTTACCGTAATAGCTGTACACAATGTCATCAACAGACAAGCCAAATTTACCGTCAGCCATACCATGTGTGAACAATATTTGTATCAGTGCAAAGAGGTAACCGATACCTACGGTACAGAGATAGCCGGTGAACAAGACTTTAATAGGGGTATCGTGATCTTTTAGGGGCGTGTATTTTGTAGCCATAATATTCACTTGGGGGAAGGTGGATTGTTAAGGTCCAAACTGAACCGGTTTTATGCTTAATTTAGCATGGGGTAATATTTTAAAGCACGTTCTTAAGTGATCCTGCCATTTGAACCATGGGTTACTGGCCAAAGGCTATTTTTAATATATAAAGTTGATTTGTATTATATACATTGCAAGGGTTGACCTATTCTATACAGCTTTGGCTTTGTAATTGTTGCAGCTATTGTTTATAAACTGTTTAGCATTAGCTCATAAAAGGATTGCACGCGTTATTTGAATCCGTCGTGCTTTAAATTATTCAAAAAAACAAGGGGGGCTGCCATGCAAGCTTGTATTTTAAAAGCCAATGAAGACAATGAATATTATTTTGAGGAAGGTTGTTTTATTTTAGAATTGGCCAATTCAACCGCAGACCCTGATGTGTCAATAGCTAGAGCGAGGGTTAAGCCAGGCGTCACGACCGAACTGCATCGTTTAAAAGGCGTGGTTGAGCGCTACGTTATGCTGGCAGGTGAAGCCCAAGTGGAAATTGGCGATTTGCAGCCGCAACGCTTATCCGCTGGGGATGTGGTTGTTATTCCGCCCTCTTGCGCACAGCGTATCACTAATACCGGTGCTAATGATTTACTGTTTTTGGCAATTTGTTCCCCACGATTTACTAAAAACGTTTATGAGACTATTGCTTGAACTTATGCCCTGAAAAATGGCTGCCAACCTTTAAGAGATTGGCAGCCATGACATCTGTGATGACCTAATAGCTTAGGGCGCTTGGACACTTAGCCGCTTAAGCAATCAAAATCACTTAAGTTGCTGATAATAATTAGCCAGTTCTTTAATTTCTTCATCACTCAGTTGCTGGGCGATCAAACGCATACGGCCGTAGACGTCATTATGCCGTTCGCCGCTTTTGTAGGCCATTAAAGCGCTTACAAAGTAACCGGCATGTTGTCCCGCCAACGCGGGAATGTCCATTTTCTCCCCCTGTCCACGGTTGCCGTGGCATACCGAACACGGCGGCAAAATACGCTTGCCATCGCCTTGGGCGACCATTTTTTCCGCACGCTCTGCCACTTTGCCTGCCGCTTTGTTTTGGGGTGTCGGCAATGAAGCAAACCAAGCGGCCAAATCCGCCGCATCTTGGTCACTGAGGGTTTTGGCAAGCATGGCCATCGAGCTGTCAGTGCGGCTATCGTTAAAATAATCGCGCAACTGCTTGTAAGTGTAAGTGGCAAGCTGGCCTGCAATTGCCGGAATGGCAGGGATGGTTTCATCCTCCTGGGTTTCGGCAGGCATGCCTTGGCCTTGATCGCCATGGCAGCTTTTGCAGGCTTCGGCCAATACTTTACCGTTAGTCGCATCGGCGGTTTTAACATGCTTTAAGGTTTCAGGTGTCCACGCAATTTTAGAGGACAGTTCGGCGTGAAGTGCAAATGGCATGCACAAACTGATTGTCAGTAAAAGTCGTTTCATGATTAATATCCCCACGCGCTTGAGCCAAATGTTTTCATAAAGAAGAATTGCAAAATTGGAAAACCAAAGCTAATCGCCATTAACACGGCAATGACTTTATTCCACAGGCCTAGGCTGTTCAAATAGTCGGGCATTGAAGCAGGCGCATGATATTGCTCGGCAAATTCAATGGTTTCGGCAAAATCTTCTGAAACGGGATTTAACTGGGTTTTAACCAAGTTATAAATAAACAAACACGCCGACCCTAACAACACTAAGCCGCCAAAAATCATTGCCAACTCGTAAGGTTTCCAGGCTAATGTCAGCAAGTTGTTATAAACCACGCTGGAAATGCGGCGCGGTTGGCCTAACAAACCTAAGATGTGCCATGGGGTGGTTAAAATCACCATGCCGATAAACCACAGCCATAGTTGGGTTAAGGCCATTGGCTTTGAAAACAGCGGCTTGCCCGCCAGTATCGGCCATAAATAATAGGCGATGGCGAAGTACATGATAATGGTCGTGCCGCCAAAGATTAAATGGAAATGGCCAGGCACCCATGCAGTGTTATGGATCATGGCATTCATCGCATAACTGGCATTGACGATACCGCCAAAGCCGCCAAAAATTAGCATCAGCAAGGACAAAATGACCGCCAGCACCATGGTGTTGTCCCACGGCAATGAAAGTATCCAACCAAACAGGCCTTTACCGCCGCGCAAGCGTCCGGCAATCTCTAATGAAGCGATTACCGTAAAGCCGGTGACCAAGGTGGGCAACGCCACGACGAACGTGCCGATACCATGCAGCAATTTCCAGCCTTGAGCTTGCTCGGGATCCATATATAAATGATGGAAACCGATGGGCAAGGCGAACACGGCAAGCACGATGAAGGCAATCCGCGCCATTTCGTCACTGAACAAATAACCACCCGCCTGCTTTGGCACAAACACATAAAATGCGGTGTACGCAGGGATCAGCCAAAAATAAACGATAGGGTGCAAAGTCCAGGCAAACAAAGTGCGCGCCAAGCCTGGGTCTATGGTACTAATCCAGCCCAAGGAGAACGGGACTAATTGGAACAGCACTTCCAGTGCCACGCCAGCACTGGCCCATAGCCATAACATCGCGTTGGCGGCGGTGGCAAACATGGCAAGCGGTACCGTTTGCCCAGGATTGGCCTTTTTCCATTGATTAAAGGTCATCAACATAATGACACACCACACCCACGAGCCCACCACCAGCAAAGTCGCGCCAATGTAAAACGCAGCATGGGCGACAATTGGCGGGTAAAAGGTGTAAAGCACTGACGCTTTACCGGTCAATAGCGGAATGGCAGCCAGCACTACACCGACCAAGGCGACCCAAAAACCAATCCAGGCGAGTGGTTTGTTCCATACCGGTTGTTTTAGGCTAGCTGCGGCAACCATATAGCCAAAACCCATAATAAAAAACGTGGTGAGGACAAATGCCATCAACACGCCATGTGTACTGACAGAAGCAAAATAAACCGGGGCGGACTCTAGCGCAGGAATAAAGCCACTGCGTTCCAATACTTGGTATTCACCCATAAAACAAGCCAAAATAAAGGCGGCAAACGCGACCCAGAAATGGCTTAAGGCTAATTTTTTTTCGGCGGCATCATTCATTGCTGCTCTCCTTTAACGTGCGATTTAACCGGTGCGTGCCAGTCTTCTTTGGCGATTACAGAAATATTGCTCCACATGTGGTTATGGCCTAAACCGCAGTATTCATTGCAAAGCAGTGGATATTCGCCAGGTTTTGGGAAGGTGGTGGAGATTTCTGCGACATAGCCCGGCACAATCATAGTGCTCATGTTGGTCATGGGGATATGTACGCCGTGCAATACGTCCATGCTGACCCAGCGGAAAGTCAGCGGCGTTTCGGCCGGCACATCGACATGTTTAGGGAAAAATGAATAACGACCCGCCACCATGCGGATAATGACCGCACCTTTATCATCGACCTGTACGCCTAAGTTATCTTCAGCAAATTCTTGGCTAAGATGGAGGCTGGCGGAGTCAATGGTTTCAACCTTGCTTGGCGGGTTGATGCCATGGAATAACGCATCTATCGTAATGATGCCAACGAAAAGGCCGACAATCATCAGCGAAATGGCAATCCATTTACGTTCTAGCGGGTCAATATGGATAGTGTTAAATTGGACGCATAAATCTTTAATAATATTTATGCCTTTTGAGAATTCTGTTTGCATAACGTCTTATCCTCTTGGCAGAAACACGCCGTAATATAAAAACAGCCAGGCAATGACCATGCCGCCGATCACTGCTGACATTAGGGCAAAAGTCCCAATAGGCGAACTTTCGAGAATACGTTGTCGTTCTTCGTCACTTATTTGATCCATATCATCCTCTCTAACAGCGCTAAATTATTTATTTTTCAATACCATTATGAATGGTGCGGTCATTATAGGTTTAAAAACAGGGTTTGTCTGTTTGGCGAATGGGCCGGGCAACTGGACTTTGTTTGGATGGATAAACAACTAACTTTCATGGATAATGTGCCTCTAAATTTGATCTGATAAATGCAGCGTAGCAATGAAAAAAAAGATAGAAGAACTTATCCTGCAAGCCGTTGAAAAACTCAAAACAGACGGAGCCCTAGAACAGGAAATTAACCCACCCATTACAATTGAACGCACCCGTGACCCGCTGCACGGTAATTTTGCAGCAAATATTGCCTTAGTGCTGGCAAAGCCGGCAAAATCAAATCCCCGGCAGTTGGCTGAAAAAATTATTGCATCGCTGCCTCAGCATGACATGGTCACTAAGGTTGAATTGGCAGGCCCTGGCTTCATCAATTTTTTTATTGATACTAAATCCCAGTTCGAAATTATCAGACAAATTCATGACTCGGGATCTAAATTTGGCTTAAGTCAAGTGGGGGCGGGTAAAAAAGTGCAAGTGGAATTTGTCTCCGCAAATCCTACCGGGCCATTGCATGTTGGTCATGGTCGTGGGGCGGCGTATGGTTCGGTGGTTGCTGATTTATTAAATGCGGTTGGTTTCGATGTGCATCGTGAATACTATGTCAATGACGCGGGCCGGCAAATGGATATACTCGCGACCAGTATTTGGCTGAGATATTTGGAAGAATGCGACGAAGTGTTGCCTTTTCCAAGCAACGGTTATCGCGGTAATTATGTGCGCGAAATTGCTTGGGATATTCATAAAAATGCGAATAACGAATACCGTCGGCCAGTAGAATTAGTGTTAGAAAACATCCCGCTTGACGAACCCCAAGGCGGCGATAAGGAGCTGCATATCGATGCGCTGATTGCCCGCGCCAAAACCCTGTTGGGCACATCGCTGTATCAAGATTTTTTTCAGATAGGCCTAAACAAGATTCTGGACGACATTAAAGCCGATCTGCACGAATTTGGCGTGGATTATCAGCAATGGTTTTCAGAACGCCAGTTGATGGATGACGGCTCAGTTGAAAAGGCGCTGGAACGTTTACGTGCCGGTGGCCATCTTTACGAGCAGGATGGGGCGACTTGGTTTGCTTCCAGCCAGCTAGGCGACGAGAAAGACCGTGTAGTGGTGCGTGAAAACGGACAATATACGTATTTTGCCTCCGATATTGCTTACCATATGAATAAGCTGGATCGTGGTTTTGACCAAATGATCGATATTTGGGGTGCTGACCATCATGGCTATATCCCTAGGGTTAGGGCGGCCATGCAGGCGCTTGGTGCAAACCCGGCTAAACTGAACGTGTTGTTGGTGCAGTTTGCGACGTTGTATCGTGGCGAAGAAAAAGTGCAAATGTCCACCCGTTCCGGCGAGTTTGTGACCCTACGGCAATTGCGTAATGAAGTGGGGAAGGATGCCGCGCGTTTCTTTTATGTGATGCGCCGGTCGGAACAGCATATCGATTTTGATTTGAAGCTGGCGACTTCAAAAACCAACGAGAATCCGGTTTTTTATGTCCAATATGCTTACGCTAGGGTGTGCAGCGTGTTCCGTCAACTTGATGAGAAAGGCTGGGAAAGGAACTTGTTATTGGGGATGGAAAATCTGGAACTATTGGTGGAAGAACATGAAGCTTCGTTGGTGTCGGCGTTGGTGCGTTATCCTGAATTGTTGGAGCGCGCCGCCTTGCAGTATGAACCACATCAGCTTATCCATTATCTGCGCGAATTGGCGCATGAATTCCATACCTATTATAACGCCCACCAATTCCTTGTTGAGGATGCCGCCTTGCGTGACGCGCGGCTTAACTTGATTGGCGCGGCCAAACAAGTATTGGCAAATGGGCTGGGCCTATTAGGTATCAGCACACCTGAGTCGATGTGATGGCTAGAGACTATAAGCCGCGCGGACAACCGAAAAAAAAGGGGGGGCGCCAGCAACCAGCGGTAGCGGTTTGGCGCTGGGCGCTGGTTGCATCGCTGGTTATCTCGTTTATCGCCTTTCTGGTTTATCTGCGTATCAATGGCAGCAAGCAACCAGACGTGCTGGCGCCTATAGCCGCCAATTCCCAAAAGACAGGGGCGGCCGACCCCAAAAAAGCCCCCCCTCCTAAGCCAGTTGAGGACGCAAAGCCTAAGCCGCCGCATTTTGAGTTTTATACCGTCCTGCCTGATAAGGAAGTCGTCGTCCCTGAGCATGAGATCAAGACCCGCTCCCGTGAAGAACGGGTAGGCAAAGCTAAAGAAAGCCATTATGTCATGCAAGCAGGATCGTTTAAATCATTGCGGGAAGCTGACCAGTTACGCGCGAAGCTTGCGTTAATGGGGATTGAGTCTAAAGTTGAAAAGGCGAAAATAGGCGATACGGTAGGTTACCGTGTCAAGCTGGGCCCTTACACGCAAGTGGGTAGCGTGGATCTTGTAAGGAACCGGTTGAGGAAAAACGGGATCGATGCGATAGTCACCGAATCCAGCATACAAAAAGACAAGGGCCATTAGCTATCAATAGGTGGCGAAAACAAGCGCTGCCGCGCTAAGCTGTGCCACTATACTTGAGTGTTTTTTGAAACTGATATCAAGAAATTCCGTACAGCTCCAGTTTTTTGCGTAAAGTGCTGCGGCTTAGACCCAGCACTTTGGCTGTTTTGGTTTGGTTGTATCCCGAGTGCGCTAGGGCGACTTCGAGCAATGGTTTTTCAACTTCGCTGATGACCAATGCGTGCAAATTGACGGCATCGTGGTCGCTTAGTTGTGAAAAATAAATTTCCATGCTCTGTTTGACATACACAGACAACGGGATAGAGTTGTTTTTATTGGTTATTTCCATAGTATGCGGAACGGGCTTAGTTAAAAAAGTCAAAAGCAGCATGAACCCGTCTGATTTGCTCTGATGGTTCGTTGGCTTCGTTGATGGTTTTTTGGGTGTGGCTTGAGGGTATATCGAGTTGCTTAAAGTACCAGCCGATATGTTTTCTGGCCATCCTAACCCCTGTGACATTACCATAAAAACTATAGAGTTTTTCAAGATGGCTGAGTAATGTGCTGTGTATCATTGCCGCATTAGGTTTCTCAAGGTGTTTTCCGGTATCAAGAAAATAGCTGATCTGATCGAATAACCAAGGGTTTCCTTGTGCCGCGCGGCCTATCATAATGGCATCCGCGCCCGTTGCATCAAGCACTTGCCTGGCCGCTTCCGGCGAATCTATATCGCCATTGGCAATAATGGGAATACTGACCGATTGCTTAACGTGTTTGACGGTTTCATATTCGGCCCGACCCTCAAACTTGCAGGCACGGGTCCGGCCATGTACTGTTAACGCGGCAATGCCGGTATCTTCGGCGATTTTGGCAATGCTGACGGCATTGCGGTTATTTAAGTCCCAGCCGGTACGGATTTTTAGCGTGACCGGCACCTCAATCGCCTTCACGACCGCCTCAAGAATTCGTCTGACTAAGGCTTCGTCTTTTAAAAGCGCCGAACCCGCTGCTACCGAGCAGACCTTTTTGGCCGGACAACCCATATTGATGTCGATAATTTGGGCGCCACGCCGAACATTAATTAGTGCTGCATCGGCCATTTGTTGCGGATCGGTGCCTAGTATCTGTACTGAGCGTATTCCGGTGTCGTTGCTATGGTCGGCTTTTAATAAGGTGCGCTTATGGGCTTGTAAAGCCGGATTAGACGCGACCATTTCAGACACGGCCAAGCCTGCGCCAAATTGCTTGCACACTTCCCGAAACGGGTGGTCAGTAATACCGGCCATGGGTGCGAGTATCAGGTTGTTAGGTAATTGATAATTGCCTATCTGCATGGTTTGCCTTAAGGCTAGCGAACACGAAAAGGGCGCTAATCATACCTTAAAAAGCAAAAGTTTTCAGCAGCGATTGTCTTTATCGCTGCTGTTTAAATGCCGCTTTACGATTCTGAAGAATCTGTTTTTGATGGTTCATTCCAAATAGGGTTGTCACGGTCTTCGTCAGTCAGCTTTGCAGTATCATCAGGATAGATATGCCAAAACGATTTGTCGATTGGGGCATTATTATAGGTTTCTTTTTTGCCATGCCCGAACGGACACCACCAATTTTCAACGATTTTGACCAGATAGGCATGCCATTCAAACAGGGCGACGCTATAGGGGCAATACCAAGTGCAGTTGGCAAGCCAAAACCATTTGTATTGCGACAAGCTGGGTTGAAAAGAGGGGGTCATCGTGATTTGGTTTTTGTAAGAATATCTATAGCTGGCGCGATCGGGAAGGTAATCAGACCACGTTTTTAAATTTTCGGCACCGACAAGACGTAAGTGATAGTAGGTCATATAAGCACTCAAAATCACAAACGGCAAGGTCAGGATAGGCAGGTAAACCAAGATCATACCGATGGCCCGTTGCCAGACGGGCATGTTGTTATGGTTTTTGCCGATTTGAACTCGGCTGTTACTACAGGAATCGCAGGCTTTCATTGGTGTTTATCCTCATTATCGGGTGGTTTGTCGATTATAGTTATATTATTAATGTTTTTAAGCAACTGATAAATGCTCAAACAGCCAGCACAGCAGAATTTATTTTCTCCGTCATTGGTGGGTAGAGTGAATCCTTTGATTTCAACGGGTTGACCACAGAGTGCGCAACTTTCGTTGGGTTTTTTATTGGTCATAACGAGGTTTCAGGTGTTATAAACTGGACGATACTGAACAAAAAAAAGTTTTTAGGTACTCTGTTTCAGGTGCAGCTGGGTCAACCGGATGATCTGGCCCCTGTCCGCCTTCAGCAAAAAACACCAAATGACGGTCTATGTGCCGGCCGGACGAGCGCAATATCTCGTGCAGATTGTCGCGGCTCAAATGAAAAGAACAGGACGCCGAAACCAAGATGCCATTTTTTGCCAAAACCTGCAAGGCGAGATGGTTTAATCGCCGGTAAGCCTCATAACCTTGTTTGAAGTCCTTTTTACGCTTAATCAGCGCGGGCGGATCCAGTATTATGATGTCATAAAGTTGGTTGTCCAAGCGTGCCTGTTTAAGGAATTCGAACACATCGCTGCGCACAAACTGCATGGTTTGGTCAACCCGGTTGAGCCGGGCGTTTTCCAGTGCGAGTGCCAATGCGCCTTCCGAAGCATCGACGCAAGTGACCTCAGTGGCACCGGCAATGGCGGCAGGAATGCCCCATGCGCCGGTATAAGAAAACAAATCCAGTACGCGCTGGTTTTTTGCCACGCTTGCCAATTGCGCACGGCTACTGCGGTGGTCATAAAACCAGCCGGTTTTTTGGCCATCGAGAATGTCTATTTTAAATTGCGCACCGTTTTCTTCAATGATAACCGTGTCAGGGAGGGTGCCATAAACAATCTCCGATTCCATGCTTAGACCTTCCAGTTGCCGCTGGCCGTTATCATTTTTTAACACGATAGCGGCAGGCGCTAATAGTTCGATAAGTGTGGCGCACAGGATTTCCTTACGCTGCTCCATGCCAGCTGTGGTTATTTGCAATGAAAGCACAGGGCCAAAACGGTCAATGACCAAGCCGGGCAAGCCATCGCTTTCACCAAACACCAAGCGATAATAAGGTTTGCTAAAAAGCTTTTCGCGTAAGCTTAAGGCAGTTGTCAGGCGTTCTTTAAAAAAATTGCCGCCAAATTTCAGGTTGGCTTTACGTGACAGCAGCCGTGCACAAATTAACGCTTGCGGGTTGACATAAGCAGTGCCCATTGCTTTACCGTCACTGCTTTGTATTTGTGCCAGATCGCCTGGTACAAAAGCATCCAACGGTGAGCGTTGGGTGTCAATTTCATTACTGAAAACCCATAAATGACCTTTACGTAGGCGTTGGTCTTCGTTTTTTTTTAAATACAGTATGGGGTGCGACATAATTAATAAGAAAGGTCAAAAGTATAACCGCCGACAAGATTTTTAGTGGCGGCTATATATAAAGTGATGTCTAAGGTTGCATTGGCCTCCATTGTGCTGGTTTTAGACGGCTGGGGTAAATAATCCTGCGGCCTGAAAACCCGGTGGGTAAACGGCTTCCCAGTGTAATCGAGCAAACTTAGGTTAAGGTTCGGGTAGCGTTGGGTAAAGGCTGCCTGATTATTGATGATAGCCCGAAATTCGTAATTCTTGTCAGGTAACGGGCTCAAAGCACCGTGCATCACTGTCAGTTCGTCTGGATTTTGGTAAGCGGGCAACCGGCAGTTAAGGTGTTGGCATAGCCTTTCAAGGCTGGGGCGGACGCTTACATTTTGGCTGAGCGCATAGCCTTCAAAATAGGTCGCTTGTGAGATTAGCATGAGCAAACCCAAAAATACGCCAGTGCGCCAATAAGTTTTGCCGTGCGGCAAAGGGTTTTCCCAAGGTAGTTTTTGGATCGTGGCCTTGGTTATACCGCTTGGCTTGTCCTGATGGATGCCAAACTGTGGCAGGTCTTTCTTCGGACTATCAGGGACTGTTTCATTGATGAGCTCCAATGCATCGAACATAATGCCGCACTGGCTACAATGCGCAATTGCCTTGCTGTTGCGTAATTGCTCTACCGTCAGCGGCTGTTTTTGATGGCAGTTAGGGCATTGCGTAAACATGGTTTCAGTGTTTGATGCCCGTGAGCCTGATCCAATCTTCTTGTTGGGCCAGAGGGGCGAAGGTGATGGCATGCCGGTAAGCGGCAATTACTGATTCGGCCTGTTCATACAGTATCCCTGACAGCACTAGTTGGCCACCCGGCGTAACTAAACCGATAATGGTTTCTGCTAAGTCGATGAGTGGTTTGGCTAAAATATTGGCTAGGACGACATCAGCTTTAACGGGGGTAAACTGTTCGGGCAAATAGGCTTTAATTTTATTTTGAACCTGATTTTTTAAAGCGTTGTCGTGTGTTGCCGTCAATGCCTGCGGGTCAATATCAACCGCATGGGCGTTGTTAGCGCCTAGTAATATAGCTGCAACTGCCAGTATGCCTGAGCCGCAACCGTAATCAATTACGGTTTTTCCGGTTAAATCATGGCTAGCAAGCCATTCCAGACATAAGGCCGTGGTTGGATGTGTTCCCGTGCCAAATGCTAAGCCAGGATCAAGCGTTAAACACACGGTGCCGCTTTCAAGCTGTTCTTGACCGGTAGGGCAAACCCAGAGCTTATCGGCAAATTTCATAGGTTTATAAAATTCCATCCAAGCACGTTCCCACGCTTGGTCGGGAATTTCTTCATGCAGCCAATTGGCTAAATCATCAGGCTGGAACTGTGTGTATACCAGTGATTTTATGAGCTCCGGTTCTGCATCCAGTTCGTATAAGGCAATAACCTGCGTGTTGCGCCATATTTTGGTCTCACCGATGGCGGGCTCATAGACCGGTTCGTCTTCGGCATCCATATAGGTAACAGAGACGGCACCGAGATGGTCGAAAAAATCGGCCAATTTGGGGGCGGTGTGTTCATCAGTAATAACAGAAATTTGGTGCCAGGCCATAATGATAGACTTTAGTGGACGGGGAGATAGGGCTTATGTGCAGGATTTGCCCGTCTTTACAAAGCTACCTGCACGGCTATGGGAGGGGAGCCGGGGTTCGGGAGCGGTAGCTTTAAACTATCCCGACCCCCACAAGTCCTTGCTCGAAACCTTTTAATTACATGCTCTTGAGAAATGGCGGGCATCGACAATCTTGCGGGTGACGATGCGCCTTATGCTTTGTATTTCTACAGGCACTATAGCATTCAATAAATGCCCAGTTTCTTTTCCAGATAATGGATATTTTGCCCGCCTGCAACAAACGCGCTGTCATTCATAATATCGTGCTGTAGCGGTATATTGGTTTTTATGCCGTCGATGATGATTTCACTTAAGGCGGTGTTCATCCGGGCGATAGCGCTTTTTCGGGATTCGCCGTGGGCGATCAGCTTGCCAATCATGGAATCGTAATAAGGCGGCACCTTGTAACCATTGTAAATATGGGTCTCACAGCGGATGCCAGGGCCTCCCGGCATGTGGAACTGATTAATCGTGCCTGGGCAAGGCATAAAGGTTACTGGGTCTTCGGCATTAAGGCGGCATTCAATAGCATGCCCTTGAATCTTAACTTGATCTTGGGTGACCGATAGCGGTTCGCCTGCAGCAATCCGCAATTGTTCCTTAACAATATCAATGCCTGTCACCATTTCGGTAACTGGATGCTCAACCTGTACGCGGGTGTTCATTTCAATGAAATAAAACTCGCCTTTTTCATATAAAAATTCAAAAGTGCCTGCGCCTAAATAACCAATGTCTTTGCAGGCTTTAGCGCAACGTTCACCGATAAACCGGCGTTGTTCTTCGGTAATGCCAGGTGCAGGGGCTTCTTCGACAACTTTCTGGTGGCGGCGCTGCATGGAGCAATCCCGTTCTCCTAGGTGAATGGCGTTGCCGTGGGTGTCAGCCAAAACTTGGAATTCAATATGCCTAGGGTCTTCCAGGAACTTTTCCATGTAGACAGTGGCGTTACCGAAAGCACTGCCTGCTTCGGCCTTAGTCATGGCAATAGCGTTCAATAACGTACTTTCAGTATGTACTGTCCGCATGCCCCGTCCGCCGCCGCCGCCAGCCGCTTTAATAATGACCGGATAGCCAATTTCTTGGGCCAGCTTTAGGTTTTTTTTATGATCGTCGGACAAGGGATTGTTATTGCCGGGCACGCAAGGGACGCCAGCGGCAATCATGGCGTTTTTGGCTGATATTTTATCGCCCATCATGCGGATGGTTTCGGCATTGGGGCCGATAAAAACAAAACCGCTTTGTTTTACTTTCTCAGCAAAATCGGCGTTCTCAGATAAGAAACCGTAACCGGGATGGATGGCTTCCGCATCGGTCACTTCAGCAGCGCTAATAATTGCTGGGATGTTAAGGTAACTGTCCGCTGAGGCGGCAGGGCCTATGCAGACAGATTCATCCGCTAGGCGAACGTGCTTTAAGTCGCGGTCAGCTTCAGAATGTACGGCAACCACTTTAATGCCCAGTTCTTTACAGGCGCGCAAAATACGCAAAGCTATTTCGCCGCGATTGGCGATGACTATTTTATCGAACATGAGAATTCCAGTATTGCAGGTTATTCAATGATGAATAAGGGTTGGCCATATTCGACAGGCTCAGCATTTTCAACCATAATTTTGCTAATGACGCCGCTGGCGTCGGCTTCAATTTGGTTAAGGATTTTCATTGCTTCGATGATGCAAAGCGTTTCGCCAGCTTGGACGGCTTGGCCAATTTCTGCGAAAGCTTTTGAGCCGGGTGTCGCCGACCGGTAAAACGTGCCGACCATCGGTGATTTTACAATATGTCCGTGGATAACTTCTTCGGTGGCGGAAACAGGGACAGCTGCTATAGGCGCTGCAGGTGCGGGTGCGTATGCAACAGGTGCAGGGATGCTTGAATAACGGCTGATGCGGATGCTTTCTTCGCCTTCTTTGATTTCCAGTTCAGCAATATCTGATTCTTCAATCATTTCGATGAGTTCTTTTATATTTTTAATATCCATTGTTTTCATAATCTCTCGGCTAATATCTGGTGGGCGGCCAATAAGGCCAATTCGTATCCTGTTGCGCCTAGTCCACAGATAACGCCTTGGGCAATATCTGAGAGATAGGAATGTTTTCTAAAAGGTTCGCGGGCGTGGACATTCGATAAATGAACCTCTATGAAGGGAATTTGAGTTGCCAAAAATGCGTCCCTGATAGCAACACTGGTGTGCGTGAAAGCGGCCGGATTGATTATTATAAAATCAACCCGATTCTGGTAAGCGTGATGTATCAATCCGACAATTTCATGTTCAGCGTTATTCTGATGGAAAGCCAACTGATGCTTTAATTCCGTTGCTTTTTTATCAAGCATGAGATTAATGTCTGCGAGCGTTTTATTGCCATAATGGCTAGGTTCGCGCACACCCAGCAAATTTAAATTAGGGCCATTCAATACGGTAATTGTTGCCATTAAAGTCTTGTTTCAGTGAGCCTAAGAAGCATTCAAACCCTGTAATTTTACCGTGTTGTAGCATTTTGTCCATATATGTTTTTGGCAAAAGACCAGCAAAACCATTTCCCTATAAGACTTTAGCAATGACGAATAACCCAGTGATGGAGTAAACTATAATTCTCTACTATATGGTTTAATACGATGACAGTTACAGACAATGTGCATCTGCACGAAATCAATAAATTCGGCTCAATGGCGGAACGCTGGTGGGATCCTCAAGGTGAGTTCAAAACCCTACATGACATTAATCCGTTGAGGCTGGCATTTATCCAGCGTTATATCGACATTGCAGGCAAACGCATTATTGATGTGGGGTGTGGTGGCGGCATTCTGACTGAAGCCCTAGCGAGGGCGGGGGCTGAGGCAACCGGTATCGACTTGAGTGGGGAGCTGGTTGAAATCGCCGAGCTGCATGGGCTTGAATCAGGAGTGAGTGCGCATTACCAAAAAATCAGTGCTGAGGCGCTGGCTGACCAGCAACCCGCAAGCTTCGATCATGTCACGTGCATGGAAATGTTGGAGCATGTGCCTGATCCCGGTTCAATTATCGCCGCCTGTGCCAAATTGGTTAAGCCTGGTGGCATGGTGTTTTTTTCCACGCTTAACCGTCAGCCTAAAGCCTATTTGCTTGCTATCCTTGCGGCCGAGCATGTTTTGCAAATGCTGCCTAAAGGAACGCATGATTTTAAAACCTTTATCAAACCTTCGGAATTAAGCCAGTCGGCGCGGGCATCCGGTCTTGAATTACAAGGGATGGTTGGGATTGAATATAGCCCGTTCACTAAACGCTTTAGTCTCGGCAAAGACATTGACGTCAATTATATCGCTGCTTTTAAACGCGCCGAGTAATCGCTCATGACAACTGATTTCAAATTATCCTGTGTTTTGTTCGACTTGGATGGCACATTGGTCGACACCGCGCCGGACCTGATTGCTTGCCTGAACAAGGCATTGGCGATCCACGATTTTGCCACGGTTGCGCCTGAAACCATTAAGCCGTTTATTTCTTTTGGCGCGGCTGCGATGATTAAGGAAAGCCAAGGGCGGCACATGCCCGAAGCGCGCCAGGCAGAGATATTAGCAACGATGCTGGATTTGTATGAGGACAATATTGCCGAATTCAGTGTGTTTTTCTCAGGCATCCCTGAACTATTGGCAGCAATAGAAGCGCAAGGCTTGAAATGGGGGATTGTCACCAACAAGCGGGAACGTTTTACTAATCCGCTAATGGATGCTTTGCAACTGACCGGCCGCGCTGCCTGTATTATCAGTGGCGACACCACCGCTAACCCCAAACCACATCCAGAGCCAATGTTGGCCGCCTGCCAACAGGCCGGTGTCGATCCCCGGGAATGCGTTTATATTGGTGATGCCAGTCATGACATTGTCGCCGGGAAAAGTGTCCAAATGAAGACATTGGCAGCGCTTTACGGTTATCTTAAACCCACGGACACTCCGGAAACTTGGGGTGCAGATGCGCTGATAACCGCCCCCGAACAGCTTTTAACCTGGATGGATTCAAACGTATGCCGTTAAAAAACCAAGTCATTTTAATTACTGGTGCGGGCGGCGGCTTGGGTGGTACTGCGGCGTTAACGTTAGCCAAACAGCGGGCGCATATTATCCTGCTGGATAAAAATATCGCCAAATTAGAGGCGGTTTACGATGCTATTGTGGCGGCGGGTGCGCCTGAACCTATCATGTATCCGTTTGATTTGGCTGGGGCGAGCGAAAAAGACTATCAGGAATTGGCCGATAGGATTGATGAAAAATACGGCACGTTGCAGGGTTTGTTGCATTCGGCAGTGGAGTTTGCCTCTTTCACACCGATGGCATTGGTCAGCACGAAAGACTGGGGGCATACCTTGAATGTCAATTTGAATGCGCCGTTTTTGCTGACCCGTGTGCTATTGCCCTTGTTGCAGAAGAGCGCGCATGCGTCAGTGGTCTTTACCTCGGACTCTTCAGCCCGTACCGCACCCGCTTATGCGGGTGCTTATGGGGTTTCGAAGATAGCGCTGGAAGGCCTGGCAAAAATACTGGCGGAAGAGCTTGAAGCCAGCAACAAGATCAGAGTGAACACCTTAATTCCTGGCCCAGTCAATTCCCCATTACGGAAACGTGCCTATCCTGCCGAGGACAAATCAAGGTTGCCTGCCATGGAATCGCTGGCGGAGGCTTACTTATATTTATTTGGCGCGCAAAGCGTTGGTATCACGGGCCAAGCGATTGATGCCCGGACTTTTCATTTATAACAAACTATTATGGCCACTGAACGAGAAAACGTAGTTTTGACCAGAGATGTTGCTATTGTCACCATCCCTGATGGCGCGGTAGGGATGCTTAACAAAGGCGAGGAAGTGACCATCCACCAAGCCTTGGGTGATAATTACACGGTAATCACCGCTTATGGCCACATGGTGCGCATAGCAGGCAATGATGCCGATGCGCTGGGTAAGGAAGCGCACCAGCTGCATACCTTGGTATCAGAAACGGATGTGGAAGCGGTCGAGAAGAACTGTTGGGAAGTGATGAAAACGGTTTATGACCCGGAAATCCCGGTCAATGTTGTTGATCTTGGCTTAGTTTATTCCTGTGTGGTCGAGCCTGTCGGTGAACATCAGCATGCAGTCCATGTCAAAATGACCTTAACTGCGCCAGGCTGCGGAATGGGGCCGGTTATTCAAGGCGACGTGGAGCGGTGTATCCGTGCCTTGCCAGGGGTTGCCAGCGTTGATGTTGAAGTTGTGCTTGACCCACCTTGGTCCCGTGACATGATGTCAGAAGTTGCCCAATTGCAATTGGGACTGTACTGATACGGATAATTGGTTTTTAGGTGTATCAACAGCGGGTATCTAGAAAAAATTGTTACGCTGAATTCTTTAATGAATCCGGCAAAGTTGCGGGTGGTTATCAATAATTGCCACCTAGTATTGGCTCTTTAATTCTAATCGCGAGTAAAACCTAAATGTCCGCCCTACTTGACGAATTAATCGATATTCTTAATGGTGAGAAACTAACCCCGCATTTCCAGCCTATTGTTTCGTTGAAACAACAGGAGATTATCGGTTATGAAGCGCTTATTCGTGGGGCGGCAGACAATTCGCTTTATAGCCCCGTTGCATTGTTTAATGCCGCTAAATCATTTAATTTAAGCGCCAAGCTTGAATTCATTTGCCTTAAAATTATTTTACAGCGCTATGCGGGCTTAAACAGCAATAAAAAGCTGTTTGTTAACCTGAGTCCTTGGGCGCTGCTGGAAAATGTTTTTAAAACCAGCATGACACTTGAGTTCTTTGACCAAATTTGTCTGGCTCCGCAATCAATCGTTATTGAGCTAACCGAACATCAGCCCGTCGAAGACTATCCATTAATGATCCAGGCTGTCACGCATTGCCGGAATATGGGCTTTGAAATAGCGCTTGACGATTTTGGCTCGGGTTATTCTGGATTGCGGGTATGGTCAGAATTGTTGCCGGAATATGTAAAAATAGATAAGCATTTTATTACCGGGCTGGACAACGACCCGATTAAGCTCAACTTTGTCCGGAGCATTCAAACGATAGCCAACGCGCTTGATTGTTATGTAATTGCTGAAGGTATCGAAACAGAAAACGAAGCCAATGCCGTCATGGAACTTGGCATTAGCCATGCCCAAGGCTATTATTTTGCCAAACCGACGGCGCTTCCTTTAGAAAAAATTGATAACGCCCTGTTTATCTACAACGGCACAGAAAAGGATCCGCTGCATCTGTTTGATAGCATCCTACCCTTAAATACTGCCGATAAAACGCCGCCCATTGTTGCCGACTGCTGTCCCGCTAATGCGGCGTGTGCATTAGATATTGTCAAACGGATCACGCCTGTTTCAGCAGACACCACGATTACTGAGGTTATGCAGTTATTTCAGCTTAACCGTGAACTGGCAATCCTGCCGCTGGTTGACAACAAAGTGGTTTCAGGGCTTGTTTTCCGTGACCGTTTCCTTTCCAGACTGTTCACCAGCCGCTATGGCATAGATTTGTATGGTAAAAAACCGATAAAAATATTTGTGGAAAAAATGCCGTTAACCGTTGAACAGCACTTGTCGATAGAATTGGTTAGCCGACAACTGACAACAACCTCCGACGCTGATCCAGCGTTTGTTGTTACCCAAAACGGCGAGTATCTCGGCATAGCCACCGTGTTGGATCTGCTTGAAGAAATTACCCGTCAGAAAATAAAACATGCCAAACACGCCAATCCGCTGACATTATTGCCGGGCAGTGTGCCCGTCAATGAATACATTAATCAGTTGTTGGCAAACAACCAGCCATTTAGTGTCGGATATTTTGATCTGGATAATTTTAAACCGTTTAATGATGTGTATGGCTACAATGCGGGCGATGACATGATTAAAGCGGTTGCTGAGCTGCTGACTGAATACATTGCCAAATACTGCGGCACGGTTGGGCATATAGGGGGCGATGATTTTATTGTTGTTTTTACCTGCAATGATTGGTTTCGGTGCTGTAAAGAAGTTTTGGTAAGCTTTGGCGAGATTGTCCCGCGCTATTATAGTGAGCAGGACAGAAAAGCCGGTGGCATTTATGCTGAGAACAGGAGCGGGGAACGGTGTTTTTTTCCTATGGTAAGCTTGTCAGTCGGCATAGTAGACCCAGCATCGACCCAGCATTGCCAATCGCATGTCGATATAGCCGATTTGGCCTCCGGAGCCAAAAAACAAGCAAAGAAAATCGCCGGCAACAGTTTTTTTATTAACCAACGGATCGCGAAAAAAAGCCATAAACATTACCACCCACTGGCCTCTTGACCCACAATTGATGTAAAACCATTGGCTGCTATGTTTTATATAGCAAGTCATGTTCCCACTGCACACGTTTTATAACCTATGACAAACCACCATTCTATCGGCCAGATCATGCTCGATGTTGCCGGCCTAACCTTGACCCAACACGAAAAAGAGCTTATTAACCATCCAAACACCGGCGCGGTCATTCTTTTTTCGCGCAATTACCAATCCCCCGGACAAGTCACCGAACTCATCGACAGTATCCGTGCCGCCCGCAACGGCGCTATTTTGATTGCCGTCGATCAGGAAGGCGGTAGGGTGCAGCGCTTTCAAAACGGGTTTACGCGCTTGCCGCCAGCGGCTTGTTATGCGCAAGCGCCCGAAATGGCAGAACCTGCGGGCTGGCTGATGGCGGCGGAATTATTGGCGGTTGGCGTTGATTTCAGCTTTGCCCCTGTGCTGGATATTGACTGCGGCATCAGCGAAATTATCGGTGACCGTTCGTTTTCCGCAGACCAGCCGCTTGCAACCCAATTGGCTAGTGCCTTTAGAAAAGGCATGAATGCCGCCGGTATGGCGGCAACTGGCAAGCATTTTCCCGGGCATGGTGCAGTGGCGTTGGATTCACACCTCACCTTACCGGTGGACGGGCGCAATCTGGAAACTATCCGTACTAAAGATTTATTGCCTTTTAAGCAGCTGATTGCCGAAGGCTTGGAAGGTATTATGCCCGCGCATGTTGTTTATCCGGCGTGTGATCCGCAGCCTGCGGGATTCTCGCCATTCTGGATACAACAAGTTTTGCGCCAAGAATTGGCATTTAACGGCACCGTGTTCAGTGACGACTTAAGTATGGAAGGTGCGGCATCGGTGGGGGGGTTCCCCGAACGCGCCAGACTGGCACAACAGGCCGGTTGCGACATGATCCTGGTGTGCAACAACCTGTCCGCCGCCGGGCAAGTCCTTGAAACCCTGCCCATTATCCAAGACCCCATCAGGGAGCAGCGCCTGCAGCGTATGCGAGGCAGGCCAACGATGACCCGCGAACAATTAATGCAAAGCCCGCAGTGGCAACAATACTCAACCCTTATCACCCAATTCATGCAAAACCATGCTTAAAGAAATCAACCAAGTTCAAGCGACCGCTGAATTGCTGCACAGCGAACAAGAAGTCGAAGCGGCCCTTGATAAAATGGCCGTGCAAATCAACTATTTGCTGGCTGACCGTAATCCCTTGGTGCTGTGTGTTATGAATGGCGGCATCGTCGTTGCGGGCAAGCTGATTACCCGCTTGACTATGCCCCTGAATATCGATGCCATTAACGCTAGCCGCTATCAAAACCAGACCTCCGGCGGTGCCATCAAATGGGTGCTTAAGCCTGGATTGCCACTCAAAGACCGGACGGTGCTGATTATTGACGATGTCCTGGATGAAGGCATTACCTTGGCGGCGCTCCACGCGTACTGTCTGGAGCAAGGCGCAACATCGGTTTATAGCGCGGTGTTAGTTGACAAGATACTGGGCCATCAAAAACCCATAACCGCTGATTTTGTTGGCCTGGAAGTCCCTAACCGTTATCTGTTTGGCTACGGCATGGACTACAAAGGCTATTTACGCAATGCGGCTGGCATTTATGCCTGCAAAGAAGAGGAGCAAATAGATGACTAAATTGGCTATTATTGGCGGTACCGGCTTGACCCAGCTAGAAGGGTTAACCTTACTTAAGAGTGAGCGCTTGGAAACCCCTTACGGCATGCCATCGGCTGAATTCATCACTGGCGAATTCAACCAAAAGCCAGTGATATTTTTGGCAAGACATGGCAATCCGCATACTATTGCCCCGCACAAAATCAATTACCGCGCCAATATTTGGGGGCTTAAACAACTAGGTGTTGAAGACATTGTCGCGGTTGCCGCAGTAGGCGGCATCACCGGGCAGATGGCACCTGCGCATATCGTCATCCCCGATCAGATTATTGACTATAGCTATGGTCGCAAGCATACGTTTTTCGACGACACCAATCATCCGGTCACCCACATTGATTTCACCTATCCTTACAGCCCGGCGTTACGTGCCGCGTTAATCGCCGCTGCAGGACAGGCGCAGATCAATATTAGCACCGCTGCAACTTATGGCTGCACCCAAGGCCCGCGTTTGGAAAGCATTGCCGAAATCAAGCGCATGGAGCAGGACGGTTGTGACATTGTCGGCATGACCGCAATGCCGGAAGCGGCTTTGGCTAAAGAGTTGGGTATCAATTACGCGTCCATTTCCGTGATTGCCAACTGGGCGGCCGGTAAAAGTGAGGGAGAAATCACCATGGCGGAAATCGAACAGAACTTGCACGTGGGCATGGCGAACACGGCGCAATTGCTTAAGGCGTTTATGGCTTAAGGATTTGGTCAACAATAACCTCCCGAACTCGAATGGGTATATCGGAGCCAGCTAAGTGATAATTGTTTGAAAATCCACACTGAAACAAGATACAAAGAGTGGCCGTATACCCAGGGCATAAATGGCAATCCGGGCCGCCCGATGGGGCCTGTCCCATCATCCGCCTGGATTGTCTCGCCGTAAAAACCAGGCAGGACAAGCGCGTCACCGACAAGGCGGTTTATGTGGCGCCGGGCGTTAATATGCAAGGCCACAAGGAATTGTTGGGGCTTTGGCTGTCCGAAAACGAAGGGGCCGCGTTTTGGC
>JAQTQZ010000031.1 GCA_028712695.1 Methylovulum sp. | reverse complement strand
CGGCTCGATGGGCATCCAACCGTTGCAACCGGTTGGCTTATACGCCGTCCGGCCATGGAACCTGGACGGGCCTCCGCTTCCAGTGGCCATGCCCGCACGGCACGCGCTGCATTCCATATCCCAACCCGCCATTGCCAGACAAATGTCTTTGCAATTGCCTAATTTGTGGCTTATGGGACTACCACTTCCCGCACGTTGTTTCTTCTATCCGGAAACTGATATTTAGGTAGCAGATTTTTTACTCGGCTTGTTTAATTAATGCAGGTGGGATAGGTTGTGACTGATTCTGATAACAGTCCGCTGAAGTTGGGTATATTTGTAGCGCTTGCTGGCCTGCTTGCCAAGGTTCAAAACCCGTCTCCGGATTGAATGTAAAAACCGCTCCGGTGTCGGGCTCTTCAACGCTCAAATGCACCCAATGACCGGCGATAAGTTCGCGGAGGCTTGGCTGACGACCATAAATGCTCTCCAGCACGGTGGTTTTAGCTTCAATGACAATTTGCAGACGCATGGCTTCGTGGATTTCAACCATTTGCTTGGGCAAACCGGTACGCAAATCGCTACCCGTCCCTTCCATCACGCCAAATAGACCAGTGATGTTATGTGGTGTTTTTGTACCGCAACCGTAATAGTCGTTATTCACGGTAGAAAAGTAATATTCCAGATTAACGCCCGACACGACAGGAACCACCGCCAGCAAAATAGCTTCTAGTATGGTGCCATCAGCATCTTGGGTCGGATCATAAGAAATCAGAAACACGCGCCGGTCAAGAAACAACCCTTGTGTCAACGCACGGCGGCCAATAACGGCGGCCGCATTGGTGGCATGCCCCAATTCAGGGCGCACCTGTGAAAAGTCCACTGCACGTTCTTGAACATGCGCCAGTGCCTGCGCGGGTGTTGGCTTAAGTGGTGCGGAAGCTAAGCGACGGCAACGCTCATGAGCCGTCATCCGTTGCGCATGGCTTAACTCCTGTTGCAATTTTTTGACTGCGGCTAAGCGTTCTACAGGCATATCGTAGAGATCGTACCAAGTTATTTCTTCATTACACGTGTTGTGGTCGGCGCCGATAAACAACGTGTCGGCAGGAATATCAATGCCACGCCCAGCTAACCGCTTACGTATTTCGGGACGGTTTGCCATCGCTGCAAACACCCGCGCATTCGGCCCATCATGGCGGCCGCTACAAGCACCGCAGTCATAAGCCGCGAGGTGCGGATTATTTTGGCTGCTAGAGCCATGTCCCATCAGCACGACCCATTCAGCAAAACCACCCATTAAACCTACATTTCGTAGAAAGCCAGCCACGCGGTCAGTCTGTTCATCGTCGGTAAAGCCGGGCTTGGCATGTTCGGCTACCATGTCAACATTGCCAAGCGACACTTGGGTGTTGACTGCAGGCGAGACTAATTGTGTGATGCTGGTGACTACCCGATGCCATAATTTTGGCGCCAATACTTTGCCCAATAATCCGGTCAACGCCACAGGCGCAACGGCATTGATCAATGGATAAGCTAATAGCGGGTTACGCCTTAAGCCCTGATACGCTAAAGTATTTATGTGCTGCTTGATCTTACGGCCTTTGTTATGGCGCAATAAGGCCTCCCTGGCCTGTTCATGCACTTCATGGGACGGGGTGACAGCTATTGGGCACAGTGGCGTTACCTTATCGTCATCCAACCCTTGATAATCGATCGCAATGCCGAAAAATCCGGCCGCCCCCAGCGTTTCAAGGGCTGGATTATGCTCTTCGAGATGGCGGCGAAAACCTTCTTCCCGGTCATCCATGCAGAAAATGAGTTGCGCTTCAGGCCGCATGTCACGTTTAAACCAACGTCCTCGCCGGTGATTGGCTTGCAAAGCCTGAAACAAATCATCTCGGTAATGGCGTTCATACGCATAAAGCCAAACTTTAGCACGCTCAGTTATATTAAACTCATCCAGCACCGCCAACATCGCCAACAAATCAGCTTTGTCCAATACTTGTACTTGTGCGGCATCCAGCCCTAAATGCTGGCAAAGCCGAAATAACCGCCACCCGCTGTTTTCTGGCTGGTTTTCTGCGCCGCTAGCCATTGGACTAAGTTGCCACGTTAATATCAAATCGGCGAGGTGCTGCCAATCCGAACGGCACTGCCGCTCAGAGCCGGCGCGAATGATTAGGGCTTCTGCCTTTTGCGTCAGGTATTCCGGTAAATCTCCCCGATACAGGTGTTTACGTACCAAAAATTCAGACAGATTTTTATGGAAATAGGTGCGTAGCGAACTCACCTTGGCGTCAACCTTCCATAAATCATGGCAGACCTGATTTAACCATAAACGGTCCAAGGTGAGCCGGATTGCCAGATAATCTGCCAGTGTCGGCAGCATATCATTTGTTGTTTGATACTCAGGATGCTGTTGTCGCCAGTTGATCATGCCTGACCAGCCAGGCAATTCCAATGCTAGCCGCTGCAAATAACCTGCCCATTGCGCTTGGGGTATGCCTAACCGGGTCAGTTGCAGGATAATAGTGTCCAGTGCATCGTCCGGCAATTCGGCAATGCTGTTTTGCCAGTCAGGCAACTGATGCAGAAAAAGATTGGCGTCATACCGGATCGCTGCACGCCAGCCACGGTAAAGCCCCATACGGCTACATTCAGGATTGTGCCAAGCAGCGACACCTTCATCGAGTACCGAAGCACAGCTACGTATCAGTTGTGGACGCACGGAATCAAGGATGTCAACACCACTCAAGGCGAGGACAAAACCGCGCAAGCTGATGCTGCCACCAATCTCGGCAAATGATTCATCAAGCGCTTGGCTGGCTTGTTGTTGCGTATGGGCATGGATCGATGCACCGTGGTCGGACACTTGGTATTGAGCCAACCAGTTTTCAGCCTCATCCAGTGATAAATCCAGCATCATTTCCGGATGCAGGACGACGGGATCCTGCGCCAATTTGGTTAAAATGCTATCCCATAAACACCTGACTACCGTCCGCTCATCGCTATCTGCCAATAATTGGCGGCGCGTGATTGCAGGCACATCTGCTTGTACAACCTCTAGGGCATTTAACCCCTGATTTTGCCACCGTAGTTGGCTGGCACTGATGGCTGACAGATCGACCTGTAGGGCAACCCGGTAAATGGCTTTGCGCGTAATGGTTGGGGTTTTCACTTTCCCCACAACCGGCTGCTCTGCCTGCAGAGCGGGATAATAGGCAAACGCGGCGTCCAGGTCGCTGTCATTGATACGGCCTTGTTGGTAAAAACGGCGGTTTTCGCTTTCCGGCAAATAACCACAAACACCGGTCAAACTTTCAGAGCGTACCAATGCTTCTGCAAAAGGTAAATGCTGGTAACCGTGTAGCGGGTTGTGATGGACGAAATCAAGAATCGGCCCTTGCCCTGGCAGGACATGACCGAAATGATTCAGTATTTCAGTAAGTTGGGCTCGGTATTGCGTGTGCTTTAACGGTGATTCCTGCATCGGGCGATCCTATCAAACCCGCTGTTTGATCAAGTTGTTAAACTGTGCGATTGTCGTAGCAGACAAGTCAATCCAGCGGGCTGGCAGCAAACCCAATAAGACGATACCACCGACAAGTATGCCTGAGGCCAGTAATTCAGAAAAGCGCAAATCATCCAACGCCTGCATCTTCGGTTTTACCGGCCCAGTAAACAACAAACTCAGGGTGCGGATTAAGTAAGCCGCCGTAATCAAGATACTGATACCAAAAAACACGGATAACCACTGCCATTTTTGCATACAACCGATTAACACATACAATTCAGCAATGAAGCCGACAAAGCCAGGCAAGCCCATTGCCGCGAATAAAGTTAAGATCATCATCAACGCAAAACGCGGCATGACCTGTAGCAGCGAGCTGTAATCTTGAATATCCAAGGTCTGTGTACGCTGATAAAGCAGGCCAATCAGCAAAAATAGCGCACCCGCAATCAAGCCATGCGCCGTCATTTGTAACACGGCGCCGTTAAGTCCCGCTTCATTCAAACTGGCAATGCCTAATAACACAATGCCCATGTGACTGATCGAAGAATAGGCAACCATGGCTTTAAGATTACGTTGCCGCCAAGCCAGCAAACCACCGTAAAGCATCCCGAATAGCGCCAGAAAAACTAACAGTGGCTGCAACAGCAGCGCTGCTTCCGGCAACATAACGACAACACGCAGCAAACCATAAGCCCCCATTTTTAACAAAATCCCTGACAGCAAAATGCTGACCGGACTGGGCGCTTCAACATGCGCTAACGGCAGCCAGCCATGGAGCGGAAAAATAGGTAGTTTAACGCCAAAACCCAACAGAAACCCGACGAGCACCAACACCTGTTCATACAGCGGCATATCTTGGGCGGCTTGTTGCATCGACGTCATTAACGAACCGCCATGCTGCAGATCGTAGCGGCTAACCGCCAGTAAACTAATCAGCATAAACACCGAACCACCCATCGTATACAGCACAAAATTAAGGCTGGCGACATGCCGACGCTTGCCCCCCCAGCGGCCGATCAAAAAAAACAGCGGGATTAAAGTAACTTCCCAAAAAATATAAAACAACGCCCAATCTTGAGCCAAAAAAACGCCCAACATGCCAAATTCAAGCAACAAAATGCAGATGTGATAGCCTTTGACACTGAAGGAAATAGTCAATGACGCCAGTAATGCAACGGCTGTGAGCAAAGTAGCCAACATCAACATCGGCATCGACAGGCCATCGACACCCAGCGCATAAGCACTGCCTAAATCAGGATTGACAGGGAAATACTCACTAAACTGCAATGCCGAATTATGGGGATCGTACTGAATCAGCAAAAAACAGCTCACCAAAAAGGCCACTGTAGTAAATAGATGGGCAAGCAACCGGATAATTTGCGTATTTTGGCTAGGCGTCAGGACTAAGAGCAACACACCAGCTGCTGGTGTCCAAAGCAGCAGGCTCAGAATTCCCATGATAATTAGTCCCTGTCAGTCTGATAATATGGCGATTTGCAACGTAGTACGCAAGCCCTAATCATTTATCGACGACTCGGTAACAAAACGCCGCGCCCATTCGGCATTGCGGTCATCGCTAATCTTTTTGAAGACGGAGTCAGCTTCAGGCATTGCAATGTTAGCCGGATCAACAGCGACATACGAGGCAATACGCTTTAACACCCCGAGCATATCGTCTTCTAACTCTTCATAAGTGATATGCAAGGGGAAAATACGCCGGTTATAAAAATAACGCTGCCACCCCTTTTCTTGGACGACTAGGTGTGCGTACCAATGTTTTATTGCCTCATAATCGTATTCTAGCGCGTTAAGTTGGTTGATTGCTTCGCCGCCGTGCTGTTTATCGGTATGAAATACTGACGATGCCGTTGCCTTGTATAGCGAAACGGCTTGGGCGGCAAGATCACGCCGTGTCAGATAAATATATTTGAAGCCAGTCAAATAAGAATGGTCATCCATGGCCTCGATAAAATTTTCAAATTGAAACCAGCTTGCTTTAATACCTGCAACATTATTTGCCGTTCTCTTAACACGGCTGGCATTACGGATATATTCTTCCGGTGTGCGGCCAGGGATATTTTTCAGCCTGCCTGGAATAGAAAGTTGCCCAAGCACTTCTTCTGGCATTCCCAGCCGTTTGGTTTTCATCATCATGTCACAAAGATAGGTGCTGCCTGACCGGGGTGTTATCGCCATAATGTAACGGCTTCGAGGTTCGGGCATCGCTTCTATTGCCTGGAGCCGTGCCAAATTAAGGACGGGATTGGTAAAGAGGAAGGGGATTTTGTTCATAGCGGATAATAAGTTTTTAAAATATACAGCTAAATTAATGGCTTTTTATGCCATAGGAATAGCTCTAGTCCAGAGAATATTTTCGCGCACCACCTTAGCAGGATTACCTGCAACAATACAATTTTCAGGGTATTGTCCCCTAACAACCAAAGACGACATCCCTACAATCGAGCCATTTCCAAGAGTGACTCCCTTTAATAGCCTTACTGCTGCACCAATCCACACATGATTACCGATGATAATTGGCGCTGATGGATTGATGCGGATATTGTCAGCGTCGAATATAGCGTGCATATCGCTGGTCATCGCTAAAATATCGCCAGCAAACATACAATCCGGACCTATCTCAATAGAATTTGGTTCATGATTGAATAAACGGACTGAACCCTGAAAAGTGCTCTCTGCACCTATCACCACGGAGCTAAAGCCACGTCGGATAACCACATTCAATAATCCCATAATATTAACGTTATCTTTAATAATAACCTCACTCCCACCACCTTGAATATTGATCGAAACCCTTCCTTTGACATTATCACCAATTTCTACCGTATTATTTGCACCGCGTACTTCTATAATTGAATTTGGATGCAATACCGAACATCCCATTTTAAAAACACTTTGGCCATCAACTAAAACTTTGGGGTTAGCACTCATGTTATTTATTCTCGATTTGTTAGGCCTTTTGATAGCGCTACAATGTATATGATAAAAAATAGACTGGCATATTGAATACTTGGCCGAGAATCTTCATTCAATGTCCTTTCCTGCAAAAAACCAATGTAAATTAGTGTTTTTATATTCGAGTGGTTTTTTTAAGAAATCAGGCCCATTATTTACCCAGTGCTTATACATATTTTCAACACGCTCGACAGTAATAGATAGTTCTGCCTGGCTTTCATTTTGCGCTATAAAAGTGCCAATGGCACGTGTAAAGAGTACTGGCCCACAAACCCCTAAAGTATTCTTAATTGCTTTGAGAAGATTCTGCTTATAAGCACTTAACATACTTGCTGTAGAAGAATCTATGATAAAGCTAATAATTTTAGATCCAGGCACAGAGCCAATAACGCCATTCAATATGGTGATTCTATTTTGAGTGTGCCACTTAAATACAACAAGCCCTGTATTCATAGAAAATAGCTGGGCTAAATTTTCGGTAAAAACCATATCGGCATCTAAGTAAAAGCCACCATATTGATACAAATAACATAAACGGAAGAGATCACATTTCATCGCTGGGTGAGGCGATAAATCATACGCACGATATACATCGTCTGAAAAATATTCTTTAATAAGATTTCTGGCAGTAATGTCATCGAATAGCCTGTGTTCTATGTTATTTGTTTTACACAAAAAACGGTTTCTATCTATCAATGTTGTAATTTCATTAGGTGGTTTTTTATCCCAATATTGAAACACTACGCGAGGAATTTGTTGAATTACTGTGGCTGTTGAATCAGTGTTCGATAATCTAAATTTATTAGCTATCCTACGATTCCATTCTTGACGGACTATCTGCGGAATTTTTTTTGCTTCTCCATACCCTTTCAGATTGTTTTGATTAACTTGCCCGTTTAATTGGTTTTGCGTTTTACGGGATGCCATAAAACGATCCACTACGGCAATTGATTCTTCCAAGGGAAGTAGCTTAGTTTGTTGTCTGCAGAGTCCCGTTGTTTTGTTATTGCCCGTAGCAGACATTGTTCCTGGTGCCTTTTCTATATTGTTATTCTTTAACTCAGCAGCACCCAAACAAGAAAAAAATGCGTCCATAACAAAGCTGACACCTTCCGGTGCCACGCTCCTTAAGTTTTCTTTGAAAAACATCCCGCGAAAAGGGAATCCGGTGATCAATTCATAAGCAGGGAAATAATCGATATCAGCCCTAGCAGAGGCTAGGTCACCCGCGACCGATCTCAGCGTTGACTTTGAATAAGTGGTCGCCACCAGCACATGTTTATCTGTTGCCGTGACGGTTAGTGGCACTGGCGAAACAGTGAGGAGGAATTTAATGCCTGGGTTGATTTTTTTTATCAGGCCGAACGCTTCGCGCAGATCACGGGTAATTTGCGGGTGGGTATAATTTACAAACTGGTGTTTACTGGCATCAAATTCCCCTGCTACCGTCCCAGGACACATCGGGTAGACATAACCCTGTTCAGTGTTCAACCACGCTTCCGTTAGGCCTAAGGTAAAAATAAACAATTTGGTTTGCGTCAACACCTCACGGATGGCATTGAGCGTTTCCTTCCTTGATGCCTGCATTTCTTCAAGGCTATAAAAACCTTCAGGTTCAATAGCGGTTCTAAATGGGTCATAAAAACGGCCTCCGCTCTGCCAAACTTCATCGGGTACCGGTTTGTCCGTTAATGCCCACTCTAGCCATTGCTTGAGCAAGGCGGCGGTATAAATATTTCCTGTCCGGAAAGAAAAAATCCCGTAATTGAATTCCTGTTGTGATTTTAAGGAAAGCCCCTTGGGCGCAGGCTCGCCATCCAGCCATTTATAACCTTTTGCCACTAGTGCTTTGCTGATGTGTTGGGCAAAACACGAACCTGCCGTAGCAATAATGTGCCTTTTATTTGGCTTAAATTTAGGCGTCCAAATCGGGCTAATTTCATGCGGTTTTTTATCAGCAACCGCTGTCCGCCAAAAAGCTTCTGGTGGTAAATTTTGATAAGGGTTCATTCAGTTTTACGCCTGCGGATTTAAAAAGTATGAGCTTCTGCTGAAAGTGCGCACTCTACACTGAAAAATCATTACCCATACGCTTTTTTACCTTAACCGTGCTGGACAATTTGATCGGAATCGGCCCCTTTTACCAAGGCAAACTAAATCGCTTTCATAACCGAAAAAGAGGCTCTAAACCGGTGTCTTGCGCACCGGTTATTTTTTTTCTGGCATTATTCTCGCTAAAAGCCTGGAACAATTTTTTCCCCTGCCACTGTGCGGTGTCCTTGCCATACAACAGCTGATTCAAAGACAAGATCTCATCCCGCAAACGCGCCTCACAAAACCCTGCAACCGCGCCTAAATTAGCGGCATCAAATTGTTGCTTCCCCCAATCCAGCAAGGCGTTTTTCGCAGCTACCGCGTCGTTGTTGGCACACGCCTGCTTTAATCGGGAAACAATTTCTTTAATTCGTACTTGGTCAGGCTCGCCCTGATCCTTGGCAGCCTGCTTTTTAGCAGAACCCCTAGAACTAAGGAAATAAACAACCGTTATTAGCCAACCTAACGCTAAAAATAGCGAAACCCACATCCAACTAGCGGATTGCGCAGGTGTTTGTGTTTGTGCTTGGTTAATAGCGGTGGCCTCCGCAGGCTTTGGTGTGGCAGCAGGTGCGGCAGAAACCGGTGCAGGTGGTGGTTGGGAGGTAACTGCTGCAGTAACAGTAAGCGTGGTCTCTGGAATTTTTGCCACAGCCATTTTTTGGGTTTGCGTGTTAAACCAGGGGATTTCTATAGCGGGTAATTGGTAAGTTCCTGCTTTTGAAGGCATCAGGGCGATTTTTTCTTCCCTAATAGCAAGTAGGCCATCGGCATTTTTTTGCTCCTGCAAGACCGGCTGGTCGGGATAGCTCTTTAACGCATCATGCGCCGTAGCCACGCTTAACTCGGGCAATTGTCCAACCGTAGCGGCTTTTGCACGTACCGTCAGTGTCCTTGTTAAAGGCTCGCCCACTTTCATTTGGGTGATGTCGCCCGACCATTGTTCAGTCAGCTCCAGCTGCTCGGCAGGCAGCCAGTGCGCCCCGGTAAAGGTTGCAGGTGCCGGTTTTACGTCTAGCGTGATGGGTTTGGATTCAACCCGTTTAGTCCGGGTCACTGACGAATTAAAAAAACTGTTGAACATCGTGCGGTTATTAGCCAACACATCGGCCGTCAAAACCAGCGGCTTGATGGTTAGCGTCCCACTTTTTTGTGGAAAAAGTGCGTATTTCCGTTCGGTCACCGAATAATCCACACCATTAATACGGGTGTTAAAGTTGCTATCCTCAGCCAATTTTTCAATCACCGCATCCGCCAGCTCAGGCTCGTTCAAACGTGCTTGGGCTATTTCAACCCGCGTGTACAAGCGCATGGTATAAAGCACCTGCGCCTGTAGGTAAGGGCTTTCCGGCGTCGCCTCAACTTCCATAAATAAATCGGCATTGGTATCAACCGCTTTATCCGTTGCGCCCGCAATCACTTTTACGGGCAGCGCCTCACTAGTGTCATCACCAAATTTTATTGCCGGGATAACTAAAGCGCCGGCATGCTTCGCCATTACATCCAGTGTCCATCGCATCGTTTTACTGGCTTTTCCGTTAACTAACGAAACGCTGCTGGCCTGGCTCCGGCTTAGTATCGAAAAATCTTGTTCTAACGGACTGAAGTCAGGATCATCGTCGGGTGACCCGTTGGCAACAAACATGATCTGAAAAGAATCATCAACACTCACCGGATCACGGTCTACCGACGTTGAAATCTGTGCCGCCAATAGCCATTCCGGCATCAACATCACCACCACCAACACAGATAACAACAATCTCCGGTTTACCCGGCATAGCGAGCTTATCACTTTTATCCTATTCATCATTATTTTCCATAAATTCAAAGTGCTTACGTTAACTTATACGAAGGCGGCTATGAATTTAGCCTCAAACAACATCAGATCTGATCCAAGCGTCATACCCTATTAACCATATAGGCCGAATTAATACATAGACCGATACTTAAATTGTTTCGCCTCCTTGGCGTTCCGGTACATCCCGTCGTGCAGCGCCAACGTAAAGTTGACGTGGGCGGCCTATTTTTTGTTCCGGATCCGCAATCATTTCATCCCAATGGGCAATCCAGCCGACAGTCCTGCCCATTGCGAACATTGCGGTGAACATATTGGTAGGGATGCCCAACGCATGCAACACAATACCCGAATAAAAATCCACATTGGGGTAAAGTTTTTTCTCAATAAAGTAGTCATCCTCCAGCGCAATGCGCTCCAGTTCCAGTGCCAACTTAAACAGCTCGTTATCGTGCAGTTCCATTTCATTAAGCACTTCGTGGCACGTCGCCCGCATCAGCTTGGCACGTGGATCATGATTTTTATAGACCCTATGGCCAAACCCCATCAACCGGAACGGATCATTTTTATCTTTGGCTTTATTGATAAACTCAGGGATACGGGACATATCACCGATTTCTTCCAACATATTGAGCACCGCTTCATTGGCGCCACCGTGCGCCGCCCCCCATAAACAGGCAATCCCTGCGGTCACACAGGCAAACGGATTGGCACCGCTGGAGCCCGCAAGACGGACGGTTGACGTGGAAGCATTTTGTTCATGGTCGGCATGGAGGATGAGTATCCTTTCCAACGCACGCACCAACACAGGATTAGGCTTATAGTCATCACACGGTGTTGCGTGCATCATGCGGAGAAAATTTTCCACATAACTCAATTTATTTTGCGGATACATAAACGGCATGCCCGTGCTGTACTTATGGCACATCGCAACAATTGTCGGCACTTTAGCGATGAGGCGTATCGCACACATTTCCCGGTCACTTTTAGACCGTATATCCAAAGCGCCATGATAAAAGGCCGATAGCGCCCCCACTACCCCCACCATAATTGCCATCGGATGGGCATCGCGGCGAAACCCTTTGAAAAAATTAGTCAACTGGTCATGCACCATCGTGTGCATGGTGATATTTTGTTCAAATTCTGACAGCTGGTTGCCATCAGGCAATTCACCATTAAGCAGTAAATAACAAACTTCAAGGAAACCACATTGCTCGGCTAGCTGTTCAATAGGGTAGCCACGATATAACAGAATCCCTTCTTCGCCATCTATAAACGTTATTTTAGAACTGCAACTTGCGGTGGAATTAAAACCGGGATCGTAGGTAAACATGCCGGTCTGCTTATATAAGGCTTGTACATCAACGACATCAGGGCCTGTCGTTCCAGATAAAACAGGTAACTCACATAAAGACTGGGCGTTCTCGTTCAAAGTAAGATTGCGTAGATGGGTCATGGATTTTCTCTCTGTTTTAAAAACTGTTAGCGCTATTGCCTAGACTTGACGGTCAAGCTGCCAGCGTATTTTCAATAGCTTGTTTGGCGAGCTCAGTTACTTTAGCCCAATTTTTGGCCTTAACTGCCTCGGCAGGAGCCAACCACGAACCGCCAACGCAAGCCACATTACTTAACGCCAGATACGCCAAGTAATTGTCAGGTGAAATGCCGCCGGTAGGACAAAAAGTAATCTGCGGCATTGGCCCTGCGATGGCTTTTAGCATAGGAATACCGCCTGCCGCTTCGGCGGGGAAAAATTTGAAATGGTCCAAGCCGAATTCCATGCCCATCATCAGCTCCGATAATGTGGCGATGCCTGGAATCAGTGCGATATTGCCTGCTTGAGCGGCTGCCAATAATGTCGGGGTTAAGCCTGGGCTAATGGCAAAAACTGCACCTGCTGCTTCAGCGGCCCTAAGTTGCTCTGGCGTGGTGATCGTACCTGCACCAACGATAGCGTCCTTAACGTTCTCGCTAATCAATCTGATCGCGTCAAGCGCTATCGGGGTGCGCAAAGTGATTTCCAAAACTTTAATGCCACCGGCAACTAAGGCCTGAGCCAAAGGCACAGCATCGTCGAGGTTTTGAATGACCATAACAGGCATTACCGGGCCCGCATTTAAGACTTCTTTCGGTTGAATTTTCCAGTTAGTTTGGTTCATTATTTAAATAGTAAGGTGTTGGATGGGCAGTAGGCACTTTAAGTAACATGTTATGCACATCATGAGTGGATTTTTACCAAGGTGAGCAAAACTGCACCGTCTAAAGCATCTGCTACGGTACTCACCTAACTTCTTTATTTGTTAATCACAAACGAATAAATTGGAGGCTCCCGTTTCAGCGGAGGAGGCGTTTAAACGGAAATGGCCAAACATTTCCCTGCCCATACCGTAATGATGGTTTTTCGCTGAATTCGGCAGCGGGACACGGGCATTAAATTCCGCCTCGTCAACTAAGACGTTAATATCGCCAGTCTGTAGGTTCATAGAGATAATATCGCCATCGCGTACTTTTGCTAATGGCCCGCCCGCCTCGCATTCTGGACAAATATGGATAGCAGAAGGCACTTTACCTGATGCGCCGGACATCCGTCCATCGGTAACCAGCGCGACTTTAAAGCCTTTATCCTGCAACACGCCGAGTGGCGGCGTCAACTTATGCAATTCCGGCATACCGTTAGCGCGGGGGCCTTGAAAGCGGACAACGGCAACAAAATCTTTTTCCAGTTCGCCCCGTTTAAAAGCGGCAAGCATATCTTCTTGGTCGTCAAACACCACGGCAGGCGCTTCAACAATTTGGTGATCGGGCGATACGGCGGACAACTTAGACACGCCACGCCCTAAATTGCCACGCATGACATGCAGGCCACCGCCCGTAGCAAAAGGCGTTGCAACCGTGCTTAGCACTTCTGTATCCAAAGAGGTTTCAGGGACGGGTTCCCAGACTAATCGGTCCTCAATGAGTTTGGGCTCTTGACAATAATTGCTCATGCCACGCGCATCGGCGACGGTTAACAAATCCTCGTGCAACAGGCCATTTCTCAATAGTTCAGCAATTAATACGCCCATACCGCCAGCGGCTTGGAAGTGATTTACATCCGCAGGGCCGTTAGGGTAAATTTTTGCTATCAGTGGAATAGCTTTAGATAAATTATCAAAATCATCCCAATTAAGGATAATGCCTGAAGCACGGGCAATGGCAATCAAGTGCATCGTGTGGTTGGTTGACCCACCCGTTGCCAACAAGCCGATAACCGCGTTAACTATTGCTTTTTCGGAAATCATGTGGGCAATCGGGCGATAATCATCACCGAGCGCGGTAAACTTTAAAACCTGCTGGCCTGCAGCTTTAGTGAGCTCGTCCCGCAATGGCGTATAAGGGTTGATGAATGAGCTACCGGGGAGATGCAAACCCATGATTTCCATCATCATTTGGTTGCTGTTTGCCGTGCCGTAAAATGTGCAGGTACCAGGGCTGTGGTATGAGGCCGATTCTGCTTCCAGCAATTCCTTGCGGCCAATTTTACCCACTGCATAAGCTTGTCTGGCACGGGCCTTTTCTTTGTTAGTCAAGCCACTAGGCATAGGGCCTGCGGGTACAAAAATGGTGGGTAAATGGCCAAAACTCAACGCACCGATAAGAAGCCCCGGCACAATTTTGTCACAAACCCCTAGATACAAGGCACCATCAAACATATTGTGGCTCATGCCAATAGCCGTTGCCATCGCGATTAAGTCACGGCTAAATAATGACAATTCCATGCCAGGTTGGCCTTGGGTGATACCGTCGCACATGGCTGGCACGCCGCCTGCAACCTGTGCGACACCACCTGCCTCCCTGACCGCCGCCTTAATTAAATCAGGCGCATCTTTATAGGGTTGATGGGCTGACAGCATGTCGTTGTAAGAGGTGATGATGGCGATATTGGCTTTTTGATCGCCAGTCAAATCGGCTTTTTCAGCCGCGCTACACGCCGCAAATCCATGCGCTAAATTGCCACAACCCATACCCGAACGGACAGGCCCTTTTTTAGCGACACCATCGATATATTTCAAGTAAGCCGAGCGGCTAGGGTGGCTGCGCTCAATGATGTCTTGAGTCACTTTTTCTATGATTGGATGCATATTTTATACCTTGTTATCTATTATTTATTGGTAGGCTGAGGCTGATTCTTGGTTATTCTTCCCACGCCCTGCCATCCCTAGCAATAAGGGCAACTGAAGCGACCGGCCCCCAAGTGCCCGCTGAATAAGCCTTTGGCACAGCATTAAAATTGTGCCAAGCATCCTGTATGGAATCAACCCAAGTCCAAGCCTGCTCAATTTCTTCGCGGCTCAAAAACAGGGTGGGATTGCCACGCATCGCTTCCAGCACCAACTTTTCATAGCCCCCAAAAATTCGGCTTTTTTTAAAGGCCTCGGAAAAACTTAAGTCCAGTTTCGTTTTTTGTAATTTGATGTGCTCATCAATGCCCGGAATTTTATTAAGCATCTCAATCTCAACCCCTTCATTCGGCTGTAAATGGATGATTAATTTATTAGGCGGCAACTCCCGGAAACTATCGGAAAAAATATTGTGCGGCAACTGCTTAAAATAAACGACAATTTCCGTGCGTTTGCCTTGCAAGCGTTTGCCAGTACGCAGATAAAATGGCACTCCGGCCCAACGCCAGTTATCAATATCAACCCGCAAAGCGACAAAACTTTCAGTGGTGCTTTCAGTGTCGGCGCCCTCTTCTTCAAGATAACCCGGCACAGCATTACCTTTTAAATAGCCTGCCGTGTACTGGCCACGGACTGTTTTTTCGTCAACATTATGCGCGGTGATCGGACGCAGCGCCTTAAGCACCTTAATCTTTTCATTGTGGATGCTTTCAGCCTCCAGGTTGACGGGAGGTTCCATCGCAATAAAGGTCAAAATCTGCAATAAGTGATTTTGCACCATGTCACGCAATTGCCCCGTTTTGTCAAAATATTCCCAGCGCCCTTCAATACCGACTTCTTCAGCGACGGTAATCTGGATATGGTCAATGGTGTTGTGGTTCCAGTTGGTCGTGAAAATGGAATTGGCAAAACGTAACGCCAATAAATTCAACACCGTTTCTTTGCCCAAATAATGGTCAATGCGGAACACCTGCTTTTCGGTGAAGACGCTGGCCACCACATCATTAATCTCTTTTGACGACTTTAGATTATGGCCAATGGGCTTTTCCATCACCATCCTCGATTCTTCGGTCAAAATACCCGAATGGCTAAGTCCTTGACAGATACTTTTGAACAAAAAAGGCGATACGGCAAAATAATTCACCATAACCCTAGTTTTTGAGTCCGTCACCGTCTTTAGCTGCTTGTATTGATCTAATTGGGTCAAATCAATTTGCAAATAAGCAAGCCGCGCTGAAAAGCGCTGCCAAACAGCATCATCCAGCGTGTCATTCAAAAATGCTTGCAGGCTTTTGTAGGCAATCCCGACGAATTCAGAGGATTCATGCGCATGTCTGTCGACACCAATAATCCGGGTTTCAGACTCAAGCAAATTGGCATTTTCAAGCCGATACAATGAAACCAGCAGCTTGCGTCGGGACAAATCACCTAACGCACCAAAAATAACCAAGTCACAGGGTTTAAATTCTTTTTTGTCTTTCATTGCGTGTTGCCGGGTAAAAGTTGTTAAGCCAACATGAGAATACAGCAATTAATATGCCGCGTATTGAACCTTCATTATCGCAGAATTTAAGGCGATATGCTTAGCGATTGCAAAGTCTGCCCATTGAAAAGCATATCGCCGAATCTCTATTTTCGTCTCATTTTAGTGCATTGATGCACAAATAAGATGCAAACAATCCTCAATATAGTGCCAACACACCCATCATAAACACTTAGGATTTGGCCAACCATAACTTCCCGAACCCGAATGGGCATATCGCAGCCGCCTAAGCGATAATTGTTTGAGCATCCACACTGAAACAAGATACAAAAAGTGACCATATCCCCAAAGGACATTGGGCTAAAAATACAACCGTTGTTTGCGGGGTTGTCAGAGAAAGCTACGCGGAGTACGCAGCGATTGAATCGGTGAACACGACCCCGGCGGTGTCGGGCATATATCCGGCCTGTTTGGCATCGATCCAAAAACGGTGCGGCGCGGATTGTCCGACTTGGAAACGGAAGATAGCCCTGTGCGCCACCGGAGCCGAAAAAAAGGGCGGACGGAAAGGCATAAACGGGAAAAGTGAGTCTCTGGCGGGCCATTTTCTCAAGTTGTTTTCCGAATTCACAGCGGACGGCTCCAATACCCACAGGGCACAAGTGCGCGAAGGCGTGTTATGGGACGAGCTTGCCACGGCGCGGGATCAGCCGGCGACTCGGGGGGGGGGGGCGTGCCTCCACCCCAACCTGCTGTGCTACCAGACCAGGCTTTATTATTTTTTCAAGGCAAAGTTGCAATGTAAAGGGTGCGATTGGATTTCGTTGTCCTCACACTAAAAACCAACCGTTTTCCATACACTGAACCTGGCCCTAATTCGTTTTGCACTTCAACAGCTTCCGAACCATCGCCAAGCGAGTCGCCGATACCAATAATGCGCTCGATTTTATTGTCTTTTGCCATAAAAATCCCCATTCTGCCATTAGCGGTCAAGCCATCACAATTGGTGGTATTGGCATAAAAGAACACCCGTCCCGCATCAGCAATGAAATTACCGATGGCATTGATTGGACATTGGTCTATGCCGGGCAATTTATCCAAGTTAGTAACGATCTTACGGATTGGCCCGGTATTATTGCGCCGGGAAAAAATACCGTAATAATCCTCCCCCGCTTCGGCATAAAAGACAGCGGTAAAACGATCAAACAAGAAGTAATCAAAAGACGACCCACCCGTTGCAGGACTTGGATCGCCCGGTAAATTATCTGAACGCAGCATGCTATGCTGCTTGCCAACATACAACGCTTGCGGCCCGAAAACATTGTAACCGGCATAGCCAAGGAAAGTGGCTCCGGTGACCGGATTTACCCCTAGGGTAGGTGCATAAAAACCGCGGGGCTGAAAAAATGGGAAGGAGGTGTCAGGATCGTTGTTGTCACGCACCTTTTTCAAACCGGCACCATCATATCGTGCTTGATAAACACCTGAGGGATCATTATTGCCTAGTGTTGCTGCAGTAAAAAATACGTCCTTACCATTAAAAGCATAGGCATTGTGACAACCTTGCTGGCTAATGCCGGTAAATTGCCCAAACAAAAAGCCGCCTAGGCTAGGATTAGGCGTATTGTAGTTAGCAACCCGTTTAATCACTGCATTCGAGAGGCGCACTGAATACAAGCCTCCGGCGCCGCGTAAATCGGTGTTTGGATTTGAATCGTGACCCAAGAAAGCGATTAGGCCATTATGCAACAACGGTGATGTTGTGTAATCGCCACCGTTATTTGAACCAAAATCCATAAATTTACCAAATCCACCGGGTGCCAGCCGGTTTTTGCCGACTATTTTGCGTAATCCGGTAGCGTTTGCTTTGATTGTCCAAATCGAATCAAAACCTGTCCGAAAGCCATCATGCATTGAACGGAACACCACGTCATTACCCTCAACCACGCCACATGCCACTCCCGAAAAGAAATCGGCGCTGTTAGGATCAGCCTTGTCGGGTCGTTCTTGACCTTCCCTAACCAACGGCTTAAATACCACCGCTGCCTGCGCCGTCGTCGCCAAACTTGCGCCAGATATCCCTATAAAAACAATTGCCGCAAAAGCGCAAACGCGTTTTAAGGCTAGATTTGCGGGGGCATTTAGCCCAGCCATCTTGTTCAGTTTATTATTAACACACATAGATACACTCCCAATGCTGCGGTAGCGATTGCGGTTAACCGGTACGCAGCAAACCGGAAACCCGCAAGACGGGATACACTGTTTCGTGTATCCAATTCACTGCCTAACGTAAAACCAACCGGGCACGCCAGGAAGCTGAAAAATAAAACCGTATTATAACCGCGCTCCAATTGAGCGCCAGGTTAGGTTGGATGTCTGTGGGCAAGACCCGTTCCTGTTTTTTATTTGCGCTTGCTTGGACATGGCGCTCGCCTGAAAGCCGCCCCAAATGGAAATCACAAAAAATGGGAAAAAGGCCATTAAATGTAAATAGCCCGCAATTTTAGCCTTTGACCCTCGAATAATACGAGTTGGACGCATAACTTTTTCACCATTAGGCGGTGTCTGGTGATCCCGTAAGATTTTATACCCTCGATACCCTATCGCACTACCTACAAGCAGAACACAAGAGAACGGGATGCCAACAAACAAACCGTACCAAAGCACAGTAAGCCCGTCAAAACCGAACACAGTGCGGCAATGGGCTGAATTGGCGAACACATTTAGCCATGGAAAAAAGTACAGCTTGCTCACGGCCACGACGAGACAACCACTAATTAAGCCGGTAACAAAGATTCTGGCACGTTCTATGGGGGTATATTCCTCTGCAAACTCTGGAAATTCATTCATGGGTAAAGTGCATAACGTGGCGCTAAAGGACTTCGTGCTTTTGCGCAGTCCTGTTTGAGCCTGAGGTTATACATTTTTATTTTCCACAAGGTAAATAGCCACTACGTGGTTCGCCACCCATTTGCCCAATGGTGCCAAGATGGGTGGCTTTAAATCCCTCCGGATACTTTAGGCCGTAACCCAGCATCCTATCTACGCCAATGTGGACAAACCAAATAAGGGCCAAGGCCAAGAACAAGGCATTACCCATTACGACGGCAACAATAGCTAACGCACTAGGTAACAATTTTGAGTGTGTGACGTTGTACGCTGTTGCCCCAGCCTTGGCATTAATGAGATACCCAAGGAGGGCAAGGTCTGGGAGCAGTACAGTTGCCCAGAACAGCGTCCATCCCAAAGACTGCTGCCAATAAATAACGAGCGCCAAGAGAAAGACAGCGAAGCCTTCAAGCTTTAACAGGACTATCGGTTTTTTGAATATGGAAAGCATGAGTCAATTCCTTTCTGAAAATGTATAACGTAGGGCTGCCCGGACGCGGCCCAGTTCGCCGAAAAAACAAAACCGCATTATAACCGCATATCTTAATCATCCATCGCCACCAGAACTTCCTTGAAGCGGCTATGCCTTATATCAACCTACCAGAACGTGTTTTATAAGCGGCGCGAGCGGTTCAAGCGCAACGGCTGCACGAGGGCATTGACATCAGCTTTGATGCCAAACAACCCGGCATTGCCATGCAGGTCGCCAACGTGCGCATGGATTTTAGCTATCAGCAAGCCTTCAAGCTGCGCATTCCCGAAGCCTATGAAACCTTGTTGCTGGACGCGCTGTGTGGTGACGCCACGTTGTTCACTCGCCGTGACGGCGTGGAGGCGCAATGGCGTTTGATAGAACCTATCCTTGCCGTCTGGCTGCAATAGCCATCCGATGCTTTCCCCAACTATGCCGCCGGCAGCGAAGGTCCCAAAGCCGCCGATGAACTCTTGGCCCGCAACGGCCACCAATGGCGGCCACTGGAACGACAAACCGACACCACCCAACCCAACGGAGCAACAAAATAATGACGACCAACGATACCGCAACCCAATTTCTGACAAAACGCCCCGCCTGGCAGGCGCTTGAGGCACATTACCAGCAAATTCAGCCCTTGCACTTGCGCCAGTTGTTCAACGACGAGCCGCTACGCGGTGAGCGCCTGGTGCTTGAGGCGGCGGGCATTTACCTCGATTATTCAAAAAACCGGATAACCGATGAGACGCTACAGCTACTGATAAACCTGGCGGAAGAATGCGGCTTACGCCAGCGCATTGCCGCCCTGTTTAACGGCGACACCGTTAACGTGACCGAACAGCGGGCCGCCCTGCACACCGCTTTACGCGCGCCTAAAGGCAGCACCATCCTGCTTGACGGTGTTGACGTGGTGGCGGATGTCCACGCCGTGCTCGACCGGATGGCGGTTTTTTCAGAACAAATCCGTAGCGGCGATTGGCGGGGCCACACCGGCAAACCTATCCGCAACATCGTCAATATCGGCATTGGCGGTTCCGACCTGGGGCCGGTGATGGCCTACGAGGCGCTACGGCATTACAGCCAGCGCGACCTGAACCTGCGTTTCGTCTCAAACGTGGACGGCACTGACTTTGCCGAAGCCACCCGCGACCTTGATCCTGAAGAAACTTTGTTTATCGTCTGCTCGAAAACCTTTACCACGTTGGAAACCCTGACCAATGCCCGCGCTGCGCGGGATTGGTGTTTGGCGGCATTAGGTGACCACCAAGCAGTGCGGCGGCACTTTGTCGCGGTGTCGACCAATGCCGAAGAAGTCAGCAAATTCGGCATCAATACCGACAATATGTTTGGCTTCTGGGATTGGGACGGCGGCCGCTATTCGATGGATTCGGCGATAGGCTTGTCGACCATGATCGCGGTCGGCGCGGACAATTTTCGGGCGATGCTGGCTGGCTTTCATGCCATGGATGAACATTTCCGCACCGCGCCGTTCGAGCGGAACATGCCGGTCATCATGGGCTTGCTCAAGCTTTGGTACAACAACTTCTTTGGGGGCCAATCGGTCGCGGTGTTCCCATACTGCCAGTACCTCAAGCGTTTCCCGGCCTACTTGCAACAATTGACAATGGAGAGCAACGGCAAGCATATCACCCTGGACGGCGCGGTTGTCGATTACCCAACGGCGCCGATTTATTGGGGCGAGCCGGGGACTAACGGCCAACATTCGTTCTTCCAGTTGCTGCACCAGGGCACCCGCTTGATTCCCTGCGATTTTATCGGTTTCAATCAGGCCCTGAATCCGCTGGGCGACCAGCATGACCTGCTGATGGCAAACCTGTTCGCGCAAACCGAAGCCTTGGCCTTCGGCAAGACCGAAGATGAAGTCAAAGCCGACGGGATTCCCGACTGGCTGGTGCCGCACCGCACCTTCGAGGGCAACCGTCCGACCAACACCTTGCTGGTCGGACAATTGACGCCCGAAGCGCTGGGCAAGCTGGTTGCACTTTACGAACACAGCGTGTTCACGCAAGGGGTGATCTGGAATATTGATTCATTCGATCAATGGGGCGTCGAGTTAGGCAAGGTGTTGGCGCAAAAAACCGCGGTCGAACTGAAAAGCGTGGCTGAGCCACAACTTAGCCATGACAGCTCGACCAATGCCTTGATCCGGCGTTATCGTCGTGCTAAAAGCGCATTGGCGTAACTGGCGGGCAAAACCTAGCGGCGGACAGGTTATCCAGCGCCGCCCTAATAGCGACCGTTTTTAAATGGGACAGGAGCCTATGCCACTATGATGTTCGCCGTAGACAAAATAGGCAAGCTGGACAAACAGGCCGAAGTCACAATATTGTCCAGTGCGGTATAACGTGCCGACACGTCAGTATAAAAAACCTCTATCATCAAGTGAGATTTCCGGAAAACCAAGCAATCCGTCCAGGCGACTATTATTTTTGTCCGGCTAAAACGTGTACGGTGGGTTATTTTTCAACTGGGGGAAGCATGATTCCCAAACAACAGTTAAGGACTGCCAGAATCATCCAAGAAGCTATGCTTTGCTATTGTTTTGATATTTCAAAAGCGCACTATCGATCAGCTTTACAAGCCGATAAGGCAGAACCGTCCAAGCCGTTTGTCATTGCCCAAACCCGCTCGGGCACTTGTGCCTGTGACATCAAAAATCCGTCAAGGCAAGGCTGTTTGGCGCGGCTTAAGCAGGTCGAGCGGGCGTATCTGGGTAGCTGAAAGCGCGTGCCATCAACGAATCCGACTTCTCAACACCCATTCAAACTGTGCTGCCTTCAATCAGTCTGCGGTGACTCAGCACAGCCGCCGCGATAAATTCAGAAAAAACCCGCAATCGTGCCGTCGTGCGCATATCGGTGTGGGTCAGCAACCAAAGATTAGAAACGGGGCTGGATGTACCTGGTGTTAGGCGCTGTAGTATCGGCTCAGGATCACCCAGAAAACAGGGGAGCATGGCAATGCCCATCCCTGATTTAGCCGCTTCAAATTGCAGCAGTATGCTTTCAAACACGCCTTTTACCGGTATGTGCGGGTAAGCGCTGGCTTTGACCCATGCGGGGTATTCCTCACGCCCACCATAACCAATCCAGCGCACGGCGGTATCGGTGTTGAGGTCATGCTGCTGCAAATAGTCCACTGCGGCGTAGGCCGCATAGTGCAGCGCGACCAAGCGTTTGCCAATCAAATGCTCGGGGGGGTTATTGGTGCAGCGCAGGGCAATATCCGCTTCCCTTTTTCCCAAATCCAACGGCTCGTAAGAAATGGACACTTCGAGGGAAATCTCAGGATACAGTTGGGTGAACTCGGTCAGGTGCGGCATCAGCAAATGCGTACACAACACATCAAACATCGTTATCTTGATACTACCACTAAGTTGCTGGTCTCGCCCCACGATGCGCCGTTCCAGGCTGTGTATTTCACTTTCTATCTGTTCGGCGGAGATTAAAACTTCTTCACCTGCCGCAGTAAGGGCATAGCCAACGGATGAACGCTCAAACAACCGCACACCAAGCCGTTTCTCAAAAGCTTCAATCCGCCGTGCCACCGTCGAATGGCTAATGCCAAGCTTGTCCGAAGCGGCACGCACCGATCCGTGGCGACTCAGCGCAAGAAAATGCTTAATATCATCTCAATCTAAGGTGGTCATTATGGATATTTAAAAATAGAGGGTTAGTTGAAGGGCATCACAGCCTAGTGACAATAATGGCGCTGGTCAAACAATGTTATGTAACATTTTTGCGCATCTAATTATCATTTATCAACATTACAATTCATAAACAATCCATATATCCTGACCCTGAAAATATAATTTTATTCAGGAAACGTTTATGGCCCCAGATTTATCCACCCCCATCAAACTCGGCAGGGTTCATTATCACTAGTGCTGGCTTACATGGCTAATTTCGGTTATGGCAAAGCCAGACTTGGTGGAACGCTTTGCAAGCGATGCTCTACTGAATATGCCCGATCAAAGTACTTTTTACGCTGCGCTGAGGCTGGTTATACCGATTATCCGACACTGAATGAAACACACATATAAAAAGGGATTTAAAACCAAAAATACACATCCATTTAAACAATAGAGGCGTTAATCCGATGACTACTAAAACCACAATAATCATAACCGCCGTTTTCAATCCTGAGCAAATGCTAGCGGCGCAGGAATATATGCAGCGAGCTGTGCCAATCTTGATCCATGGCTGTGGCTATTGTGTGGCTGCCCACTCAATGGTTGCAGAAAAGATGTCCGGCGTTCCATCCCAGGCTGTCAATGCCATTCGTAATGGCGAGATCATCCAAGACACAAAACTTGCGGCACTTTCGATCTTTACCCGTAGGCTTTTGCAATCGCGTGGCCTTCCGATTGATTCTGAAATAAAAGAATTTCTTCAAGCTGGATATAAAGAGGAACAAATCCTTGAAATAGTGCTGGCGATTGCCATGAAGACTATTAGCAATTACACGAACCATCTGTTCAATACACCAATTGATTCAGCTTTTGCAAGCTATGCCCTGAATGAAGGCCAGTAATCACATTATGAACAATCTTAAACGTTATGGCAGTTGGGCTCTCGTCACTGGAGCCAACTCCGGCATCGGCCTGGAATTCGTCAGACAACTCGCATCTCATGGTATGAATTTGGTGCTAGTTGCACGGCGGGGCGATGTCTTGGCAGCACTTGCCCAAGAACTAACGCGCGAATTCACGGTAGAAGCCAAAACCATAAGCCGCGATCTGTTGGAAGAAGACGCTGTCGAGAAGCTCTTTCAAGCGCTTTCCGGCATCGAGATCGGCCTCGTAGTCATGAGCGCTGGCATGGAAGCCACTGGCCATTTCACAAAGCTCAGTGTGGGTCGCCATATCCAATTGGCACGGCTCAACATTGACGTACCGATGCGTATGGCACGGTTGTTCGGTGAGGCAATGGTAACGCGCAGGCGTGGTGCGTTGATTTTTGTCTCCAGTTTGTTTGGCTATCAGGGCGTACCAATCGCTGCCAATTATGCCGCATCCAAGGCCTACATATTATCTCTAGGCGAAGCTTTGAATGTAGAACTGAAGCCTTATGGTGTTGACGTACTTGTGCTTGCACCTGGGCTTACCGACACCCCAATGCCCGCCCAAATGCCGATCAACATGAAAAAAATGCCGGTTACTACCTCAACGCCCAAGGCAGTCGTGCGCGTAGCACTGCGTTCGCTTGGCAAAAAGGCCACCGTGATACCCGGCTTTATCAATAAGTTTTACGCTTGGGAAAACCGGCTCATTCCCCGCAGTTGGCCGGTGAAGCTGTTTGGCTTTTTAATCAATAACGCATTTGACAAGACCCGCAGAGATGAATTTCTCCACACAAAGCATTTTTTCGGAAAATAAGCGAACGACTATGCGCTAACATCAATAAAAGGAAATAATACTATGATTATCGAAAAACAAATCGCCATCAACAAAAGCATAGAAACAGTTTGGAAAGCGCTGGGGTTGGAATTTGCCGATGCTTATAAATGGGCTTCTGCCGTCAACCACTCTGAAGGCAGAGGTAATGGCATTAATGGCGCATCTTGTTCTGAAAGAGGTTGTACAACTTCTATGGGTAAGTTAAAAGAAAAGATTTTGCAATATTCCAATGAAAATCACTCGCTGTCTTATGAGGTTGCGGAAGGGATGCCTTTTGTTGTGAAGTACGCGACCAACACCTGGGAATTGGTGCCGCTAGGCCAAGACAAATCTAAACTACAGATGGTGATGGATATTCAATTTAAGGGCATTATGGGCGCAATCATGCAACCTATGATGAAAATCATGATGTCAAAAATGGGCAATGAGCTGACGGAAGAGTTTAAATATTATGTGGAAAATGGGCAACCACACCCTAGAAAAATCAAGGCAATGAAGAAGAATAGTGGCTAATGTCACCACTCCACCACCCAGAAAAGCACTTATTCAAATGGTCGTAATCCGCTAAGTTAATCACTGGACATGTCACCGTATTCGGAGAAAAAAATGATTGCAAAAAACAGCAAAACTAAAAAAGGCGATGATGCTTTGTCGCATGGAGAAGAATTATTTACTCAGTTAGCGTCGTTTTATGCCACCCCTAAAACCGAATACCCCGTTGAGCGGGCAATGTTATTCGGGTTTGACTGTTTGCGGATCAATGGCAAGGTGTTTGCTAAACTGCACAACGGTCATCTTGTCATGAAGCTTCCCGCTAACCGCATCGCGGCTTTAGTTGATTCCGGTCAAGTCAGTTGTTACGAACTTCGGGGCCGTTTGATGAAGGAGTGGGCGGTTATTTCAACGAGCAAAGACATTATCGCGTTGGCCGAGGAGGCCAGAGTTTTCATTGAGAACTGAGAACTGCGTAAGTACATGGACAAAAATTTCGGTATGACGACTGCGCGTCCTTTAAGGGCGCGCAGTCGTTTAAATGTACAAAAACTTTTGCACTACTATTTAGGGTAATGAGCGCTCACCTGCTGGAACACACTGCCAACCCATCCGAGACCACCAGGTAAATGGTGCGTGTTGAGCGACGCTTACATTGGCCGGAAAATTAACGGGTAAATGGCGGTTGAAAATCATCGTCGGGGAATAAACGGGGTTCACATCCACCCTGCTCAACTAACCGCGTTTACCCTGCACATAAGCCGCCGTCAGTTCATGGACAGGGGCTTCAAAAATCTGTTTGGCTTGGCCGAATTCAATCAGGCATCCCGCCCGCTCCTTGACCCAAAAGAACCCCGCGTAATTGGCGATGCGGCGGGCTTGCGCCAAATTATGGGTGACGATGACGACCGTGTATTGGCCGCGCAAACGCTGGATCAAATCTTCCACGACACCGGAAGCAATCGGGTCCAGCGCACTACAAGGCTCGTCCATCAATAAAACTTTGGGCCGCAACGCCAAGGCCCGAGCGATGCACAAGCGTTGTTGCTGGCCGCCGGACAACGCTTGCGCCGGAGCCTCCAGGCGGTCTTTGACTTCCTCCCATAAACCGACATCCTGCAAAACCTGTTGCACGCGGGCATTCAGGTCGGCGGCTTTGTTCATGCCATGCTCCCGCAGCGGCAGTTCGATATTACGCCGGATCGACAGCGGAAAAGGCACCGGTTTTTGAAAAATCATGCCGATGTCGCGGCGCAAGGCCTGCACATCAAGGGTGGGATGGCGTAAATCCTTATTGTCAAAATAAACATGGCCCAACACGCGGCAATCTGGAATCATATCGGTCAAGCGGTTGAGCACCGACAGGAAGCTGGTTTTGCCGCAACCCGACGGCCCGATCAGCGCCGTAATGCAGCCTTTGTAGATGTCTAGGGACACTTTCGCCAAAGCCGGTTTTGCGCCGTAATGCAAAGACAAGTTATCGACTTGGATCAGCGGCTCAGGAACGCAGCACGGCGGGCCCGCCTGTAATGGCCCTAAGGTATAAGCTGCGCCCGGATTATCTTTTTTAGTGTTTATCATTAGACTCATGGGGTGGCAATGCGCCACTGTTTAGCCAAACTCATGGCAATGGTGTTGATGATTAATAATAGCCCGATCAACACCAACGCGGCTGCCGATGCGTTGGCGTCGCCGCCTGCCACGTTCATGGACAGGTCGTAAATATGTACCGATAAAGCCCTGCCGGAATCGAGCAGTGAATCCGGCATCCGGTCGACATAACCACTGGTAAAAACCAGTGCGGCGGTTTCGGCGCCCGCCCGACCGATAGCCAAGAGCAACGCGGCAACCAATGCCGGCATGGCGGCAGGCAACAACAAATGGGTCAAGGCCGCGCTACGCGACATCCCCAGCGCGGCGGCGGCGAGCCGGTAGTCATTGGGCGCCACCTGTAAACCTTGTTCGGCGGTACGGATCAACAATGGCAAGACCATGCAAGCCAGGGTCAATCCGCCGGACAAAATAGAAAAACCCAGCCCCAGATAAATGCAAAAAAAAGCATTGCCGAACAGCCCAAAAACGATGGAGGGTACGCCCGCCAGCACATCCAGACTACGCCGCACCAAGCGGCCAAACAGGCTGCCGGGGCGGGTGAATTCACTCAACAGCACCGCCGTAGCCAAGCCAAGCGGGGCGGACGTTACGATGGCAACCAGCAAAATTAAGGCTGTCGATACGATAATCGGGCCGATACCGCCGGAACGTCCGGCATTTTGGCTGGCTTCGACAAAAAACGGCCCGGACAACCGAGGCAATCCGTGTATGACGAGGTCCGTCAACAACCAGAAAAAAACGCTGGTGACCAACACCGCCACCAAGCAAATCAATCCGGTTGCCAGCGCATTTTTAGACATACGACCGTTCCTTGCCAAACCACTCTGCCACGCCCACTAACACCAAGACCATGCCCATCAAAACCAAGCCCGATACAAACAAAGCCGCGCGATGGTCGCCCGTTGCGTAAGCCATCTCCAAGGCAATGTTGGCGGTGAGCGTGCGCACCGGATCAAACAAGCTGTGCGGCTGCCCGGCTACGTTGCCCGCCACCATTAACACCGCCATAGTTTCACCTATCGCCCTGCCTGCCGCCAGCAATGTGCCCGAAGCCAAACCTGACCGCGCGGTGGGCAAAGCCACGCCGCTGATAAAACCCCAACGCGACAAGCCCAAAGCGGCGGCGCTGCGGATACTGGCAACCGGCACGGCCGCCAATGCCGCATCGACGGTTAATGCCACGGTCGGCAAAATCATCAACGTCAATATCAGGATGCCGGTCAGCAGGCTGACACCGGGTGGATGCAGCCTACCGATTAACGGCGCCAAGGTGGTCAACCCCCAAAAACCGTAAACGACGGAAGGGATGCCCGCCAAGAGTCCGATCAGCCGACGGTAAACTGCCGCCAGCAAGGGCGGCGCATAATATTGGTTAAACAACGCAGAAGCGATGCCCAACGGCGCCGCCAGCAAGACTGCGCCCAAGGTTGCATAGAGCGTCGCCGACAGCATCGGCGTGATCCGATACAAACCGGCCACCGGATGCCAACTCGCATCGGTAAAAAACCGTGTCCACGTCACCTGCCGCAACAGCGCCCAAGATTCTTTAAACAAAAACCACAGGATCAACAGCACTATCACCGCCGCCAGCAGCGCACCAACGCGCAGCAATGCAGCCAATTGCCGGTCAGTGTTGGACAGGGACAAAGTATTCCGCCTCGATCAGGTCATGCACTTGTGGCGAGGTGGCAAACTCGATGAAAGCTTTGGCGAGTCCGGTCGGTCCGTTACGGGTCAACAGATTCAGCGGCCTCGATAAAGGGAAGCTACGGTCACGCACCGTAGCTACCGAAGCAACAATGCCATCTAACGGCAGCAATTTAATGGCTGCCCCTTGGCTTGCCTCGTATTCGGCGGCTCCCACCGACACATAGCCAATGGCGTCAGGATTGCCCGCCACGGTTTTAATGCCTTGCTGATTATCGCCGATGATGACGTGCGGTTTGACGTCGGTATTTTTCAAGCCGAAATAATGCAGGAACAGCTCCAAAGTAGAACGGCCTTCCGCTTTGTTGACGACGGTAATCGGGGCATCGTTGCCGCCGACATCTTTCCAGTTAGTGATTTTGCCGGTATAGATGGCGGTGATTTGTTGCTTATCCAGCGCGGCAACCGCATTGGCTCTATTTAAGATCATGCTGATGCCATCCAAGGCTATGGTGAAGCTGTGCAAGTCCTTTTCATCGTCCTTAAGCGCCCGTGATGCCATACCTATATCGGCAAGCCCGGCCTTGGCATCGCTGACCCCGCGCGATGACCCCCCTGTCTGCACGTCCACCCGTACATTGCTGTGCAAGGATTCGAAACGTTTGCCGATTTCGGCGGCTAATGGCGCTATCGTGCTGGAACCGGTTAGCACCAGCTTGTCGATTTTTGTATCGGCAGGTTTTGATAGTAAAAACACGGCGGTGCCGATCATTAAAATCAGTACCGCCGCTAAACCCCATTTTTTCATGATTTACTCCTGCTTCGTTAAAATCCGGCTATCAACCGCGCCGCCAGTCATGGAAACGGGCTACCCACAGCAACAAACCTTGTGGGGTGTGGTTGCGTTTCCAAACCCCAGCGACATACTTGTTCGCTTCCGCCATCGTCGGATAGATATGGATAGTGCCCAGCAGCTTGTTCAGGCCAATCTTATGCTTCATCGCCAAGACAAATTCAGCCAACAAATCGCCGGCATGTTCGCCAACAATAGTCACCCCAAGGATGCGGTCTTTGCCCGGCGGCGTCAACACCTTAACAAAGCCGTGGGCTTCGCCGTCGGCAATGGCGCGATCCAGATCATCAAGGTGATAAGTGCTGGTTTCGTAAGCAATGCCTTGTTCGCTGGCCTCCTGTTCATTGAGGCCGACCCTAGCGACTTCAGGGTCAATAAAAGTGGACCACGGGATCACCGAGTAATCAGTGCGGAATTTTTTGAAACTACCGAACAGTGCGTTAACGGCGGCGTACCAAGCCTGATGGGCTGCGGTATGGGTGAATTGGTAGGGTCCCGCGACATCGCCGACGGCAAAAATGTTCGGGAAATTGGTTTGCTGGAACTCATTAACGGCAATGGTGCGTCTGGGCGACAGTTCAACGCCCAACCCTTCAAGACCATAACCTTGGGTATTGGCAACACGACCGACAGCCAGCAAAACCTGGTCGAAGGCAATCCGTACAGTTTGGCCTTGATGCCCGGCAAGCAATATTTTTTCGCCGTTCTCGATGATGAATTCTTGGGCAGTATGTTCGACCAGCACAGTAATCCCTTCCCGACGGAATTTCGCCATGACAATGTCCGAGACATCGCGGTCTTCACGGACGAGCAAACGCGGCGCTTTTTCCACTTGCGTCACGATGCTGCCGAACCGGGCGAAGCTTTGCGCCAATTCGCTACCGATAGGCCCGCCGCCCAGCACCAGCAGGCGTTTGGGCAATTCACGCAAGCTCCAGATGGTGTCGGAAGTGAGATAGCCGATGGTTTCAATGCCCGGAATCGGCGGCACAAAAGGACGCGCGCCGGCAGCGATGACGATGGCGCGGGTGGTGAGGGTATGGATTTTTCCGCCTGAGCTTACCCGCACTTCCCAGGGTGAAATAATCTTGGCTTCACCTTCGATCACAGCAACGCCTAAATCGGAATAACGTTGCACCGAATCGTGCGGTTCGACGGTTTTAATGACCGCCTGCACCCGTTCCATCACATCGGCAAAATCAAAGTCAACCTCTGCTTTTTTGATGCCAAATTCCGCAGCCCTTCTAAATTGCGACAGTAATTTAGCGGAGCGGATTAGGGCTTTTGACGGCACACAACCGGTATTCAGGCAATCCCCGCCCATTTTATGTTTTTCAACCAAGGTGACTTTAGCTTTGACGGCAGCGGCGATGTAAGACGTGACCAAGCCGCCTGAACCTGCGCCGATCACGACGATATTGTTGTCAAAATGCGTTGGCTTAGTCCATTTTGCATAGATTTTGTTGGCTTTGACGGCGGCAACGATTTTATTGGCGATCAGCGGAAACACACCCAGCAGCACAAACGAACCCAGCAATCCGGGCGACAGAATGCCCGCCAGCGATTCCAGTTGCCCCAACTGGGTACCCGCGTTGACATACACCAGCGTACCCGCCAGCATACCGATCTGGCTAACCCAATAAAACGTTGAGGTTTTCAGATTGGTCAAACCCATCGCCAGGTTAATCACAAAGAACGGGAATGCCGGCACCAATCTTAAGGTGAACAAGTACAGGCCGCCTTCTTTGGCGATACCCGCATCAATGGCTTGCAGACGGTCGCCAAATTTTGCCTTAACGGCATCGCGGAACAAAAAGCGGGCGGCCAAAAAAGCCAGGGTCGCGCCGATGCTGGAGGCAAAAGATACAATCACCGTGCCCCATAACAGCCCGAACACCGCGCCGCCCGCCAAGGTAAGGATTGCCGCACCCGGCAGCGACAAGCCGGTCACCGCGACGTAAATGAGCGCGTAAACAGCAATCGCCATGCCGGGGTGGTCGTTGCGATAGCTGGCAATCACGGTTTGCTGGGTTTTCAGGGTTTCTAGGGTCAAGTAACTCTGCAAATCAAAGCTGAAAAAAGCGGCTATCAAAGCCACGATAAAAATCAATAGCGCGATGCGTGAGGGGGTCATGGGGTATGCTCTATAAAGTGATGGGTAATGACAAAGTGGTTGTTTATTAGTCGCGTAACCATCGGAATCCTTACATTCGACCAAGCATTGGCCAACCTTCCCTACAATTTGGCATTGCGTAGCGCCAGTAAAAAATGCGGGTGGGTATTGCTGCCGCCTGTGTGCCTGAATACGGGTGTAAGTGGATACGCAATACGGCACACAGTAAGTCAATGCTATCTTTATCAGCTCTTTTCTGCCCAAATACCGACGAGGTTTTGCAAGCTGATATGGCCGCCCAGCCTTAGAACGTATTTTAAAAGTGTCTCGGGTGGTTCGAGTGCAACGACTGCATGGATGCCCCCACAAGAGAGGCTAAGGACAGGCCAGTGCCGAGGCACAGAGCACAGAAACCGGAATGAACTGGACATACACTCTGAACGGTTATGTTTACGACTTTTACAAATTACCGTAGGGTACGCGGTGCGTACCCTACATAAAAAACCGAGAACTTGACCGTTTAAAGTATACATGAAGATTTCTACACCTTCGCAACGCAACAATCAGACCGCGTAACAGCTTTTAAAACACATTCTTACAGGAGAAGGGCAACGCCGCCGCAAAAAGATTGGCTGGTTAATGTAAGTTTATCGGTTGGCAGGACGACTAAGCCATGTGATAACTAACTTAAGAGGAGATACCCAATGATTTTAACGAAACGCTTGATGACCTTCATGGCTTTACTGATAGTGAGCCTTAACACCTTCGCGACAGAACCGGACTGGAGCGCGTATGCCGAAGTGTTAAAAAGTGTCAGCCCAGGCACAAAAAACAGCGTCAAACTGGCGTTAGTGGATTATCAGGCACTGAAAGCAAACGGCAAATTGGAAGCCGCCTATCAACAAATAGCCAACTTTCCGGTCAAAAACCTCGCCAGCAAGGACGAAAAATTGGCTTTTTATATCAATGCGTACAATATCCTGGCGTTAAAAACTGTGGTCGGACATTGGCCGCTGGACAGCATCAAGGATGTCGGCAGCCTGATTAGCCCGGTGTGGGGCAAAACCGCCGGCAGTATCGACGACAACAACGTCTCGCTGGATGACATAGAAAATAAAACCCTGCGCCCCCTGGCCGAGCCGCGCATCCATTTTGCCATCGTTTGCGCCTCGGTGAGCTGCCCTGACCTGCGCGACACGCCTTATACCGCCGCCAAAATCAATGGCCAACTGGACGAACAGGCGAAAAAGTTTCTGGCTAATGCCGACAAAGGGCTACGCGTTGATAAAGAAAGCATCCACGTTTCCAAGATATTTGACTGGTTCGGAAAAGATTTTAAAGCCGTAGGCGGTATCGAGGCGTTCATCCGCCAGTACCGGCCCGATTTGCCTAACTTGCCGTTGGAAAAAGACATTAACTATGATTGGGACGTGAACGGCATCACCGCAAAATAATAACGCAGGTTAGGTTGACGTTTCATCAAGACAAAACAACGGGTTATCGCCATGTCGCCAGGGGATGGCGGTATCCAGATGGCCGTTCGGGTGGGGAACGCTTTGCCCTACACAATAACAAGCTCTATGTCGCTGACGTAAAGCAGTTGGTTGTTATTAATGTTAAAAGCGGAAAGTTAGTGGCCCGCTATGAGGCGGATGACTCTAAGGTACTCAACGGTATTGCTATCAACAAGAATGGAAAAGTCTTTGTATCTGATTGGACTGGCAATCGTATTTATACCCTGGAGGATGGTGAACTAAAAATATGGTTGGAAAATGCTGGACTGAATTCACCCAACGGCCTTTGGGTGGATAACACGCATCTTTATGTTGCCAGTTGGGGTAAAAACCCAAAAGATGATTTCACCACGGAGACATCTGGCAACATCAAAAAAATATCCCTGAAAACCAAAAAAATAGAAACGCTTGATCAAGAAGGGCTTTGGCTTAACATGGATGGAATTGCCCGCTATGGCAAGCACAAATGGCTGGTGAGTGATTTTCTTAAAGGAGAGATTTTATTGATCAATGACAAAGGCCATATTGAAAAATCTGTCAAATCGAAGAAAGGTTCGGCAGATTTTTACTATATTCCAGAAAAAAACCTGCTTGTTGTCCCGATGCTTATGGATAACCAAGTTATTGCTTACAGGCTAAATTAATGATGGTTCAACTACAGCATAAAAGGGCGGTTATCACCGGCGGTAGCGACGGTATTGGCTTAGGGATCGCAAAGGCGTTTGTTGAAAATGGTGCCGATATTGTCATCGTCGCCCGTAATGAAAAAAAGCTGGAGGATGCACGTTCTCAACTCTTAAGCATCAGTGACCGAAAAGTGCATTGCATATCAGCCGATTTGGCAGATTACCCGACAATTTCAAAAACCGCCGAGCAGATTATCGAAATATGGTCAGATATTGATATTCTGGTCAACAATGCAGGCGCTGCATCGTTTTCACCTTTTGGGAAGGCAACACTTGATGAACTGGATGCGCTGATAAATATTAACGTCAAAGCCCCCTATTTTTTCAGTCAATGTTTAATACCCGCATTAGCAAAAAGGCAGGGGAATATCATTAATATTTCATCCTATTTTTCTCACAGAATGATTCTTGGGCGGGACCTCCACGGCCTATTCTTTGACCAAAGGCGCATTGGATTCATTTACCAAGGCGTTGGCGTCTGAAATCGGCCCAAAAGGGATTCGAGTTAACGCAATTGCGCCTGGCACAGTCGATACTCAACTGGTGCGCACCGCTTTTGAAAAAAAGCCTGCCGATGCCGCCAAGCAGTTCCAGGACATGATTAAAATAATTTACCCGCTAGGCCGAATAGGCGAACCTGATGATATAGGAGGGGCGGCTGTCTATCTTGCGTCGGATTTGGCCAAGTGGGTAACAGGTGCTATTTTCAATATTGATGGGGGACTAACAACAAATTGAATTTGTATGATAATCGTATCAACGCTTACTGCCAAAAGCTGTATCGCTTTACTCGGCACTTTTTGGCAGTAAGCGTTAGGCGCTATTGTTACAAGACTTTCCCCGCAACACAAAAAGCAAATTATCCACGATGGATTTCAAGGCGAAAATATCGGGCTGGGTTTTATTAAACACCCGCAGCCCGTAGATACCCGCAACCAGAAACCGGGCCAATTCTTCAGGGCTTTGTTTACCATCAAACTCGCCGGAGGCTATGTGTTCTTTTAAAACATCCCTAAATTCGTTTTCCACCTGCCCAAACATCGTCTGTAACCTGGAGTTGATCTCCTGATCATGAACCGGAATTTCCAACAGGGTATTGACCAAAAAGCAGCCTTTGCGATGCTCATCAGCCATCGAGTCATTGACCAGCCGGTTAAAAAAGGTTTCGATGCGGACGATGGCGACCTGGTCGGTATGCAGCAGACTAAAGATCAGGCGTTTCATGTCTTCAAAATAGCTGTCCATCGCCGCCAAAAAAAGCCCGCGTTTATCGCCGAACGCCGCATACAAACTGCCCGGCTGTAGCCCTGTCGCTTCGACTAGGTTCTTGATGGAGGCCGCACTGTAACCTTTTTGCCAAAAAACACCGGTGGCTTTTTGGAGCACAGCTTCGCGGTCAAATTCTATGGGTCTGGCCATGCCTTATACGCCTTAAAAATAATATAAAACTAATTATTGAATATTCGTTCAATAAAAGCTATGCTTAAATCGTTCTTGAATGAAAGCTCAAGAACAAACCATTTCCCCTCTTATCCAAGGAACACCTCATGCCAAGCTGTTACCAATCCATCGTCGTTAATGCCCCTATTGATGCCGTATGGGACACCATCAAAAATTTCCATGATATGTCATGGGCGCCCGGCGTCATTGCAAAGTGCGAAGTTGTCGGCGGAAAACTAGGCACCGAAGCCGGTGCAAAAAGGGTCTTGAATGATGCTTTTCATGAGACATTAATTGAATGCAGCGACCAGGAACACCGGGTCAGATACAGCATTGATGAAGGCCCTTCCCCGGTTTCTTCCGCTGAAGTCAGCCATTACATTGGCGACCTGCATTTGATTACCGCGACCTTAAACAATGCCACATTTGTCGAATGGGGATCAAGCTGGGAATCTAACACTGAAGACGTGGCAGAATTTTGCCAGCAAATCTATGTGGCCCTATTAGGGGAATTGGCGCAGAAATTTGAGCCGAAATAGCCCCATTAAGTCCTCCAGTAGACAACGTCACTTCCGTTCAAGGTGAATTTCACTTACCCTAAACGGAAGCAACCGATTTAAGACCTCTTCAAGGAATGCCCCATGACCCCGCCCAATAAACCATTGCCCATCGCCTTATTCGGTTTAAGGGTCAGTGTATTTTTAGTGATGTTCATGTGGACGCTCGACAAGTTTGTCAACCCTGCCCATGCCGCAAAAGTCTATGAAAGCTTTTATTTTATCGGCGGGCTGGAAAGCTCGGTGATGCTGATGGTCGGCATCATGGAACTGATTATTTTGGCGGCATTCTTGATCGGCTGGCATAAAAAATTCAGTTACGGACTGGTCTTGGTTCTCCATGCCGTATCGACACTCTCTGCGTTCAAATACTATCTGTCCCCGTTTGAAAGCCCCCATCTGTTGTTCTTTGCCGCCTGGCCGATGCTGGCTGCCTGCGTTGCCCTATTCCTGCTCAGGGACGAAGATGTCCTGCTGACGGTTCGCCAACCGAGCCAGAAGTCCTAATTTCATGCCAGACCATTACTGGTTTTCGCGTATTTTTTGTAAGAAAGGCTTGTATTGGCATTATGCAACACCAACACGTCTATTTTGGAAGCTCTTTAAATTTGAGGAAAAGCCCATGACCGATAAAAAAACCTGTGAAGCGGCAGATAACCGCTATTTATTCGACCATTTCAGCTTAAAAATCATGATGGGCGATATGCGCTTTAGCCGTAGCGCATGCCGTCCTGGCCAAACGATTCCAGATATAAAAGTGACAACCGATAAGGGGAGAACAACAACGCTGTATGAAATGGCGAAAGACAAGCCGTTAATGTTAGTCACAGGCTCGATTACTTGCCCCATGACCATTAGTAGCTTGCCCTTATTGAACGACTTGCAAGCCAATAGCGGGGATAAAATTAATATCGTCTTAGTCTATGTCCGGGAAGCCCATCCTGGAGAACATTATCCGCAGCCCTGTGATATGGATGGCAAGCACCGCCATGCGCAGGACTTGAAAGAAAAATATGTGCTTAATTTCCCTGTGATTGTTGACGGATTAGACGGCCCTTTGCATAAAATGCTTGATGTTAAACCTAACTCTGTCCATATCATGGATGCGGAAGGCAAGATTCTATTACAGTCGCTGTGGGCGGGAGATATAAAAACCATACAAAACGCCGTAGAACAAATCACCAATCATTCACCCATTAAGGACAAGCTCAGCGAAGTGATGTTTTTACCTTTTGTCCGTGGTGCGGGCTTTATGCACGATACCTTGAGTCTTGCGGGAAAACGCGCATACAAAGAGCTTTTATATGGTGCGCCACCTATTTGGGTTATATCCAGATTAGCCACTTTATTTACTTTTATACCTAGACCTAAACGGGGCGGACTGGCTGCGGTATTGCTTATCGGTATGTTTTGTTTGGTTTTATATGGATTCCAAGGCCTTTCTCTGGGTTAGACGCATAAACGCTTAATGCTTGGAATCCAACTTAAAAGGCAAGCAAAAAACTTGCCCTGCATTGGTAGCTTTTGCCCCCGTGATATATCCCTTGCCACTTTAACCGACGCCACGCCAACAGGACTCGCCATGACCCTATCGACAAACAACACGCCCGGTGCCAAACAGCAACGCATTCAGGCGCAAAGCAACGGCACGGCGGCCTGGCGACGGTGGGAGCCGTACTTAGGGGTACAGTGCGGGAAGACTACAGCGCCCACGCGAGGCTTGGGATTATTTCAGCCACGACCATGCCCGCAGCCGTGCTTACCGTTAGGGCGAAGACGGTATCGCAGGCATCAGCGACAGCCAACAACGGCTTTGCCTAGGTTTGGCGTTGTGGAACGGTTGCGACCCGATACTCAAGAAACGCCTGTTCGGATTGACTAATGGCGAAGGCGATCACGGCGAAGGTATTAAGATTGAATGCCCGACCAGTTCAGGAACGTATCTGTCAATCAATGGGGTTGCCGACGAGCTGTCCCTGCGGCTGACCCGGCTATTCCGTAGCAACGCGCAACGACACCCTACAAAATGATCCGCACTTTAAAGATTATTTGCTGTTCCATGAATATTTCCACGGCGACAATGGCAGCGGAGCAGGCGCATCACACCAGACTGGCTGGACTGCGCTGGTGGCGGGATTCTTGTAACCAAAGGTCATCTTTTAAAACACGTTCTTAGTTGGGATGGTTACTGTTTTTTCTAGCTTATGCTTCAAGTAATCTGAGCAACAATCTGATATTTGGTAGTGGGTGAAATCTGTAATTTTCAATATAAAGGAAGTCTTACAGAAGCTGGCCGACCGGTTGGGGATGGACATCCGCATAGCCCACTATCCGCCGTATTGCCCGAAACATAATCCCATCGGACATCGGTTGTTTCCACATATCACGCGGGCTTGTCGGGGCGTTGTTTTTCATTCGGCCACCATTGCCAAACAATTCACGGAAAAGGCGAAAACGGCCACGGGGCTGGAAGTGACCGTGGATATTTTGCGGGCCTATTCAGCAAGCAAAAAAAGTGCCGCAGATTCCCTCAAAACCATGGCTATCCGGCTTGATAATTTCCTGCCCGGTTGAAACTACCGGGCCATCCCTAAAGTTCGCTGATTTCGGGAAATTATTTTTAACCAAATCCTTAATGGGTATCGGCCTACACCTTGTTAGTAGCGACTCAATACTTATTGACAGGACTACATCACCCCTTTATAGTATCGACTCGAAACAATAAAGGAGGTGATCTTATGCGTACTGCTGTTTTTTATCATGCTGGCTGCCCTGTCTGTCTAGGTGCAGAGCAAATGGTGGCTGATGCTATTGACCATTCAAAATACCAAGTCGAGATAGTTCATTTAGGGGAAAATTCTGATCATATCGGGGACGCGGAGACGGCTGGTGTCAAATCAGTGCCCGCGCTGGTTTTGAACAATCAAGTCTTCCATATCAATTTTGGCGCATCTCTTGAAGATTTAAAATAATAATTAGAAGGGGTTGAAAATGAATAGCGCGGAACAAAAAAAAGATAAATTTTGGTTGTATGTCGGTTGCACATTGTTTGTCATATTGACCGGTATTTTTATGGTCAAACAAAGCGAAAATGAAAAATTTGCACCGATCAAACAGCAGCTAAACGAAGAAAATGCCCAGATGAACATCCGTGTGCTGAACTAAGTTAACTGCAACAATCGCTTAACCTAATAATCAAGAGAATAACCATGAAATTTAATTTAGCGAGTTTGGTAGCGACATTCGTTTTTTTTTCCGGCACGGCACTAGCGACAGAATATATTCATCGGGATCTTATGGCGAATACGCTACCCGCACCAAACTGCGCTGCAGAAGCGGATGCTATCGCCAATGCCAATAAGCCTTACCAGCTTAATAAGTACAGCAAAAAATTCTGTCAGTCCCAAGGCTATGGCTGGCACGTCGAAACCATAAAAGATAACGGTAAAACCGTCTGCCAAGACTGTGCGGGTACGAAAGACAAAAAACAATGCCATATTGAAGATGTGGTGGTCACATGCAAACGCATTAAACCAGGTTCAGTGGGCATGTTGCCCGGTAAAAGCTAATAAACACATGAGTGGCAAGGGTCGAGCCACCCTTGCCCAATTTAACTAAACACTACCTATAATAAATGCCCGAACAACGACAGGCTAGCTCGGTCCACCATGAACCCTATCGGGCCATGAATTGAACTCATTATCTGAACTTCCTTAAATCCGCCGTTAAACCTCATGCCTTTTTCAACATCACCCATGAAAATTGGCAACACGCTATAAAATACAATAGAAAAATCAGCGACCTTTTTATCCTCCCCCCTCTCTAACCGAAAAGCCATAAGCTTTTCGGTCTTTTTAGTATCTTTTTTACTTTTCTGTGCAACCACCCAATTTGTGAAATTCATCACAACTGTCGTCATCCGTTAAAGTTTAATTCCCTACCGCTAATCATTGACCCTCTTTCCTAAATACAAGCATTGCGCTATGGCCAATTCCATATCAGCGAGCAATTGCCGTATTTGACCTGACAGACATCTTTGATGATCCTGGGATATTGCATCGGCGGCTGACGGGCGGCTATTTTAATTCTGCTCCTATAGTTATTATCTGATGTTACGCAGCCCGTAATTTCTGCAACTCTTCATAAGCGATCTGGTTAGCCTTGATGAACAGCTTAGCCCGCATGGCGAAATGGTTGGTTTTATGTCTGATCTTCAAACATTCCAGCTTG
>JAQTQZ010000002.1 GCA_028712695.1 Methylovulum sp. | reverse complement strand
TGCCAATGCTGACGTAGGCTTCATTACGGGCGATGTCACTTGTGCCCGCCAAAGGCAGGGTATAAACCGTATGCGGGATGGCCACACCCTCTGCCAACGACGGGAAGTCGTGATCGAGAACTTCAATCGTTTCAGTGGTATAAAGCTCGCCTTCACGGAACAGATGGCCTATCTTCTCTTTTTTCTTGGTGTCCACGCTGACGACAGGATTGCCTTGGGCTTCATAGGCCGCTTTCAATTCGGCAATGCGCGTGAACTGGGCATTACGGTTCACATGCCCGCCGGCAGACTTTTTTCTAGTGCCCCGTGTGGGTATTAACGCTTTACGCTTCACATAGCCATGCGTTTTTAATAATTTCCTGACAATATTGCGGCTCACTTTAAAGCCTTGTCCGGCTAATAATTGGGCGAGTTCGGCACACGTCAAGTTAGTCCATTTGACTTTTTCATCCATAGGATCGCCTGCGGTATGGTCTTTTAAGAGCTGCAAAAACACGTCATTAATAGCAGGGCGCTTTTCAAGCAAAGGCTTACGACCACCCCCTGATTGCCTACTGCTGTTTCCGGTCAATGTTTCGGCTTCACCCAGTTCTTTGATGCCACGCACAACCGTATCGCGTGAACACCCAAACAGTTGGGCAATGTAACTGACCCCGCCATGGGGCAGTTTTAAAGCTTCAATTCCCGCATATAATCGCCTGCTTTTCTCAGGTAGGCGGCTATACAATCCTTGCATTTGTTCTTCGATTTCTTTTGAATAGGGTTCAATCATTTTCAGATTTGGAAAGACTTATTTTTGGCTAAATTTATCTCAGCAATCGCCTTATTGTCGAAATTAATTTATGCTCATTCCTAACTGACTTGTTGGGTTTTATTGTGACAACAAAAGCCTAACTTAAAAATATTTTAATCCACAAAAACAGCAACCTCACGATTAGGATACAACAATAAACGTTAACGAAATGTTAATGGAATGCAGCTTCACGCGGCTCCGACCCCGCATGCTGTTTTTGAAAATCCCCGACCCTAAGCCCAGCAAAAATTAGTGGCGGCAAGGGTGATTTGAACCTATCAAAGAATTGTTGGAGAATGCACGACACCCACTTGCAATGCCTGTTTGGCTTTGTCGCTACGCAGCCATCAAACAAATTTTAAGGAGATAACGTGGCAATCAGAACATTTAAAGATAAGCGCCCCACCCTTGGCCAATCGGTCTACATTGATGGCGATGCCGTGGTCATTGGCGATGTCATGTTAGGTGACGATGTGTCAATCTGGCCGATGGCAGTGGTTCGGGGCGACGTGGAACGCATTACCATCGGCGCTTGCACGAATATCCAGGATGGTGCCGTGCTGCATGTCTCCCATGCGGGCCGGTTTTCCCCCCAAGGCCATCCGTTGACTATCGGTAAAGGCGTGACCATTGGCCACAGGGCAGTCGCGCATGCCTGTACAATAGGTGATTACTGTTTGATCGGCATTGGCGCTATCATCATGGATGATGTTGTGCTTGAGGATTATGTGATGTTGGGCGCGGGCGCGTTGGTGCCGCCCGGAAAGACACTGGCTAGCGGCTATCTTTATATGGGCGCGCCAGCAAAACAAGCCCGGGCCTTAACGGATGCTGAAAAGGATTTTTTGGAATACTCGGCGACGCATTATGTCTCGTTAAAAAATCACTACTTATGATGAAAATATCCCACTCCTTTTTTCTTTGCATAAAGCCCGCTGCTTTACCCGCTCTAAAAAAATAGTCTGGGCTTGATAACTTGTTTAGAATCGGCTGCTGACCCACGTTGCAATATTGCAACCCAACCACTGCCGGAGATCACTTATGGAAGCCTATTCATCTGAACTTTTGATCATTGCCTTTGCGGCAATGCTTGCGCCCTTTCTTGCTGAGTTACCGGGCAACTTCCGTTTGCCTGTCGTTGTCCTTGAAGTTATTTTGGGCATCCTGATAGGCCCCCATGTATTTCACCTAGCCTCTCCGGATGGCCTAATTGGCACGTTAGGGGGATTAGGGCTGACTTTTCTGCTGTTTATGGTGGGCCTTGAGATCAACTTCGATAAAATTCGCGGGAAACCTTTATCATTGGCGGTGGGTGGCTGGTTTCTGTCATTCTTCTTGGCAATGGTCTGCATGCTTGTCTTCAACACCCTAGGGCTTATCCAAACGCCACCGTTGTTGGCTTCTGTCGCCTTATCAACCACCGCGTTAGGCGTGATAGCCCCTATTCTGCGCGATCGCGGGGAGCTGGACTCCAATCTAGGGAAATACCTGCTTGCCACCGCCGCTGTTGGGGAATTCGCCCCTTTAGTTGTCATTTCAATGTTGTTGATCCCCACGCACAGCACCTTCGTGCATTCACTCTTCACGGTGACATTTATCGTCATTGCGCTGGTTGCGGCGAATATCGCGCTGAACGCCCGTCCATCACGGCTTATCGAAATACTGTCGCACACCATGCAAAGCAGTGGCCAGCTGCCGGTGCGGCTTTGCATTTTTATGCAAATCCTATTCGTTGCTCTCGCTGCCAAATTCGACGTGGGTATCGTCATGGGCGCATTTGCTGCGGGTATGGTCGCGGGGCTTGCTATTAAAGGCACGGAAGGGGATTTGTTACGGCATAAACTGGACGCGATTGGCTATGGTTTTTTAATACCCATCTTTTTTATTGTCGCGGGCATGAAATTTGAAGTCAGCGCGTTATGGTCAGCCCCTTTAGCCCCGATACAAATAGTGCTGTTGTCCTGCTTGTTGCTTTTGGTCAGAGGCGTGCCGTCACTTTTATATAAAAAGGAATTGACCCCTGAAGAAAAAATCCCTTTCGCTTTTTATTCCGCCACCGGCTTACCGCTCATCGTCATCATTAGTGAAATCGGCGTGTCTTCTGGACTTATGCCCCAAGAAAAAGCGTCCATATTGGTCAGTGCGGGGATGCTTTCTGTCTTACTGTTCCCTATCTTAGCCGTAAAGTTGCGGGGTAAAGTCACCCTGCCATGACTCCTGCTTGCCGTTTCTTGAAGTAGGCGCTGGCTTGCCAAGTGAGCCAACTCAGGCCATGGCCTCAGCAGTACGGCCAACCTGACGTGGGTCTTGCTTAAGCAGTAAGGGATTAGTCAAGGGAAATTATGTCCGGCTCTAGCCAAATAGACAACTTGCCGTATTGAGCCATCGGACGCCTCTTCAGTAAACATCATTGTGCTTGGCAACGTGTCAGCAAATAGCATCGGCAATGTGAACTCGAATTCGGTCTGCTGACTGAGATTTTCATGCATTATTTCAATCCGGCACAATGTGCCCTTGCATTCGGTAGCCAAAAGCCTGGCGTACATCGAACCATCCCCAGAATTGGCCAACCGCTTTTCGATTAATCCGGCGCTTTGTCCGGACCAATCCGAATCGGTCGCTTCAGCCTGGAAATAATTATGCAGCTTAATGGCATTCTGTTCCTTCTGCTCACGGTCAACTGCTTCAATAGCGGCAACTGTGAGCGGCGCTTTCTTTCTCCCCCCTTGCAGTGATGGGAAAGCCGTTGCGGCATTAATTTGCCCAAATTTGGCCTTCCCCTGCCATTCATCAAAATCCCGTTGTAAGGATGCCAGTTGCATTTGGATAGACTTGACCTCTTGCACAGCCTCAGCATAGGCCACACCATTATTTTTTTCCTGCCCCATTTTTTCAACAAAAGCGGCCAATACTGCATATCGGCTTTCAAGCTCGGCATTACGAAAGCTTAGATACACAGTACTGCCTACAGTACCAAGAATCAGCAGTAAATTAACAACAAGCAAAATCCTATGGTGATTCATAAATTAAACAATTTTCAGCCACATTTTATTGAAGATTTAGTCAGAAGTTTTTAGAAGTTGGTTATTCGTTAAGGACAATGCTCATCAAGGTTGAGTTTTGTGGCAAGGTACATGCCACAACATAGTTACCATTGATCCCGCTAGCGGCGACATTCAACGACAAGGAAAGCCCTCCGATCCCAACACTCTGATTGGTGTTCGATGCCAATGTATTGCCATTAAAGTCACGGCTAACAAGGGTACAACTAAACGGAACCGTCGCAGAAGCGCTCCGTGAACCTTTAACCCAGACACTAGCGCCATTAATATCAGTATTGAAGTCCCTAGAGAGCGGACAAGTCACAACCACCGAGCTCGTGCTCGAATTATTGATCGCACCTGAATGGTGTGCAAAAAGTTGCCCTGCTTTGCTTGGATCATAAACCCGACAAATCGCACCGCCAAACGTTGTGGTGTCCGCAGCAAAAGAGGCTGCGGAAAAGAGCGCCATTGCTGTGCCGACGAAAAAGCCCACAGCTAAAAACAAATTATTATTTTTCATATCATCACCGCTTTTATTGATTGAGTTATGGATAAAAACCAGGGTCTTCAAATAGCATTACAGAGCCATTTGAAGATGTTTACATTATTCGTTTGGGCCTGCGGGCCGCGTTAAGCGCTATAGGCTTCAAAACCCCGATTAATGTCGGCCACCCGCACGACCATGCGCAGTATAAGTGAAAATGGGCCATCCCAAGAAGGGTGTTTTTAAAGGGGGGTTCGATTTTGGCACAGGCATCACACTTTAGGCGGAAAACGGCAGATAGGTTATAGCCGACAAGTAATCCACCGCAACTTCCGTTGGCTAATTTCGGCGTGGTGCGCATATGGCAGTTTGCTGTCGCGGAACTGTCCCCTTGGTTAAGGCCTTCCTGACCCGTGCAAATGTCCATCTTCTGAACAAAAGTTGATCCAGCTCAATTTATTTTCCCAGCGTTTTGGTTAAATAGCCCTGCGTCGACGCAATTGGCCTTATCACTATCAAACTTATTGAAATTGAGGGGAATATCAGAATGATCGAAGAAAAAGAAAAAGACAGTTTTTGGCTTATCGTTGCGGGCATCGTACTTACGATGGCTGCGGTGATGTGGTTTATTAAGAGCAGTGAACACGGTAAATATGAAACGGCGGCGAAGGCGATTGCTGAAGACGCTTCCAATTCGGCTTATCACGTAAGTAAATAATCCGCTTTGGTATTTGTTTTCCGCGTAAACCAAAAGGTTTATGCGGAAATGCAGGATGCACACTGTGAAGGGATTCAAACTGCCAACGCAAACTTGCTTTTGTGTTGATGGTTATGCTGAGGGCAGTTTTGGATGCTTTCGGTTGTTTTATGCTATTGCTATTGCTATTGCTATTGCTATTGCTATTGCTATTGTTATTGCTATTGTTATTTTTAACTCCTTCTTATTTACAAGCTGTTTGGCCTTACTCCTCATAAAAGCCAAACAGCTTTTTTTTGTCCAATATTTTTAATTGCTTAGCCTTTATTTCAATAATTTCAAGCGCTTGGAAATTATTTATGATACGGCTAACCGTTTCATGTGCAATGCCCAAGTGGCTGCCTATTTCTTCACGCGACATGCTCAGCCGAAATTCCGATTCCGAATAACCCCGTATTTTTAAACGTTCCGACACATGCACCAGAAAGGAGGCCACCCGTTCTTCGGCGGGTCGGCGATTCAACATTATTTTGCGCACTTGCCTGTCAAACTGGTTACATGACCTTTGCAACAGTATTTGGTAAAAATTGGGTGAGTTGGCGGCGAAGGCATTTATCCGCTGAGAGGGCAAGTGGCAGAAATTAACCGTTTCCAAAGCGATGGCCGTACAATTGTGAATATCTGAGGAGAAGCCATCGAACCCTAGCAATTCGCCGGGCAACACAAAATCGACGATAGCTTCATTACCGTTACTGTCAAAGCTCAGTAATTTTGCACTCCCCGAACGTAAGGCGACAATACCGCGGAAAGGGCTACCCGCGTGATAGATCACTTCGCCTTTTTTCCGGATGTTATTACGGTTGACCAATAACTTAAGGTCGCCGACTTCGGAACGGTTCAAGCCTTTAGGGATACAAAGTTTGCCAAGATTACAATTTTCGCAGGTGATGGGTGCTTTGGCTGCCAACGCGTTGGGCATAGTAGGTTCTATCCTTGAATAAATGGGGTGTGGGGTAATCCCTACTAACTTTAACAAAAACCCAGTTACCCCACAAGAAGCGCTAACACTTATGTCGAGTCGATAACTATGATCCCCTCATATTTTCAGTCACTGGGATAAGGTTGTTTGCCCCCCATTTTCAGGTTTATATGATAGGTTAGAATAATGGGCACCCGCATGAATACGGAAGAAAGCATCGAAAGACGTCTGATGCTTATCGTGCCATCGTACCAATAGCAAAAAACTCTGCGCTTGTGCCTTACGCCTTATGAAATATAATGGACGCTTTTAGCTTAACTGGAGTTTGCTTTGAAACCGATAAAAGTGGGTGTGTTAGGATTAGGTACTGTCGGCGGCGGTACGGTTAATGTCTTAAAACGCAACGCGGCGGAAATCGCCCGCCGGGCCGGTAGGGAAATCATCATCACCAGGGCCTCAGCAAAAGATTTAACTAAGCAACGTATTTGCGACACGCAAGGCATTATCCTAACCACCGATCCGTTGGACATTATCAACGATCCGGAAATAGACATCGTGCTGGAATTGATTGGCGGTGCCGGTGCGGTTAAGGATATGGTGCTGACCGCGATAGCCAACGGCAAACATGTCGTTACCGCCAACAAATCGCTGATTGCGTTGCATGGTAACGAGATTTTTGCCAAAGCCAGTGAACAAGGCGTCATCGTTGCATTTGAGGCCGCCGTTGCCGGTGGCATCCCTATTATCAAAGCCATCCGCGAAGGCTTAAGCGGCAACCGCATCCAGTGGTTGGCGGGCATCATTAATGGCACCGGCAATTTTATCCTGACTGAAATGCGCGACAAAGGCCGCGATTTTGCGGATGTGCTGGCCGAAGCGCAAGCCTTAGGTTATGCCGAAGCCGACCCCACATTTGACGTGGAAGGCATTGATGCCGCACACAAATTGACCATTTTGGCGTCGATTGCGTTTGGCATCCCGTTGCAGTTCGACAAGGTCTACACCGAAGGCATCACCCAAATCACCCGCACCGATGTGGAATACGCCGAACAACTGGGCTACCGCATCAAGCATTTAGGTATCGCAAGGCAAACGCCGGAAGGCATTGAGCTTCGGGTGCACCCCACCTTAATCCCTGAGCGCAGGCTTATTGCCAACGTCGACGGGGTGAAAAACGCCGTGCTGGTCGAAGGCGATGCCGTCGGCCCCACGCTGTATTACGGTGCGGGCGCCGGCGCCGAACCGACCGCCTCCGCTGTGGTTGCCGATGTGATTGATGTGGTCAGGGCGTTGACCAGCGACCCTGAAAACCGCGTCCCGCATTTGGCCTTTCAAGCAGACGCATTAGCCGACATCCCCTTGCTATCGTCAGAGCGTTTTAAAACGGCGTATTATTTGCGCCTTAATGCAGAAGACAAGCCTGGCGTATTGGCGGATGTCACGCGGATTTTGGCTGTCCACAACATCAGCATCGAAGCCATTATCCAAAAAGAACCTTCGCAAGGTGAAACGGCAATCCCCATCATCATGTTGACCCAAGTCACGCTTGAACAAAAAATGAACGCAGCGATTGCAGAAATCGAAGCGTTGCCCACCGTAACCGGAAAAATCAGCCGTATCCGTCTGGAAACCTTAGGCTAACTTTTAAATCGGAGGTTGTCATGTTTTTTAGTTTGGAGAGGCTGGGGCGTACAAACCTCCAACAGCCTTCCAAAAAATCCTAGGAAAATGCTAATGAACAGCTTTTTTGTATTGCCATTTCACAAAATACCATCTTATAGGGTCACATTATTTGCCGTCATAGTGCTTGTCGGGTGCAGTTCCCCAACCCGAAAAGCCGAAGAAGGGGTGAACGCGTTTGTTAATAAGACCCAAGTTTGTAAAGCGGGTCTTACCAAAGTCCTGCTGATAAATAACACCAATAATGTGACAGAAATTATTGGCAACATGGACGCGATGCAAAACGAACTTATAAACGGTATTGGCGAGCAAAAACTCACTGAAAATTTCGCTAAGTTGCAAGACAAACCCTGTAAAAACGGCTTTGTTAGCCTGCCAAAAATACTTGACCAATTGGCGGACATTAATCCCCAAGCAAAAATGGCAAAGGAAAAACTCAAGGCAGAATTTTCTCAACGGGACAAAGACTTGGTTGCCATGCGGGCAAATGTAAAAAATGGTTATGTTTCAGAGGATGATGCCAAAGAAGCCCAAGAAAAATTTAAGGCCGACTTCAACAAGCGCCGAAATGAAGAAGTATTGGCAGTGCAACAGACTGTAGTGGCTGCGGTACGGATTGTGGCCAAAAATGACCAGTACGACATCGTTGCCATAGCCACAGATAAAACCGAGGATGCAGAAAAAATAAGGCAGATGGCCTCCTTGGATGACTTGACGCCAGACGTAATCCGGCAACTATCATTGCCAACACAAACCGAAAACAAACCCTTGGAAAAAAATCCATTGCGGATAGTAAATTAAGCAATCCATACTTATTGGAAAATTTACTCCCTGTTGCTTGATCGTTGAAAGGGGCAAGCAACAAGACTTGGAAAAAATTGCACATAACAATTACATTATTCAAACAACAGGACACCTAATGACACGTTACACAGGCATTATTGAACGCTACCGCGACCGTTTACCCGTCAGCGCCAGCACCCGCTTAATCAGTTTGGGTGAAGGCAACACGCCGTTGATCCAACTGCAAAACATCCCGCGCCTGATCGGTAAAGACGTGGACATTTACGTTAAATTTGAAGGCCTTAACCCCACCGGCTCATTTAAAGACCGGGGCATGACGATGGCGGTGACCAAAGCCGTAGAAGCCGGTAGCGAGGCGATTATTTGCGCGTCCACCGGCAACACCTCGGCGGCGGCGGCGGCTTATGCGGTGCGTGCCGGCATCAAAGCGTTCGTGCTGATCCCGGAAGGTAAAATTGCGCTAGGAAAACTGGCACAAACCTTGATGTATAACGCGACAATCATTCAAATCAACGGCAATTTTGATCGGGGTATGGCGCTTGTTAAAGAGGTTGCCGAGCTTGCACCAGTAACCATTGTTAACTCCATCAATCCGTTCCGTATCGAAGGCCAAAAAACTGCCGCTTTTGAAATCGTTGACGAATTAGGTTTCGCACCCGATTTCCACTGCCTGCCGGTTGGCAATGCGGGCAATATCACGGCCTACTGGAAAGGCTACAAAGAATATGCCACCGAAAGGGTTTGCAGCAACCGCCCTGTCATGTGCGGTTATCAAGCCGCAGGCGCCGCACCATTTGTCTTAGGCACAATGGTCGATAACCCTGAAACCGTGGCGACCGCAATCCGCATCGGCCACCCACAGTCTTGGGATTTGGCATGGAATGTCCAAAAAGAATCCGGCGGCTGGTTCGATAAATTCACCGATGAACAAATTCTGGCCGCACAAAAAATGCTGTCCCAGTTTGAAGGTGTCTTTTGTGAACCTGCTTCGGCAACGTCATTAGCAGGCGCGTTACATGACATCAGCACCGGCAAAATACCGGAAGGCAGCAAGATAGTCTGCACCTTGACCGGCAACGGTATCAAAGACCCTGATATTGCCATGAAACAATGTGCCGACACCCATCCGATCACTATTGATGCCAGTTTAGATGCTGTCAAACGGGCGATTTTGGATACTTTGTAAGAAAAGCCGATGGGACACCAAACATCGTATTATTTCAAACGATAGACAAAGCATCGCGGCAACCTGTCTCATAGCCCTGTTTTTAGCCGGCTGTGAGACGGGCGTTTCTTCATATCCTGATGAATATACTAATGAAGTCGAGTCTATCCTGATCGCCCACCGCCTCTGCGCAGATCACGAAGATTGCCGTAAAAAGGCATTGTGACACTATCGATAGCGGTGCACATTGGCGTATGGGGCGAACATGCTGGCGATGGTTTGGATGATCCATTTGAATCTGAATGAAGCCATGCAGCCCAGGCCTGAAATTTCCCGCCGTTTACAATGGATTACTGACAAGAATCAGGAATTTGAATCAAAGCCTGGTTGCGTGAAGGTTAGATATGGAACTTCAAGCGTCGGCGACATGTATTGCATGACTAAACGCTAAGAACGTGTTTTAAAAAGCGTCGCGAGCGGTTCACGTGCACGGCGCACGTAGCACAGAAACCGGAATGTACTGGACGTACATAAGGATTTCTACACCTTCGCAACGCTGCAATCGAGCCGCGTAGCAGCTTTTAAAACACGTTCTAAAGGCATAATAGCCGTTATACGCTTGCAAGACTTGATAAGCATCTTTTGAAAAGGCTGGCTGATATGTACCAATTCATTAATAACCCCACTATTAACCTTATCATTATTGAAGTAGCCCGTACTGCTAATTTAACGGTAAGCACCCCGCGAATTAAGCAAGCGTCCCCTGCTGCCCTCGCACTGTTGGGTTACTCTGCCGACGACCTTTTAGACCAGCCACTAGCCATTATCTATGATGCCAAAAACCAGTCGGCACATTGGCAAGCCGCCATTGCCAATTTAACCGACCAGACAACGCTACGTTTTAAAAGCAAATTACTTGCTAAATCATCCCAACCTATCGAGGCATTAATCTGTCTTTCCGTACTGGCATCCCAGCCACCAAAAACAACGGATATTGCCTTGATATTTCAGGCCATCACTAACACCGGACAAACAACAAACACCGAGTTAAACCTAGATTACAGCCAATGCAAAGCAACAGAATCGGCATTGTCGGAAAGTGAGGAACGGTTCCGGCAAATGGCCGAAATGACTGGTGAATGGTTATGGGAACAAGACCCTGCCGGTTACTATATCTACAGTAGCGTTGCCGTTAAGCAAATCCTTGGCTATGACAAGGATGAAGTTGTTGGCAAACACTATACTGAATTTTTAACCGCGCAAGACAAGGCCGAGCAGCAGGATTACGCCGCTATCCACCGGCCTTTTTATGGTTTGACCAATCATCTCTGCCATAAAGACGGCCATCCGGTTTTTACCGAATCGACCGGCTTGCCGATTATCAGCAAGGACGGAAAACTTATCAAATGGCGGGGGGTTGACCACGACATTACCGCTAAGAAACAATTCCAGGACGCGCTGATAGAAAGTGAGCAACGCACCCGGCTTATTATTGAAAGTTCACTCAGCGCCATTGTGATGATGGATGCTGCTGGCCTGATCACCGACTGGAACCCCCAAGCGGAAAAAATGTTCGGCTGGCCCAGGCAAAAAGCCATAGGCCAGCCGCTTGCCACGTTAATCATCCCTGCCCGATTCCACAACGCCCATCGCCAAGGTTTGCAACTGTTTTTGCAAACCGGCATGGGGCCGATACTCAATCAAGTCATTGAGCATGTTGCGGTACGCAGGGATGGCGCGGAATTTCCGATTGAACTGAGCGTTTCACCCCTAAAGCAAAATAACACGTATAGTTTCAGCGGCTTTATCCATGACATTAGCTCCCGCAAAGCGACAGAAGCAACCATTCGGGAAGCGCAAGTCAGCTTGGCGATTGCCCATAACGAAATCAAGATTGCCCAACGTATCCAGGCGTCTTTGTCGCCCGCGTTACCAATCCAGTCAGATGCGCTTGAAGTGGTTGGTTTTTGCCTGCCTGCCAACCAGGTCGGAGGGGACTATTTTGATTATTTTTTTCAAAACAATGATTGCTTGAACATGATTATTGCCGATGTATCAGGGCACTCTATTGGCCCGGCTTTATTTATGGTTGAAGCACGTAGTGCCATAAGGACACTGGCAAGCAATGCCAACACACCGGCAGCAACGTTAGCCACGCTCAATAATTTTTTATTTGCTGATTTAAATAAGACTGACTACTTTATCAGTCTATTTTACTTGCAATACGATGCCAGCAAACGGCTGTTGCGCTTTGCCAATGCTGGCCATCCTTCGCCGCTACTCCTCAGCCCTTTCCAGTCCGTGTGCCGACGGCTTGATGCCGACGGGCTGATTTTAGGCATCAATAAAGATGAGGTGTTTGAGGAAAAAGTCATGGCCTTAGCTAAAGGGGATTTAATCTTGCTTTATACCGACGGCATTATCGAAGCCGAAAATCCCACCGGCGATTTTTTTGGCATGGAACGGCTAAGTGAGGTTTTTATCCAACAAGCTAACAAGTCCCCGCAAAAAATTATTAGCGCGTTGCTGGAACAACTGAAACAGTTCTGCCAAACCGAAACCTTTAACGATGACGTGACCCTAATGGTCTTTAAATGCGGGTGAACTGCGGATAAGTAGTAGCGCAAAAGTTTTTGTACATTTAAACGACTGCGCGTCCTTAAAGGACACGCAGTCGTCATACCGAAATTTTTGTCCATGTACTTAATGGGTTAAATGTGGTGGTTGGAGTACAAGCCTTGGCTTGTACTGAGGCAAACCAAGGTTTGCGCTCCAGCTTATCAACGTGCAGCTACAGACTTAACCCACCACCGAATTGCGCATAAAGCACCGCTATAAAGTCACATACAAGCCGTCAGAAAACCAACGGCTCAAGCGCTTTAACCAACACAACATAAGCCGACACGCTGACTGGGCTAGTGTTGCTAATGCTTTGATGTATGCGCCGATACTGAGTCAATTTACGTTGTTTGCTAGGCTTTGAAAAATACTCGGCACAAGTCGGCGTGTCACTTGCCAGCATGCTTTTCAGCACGTCGCCAGCCACACGCCTGACTGTTCCCTGCAAATCATCCAGAACTTTGCGCTCCCATTCGTCGTGGGTGGGCAATTTCAGCAATTTCGCCACGAAGTCCGGCAAAGCTAAAAACTGACCAATTTCGTTGAATAGCTGATGGACAACAACGAAGTCACATGCCGTTTCAGCAGATAAGGCAACCAACAAAGGAAAATCATTAAGACTGCCTATAAACACCAGTTGTTGTGCCAAACTATCCGGCACACCTTCCTGCAGATAGCGTTGGAATAGCGGCATTTCGCTACAGCCAACCTGTTTAAAATACTGCGCATAAGCCTGTAAATGACGGCTATATTCCTCAATGATGTGCTTTGTGGGGCGGATTTTTTTGCCGTTCACCAAGGCCCAACGGCAGAAATTGAGCAACGCATCTTCAAGCTGTACCCGTAATTCATAGTGTTTGTCCACTGTTAGGTGAGTGTCCAACGCATCAATCGCTTGCCGTAGTGCATTGCCATCCAGCACCCTGTCAAAGGTGAGATAGCAACCGACCGCATCAAGCAGCGTCACATTGTCATCGTCAATATCCAAGTCCAGAAAACCGCTGCCCGCTTGATTAATGACTTTATTACTGACAATAGTGGCTTTAATGTTGCTGGCTAACGGATGATCAGCCAACTGGTCGCTATAGTGTGCAGTGATTTGGTTTGGAAAGTAATCCTGTAAATAACACGCACAGCAATCTTCTTGCAACAAGGCGCTCTGCTCTTCTATTTGCGCAGTCAGGTACATCTTACTGGCCGCCATCAGCACGGCAAACTCGGGGCGTGTCAGCGATTGCCCCGGTCTGGCCAGAATGTCCTTGTCCGGTGGAAAAGACTCGACCGTTTTATCGAGAAACCCAGCCGCTTCCAAGCGCTCCGCCACTTGCAAAAACTGTCCGGGATAAGTTTTGCTGCGGCGTTGTTCCAATGACAAACAACGGCTTTGCGCGATGTTATTAGCCAATACCAATCCACACACAGCCGTGGTCATGTCGATAAATAGCGCCTGATAATCAGCAATAAGGGCTTTTTTTTGCAAGTCCCTTAACAGGATTTTTAAGTTGACTTCATGATCGGAGGTGTCAACCCCTGCCGAATTATCAACCGCATCGGTATTAATGCACCCTCCCCGCAGCGCGTATTCGCTACGCGCCTTTTGGGTAAAGCCCAGATTCGCCCCTTCACCAACAACTTTCGCCGTTAAATTGATCGCGTCTACGCGCACCGCATCATTGTTTCTGTCACCCACATCCTCGTGTTTTTCGGTGCTGGCCTTAACGTAAGTGCCAATGCCGCCCAGCCATAACAAATCGATGGGGGCGGTCAACAAATAACGGATCAACGATTCGCCATCCAGTGATTTATAGCGGATGCCCAGCCATTTTTTTAGTTCAGCCGATAACACAATATCCTTATCCGAGCGCAAATACACGCCGCCGCCATCAGAGATCAAACTGCGGTCATAATCATTCCAACTGGAACCGGGCAAGTTAAACAAGCGATTGCGCTCATTAAACGCGTCCTCGCTATCGGCGGGATGGGGATCGATAAAGATATGCTGGCCACTGAAAGCGGCGCGTAACCTTATAAACGGTGACAACAGCATGCCATTGCCGAACACATCGCCATCCATGCTGCCGATACCGACAACGCTGAACGCCTCGTTTTGGATGTCCTTACCCAACTCACGGAAATGACGTTTGACACATTCCCATGCCCCCCGGGCCGTAATCCCTAACGCTTTGTGGTCGTAACCTGAAGATCCGCCACTGGCAAACGCATCATCCAGCCAAAAGCCGTACTCAGCGGCAACCCCATTGGCTATATCTGAAAATTGCGCGGTGCCTTTGTCGGCGGCGACCACTAAATAAGGGTCGGGGTCATCGTAAACAACCCTATCACCAAGCTTGGCAACAGTGCCCCCGTCACTGTAATTATCAGTCAAATCCAACAACCCCCGCATCAAGCGGATATACGCTTGCTTGCCTACCACCTTCACATCGGTTTTTGAACCATTTTTTTTGATGACAAAACCGCCTTTCGCGCCAGTTGGGATAATCAAGGCGTTTTTGCTGATCTGGGTTTGCATCAAGCCCAATATTTCAGTCCTAAAATCATCAGGACGGTCTGACCAGCGAATACCACCGCGAGAAATTTTGCCGCCGCGCAAATGGATGCCTTCCATGTCAACCGCATGGACATAAATCTCGTTCTTCGGCTTTGGATTAGGCATATCAATAACACCTAAGCTATTAATTTTAAAGGCTATAAAATAATCAACCAAGGTGCGGCGCAGATGATAATTAGCCCGCATCGTCGCGTCAATCAAGTTAAATAAAGTCCGCAAAATGCGGTCGTCATTAATATCGGCGACGGATGCCATACTGGTCAATAATTGCAACCGAAAGGGCGACAAAACCTGTTCTTCCCTCAACAGCGGGTCATCCCACGCCGGATTGGGTCTGAAACGGGCTTCAAAATAGTTGAACAAGGCTAGGGAAACCTGCGGATTATTGACTAAGGCATGATGCACCGTAGCTTTAGTGGTGTGATGCCCCAATTGCAGATAATAATTACGATAAGCCCTGAGCAGATCAACCGCCTGCCAGTCCATGCCGGTCACCACCACCAATTTATTCAGTGTGTCATTTTCAACCTTACCATCCATGACCGCTTGGACGGTCGCCAGTATCCGCGCCCGCAATATCGGTAGGCTGGCACACTGGCTTTTTGCCGCTTTAATGGTGAAGCTTTTAATGTACAGCGTCATATCGGCCAACGGCACCCGAAACTGCACCTGATCCATCACCCGCAGGCTCATGTTCTCCAGCAACGGGATATATTCATCCAAATAACGTTCTTGCCCACTGTAAAAATGCAGGCGGTAATGTTCAACATCTTGGCAAGGATTAAGCAAGCTGACGCGTTGGCTGTCGGGCGCATTAATTTGCCCCAAGTGAAGCAAATCTTGCAAACCGTAACGGGGCGACACCAACGCTTGATAATCCGGCGTTAATAAAGGTTGGAATTTGGCCAGCAAGGCGCTTGCCGGTTGTTTACCTAACGCCCTAACGGCGAGGCGTTGCAGGGCGTTATCCCAATCAGTCATCGGTGCGGCACTCATAAATATTTTATGATTTCTAATATATTGCAGTCACCTTGATGCGTATAAGTGACCGAATCCATTAATGTTTTAATAAGAAACAAGCCCATGCCACCTTCTTTGGGATCATCAAAATCGGGGAGCGGTATCTTTTCCAAATCAAAGCCCTGACCATGGTCATAGACTTTAATGTTCAGTTCATTATCTTCAATATGAATCTGTATTTTTACCGTGTCTTCGGGCATCGGCTGGGTGGCATGCTTGATCGCATTAGCCGTCGCCTCTGTCAACACCAGATTTAAATGGTAAGCCAATGCCTCTTTATCACCCGCGAAATTATCCAGTTCTTTGGCAATACGCTCGCCAATACTGCCGATTAAATCGAGATATTTAGTTTGCGTTGGGATAATGACATCCACTTGAATGACGGACTTGCACACGGCTACCTCCTAAATTTGGCTTTCAATGGCTTCATTTACATCAGCATAAATCTCAAACACCCTATTTAACCGGGTCAGCTCAAACATGGACAGCACTTGTGGTTGCACGTTTGCCAAGGCAAATTTACCTGAGCGGACTGCGGTGTTTTTATGACCGGAGAGCAACGCCCCTAACCCAGAACTGTCAATAAAACGCACCAACTCCAACTGGATAATTATGCTGGCCTCACCCTGCTCTATCAGATGCAAAATAGCATCTTTTAATTCCCCTGAATTATGTGCATCTATTCTTTCCTCCTGAATGAAAAGCACACTATAACCCTGTATTTTTTCAAGATTTACATTCATTGGTTTTTCTTTGTTGTGTTAATTAGAGCAGGACAATCCTTAACTTAGATCGTGTTTTAAGGGCGGCTACGCGGTTTGATTGCCACCTTGCGTGGAGCTCGAAATCCTCAGGTATGTCCGGCGCACGAAGGTTAACAATAGCGGCCGATAGCAAACGCCCAACGCACGGTCATTAAACTGTCTTAAATAACCCCGTCTTTTTTCATCATCGTGCGGATCCCGCGTATCGCCTGGCGGGTGCGGTGTTCGTTTTCAATCAGGCCGAAGCGGACATGATCGTCGCCGTACTGGCCAAAACCGATTCCGGGCGCGACCGCGACTTTTGCTTCCAATAACAGCTTTTTGGAAAACTCCAGCGATCCCATTGCTTGATAAGCGTCGGGGATTCTGGCCCAGACAAACATAGTGGCTTTAGGTTTTTCAACCGGCCAGCCAGCCGCCGTCAAGCCATCACATAAGACATCACGGCGCTTCCGGTACGTTTCGGTTATTTCTGCCACACAGTCTTGCGGGCCTTCTAAAGCGGCAATCGCGGCAATCTGAATCGGGGTAAACGTACCGTAATCCAGATAAGACTTGATACGCGCCAGTGCCGAAACCAGCTCTTTATTACCGCACATAAACCCCACGCGCCAACCTGGCATATTGTAGCTTTTGGACATGGAGAAAAATTCGACCGCAATGTCTTTGGCACCGTCAATTTGCAGGATGGACGGTGCTTTGTAACCGTCAAAGGCAATATCGACGTAGGCAATATCATGCACCACCCAGATTTTGTGCTCTTTGGCAAGGGTGATTATTTTTTCAAAAAAATCCAATTCCACACATTGCGTCGTGGGATTGCCCGGAAAATTAAGGATCAACATTTTCGGTTTTGGCCAACTGTCAACAATGGCCTTATGCAGTTCATCAAAGAAGTCCACGCCAGGAATCAACGGGACGTGGCGCAAATCCGCACCGGCAATCACGACACCGTAAGGGTGTATCGGGTAAGCCGGATTAGGCACCAGCACGACATCGCCAGGACCTAAGGTCGCCAACGCCAAATGCGCCAGGCCTTCTTTGGAGCCTATCGTGACAATGGCTTCGGTTTCGGGGTTTAAATCGACGTCAAAGCGGGTTTTATACCAATTGCATATTGCTCTCCGCAGCCGGGGAATACCTTTGGACATTGAATAGCGGTGGGTGTCATCACGTTGCGCCGCTTCTATCATTTTATCAACGATATGTTTGGGGGTCGGCTGATCGGGATTGCCCATGCCAAAATCGATAATATCTTCTCCCGCTGCGCGTGCCTTGGCTTTTAGTTCGTTGACAATATTAAAAACGTAGGGAGGTAGGCGACTTATTCTATGAAATTCTTCCATTACAGCTCTTGAGCGACCAGTGGGTGAAAAGTTAAAAATAAACGCTCTAAGGTACTGTTATAAAAATAATATGTCAAATCAGACAACATGTCCTTACAAAGCCGTTTTGCACCTTAAATTTTTTGTACGGCAGGCGTGATGCCGTCATCAAAATTGCGCACAACCGAACGGATGTGGACATCATGCTGGGGAAACGGAATTTCTATGTTATTTTCGCGTAAAGCCCGCTCCAGCCTGATATGTAAATCATGGACAACCTGTAGCCGATGCGCCAGTTCACTGACATAAACACGCACCGAAAAATCCAAGGAGCTGGCGCCAAAGTCCATGAACAAGACATTCGGCTCAGGATCGGCAAGCACCAGTGGTGTTTTTTGTATGGTCTCCAACATCACCTTATGCGCCAAATCAATATTGGAGCCATACGCAATGCCCACTGGAATAACCACACGCGTCACCGCATCGCTTAGCGTCCAATTGACCAGTTGATTAGTGATAAATGTTTTATTCGGCACGATCAATTCCTTTTGATCCCAATCCATAATAGTGGTCGCACGCATTTGGATACGGCTGACTTTACCGGTGACATCACCTATCGTGACCGTATCACCCACGCGTATCGGGCGCTCAAACAGCAGAATAATACCTGACACCAAGTTGGCGAAAATTTCCTGCAAGCCAAAACCCAAACCCACACTAAGCGCAGCCACCAACCATTGCACTTGCGACCAACTGCCCCCTAGCTCATTAGCGACACAGATAAAACTAATCGCGACTATGACATATTTGGCCAGTTGGTTAATTGCATACCGGCTACCCGCTTCGATAGTCATCCGTCTAAACACCAATAATTCCATCACACCAGAAAAGTTCCTGACCGACACGGCGGCAATAAACGCATACAACCCCGCTAACAAAAGGTTAGGGAACGTTGTGGGCTCTAACACTTCCTGTTTATCGACAATTTCCAGATGCTGCCAAAGCACGATATTTTCCAAAAAAGAGAAGGCAGGGAGGATGTTTTTCCAGATCATCCAGCAACCAATAATTAAGGTAAAGCTAATAAAAACATTAAGCAGCCGAATGGTTTGGGCATTTATTTTAGGAATATCGATGAGTTGGTCTTCAATAGGCAGAACAGGATCTTCACCGCCAACGACCTGTTGGTTATGCTTTTCGGTCTGCGCTACGGCTTTGCGCTTTTGTTTGGCATTTTCCATGGCCAATTGCCGGTTCACCAGCGTCAGCCAGCGGAACACCAGGGCGTGGACAATAAGCGTAAGCACCACTAAGCGCAGGGTGATAATTAATTTTTGCTGCAATTCCAGCGCACTCAAATAATACCCGGCAGCGGCAAAACCAATGATGGTCAGCGGTAATAAAATCGCCAGCGGATACCAAATATAACGGGTCTTACTTAACCACCCCGTTGGGTTGTTGGCAATAATCTTCTGTAAAAGCCCTTTGCTGGGCCTTAATGCTTTGTGGAAAAAAATCGCCACCGCAACCATGCTGGCAATAAGTGCAATACGCCCCATGCTATCGCTATGCACAGCAGTTTTTGACGCATTCGTGCTGTTAATTATAAAGACGGCTGGTACGGCAATAAAACGTATCCAGGCAATTTGTCGATGTAACAGGGACGTCGTGCCACTTTGCCATTGAAAATGTTTTCGTGCGATACCGGTCGGTGCAAACAGGGAATAGAAGAATTGTAAAAAAAACAGCGGCACAGCTGCTCTTTGCAAGCCAACCCCGATGGCTTGGCTGAAATCTTGTGCTTGTGGGTAATGGGTTAAAAACCAGCCCCCGTAATAAAAAAATAATGGGATAGGAGCTATCCGCAACAGGCAATAGACAAGCGCTTTTAAGGTATAGTAAAAAGTATCGGTATAGATTTGGTCTACTTTATCACCTAGATTTGTCAATTCCCGTTGTATCGCACGCCTTAATGACAGCAAAAAAACTAAACTTAACAGGGCTACAAAACTGACAAACGGACGCTTAAAAACCGACTTAAGCGCGTCTTTAGCCACGTTAAGCCAATTAACCGGTGACAACAGCCATTGCGTTGAATGATAAAGCGCTGCGAGATAATCCCCATTGATAGGCTCAGAACTCGGCACCCACAACAGACGTTTATCAAGAAAGACTGCAAATTTATTAGCCAAGGCTTCCATTTGTTGTTTAGCAAAATCAAAGTCCCCGAGTGTCCGTAAATAAGTGGTGTCGGCAAGATACAGCTTACCCAACAACTCTTTTTGACTGTTCAACAAAACACGCAACTCGGCCTGAATCATCATGCGCTGGTCTTGGGGCATTTTGTGGTCGACCTGCGTCGCCATAATTTCCAGTAATCGGGCATCGATATCAGCCAACTTTTTCAGGCTATCCTCAACTTTAAATTGCTGAAGACTGGTCAAGGCCGTTTCATCCTCCAGCGTTTCTGACTGTAACACCCATTGACTTGGAGCCAGTAAATTACGGCGCTGCTCACGCAATATCTTGCCTAACGCCGGGCTCACCCCAGCCAAACTGATTTTTTTTTCTGCACTTTTAAAGTCGGTGTCAATTTCTTTGGCCTGCGCGTCATAACGGTTTTTTTGCTCGTTATAACTGTCAATTTTTGCCGTGATGGCCTGCAAATCTTTACTGTATTGAAAATTTTCCCGGGTGATGGTTTGGATAACAACAGGCTTACCGGACAGCTCCTGCTCCGCTATACGGAGCGCCTCTTGAGCCTCCTTCGCTTCTTGTTGCCGACGGTCTGCCAACAGGGTTTCAATTGCGGTGATAACGGCACTTAGCATTGATTTTTGTAAATCCATCAGCTGCCACTGCGTCTTGAGCAATTCGACCCGCGCGGGGTTGCTGATCGTTTCAATGTCCAACATTTTAAGCTCGGCAGTGCGGGCATCCAGCAAGGTTTTTATATAAGCTTGCCCCGCTTCAGTCTGCAATTGCGAATTGGCGTCGGTGGCCGGAATTTCCAGATTTTTCTGATTTGTCTCAATATCTTGCTGTGCAGTCACCATTTCTTGGCGAATAAGTGCCGGCCGGTTACTTTGCAAGGCCAACTCCGTTTCCACTTTATTTAACTGTTCATCCAGATTACTGAGTTTTTCTTTCTCAATAATTAGCCGTTGCTCCAATTCTTCGGTGGGAATGGATAAAAAATTTTCCGGTTTTTGTTTAGTCTGCTTCGTTTGCGTGTCGGCAATTTCTTTTTGCAGCCTTTTAGTGTCGTAAGGCGCTTGCTTAATCGCTTGCTTAAACTGACTGGTCCGGGCAGTGAATAGCTCGATATTACCTAAGTTATCCTCAGCAGATTGGTACAACTTAAGCACTTTGGATTTGGTTGCGTCATCAAGGCCCTGGCGGGCGTTAATTGCCTCAATCTTGGCGGCCAACGTCGCTTTAGTGATATCTAGGCTCGCGCTCTGTTGTTGGACAGGAGTGGTTTTTGCGGCGGCGGCAAACGCAACACCCGCACTAAAAAAACAGAGCAAAAAAAATAAGGCTTGGGTTTTTAAGAAAAAAACCGGGGTATCAATAAATTTCATTTATATTTAAGTGAGGATTAAAAAAAGACGACAAAAACGGCGTTGCAGAACGGATTTTAAAGCAGGCAATTGCGTAACGGCACACTAGCTGGCTTTTGCTGAAAAGAAGGCAAGCATCGGTAACTTTTCTGTAACGCTATCTTACAACGGAATGGCACATAGCCCCTCGAAGACTTTAGCTTTTAAGCAAAGGTTCGGCAGATTCTTGGCATTTTTTGTAGCCGTCTTGTTTTATAACGGCAAACATCATTGGCATAAAATCTTGCCCGCACCATAAGACCACATAGTTTGTATGTTAATTATTTTTCGCCAATACCGAGGTTTATATGTCCACTCATACCGCATCTGGATTTTTAGGCAAAGACAAACTGGCTACTGAAGGTTCTTCCCAGCCAACCGACAAAAACAGCGCTTTTGATTACGCCGGTTTTATGGGGGATTTTTTCAATCCCTTTAATACGCTGGCTTATACGGCAAGCCAAGACGCAGGCAGTGACAGCGTGTTAGCCGATAAAACGAGCGCTAATGCGGACAACCGTTTTGCACAGGATATTGCTGTTGCTAAAGTTAATTCTGCGCCTAGTTTTGTGGTGGGCGATGGCATAGCCACTACTGACTTCGGAGGTGATGACTCAGGTCAATCCGTCACCGTACAAACCGATGGCAAAATTCTCGTGGCAGGCACTGGTGGTGACAACTTTGCCTTGGCGCGCTACAATCCCAACGGCTCTTTGGACAACAGTTTTTCTGGCGACGGCATGGTCACCACTGGCTTTGGCTCATCTTCGAGCGGAGACTCCGTTATCCTACAAGCCGATGGTAAAATTCTCGTGGCTGGCTCTAGCGGCTTTGTACCTGAAGCTTTTACCTTAGTCCGATACAATAATGATGGCTCTTTAGATACCAGCTTTGACAGCGATGGCATAGTCACCACCCTTGTAGGTTCTTATTCCCCTGGTTACTCCATTGCCATACAAACTGATGGCAAAATTCTCATGACTGGCTATAGCTTCGATTACAATGGTAATGTAGGCGGAGATCTTACCTTAGCCCGTTACAACAGCGATGGCTCTTTAGATACCAGCTTTGATGGCGATGGCGTAGTTGTTACCGCTGTGAGCAGAGGCTTTAATGCAGGCCATTCTGTTACCATACAAACCGATGGCAAAATTCTTGTCGCAGGCAGTAACTTCCTTCCAAGTGATTATGGCTTTGCCTTAGTGCGTTATAACAGCGACGGTTCTTTGGACACTAGCTTTGGTATCAATGGCATCGTCATTACAGGTCATTTTCAAGGTGCCTATATTGATGGCAACTCAGTCACAGTACAAGCCGATGGCAAAATTCTTGTGGCCGGAACTGGATTGGGGGACGGTTATGATTTCGTCTTGGTACGTTACAACAGCGACGGTTCTTTGGACACTAGCTTTGACCACGATGGCATAGTTTCAACCGATTTTGGCCATACCACTTGGGAGTTTTGTCGATCAGTTACTTTACAAACCGATGGCAAGATACTCGTGGCAGGAGTAAGCGACTCACAATTTGCCTTGGCGCGTTACAACAGCGACGGTTCTTTGGATACCAGTTTTGATGGCGACGGCAAAGTCACCACCAAATTAAGTTCAGGTATTGATGCGGGTAACTCCGTTACCGTGCAAACCGATGGCAAGATACTCGTAGCTGGCTATATCGACGGTAACTTCGGCTTAGTACGCTACAACGCCGATGGTAGCTTGGACACAACTTTTGGAAAGTTCAACACCCTCAATGGCATAACCGATTATACAGAAGACGGCTATGCGACAACGCTGGACAGCACAGTAAAAATCTTTGATGCCGAATTGGCTAATCAAGGCCATTACCAAGGCGCATCCATCACCCTGACACGCCACGGCGGCGCAAATGGTGAAGATGTCTTTTCCGGCGGTGGCCAATTAAGATTCAATGGCAACAACGCAGTATTGTCCGGCGTCACCATCGGCACGGTCAGCAACAGCGACGGCACACTAAAACTCACCTTCAACAGCAATGCCACCCAAGAACGGGTCGATGCCGCCCTATCCTCCTTGGCCTACAGCAACAGCTCCGACACGCCGCCTAATTCAGTAACAATCGACTGGACATTCAGCGACGGCAACACCGGCGCGCAAGGCACGGGCGGGGCTTTGTCGGCGGTGGGTTCAACCACGGTCAACATCACGCCTAGCGATGACGCGCCGGTGCTCGCCGACCCCGCCACCATCCACTATACGGACACGGCTTTTGATGACCGTTTCCTGACGGTGACCGGCACGTTGAGCGCAACCGATGTTGACAGCAATTCATTAACCTATGGTATTACTGACGGCAAAGACAATGGCGATGGCACGGCCAGTAAGCTGGGTGCTTATGGCACACTAACCGTCAACCAAGCGACAGGGAATTACATCTTCATCCCTAAAGACCACGCCATCGAACTGTTAAATAAAGACAGCTCGGCTAGCTTTAGCGTGACGGTGTCGGATGGCTTAAAAAATGACAGCCAAGCACTGGCCATCAACATAAAGCAAGACGGCAACACCGAATCGGCAGGCAATGACACGCTCGTTGGCACAGCAGGCAAGGATGCCATCAGCAGCCTTAGGGGTGATGACACGCTGTTGGGTAAAGGCGGCAATGATTTTTTGTACGGCGGCCTAGGCAACGACACCTTGTATGGTGGTAGTGGCCGAGACCGGTTAATCGGTGCTGAAGGCAATGACACCTTGACGGGCGGGGCGGGCAGGGACACCTTTGTATTCAGCAAACCGCTAACCGACAATATTGACACAATCACCGACTTCAAACCGCTCGATGACACCATCCAATTGGAAAACCGTGTTTTTACCCGCCTGACCGCAACCGGCGAGCTAAATGCCGATAATTTTGTGATCGCCACAGCCGCAAAAGACAGCAATGACTACCTCATTTACCACCAGGCCAGCGGTGAGCTGCTTTATGATGCCGATGGCAACGGCGCAGATGCCGCCGTGCCAATCACCATGTTGGGCGTGAATCTGGCGTTGACCCATGCGGATTTTGTCGTTATCTAGCAGCTTTTTTTCGTTCAAGCCGCGAATCGTCTAGCTGGCCAAAAATATTTAAAAAATTCATTTCTCCCTTGTCCTTGATCAATCGCTTATGCCGCTATTATCCTAAATCCTCTTGGTTTGGTTGCTGTTTTTAATGGGATAGCCCTGCTTAAAACTTGTCCTGCTGCTTAATCTTTTAACAAAACCTTGTAACGGTCAAATTTTTTTTGGCGTAAAAAAACCAGCTTTTACGCCTGATGAAATTTACTAAAAATCCATTTACGCTGACCCTAAAATCTCCAAGGAACCACCATGAATTTTCCAAATTCACTTCGAATCGTTATCCTGCTAGCCAGCCTTAGCCCGTTGGCGACCCAGGCCGTGGTTGCCCCCCTCACCGCCGACACCAACGTGGCCTTGCCGAATGCGGGCGCAGCCCAAGCCATCAACATCCGCCCCGCCACCCAAGCGTTACTGGCTTTTGATTTGTCAACCTTGCCCGATGACATCACGTCCAGCGACATTGCCAAAGCGACCCTGGTGTTTTATGTAAAAAAAGTGCCGACCAGCGGCAAGCTCCAAGCCAGCCCCGCCACCCAAGCCTGGAGCGAGGCCACCGTCACCACCGCCCCCAGCCAAGGCGCGGCAGCGGCAAGCAGCGCCTTCATCAGCCAAGGCAACACTTATTTTGCCCTCGATGTCACCAATCTGGTGTCCGACTGGGTTGACAATCCCGCCAACAACAACGGCCTTGTGCTTGAACCGGATAGCTCGACACCGACAGCGTCTATCACGCTGGACAGCAAAGAAGCCAAGCAAACCAGCCATCCCGCCTTTATAGAAATCGCCTTGAAAGGCCCGGCTGGTGCGAAAGGTGACACGGGCGCAACCGGCGCACAAGGCCCGGCAGGGGTGAAAGGTGATGCCGGGGCAACCGGCGCACAAGGCCCGGCCGGTACAGCGGGTGCGAAAGGTGACCCAGGTGTAAAAGGTGATACCGGGGCAACAGGCGCTACAGGCACCTTTCAAGCCGGTACGCAAGCCGGCCAAATGCTTTATTGGGATGGTAGTGCATGGATTGCCATAGCGCCAGGAATGGCAGGACAAACACTTAGCTATTGCAATGGCATACCTCAATGGTATTGCCCTCCTCCCGTTATTGGCGATAGCTACCAAGGGGGTATAGTGGCGTATATTTTACAAGCGGGCGATCCAGGTTACGATGCCAATGTACAGCATGGTTTAATAGCGGCTCCCAGTGATCAAAGAAGTGTTATATGGGGTTGTTATGGATCCGTCATTGCAGGGGCCGATGGCACCGCCATAGGCACAGGCAACCAAAACACCTCAGATATAATAACGGGCTGTACAACAGCAGGGATAGCGGCAAAAATTTGTGCCGACCTTGTATTGAATGGTTATAGCGACTGGTATTTACCCAGTGAAGGTGAGTTAGGTAAATTGTATCTGAACAGAACCGCTATCGGGGGGTTTGGCAACTACTTTTACTGGAGCTCATCTGAGGGCAACAGCGACTTCGCCGGAGTGATTGATTTCGCTAGTGGCAATTGGTTAGCCGACTATAAGGTCTTCCAGAACGGGGTTCGTGCGGTGCGGGCTTTTTAACTATTTTCCGCGATGCGGCGGTTTATTTTTTGGCGTAAAAACTGGTTTTTTACGCCTTTGCTATGTCCAATGGCTGTTTCCATACTTTTGATACCTTATCCAAGTGTTCATCAGCGATTCTTGCATGTGTTTTTGCCGCTTCCGCCAAATGGCTTTCTGCCGCATAAATGGAAAACAGAGGAATGCCTGCCAATAAACCGATTAATTTCGTGTCCATGCCAATACCCTCATCAGAATTTTTGTTAAGCGCTGTAGATCGAAAGCCCTTCATTGCTACAACATAATAAAATCTAGCCGTTTTAGTGCCTTTACAGGACAGCTTTATTCACAAATTATCTGCATTATCAGGCAATAACGACCCATATTTCCGCTTTATACCGACAGCCAGCAGAACCAGCAAAGTCCCCCAAAGCAAACTGGGAACCAGCCAGAAATAAGTCTGATAGAACGTAGCTGGCGGGTTTTTAAGGTAAGGCACATGATACAGCCCAGTCCACGGCTGATAAACCGGCGATTGCTCCAGAATTTCGCCAGAAGCCAGCGAGACCGTGGAAATGCCCGTGTTGGTGACCCGCAACACTGGCCTTCTAAATTCCACACCACGCGCCAGTGTCATGAACATATGCTGGTAAGGTTCCTGCCAACTGCCATACCAGGCATCATTAGTCACATTCACGATGAACTGCGCGCCCAGTTGCGCCAGACCACGTGAAAAACTAGGGAAAAGGCTCTCATAGCAGATTTGCGCGCCCATTTTATAGCCGTTCAAGCCCAATAATTGCGTAGGCCCGACACCGCGCGCAAAATGCCCCGTTGCCGGTAGCCAATTACGGATTTCAGGAAAAAACTGTTCGCCGGGTATATATTCACCAAACGCCAGCAGTATCGACTTGCTGTAATGCGGCGGGGTAATCTCGCCGTCCCCATCTAATACAAACAGCGAGTTGGTGATCAGTCTGGAGCGGCTGTCAACACTGTACGCGCCGGTAATTAACGGTATCTGCCGTGCACGGACAAAGCGGCTTAACGCGACCGGTTTTTCATCAAGTTTGAACGCCTCGCCCAACAGCGCGGGAAATGCCGTTTCTGGCCATAACACAAAATCAACTTTAGTATCGCTATGGGTTTTGATGGCACTGTCGGTCAGCTCGGTATAACGCCTAAGTATTTCGTTGCCATAACCTTTGCCCAACTCCGCCGCCAATTTTTCCGAATTGCCGATGCTCGCCTGCACCAGCAACGCGTTGAATGACGCATCCGGCGGCGGTAGTCGAGCTTGAAGCCACAGACCGCCAATATTGAGCAACGCAAATCCGGCGATGACCGCCGCCAAGATGAGCTTTCCGGCAGTTTCTTTACGCCGTTGCCAAGCATAATATAACGGCAGGTTACACAGCAAAGTGGCGGCGCTCAGTCCGCTAAAGCCAATCACCTCGGCCCATTGGTAAACAGGGATATTCGCGCCATACCATGAATAACCGAAGTTCCAGTCAAACAACGTCAGCGAATAGGCTTCGCATAACACGGTGATGACAGCCATCAAGCCTAATGCCAATCGCCGGGGCCAATTAAATGCACGCCGACCCCAAAACCACAAAACGCCAGCCAACGGCACATACAAATGCGCAACCAGTGCATAAAACAACATACCGATGAAGGCGACCGGCCAGTCCAGATGCGCAAACTCATGCAAGGTATAAGTGATCCAGTTAAACCCGATCAATGTAAAAACAAACGCGGTGACCAAACCGCCGATAAATACATTTTTTAAGCTATCCTGCCTACCCCAAAACAGCCATAACGGCACAAAACAGAACAGTGACGCCCACGGCGGAAAAGGGATGTAACTAGTGCCAATAAATACGCCTGACACTATCGGCAGCAACCACGGTTTAAATAGCTTGGCGAAAATCTTGTGCATATTAGCTGCTTTTAAATGTTAATGACGGAGTGTTTAAGCATTAGTCGCCGCATAAGTTTTTGCATTGGGCCATCGGCTAATCGGAGTGAAAAAAATATGTTTTTCACGCCAGAGACTGCGGCAACTTATCGGATGATCCATAACAATCATGATTTATAGTACCCGATAGCTCAGGGTTTCCCGAAAAAAACCTTGTCATGCCAGTTTTCAATAATGGCTGTGATGGATCCACGTCATCGTACACAACGGAAAAACGTAGGGCGAACCCTGCTTAGAAGCCATTTTAAAACTGGAGATAGGTGCGGTAGCTAAGATAGCTTAGATGCGGCCGAGCTGTTTGCTAGTAGTTGAAGATTAGCGATTGATGGAGATTTGACAGCATTCCAACGCTCCGGCATTGGAACACATTCTATCCCGCTCCCGCAGTACGGGACGCCCTGCGTCTCTGGCGACATTCCCACGCCGGAGTGTGGGGAATGATAAAACGGCATATGGTGGTTCAGCAAGGCAATGCCGGCCACATACGATAGCCATCACCCCAGCGGATGTCACCAATTGCCAAGGTGTGCTCAACGCCATACTGTTACGAAAATGTTGAACCGGCTTTTACGTTATTTATTTTCAGGTTTTGGAAAGCGATGCGCTTCGGATAACTGTTGTTAAACATCAACGCATTTTAGCTTTTGCGAAAAAGCCTAGTGCGCCTGCGCAATCCACCTGCGTTAGCTAAGACTGGAAGCGCAACAAGCATGAACATAGCTAATTCAAGCAACGAAGGGGAAAGAAGCGAAGCCGGGGTAGGGGGAGGTAAGAGGCTACACACTGAAACAATGTTAGTATCCATCGTCACCCCACCATTTATCGCCAACGCCCTACCTAACAAGCTTGCTCCGGAAGTTAAAGTGATGCTTGTAGATGCAAAAATACTCCCTTGAAAGGCAGAGCCTGAGCCGATAGTTGCAGAACTGCCCACTTGCCAAAATACATTGCAAGCCTGACCGCTATTGATAATATTAACAGAACCGCCAGCACTGGTGATGATCGTGGTTCCCATTTGAAAGACCCAGATGGCATTGGGGTTGCCTTGGGCATCGAGGGTGAGCGTCCCAGAACCTATAAGGATTGAACCCGTAGAACAATAAACGCCTGGAGTAAGCGTTTGTCCAGCCACATCTGTCCCGTCGGGAATGGATGTGTCGCATGCTTCGCCTGCGAGAGTAGCATACGCATTGGCGCTAGCAGCTTGAGCCGCCACAGCAGGTGCGTCATTTGCATGTATTGCTCCTCCAGTCACTATTCCTGGAGGAAAGCCTGTGACTGCAGAACCAGGGCTGACACCAAGATCTCCGGTGACGTGGGTCGCCCCAGTATTGGTTACCGTCGTGCCAGATAACACCGCAAAGCTCTGCGCACCACCTAGTGGTGGTGCCACTGCGGCAGCCAATGCTAGTGCTGGGATGGAAAGCATCAATAAGGCTGCTGCTCGCAAACTTATTAATAAGCCGGAATAATTTCGGCTGAGCCTGAAATCACCTTCAGTAGTATGGGACGCAGCGTGTTGGGATTGAATGCTGGGCGTGGTTGGAGTATTCATGGCATATTTTCCTAAGTAATGGGGAGGTCTGTACCTGACAAAAAATAACGCGTTGAAATGAGGAAAAAATACTGATTTTTTTGCATAAAAAAAAATTCCAGCAATTCCAAATTTTTAAATAAAAAAATCAGGTCAATAACGGTGGGTTAATGCTCATTATTTCTCCTAGCAACGTTTATGTGAATTCAAGCCATTGAACAAAAAACCACACGAGCGCTATTAATCCCGCAGTGATCATCCTCCATTCTTAAAAGTGCATCTGTGCGCTAACGCACATTGGAATAAGAGCCTGTTTCTACCAAGTTGATTTTTAAAAACATCAATTCACTCGGAAACCAGGGGTAGCAGTCCATCAATGCGTCGATTAGGCCAAACCGTGATTTTTATGGTGATGATGGGGCGTTTAAGTAAAATACATACAAACATGATTTATAGTACCCGATAGTTTTGGGTTTCTCGAAAACCCTGCTTTTCCGGCAACCTGTTATTCCATTTTTCAACTGAGGTAACTATGGCATCAGTCCATCAAACACGACCCAAAGACGCGTGGCGAATTCTACTTACCACTTGCCTGGTCTGTTACGCTGTCGTGGCATTATTGATTGTCTTTGTTGGACGCGGCTCGTTCTTGGCAGACATAATTGCAATCATAACAGTAGCTTATCTTGGATTCCCAGTATTGTTTATCGCATTGGCAGGCGTAATTATCGCGAAATGCCTGCATAAGCAAGTATGGGTTGGACGCGCTAAGAAAGGGATAGTGATTTCAGCATTTACCATTGCGTTAGCCCTTCCGATTTGGGGGGCTAATACTCTGGCCCGCTATGATGTCGAACAAGCCCAGGCATTTTGTATAGCCTTTGTACCCCGATTAGATACATTCAAAGCGTCAACGGGCGCCTATCCGGCAGGCCTCGGCATTCTCACTCCCAACAAGAAGCGTCCCTGGCTGCTCCGAAGCGATGACTTTTATTATTCCGATGGGGCTATGTTTAAGTTTACTGTCACAGATGAGGGGGCGCTGATGGGGGGATGGGAATTTTCAAGCGCAAACCGGACTTGGCAATATTGGGATTAACACGACCAAACGAAAGCCTATATTAAAAACGCTGTTCTCGCCTAATTGAAGGATATTTATGAAAATCTTCTACGCAGTTTTGCTACTGGGTTTATGTCTGACTGCCCAGGCCGATAATCCTGAGCAACCTATAACGCTGCAAGGCGTCATCCGTGAACAGCGCACCGATGTGAAATCACTGGCTGCCTGGAATGCGCCTAGCGACCCGTACTATATTTTAGAAATGACCGGGGGGAACACGCAAACCCCGCACAACAACCTCGCCCTGCACCCGTCCGCAGCCATAGCCACGAAAGACCTGCAGAAATTTACCGGCCAATATGTAACGCTGAAAGGGTATCACACAGAAGGCAAACGGCCCGACACCCCATTAGAGCAAGTCGTTGAACAAGTTCCGATTGAGCCTAAATTCAAAACGACTCCCGAAGGGAAAATAGCGGCTACAGGCTGGCAAACAATGAAACGCGGCAGGGGCTTTGTCGTGCTTGCCGTTGCAAAAACGCAGCCCTCCGTAACTACCACACTGCCCGGCACGGTATTGGATTATGAGTGGGCGCATGAATCCAATCGCCTGGCTTTGCTAATTGTGGACAAACAGCAACAAGGCAGACTGATAATTGCCGATGCCGAACGGACAACGCCAGTCATCCAGATTCCGATTCCTCTTCCCTATCGTCCAAGCTGTTTTGCCTGGCTGGCCGATGATTCGGGATTTCTGCTGGCAATGGCAAAGCCGGAAAAGGACGATGATCCTGTCGAAGACAATTTCTACCGTTATACATTCGCCGGGAAGCGGTTTGAACAAGTCTATCAAACCATTGAACGCCAGTACGCCGATATTTTCAGCATCGAAACCGATCACGGCACGGCGTTTTGGGCAGCGGCATCCGCCGGCGAAGGCCATCCCGATCTGGCTATCTACCAAGATGCGGCAACCGTGCTGCTCACCGATGTCTATCCCGGATCTATCGCCCCTATATTCTGGCAAGATCACAGTCTCTGGACAGTGACCGAAGCCTATCTGGAATTTGGCTATACACGCGCAGAACGCGCCCGGCACCAGGGCTTTAATCCTCAGCAATATCCCGAACGAAGCTGGGGCGATGTCGTTGCCTATCGGATTAATCCGCTGACAAAACAGGCGGTTCCGGAGCAAACCCAACTGGCCGTATTGGAAGCCGCCCTGCAGACATCCTATGACCATCGTTATCGTAGTGACCTAGTCCGCAATGAAGGCTTATTTACGGTAACATTATCCCCAACCGCTAATCGCTAGACTTTAGACGCCATTTAAAAGCCGGGAATACCCATAACTTCCAAACAGGTAAAAATCACATGATAAAACTGCTTTTTATAGCGTTATTAATGACGACTAGCGTGTCTTTTGCCAATGATGCTGCGGAGTGTTGGTATTATTCAAAGGCAAAAAATACAGAAGTGCATGCGCTGCACTGCGTTAATTTTTATCCTAAAAAAACACCGCCGGATTTTGTAGACGATGCGCTGATAAGTAAAAAAGTGGTCATCGATTTGGATTATGATGCCGATGGGCTTGCTTACCTACGGACTAAGGACGGCTTTTTATACGTCAACCGCCACGGCAATGCCAGACCAGTGATTAGCTACGATAATGGGCCAGATTATTTTGCCGAGGGTCTTGCCAGGACACGGCAAAACGGAAAAATCGGCTATTTTGATAAATCGCTAAAAATGGTCATCGCCCCGGCTTATGATTTTGGCTTTCCATTTAGTGCCGGCCGCGCAATTGTCTGCAACGGTTGCGTGGAACAGTCGGATGGCGAGCATAAGATAAGGGTTGGCGGTTTGTGGGGCGCTATCGATAGCCAAGGCGGTATCGTGCAGGCTATTGGATATTCTTCGGAGCAGATTAGGGGATTGGTTAAATAGAAGCTCAGGATGGGATGGGGGGTTTGCGAACACTTTATCCCCTAGCGGGAGTAACACATCGAAGTTTAAAATTATTGGGGTTTCTAGCGTCACCCCAACCTATGGCCCTTAATAAATATGAGAGGTAGGCTAGCCTACCTCTCATATCAATAACCTAGAATAGATTATTTTCCATCATCAACAATCAATGATGTGCCATAGTTAATGCCATTAAGCGTGTAACCACTCTTCACTTCCGCATCATATCCAATCCCGAAAGTAGTAGCTTGGCCTTTATACTGAACCTTTGCACAGCTAGGTATAGTCACCACTTTGGTTCCGATTGTAATATTGCCAGCACCCGTTGCGGTAATGGCTGCATGAACCGCAAAGCTCTTAGCACCAGCCGGTTTAGTGCATGATGGATCTGTCGCTACAGGCGTCACGCAGATGCCGTTCGTTAATACTGCAGGCGCAGTACAAGAAGGGGTTACAGCGGCTGGATTAACAACCAATGTAGCAACAGCAGAGGAAACCGCTCCAGCAGCATCTGTAGCCGTTAAGGTAAGCACTGAGCTACCTGCCGTTGTTGGCGTACCGCTAATCGCATTGCCTGCTAGCGATAAACCTAAGGGCAGGCCGCTTGCAGTATAACTGAATGGGCCATAACCAGTTGCTGTCACACTCGTGCTGTATGCAGTTCCCACAATCGCTGCCGGTAAAACAGGCGCAAAGCTGATAGCTTGATCATTCACCACTAAAGACAAGGTTTTAACTGCGGTAGCGCCCACCGCATCAATCACGGTCACTGTTACTGGAAAAGTACCTACTACAGTCGGTATGCCAGTCAGGTTAACACCATCAAAGCTTAAACCGACCGGTTGACCAGACACTGATATCGATTGATACGGTGTTGCACCCCAAGCGGCTGAAATCGGCGCCAGGTAACTGCTATTGACAGTAGCACTTGCTAAATTGGCAGTGCTGACGCTAACTGCTGGCGATACAGTCAAGCTGCTTAAGATACAGCCCGCCGGATCAGTGACACCGGTATAGCTCAAAATCAAACCGGTTTGATACCAGTTGACCAATCCACCTTGGAACGTGGTGTTTTGCGGGTTAAGATTGGTGGTCCATAAATGATCGAGCAGATTCAAACCGCCGTTGACGGTGATGAAGCCAGGGTTGCGGGCTACATAGGCCGATTCAACTGCATTGCTGCCGGAACAGGCGACTGGGGCAGGCGCCACAACATTAAGGCTTAGATTAGCAACGGTAGCCGTGCCGGCAGAATCAGTCGCAGTCACGGTAAAGGCATAAACACCGGCGGTGGCGGGTGCGGTACCGGCGATAGTGGTGCCGGTTAGGCTCAGGCCAGCAGGCAGACCACTGCTTGTATAGCTAAAGCTGCCGGTACCACCAGTAGCGGCTGACAAGGTCACCGAATAGGCGGAACCGGTCACTGCATCGGTGATGCTTGGTGTAAAATTGATCGCGGCATCGTTAATTGTCAATGCTAAATTCGTGGATGCGGACAAGCCGCTAACGGTGTCGTTTACGGTAATGGCGACGGATCTTGTTTCCACTGTGACCGGTGTGCCGCTGATATTAACACCATCAAAACTAAGGCCCATCGGCAAAGTGGTGGGGTCTATGCTGATAGTCACCGTATCATTATTGGGCGCCGTGGCAGTAACAGTGCTGGAGTAAGGCACGCCGATAACGCCATTGGCGAAATTGGCGGTTGTGAGAGTGGGCGGAATAGTTGCGCTGGAGCTTGCGGTTAACATAGGCAAAATCATCGTCGTGGTGCCTGATAAACTCGTGTAAGTTAACTCCAGCGACTTTTGCCCATAGCTATAGCTGGCCGCATTAATGGCATGCGGTAGCGCGGTTCCGCTAAAAGCGGTACCGGTATAGTCGACAAGCATAATATTGATGAATCTAAAGTGAGCGCCATACAGCGTGCCTGTCGGCTCTGTTATCGGCATTGATGGAATTGATGCGCTGTTAAAAGCAATAGTATCGCCCGGCGGCCAACTATTCGGCGGATTGACATTATCAAAAATATCGATAGTGCCAGGCCCCGTCTGGGTGATGGTGCTACCGTTCATGGTCACGGTCAAATTGGTCAGTATATAGGTGCTGCGTGTGCCGCCATAATAGGCAACCGGCGTTACCACTTGGGCATCGTCAAAAGTAACGGTCGCCGTATAAGGCGCATCCTTCGGTACCGTGCCGCTGCCGAGGGGCGAGACTACATTTAAGGGGCCATAGGCGTCCGTGCCGGTAAACTGCAGTGTCACCGGCGCGGCAGTTGCACTTCCAGCTACGGCAAGCCATAGCAAGCTGGGTAAAAAACGTTTCATTATTGAGCTTCTCTGTAAGATGAAAAAAAATAAAAGTTGCAGCGTTTGGGGTGTGCAACTGCATTACATAAGGCATTAGCTATTCGTGAGACGTTAACATAACAGAGCAAGATAAATTCAACCTTAAAACAAACCAAATAAACCAAATGTTCAGCAGTCTGTTTTTTTGAAAATAGCACAATCAGTTCAGCTTCCTGATTGGGTTCAAATTGCGGCAATCCGGTAATCCAACCATGTGCATCGGTTGTTAAATGCAATTTCTCGGCATTCATGAGCTCATCGCCAAAAATCCAAGCCATAAAAAAAGGGCACATCACTGCACCCTTTTTTGTTACTGCAAGCTAGGTGGCAGCTTAGGCAAGCATTGCCTTCACTTTTGCCATGATGCCATTTGGATCAATGCCTTGGTGTGGGAATTGTTCCCACAAACCGCCGCAACCTTCTTTGTGGGTGGCGATATGGGCAAATTTTGGTGCTAAACCGCGTTCTAGTAACCATGAACCGTAACGGCTACCCAAACCGGTTTTGCGGTTGAAGGACTCAACCACTAACACCAGGGGTGATTTGCCGACTTTTTGCAGCATATCTTCGTCGATGACGTTTAAGGTTGGTTTGTTGATCAGGCCAACGTCAATGCCTTCTGCTTTCAAACGTTCTACTGCGTCTAATGCGCGGTATAAAGTTTCGCCAAAAGCAACGATGTAGCCAGCCGTACCTTCACGAATGACTTCGTCTTTACCAGGAACAAACGTGTAATCGCCACCGAAGTATTCTTCGCCTTTGTCATCTAAAATAATTGGCGTTTTAGAGCGGGTTGAGAACACAAAACGTAAGCCAGGGTCGAAGAAAATCTTTTTCACGATGGCTTTCATTTGGTTTGGATCAGCTGGGAAGTACAAGCCAGTTGCGTAAGCGTCAGATAAGCCGTTATCAGCAAACATGTTGTTCAGACCGAAATGGCAGGTGTTGTCCGCCATGTCGTCAATACCAGAATGTGAGAAGTGGCACATCACGTTGGAGTTGTTCAAACGCGCCATGGTGATTTCTGACATCAACATTTCTAAGAACGCTGCGAAAGTTCCGAAGATACCTTGTTTGCCTGCTTCCATACCGAAACCAGCAGCAGCGGAGAAGTTACCGCGCTCCATGATGCCAGAAGAGATGAATGATTCTGGGTACGCTGCATGGATTTTGTGCAAACCACAAGAGCCTTCTAAGTCGGAGTCGATAACGCGGACTTTTGCGATACGCTCGGCTTCGCTCATAGTGCTCATGGCGGCAACAACTGCATCGCCGAAGACGTTACGGTTGGCGTCCCATTTGGCATTGTCTGAACCCAAGAAGGTGTCAGTCATTTTTGGAGCAACCACGCCTTTTAAGAATTCAACAGCCGCAGTGTGGCCGCGCGTTTCTAAATATTCCAATGCAACTTTTACTGAAACAACGTCATGACCGTGGGTTGAACCTTCCAAACCAACGATGCCTGGGCACATTTTACGGTGGTTGATAACCGCAACTGGGCCTGGAGTGTTGATGGCTTTGCAAATGTTGGCATACAAGCTGTCCAAATCTTCGCCGTCGCCTTCTAATACAGTTACACCTTGACCTGCTAAGGTTTTTGCGGTTGAGCAACCTTTCAGGTAATGGGAAGGATGGCCTGCGATAGTGACATCGTTGTCGTCGATGATCAATTTGACATTCAAGCCTTGTGCAACTGCCAAGCGTGCCGCTTCGGCATCGTCACCTTCTTGTTGTGAACCGTCTGAACCTAAGCAGAACAACACCTTATCTGGATTAGCTATAGCCACACCGTTAACATAAGGCCACATGTGACCTAAACGGCCTGAGCTGAATTTAACGCCTGGAGTAAAGCCCAATTCTGGATGGCCTGGCAGATGTGAATGCGCGGCGCGGTATTGGGTCAATTTTTCGGCTGGCATGTCGCCGTTCAACACCGACATCAGGTATTGGGTGGCAACGCGGTGTCCGGCTTCGTCAAAGAAAGTCGGGACATAATTTTCTGAGCCACGGAACAAGGCATCCATAATCATGACTTCAGGCACAGTGTCATAAGGGCCGCCGGTATGACCGCCCACGCCACGCGCCGCACCAGTAGATGTAAAAAACACGATGGCATCGCGGCATAATTGGATATTGGCTTGCAGGGCGGCTTTTTGCTCAGCCGTTAAGGTAGGGACACTAGCATCCAGCGTAATGCGTTGGTATGCGCCCAAATCAATAGGAAAAGTAGACATAGTGTGTTCTCGTTAATAAGTGAATGAATTATGTGAATTTATAGAACTTGTTATTTTAACGCAATACGCCCTATGTTTGGATGTTTTGTTCACCGGAACGCATGTTCTATTGATCCGGTTAGAGATTCCCGTAACCAGTAAATTTTTACGGGCTATGGGAACCTAGACGTTTTTGTAATGCGTTTAATGTGTTCTAAGCTTTTTTACAACACGACCATTAATGCTTGGGTATGGCGTGCATTATCATTATATAACGCTTCAAATTGTGTTATCTGGGTCTGACTGACTTCAATCGGCTGACTTAACACATGCCAGCCGACCCCTTCGGTACAAGGCGGGGTAGTCAAAGATCCCGCATAATTATAAAAGTGCGTCCTATCAGCGGGCAATAGACGCCACGGAAAAACTAACATATCCGGCGGCGTGTTAGTACCTTCAAGGAGGGGTGCGTTATCGAGAATTTTCTGAAATTCTGCGTTAGTAGCCCCCTCTTTAACCAACACCCCCACAACAGCCAATTTGCCATTGTCTGCCGCATTAACAAAATGAATTTCTAATGGAAAGGCCTTACCCTTAAGGGTGTGTTCGCTGGGCGCATGAAAATGTAATTGCAATAAGGGATACTTTTCAACACCGACGCGCAACTGATTAGTGCTTGCCACCGGCATGGGAATCATAATCGTATGCCCATTGTTAACAACTGATAAAGGTGCAGAACGATATATAGCCAATCCAAAATAATCTGATAAGGACTGTGCGTCCTCGAAGGACGGGCAGTCCTAGCTATCGCCTTTTTTACACCATCAATTTATGTCGTATTGGCTATATCATGTTGATGTGGTTAAGTCCTTGGGTAGCCATAGGCACACTAATATCCACCGGCGATTGCTTGTTACCGATTCCGCATTCGGCATAAGGGTAAAGGTAAGGGACAGGCTGCCCCGGCTCTTCTATGGCACCCCAGCCAAGCTGTTCTTCATAAGTTCAATGCGGCTCCGCCGCATAAGCGCCTGAAAAATTGATACCGGCCACCAACAAAAGACCTTGCCAAACTCTTTTTTTAAAGTTCATGGTTATTTCCTGTAAAGGCTGAAGAAAATATTAGCATGTATGGGTACGGCAAAAATCGGCAAGACTAGGCCGCTCGGGTGCTTTGGCAGCACCGACATCTGGAGGGCTGGCTTCGTCTCTTGCAGCTTGAGCAGCATCTTGTTGTTGCACAGGATCACTTTGTGGTGTTGCTTCTGCCTTAGCGCTGGACTCATCCGAAGAATCTGCAGTAAACGCATACGTAGATAACGAGAACAAAATTACACTGACGAAAAGACGGTATTTCATAAAAATATCTCCTAAAGAAGTAATTAAACTTTGCTAACGACTCCGCCCTCGAATATCCAGGCTTTAGTTAGGTTGCCATACAGAAACGACTTTAACGGCGATAACCCCTAAAACTAAACCCGCAAGGACTGAGTTGTTATAAAAATTCTCGTTTTGTTACCAATAATGCGCCTAACCTTGTTGACCCTAAGCAAAACCGCGAGGAGCCTTTGCCGCCGGAGTTTGTCAGCGCACAGGACAAACTCGGGGGAACAGGATTGCGGACTGGCGGCGGCAAAGCGGTGGCTGACCCGTTGGGGGCAGCCATTATTCGCCCTGCGGCATCACCCTGATGGGTGATGCCCTGTACTGCCACCTGCCATTTTGTGGCCCGGTCAGGCGGCAGCAAATGGACTTCCTGTTCGTCTGCAAACCCGGTCCCCACACCCTGCGGGTGTACGGATGGGCGGACGGTCTTGTCCGAACCGGAGAAGCCCAAACCGTTGAGAAAAGCCGTTGGAACGGCAAACAACGCCTAACCGAACGCCATCGTTACATCAACCAAGCGCCGCTACGCGATAGCGATGATGCCTTGCTGGCAAACTGATGCGAAGCCCACACCAATGCCAAACAAGCGTTTGTCTGCCGCAATGCGTGGGCCACATCGCACGCCATTGGCCAACATAATGCCGTGCAAACCGTCGCCGCAGGCCGTACCCGTTGGAAAATCGGGAACGAAAACAACAAGCCCCCCCAAGAACCACGGCCACCCTTTCGAGCATAACCTTGCCCACGGCAAACAACACCTGCCTAACTTCCTGGCTATCCTCAACCCGCAGGCTTTCCTCACCCATACCGCGCTTGAGTGGTTGAATGAGGGCGTACCGCACAGTTCGGCTCGGCGGCTCAAGGCACCCTCCAGGCGAACTTCCTTCGGGATTTTGCGGACACTGCTTCAGTTTATCCCTTTTGACAGTTGGCGGCATCTAATGCAGTTCATGCTGAATGCCGGAATGGAATCACAGATTAAAACTTAAGGTTTAAAATTGGGAATTGTTGTGCTTCAAGCGGTCGCTAGACCGCTTTCATGACGTGGCCACCGCACTATCTCGGGTGGCGGCGGGTCTTTGAACAGCACCGCAAACCAACCCCGCAATGGCTGCTCAATGCAGCCTTGGGGAATTTTCAACAATTAACGGTTACATAGCCTTTACAATAGAGCGGGGCATCCAGCCAATGACGTGTCTCGCTTGTAGACGACGAATTACAGCAAGCGGCTTAGCCCTGTATCCGGAAAAGTGTTGGCACATCAATGCCATCCCGGAAGCGTTTTGAGACCCAAAAAGTCGCCTAGTTGAGTGTCCGTGAAAACTAGGCAAAATCACAAGCCGCTGTTGCAGAAATATCTTACGGGAGCTTATAGTATGCACAAAAGTATTTTCAAGATAAATCAATAAACTGATGAAGCTAAAAAATTATATTATCCGATTGCTTGTCTGTTTTTTATTAGGGATGCCAATAATGGAATTATTGCAATCAAACGGAGCTGTTAAGCAGTTTTGCCTTTATCTGGCGGCTTTTATTTTTGCCATTGTTCATACATTTGACCCTTCGGTCACTTTAGCATCGGCGGTGTTACGGCATGGGTCGGATGGCTTTGCCCTTGAAGTCGCCGAAGCCTGTTCGGCTTTACCACAAGTGTGGTTGTTGATTAGCGGCCTGTTGGCTTTTCCTGCAACCTTCAAATCACGTTTGACATTGATTGTAATAGGTTTTTTTGCGGTGCAAATGGTTAATGTGATCCGGTTAACCTTACTGTTGTATTTAGGCGAATTCTTACAAACGGACACGTTTAATTTTATCCATGAACAGTTTTTACAATGGGCGTTCTCCTTTTCGGTGCTGCTTCTTTTTTTTGCCTTGTCGCAAAAACTCGTTTTTCCAACCCATAAAACCCTAAGGACATGAGTTTGCATCGGCAAATAAAACGGCTGTTGTGGCGTTTGTTATTGTGCAGCATCCCTATGTTTATTTTGTGGTGGACGGTGCAGAAAACGCTATTGATGCCCGCTTTGATTGATGTGGAGAACTTATTGTTGGGCGCCGTGTATAAACAAGCGCAGGTTCAGGTAAGTTTAATGGACGACCATACCATTAATATTGCCACCGGCCTTATCAGCCAAGATAGCAGAAACAAGGCCACCATGAAAAACTCACGGTTCTTGCTCCATACCCATGTGCCGGTCAATCCTAATATGACCTTGGGCCTGGCGACTGCATGGGGATTGTTAATGGCTATGCCTTACCGGCGTTTGCGGAATATAGGCTTGGCGACGATTTTGCTGCTGCCGTTTATCGTTGTTAACCTGTACGTTGATTTGCAGCATCATCTCAGCACTTTTTTATTGTCTGTGGAAATGCGTATTGTTGCCGTACCTTATTTTGGTACCTTAACAACCATTCCACCGCCTGCCGCTTGGGTGCCTGGACTGACCCACGCTATTTCTATCTTATTGCTAAACATCACTAATTTTATTTTGCCTGCCATGTTAGTTTACAGCCTGAATAAACCGGTTATACAACCTTTAAAAGAGCTGGTTTTTCCAATAGGTTTGAAGGATTAGTTTGAGGTTGGCGACGCTTGTCAGGAATGCAGAATTTTAAATCCTAATTGACTTGAATCCAGCAAACAATGGACAGTCGTAAAAAATATGCGCCACAAAAAATCCATAGGTTGTGGCGCGTAAAGGTTAGCCTATAGACTGCACTACAAGATATTGCTTTAATTGCAAGAAACCTGGCCTGGCTTTACGGTAGCACCGCTGACTTGTACAGTATTACCCGTAGCATCACAAAAATTATAAACACCACTGCCTTGATCAAATATAGTAAAGGCATAAGAGCCACCGCCAGTATAAGTGTATGTAATACCGCCTCTACTGTTGATGGAATAAGTCCCTACTGTTTTGGTTGGATCAACCGGATCGGCAGGGCCTTTTTTATAATCTATTATGTTACCTACGAATGCCACTGTTGGGGTGTGATATTCTTGCCACTCCCAATCACTAGCAGGTGTTGGGCGTTGGCAAATGGTCTTGCCGCTCAGTAAAGTAACTGTTTGGCTACTTGCCGTAAATTTAGTCCCGGCACAAATTGCCAAAGCTTCGCCTGTAACCCCACCCAATAAAACTATACCGGTTAAAATAAATCGTTTCATCATCACATCACCCCATTATATAGCTAACAAAAAACCACAATACATGTAAAACAGCTTATTAATGTAAGTCAATTAAAACGCTATAGCAACCATTAAATTGCCAGCAGACGTATATGAAATGTCATAAAAATCGATGGATACTTGCCGGAAATAGTGGCGGTATTGGATTTTTAAGTGGTACTTTTGTCGTTAGGCTTTTACTTGAGTTTTGGTTATCGCCATTTGGATAAGAATGTTAAATTTCTGACCGATTTAAAGTAAATGCCGTCTTGTTAAATTGATATTCTTGAAAAGGTTATTAGTTTCGTGTTAAGGAAGATTGCCGACAAAAAACTTTTAATTCCAAGGGATATAGATAATAATTTGCATATAAGGCAGGGATTCTATTTAATGAGTTTTAAGCTTTTTTATGGGTAAATTGCTTAATAATAAAGTTTTTACACAGAGTTATCCTTCCTTGGAAGAAAGATATCTGTTTTTAGGTTTGTTACAAGTTCTGCCTAAGAAATCGTAGGCCATATAAGACAAGGTTTACATCATTATCATAATGTAAATTTGGGTTTGGATTGATAGGTGCTCCGCACTGCTCGAGGAATTGACTATTAATGATTGCCCACAAAGAGTAAGTTGTCAGTGAAAGCCAAATATTTTGCTTTTTTAAAGCGACTTGCAACTACAGTGAAAACGCTAAAATTGCCCGGTATAAATAAACTTAAACCGCACATCTTGTGTTATTGATTACCCCTAATTAAGGATTTGTTATGAAAAAAAATTTTGCACTTTTATCGATGGCAGCAATACAACTTTTGCCTACCGCTATGGCCGCTGGCTATTATCCAGCAGGCCCCCAAACCAATATACCGGTTGCCACAGTTACGGCCGGAGGCTGGACACAATGTTACCTTGATACCTACGATAGCAGCGGTGCATCACTTGCGGGCATTCAGGCGAGTTGTAACAAAGCCCAGCTGATGCTGGCGTGTCGACCTACAGGCAGTGCGACATTGCAACTTTTGGCCCAAGCCCCGCGTGCGGATGTGTTGTTTGATACAGGGAGTTCTAATACTCCGCATGACGCAAACGGGACAGGTTGGTACTATAACACTGCTTGGTCATGGGGATTTGCTAAGCAAGGCGATACGATAGACCGTAATTTCTGCGATATTGATAACTCCTCCAATTCAAACCTGCGTTTGTGCTGGGAAACGGATGCTGGCGCTACATTAACTGGGTTTCGTTGCGGAGCTGATGATAGTTTAGGGCTTTCCAATGCTTTTGAACGCATTATCTACCAAAATGATGCGCCAGTTATTGTTCCGCCCGTTCCAGCAAGCGTCAATCTTGATACCGCTGAATCATCAGAAAAAGTTTTCAGTGTCGAAAGCAGTCAATAACTCTAAAATATAATTTGCTGGGACAATATACGATTAGCTGTATTGTCCCGTATGTAACGCAATAATCAGACCGATGGTTATTTGTGGATCCCGCCCCCGTCCCCCTTTCACAAAATAACGTATGCCCTCAAAATACCCGCTTGGAAAATTACTAATAGATCAGGCGCTTATTAGTCCTGCCGATCTGGACAAGGCATTATATGTACAGGGTCAGGTGGGTGGACGGCTAGGCGCTATCTTGATCCGTATTGGTGCCTTGTCAGAAGACGCCATTTTGCCCGTTTTGTCGGAGCAACTCGGCATGCCACTGTTAGATCTTAAAGATTTACCGGGTAATAGCCGGCAATTGCTGGAATGGTTGAACAGCACAGGTTTGGCTATCGATTGGTGGCTGGATCAGGAAGTTTTCGCCTTTGTGCAAGATGAAAAAATTAGTTGTTGTGCCCGTGACCCATTGAACAACAACATTCGTGAGATTTTGGAAAAAACGTTTCCTGACAGTAATCTGGAATGGATGCTAGTCCGCAGTCATGATCTTGACCAATTGCTGGATCGGGTTTCCCGTCTTGAAAATAGCGATGGCCAGGCCAATAGCGGTGTGGGTTATTTGCGGGAATTGGCTGAGGAAGCGCCTGTCATCGAATTCGTCAACAATCTATTGGCGATGGCGTTTGACCAGCGGGCTTCTGATATTCACATTGAGCCTGAACGTTATACTGTTAAAGTGCGGCTGCGCATAGACGGGATTTTGTATGAACGCTTTACGTTGCCGATTGACCGTTTTAATGCCATTGCCTCGCGGATCAAACTGATTTCCGGCATGGACATTGCCGAGCATCGGCTACCGCAAGACGGTCAGATTGAAACACGGGTTAGCGGTGAGGATTTGGATGTGCGTATATCGGCTTTGCCCGGCGTACATGGCGAATCCATTGTTATGCGGCTGTTGCCGAAGGAAAAACAAAAATTCAGTATTGATTCCATCGGCATGCAGCCGGATAACTTAAAAAGTTTGAAGGAATGGGCAAGCCAGCCACACGGTATCATTTTGGTGACTGGGCCTACCGGTTCAGGTAAATCTACGACCTTGTATTCAGTGCTGGATAATATCAATACGGGGGCCCGCAAAATCATTACCGTAGAAGATCCGGTGGAATACCGTATGGCGGGTATCACCCAAGTGCAAACGCTGGACACTATTGGCTATAACTTTGCCCGTGCGTTACGCGCGATTCTCCGTCAAGATCCGGATGTTATTATGATCGGCGAAATTCGCGATCGGGAAACAGCCGAAATCGCAATCCAATCCTCGCTTACCGGCCATTTGGTGCTTTCTACACTGCATACCAATGATGCGATTAGCGCTTTCACCCGTTTGATTGATATGGGCATAGACCCTTTTTTGGTGGCGACACCGGTACGCGCGGTCATGGCGCAACGTCTGGTCAGACGGATATGTAAGCACTGTGCCGTAACGGGCAATCCCGTGGTGGATATCCGGGCCAAAACCGAACAAAATCTGCCGGACTTTTTGGTCGGGCAGGCGGCGAATTGGCTGGAACCTGTCGGTTGCAAGCATTGCCAAGGTTCAGGCTTTAGCGGACGGGTTGGGATCCATGAATTGGTGCCTGTTACCCCTGAGTTGCAGCACGCCATAGCACAAGGCGGGAGCACGGCTGAGTTGCATCAAATAGCGGTGCAGCAAGGCTTTAAGTCATTGCGGGAAGATGGTTTTTTGAAAGCTTATCAAGGTATCACCAGTGTTGAGGAGGTGTTACGTGTCACTGCCAGTTAAGTTATGAACGGCTCCATTGCCTATAAAGCACCCAAAACGTTATTCATTGCTTGGGAAACGACTCAAAAACTATGAAATACAATTATCGGGCCATCAATAAAGACGGTGGCATCGTGACGGGCAGTATTGAGGTCGATACTGAGCGTTCAGCCGCGCGGCAACTGCAACGCCAGGGGTTGACGCCAGTCACCTTGACGTTGCAGATGGCGAAGCAGGCTAAAAGCACGGGCGGGTCAGGCAAAGCAAAAAAAAGCGATGTGTTGCTAGTGATGCACCAGCTGACTACTTTATTAAAGTCCGGCGTGTCTTTAGACGAGGCAGTTTCGTCATTAGCCGAGTCAATACAACAAGATTTTTTGAAAGAGCAGCTGAGTGATATTTCTACCCAACTACGCCGAGGCGTCGCCTTTTCCAAGGCGTTGACAGAATCTAAAATTGACTTGCCACCTTATATGTTCCATTTGGCAACGGCAGGGGAATTAACCGGAAGCCTAGCGGAATCATTAAGCGATGGCGTAGCGCAGATGGAATATGAGCAGCGTATCAACAGCGAATTACGCAATGCTCTTATTTATCCGAGTATTTTGATCATTTCCGGTATCAGTGCCGTGATGATTATTTTTGTTGTTGTTGTCCCTAAATTCACTAAATTATTGAGCAAGTCCAAAGGGGACATTCCCTTTTTGGCAAAAGCGGTGCTGGAAACCGGACAGTTCGTCAATAGCCACATTGCGATCATTGGCGGTGTTATTGCGTGTTCCGTGGTATTGGGCATTATCGGCTTGTCAAAGCCCGCCATCCGCCAACGTTTATGGGATCAGCTGATGCTTGTCCCATTGTTGGGCACTTGGCTGATCGAATCTGATATTGGTCGTTGGTCAGCGATGCTCGGTACGTTGCTGACCAGTCGCGTCGAATTGACCCGTGCCCTTACGTTGGCGCAACAAGGGGTATCCGGCAGTCGGTTGCGCGCCAATTTTTCGCAAGTCACCAAAGCGGTTAAAGGTGGGCGTAGCCTTGCCGATGCGTTACAAGAAAGCGGCGCGATTACTGCTACCGGTTATGGCCTGATAAAGGTTGGCGAACGGTCTGGTGAGTTACCTAGCATGCTTAATTCTTTAGCCACTTTGTATACTGAAAGCGGCCGGGAACGTATGAAGCGGTTTTTAGCTCTATTGGAACCCATAGCCATATTGGTTATTGGTGCAGTCATCGGTGTTATAATGACCGGTATAATTTTGGCGATTACCAGCGTCAATGACATTTCGGTGTAATTTTTAACCGCACTCATTTATTTTTTCGAAATTCTATTATAGGCAGTCTATGTTAAGAAAACCTCGTCTATCTTTAAAATTATCCCTGTCACAACAAGGTTTTACGTTGTTGGAAATGCTGGTGGTGCTCGTCATTATCGGTTTGCTTGCAGGGCTTGTCGGCCCTAGGTTATTTGGCAAGGTCGATAGCTCAAAAGTCAGTACCGCTCAAACTCAAATCAAGATGATAAAAGGCGCATTGGAAACGATGCGTTTGGATATTAACCGTTTTCCTACGGTTGATGAGGGCTTGAAGATACTGTATCAGCAACCCACTCAGGAGCAAGTAAAAAACCTTTGGCGTGGCCCGTACCTGGATGAACAGGTGCCATTGGATCCTTGGGAAAAACCTTACCAATACAGTATTCCGGGTAAAGAAGGGCAGCCTTTTGCGCTGTATTCTTTTGGTGCGGATGGGCAGCCAGGTGGTGAAGGGATTGCGGCGGACGTTGGTTATTTGCCATAACCGCTAGCGATGCGCGGCTATACACTGCTGGAGTTACTGGTTGTACTGTTGTTGTTGTCCTTAGTTGCGGGGCTTATTATGCCCCGATTAAGCACGCTTTATGAGAGTGCGGTACGGTCATTTCAGCAAGAGGATCTATTGCAACAAATTGCTGGGTTGGGTTACAAAGCGTATCAACAAGGAAAAAGCTACCGGTTAGGTCTGCTGGAAGATGGGCAGGTAACGTTAGATCCCTCGTTGACAATTCCCGAAGGTTGGACAATCAATGCAGAAACGCCCATTGATTATTATCCGAATGGGGTTTGCACCGGGGGGGTGATTAGTTTGCAACAAGCCTTCTTTACCCAGCAATGGCTATTAGAAGCGCCCTTGTGCCAACCAGTGCTTTATGAAGCAGGTTAAAGCCAAGCTAAAACAAAGCGGCTTTTCACTGTTAGAGGCTATTGTCGCTTTAGTTTTGCTAAGCACTTCGGGTATGGCATTATTTAGTTGGATTAACAACACGTTAAGTGGCCTTAATCACGCGCTGGAAAGCACCCAAAAGATGCAATATAGACAAAATGCCTTAGCGCTGATGCAGCAGGTAAACCCTGCGGTGGATAGGACTGGTGAGATTAAATCAGCTGGATTTACTTTAAATTGGGAAGCCACGGCCATTACGCCGCTGAAGCAAGAAATAGATAATCATGGTAATCCAGGCACTTATTTGATTGGGTTATTTGATGCTAAAGTCACGATCACGACACAAGACAATAAAGCCGATGAGTTTACTCTAAGGCAAGTGGGTTACCAGCACGTAAAATGATTTTTTACCCCTTCAAAAAATCCTGCCAAGGCTTCACGTTAATGGAGGTTCTGGTTGTGTTGGTGCTTGTTAGCTTGCTGAGCAGCTTACTGATGCAAGGCTTTGGGTATGTGTTACGGCTCCGGCTTAACGTCACCCAACAACTTAAAACACAACGCGTCCAGCAATTGCAAGAATACTGGTACAGTGGCCTTGTCACCGGGTTAATTGTTAATGCCCAGAACGAAAAGGCCTTGTTTCAGGGGGATGATTCCATTTTGCAAGGGCTGTCTATTAATACGCTAACTGCACCTGCGGGTGTGCCCAAACAGTTTATCTTAACGCTGTTATCTCAAAACAATACGATAACGCTTAAATACCGTATCACTGAAAAGGATGATTGGACGTTAGGGGAATGGCCCGCCCAAACAGCATCGTTCAGTTACCTTGATAATGAGGGTAACTGGGTTTCAACTTGGCCACCAAAAATGGGCATGGTGACGCAGCAGCTACCTGAAGCTATCCGATTACAAATTGACAGTAGCCCGAAGCCTGTCAACTGGATAGTCAGCATCCCAAGCAAAAAAAATCCCAAGCCGAACATAGAAGAATTTTTATGAGCTTTATGGCCATCCCGGCAAAACAACAGCAAGGCTTTATTTTGGCTGCAACGCTGTGGCTTATTGCCTTTATTACTGTTGCGGGCACCTATCTTGCCCAATGGGCAGGTGAAGCCAAACAGCAAATCGCCAGCCAACAACAAAATACGCAGGCGGAAATAGATTTTCAAGGAACCTTAGCCACGTTCCTCTATTTAATTAATACCCAATACGTCAATCAATACGGCGTCATGTTGACGGAAATCACCGCAGAACAAAAAGAAGCGGACACATTAGGCTCAGGTATGGGCTTGATGGCATCTGAAGGTAGTTACATTAAACTCTATGATCAAGCCTACCACGGTATAGGGGATGTTATTTTTTCAGTTCAGGATGAAAGCGGGTTGATAGCAACCAATATAGAGGAACCATTCCATTTAAAATACCTTTTGGGCTTGTTCGGACTTAGCGCAACGGCACGGGATGAAGCTATTGCCAAGTTGCAGGACTACGAAGATTCCGATAGTTTGCATCGTATCAACGGTGCTGAAGAGCAACAATACAAGCAGCAACATAAACAAGCGCCCGCAAATAGAGCCTTGCTTACCAGTTGGGAGATGCAAAATGTCCTTGACTGGGACAAGTATCCGGAACTTTGGCAAAATGATTTACCCCGTTTAACCAGCAGTAGCTGGGGAGAGTGGCCGAATTTTAATGCGGCGCCTAATCAAGTGCTGCAAACCTCGATGGGAATTACCCGTGAAGATGCTGAAAAAATTATTCAAGCAAGAAACGAATTGCCGATCACAGACCTTGGCCAGCTCTATCAGATTATCGGTAAGGTGCTTAGCATCGATGTGCTGTCGTTTTCATCAATCCCGTCAAATTTTTTTAGAGTGACCCTATGGCATCCGCAAACTGGACGGGCTCGGGAAATTCACTTAGAATTGCATCCTTCCATCCTTGTAAAAGATTATTCTTTAAAGACCACTCGCCCCTGGACTGTTGATTACCAGCTTGATATTGCAAAAACTGCCGAACAACAACATGTCCAACCTAAACAGCTTAAAACTGACCTTTTTAACGATAACAGTTCTCAAGTTAAACAATCTGAAACAAGCACTATCGCAGCTACGCAATAATCACCCCAAGATTTTTGGAGAAAAATCGACAAAGTCCACGGAGATACCCAGATCGCAATGTATTTACCGTTGTTTCGATTTGCGTGATATTCCAGCCAGTGCCAGACGACAAACCCTGCAATTAAAAATCAGCCAATGGAGTCCCTGGCAGGATCCTATGAGCAATATCATCTGGCAAAATAGTTACGCGCAAGTATGGTGTTGGCGGGCTGAAGACGGTGTGGATAAAAAACAAATCAGCGTGGTTGAGACGCGCTATTTCCCTCGCCCAGAGGTTACGCAGTTACAATTGCTGGGTTGTAAGCAAGGCTACGAAGCGCAATATTGGCTGCAAGGTATTTTAAAAGAAAGCCATTGGTGGCCAGAAATTCCGAGCGAAAATGCATGGCAGAATTTCCAGCGCTCCGCAGGCCAGGACGTGCAAATGGAATTGCCTGTCGTCGAAACCCAAAAGCTTGGGCAACCTTGGGGTAAAAGTTACAAGCTGGATAAAAATGCACTTATCATTGCCTTAGAAGCCATTTTGTGGAGGGCATTGCCCATTATCGTAGTTTTTTTGTTGGCATGGCAAGGTACGCAAATTTATCTGCTGAAACAGGATGTTGCGACACAGATCCAGCAACAAGAAGCGCTTAGTCGCCAAATAGAGCCCATATTACAAACCCGTAATCAAATACAGGATGACCAGCGTTATCTAAATCAGGTGGTGGGATTAAGAAAAGGCCATCGCCAATTGCAACTGCTTGAGCAAGTGATAAGCAAGTTACCGGATCCTGCCAACATGAAAGTGACGCTTTGGGAATATCAGCCCGACCAATTGCGCTTTACTATTAAAGCCAGTAATGCCGATCCCAGTTTATTTGTAAAAACCTATTCCGATCTCGGATGGGGGAAAGATGTATCTGCACAGCCTGATGCAAAAACAGGCCAGATTAGTGTTCTTATCCGATTCCAAATGTAATGCAAATGTATAAAGAATTGGTGTCGCAGTGGCAGGAAAACCCACGCTTGCGCATGGGGCTAGTGCTGATAGCGTTAATTGTTGCCAGTAATGGCTTGTTGATGGTTGATGATTACCGGAACAGCCTGTATGAAGAATACACACGCGAACATAACACCTTATTAAAGTTGCGTTATGTGCAGCAACAAAGCGACTGGAAAGAACGGGCCGAAAGCATAAAAAATATTCGTTTACAATTGGAAAATGGTTTATGGCACGCTGAAACAAAGGGTTTGGCGCAAGCAAACGTGCAAACTTGGTTTAATGAGAAATTTCAACAGTCCAATCTCAACGGCTTGGAAGTCGCTGGGGCAAGCGTACAAAGCGACCCCAAAACCCCGGTCGTTTGGCAGGTGGTTATTGAAATCAAAGGTACATTGTATGATAGGGACTTGCTGGAATTGCTGAATAATATTGAGCAAAACCCCCAGTTAATGCAAGTGGAACAACTACAAATCAATCGCGACCTGCAGGACTTGCTACGGATAACGTTACAAGTCAATTGTTATTTTCAAGTGCCGGACGTGCAATGAAAGCAGGTCACAAGCAAATTGCTTTAACATTAGTTGCCTGCATGCTCGGTAGTTTCGTTGCTTACTTGCAATATTCATTGCCGCAGGATGAATTGAAAACAGTCCGTGATGCAGAATGGAAATTGCCGGCTTTGGCAAAAGAGAGTTCAGAAAACCTCAATGCGTACAATACACTTAGCCGTTATTACCCCAAAACCACAAGCGCAGTTGCCAGTCAAGGGGGCGCTAACCAGCCTGGTCAGCAGACAGTCCAAGCTTGGACTCTTCAGGGGTTAGTTCAAGAAAGATCAAAGCAATATGCACTAATTAAAACCGATAACAAAATAAAGCGCTATAGAATAGGTGAGCAACTGCCAGATTCGTCGATATTGACCGCCATTAATAATAATGGAATTATCATTGACGTAGCGGGCAAGTTAACAGCGATTTCCCTACATGGCGGACGACCAAGATAGAACCTTTATAGACATCACGCCTTTTCATATCAGAATGCCCTTAAAATACAAATCGTTATTGATTCTCGTCGCCTTGATTGCCAGCCTTTTAGCAGGATGTCAGATGTGGCGCATACCCTCGCCTAAATTGCCCGAACCGCTACGCCAGACGCGGCCAGAAGTGACTGCGCCCAATAAGGCAGCTTTGGCCGAAAATGCTGATGTGGCCGAATTGCAAAGCCAAGCCGAGCAGAAGCGGTTTACCGAAACACCAGGAACAGTCCTGCCGCCGACTGTTGCTGGCCTTGATACTTTCGAGGAAAAGCTACCCGGACTTAAAGGCGGCGCCTTCAAACTGGATGTCGACAATATGCCATTACCCGCCTTTATTAATGAGGTTTATGGCAATATGTTGCATGTTTCTTTTCAAATTGATAAAACACTGCAAAATGTGCCCGATTTGATAACGTTAAGGATAACGCAACCGCAGAGTGCTGAAGAACTGTCGCGGGTCGTCGCTAAAATTTTGGCTGAATACGGCGTTGCTATCAAAAAAGAACAAGACCGTTATCGTTTTCTGCGTAGCAGTACTACGCCCATCGAAGAACCGCCGTTATTGATTAGTGGACGGACGCTTCCCCAGGTACCGGTGACACACCGTCCTATTTTTCAGGTGGTGCCGCTTTATCATGTGCGGAATATCAATGTCACCTCGGCATTGAACCAAATATACACAGGGCAGGAGTTAAAAATAACTGAAGATCCTGAACGCAATACCGTTACCCTTCAAGGATCCCAGCAACTTGTAGCCAGTGCGCTCGATACCATTAAATTCCTCGATCAGCCAGCGATGCGCGGACACTATAGTTTGCGTATCGACCCGTTGTACCAAACGCCTGAGGCCTTAAGCGAAGCGTTGGTACAGGTTTTGCAGTCTGAGGGTTACGGTGCCAGTGCGACATTGCCGATGGGTAGCATACTGGTGCTTCCAATGAGTAAGATCAACGCCGTGTTGGTTTTTACCGCCGACCCCAAAGTACTGGCGCTGGTGAAGCAATGGGTCCAAGTATTGGATCAGCCGACTTATGGAACCGATAAAGATACAATTTTTTACTACCCCGTAAAAAATACGGGTGCTGAAGATCTTGCCAAAACGTTAAGCAACCTAGTGCCCAATATTGCCACCCAGCAAGCCGCCAATGCGCAAAAAAGACCAGGTACCACGCAACAAGCAATATCAACCACTAGCACAACCAGTGGGGGGGGCAAGACCAATCTAGTGGTCGACAAACAACGGAACGCACTGCTGTTTTTTGGCGATTCCGATACATGGGCACAGTTATTGCCGATTATCCAGCAAATGGATCTGCCATCCAAACAAGTCCTAATTGAAGTCACTATTGCTGAAATAACGCTAGGCGATACAGATAAATTCGGTATCCAATGGCTTATTAATGGCAAGGTCGGAGAATACAATTTTGACACAGGCACCTTAGTTGGTGCCGGTGCTGGAGCGATTCCTGGGGCGTTCAACTATATCCTCAATTCCGGAGGGACAACCCGCATGGTATTGAATGCCTTGGCCACTAACAGCCGTGTCAATGTCTTGTCGACCCCTAGGCTTATGGTGAAAAGCGGCGAAGAGGCTAATATTGAAATTGGCACTGAAGTCCCTATTGTCACCAGTCAAGGGGTGCCTTCTGGCTCGGCCCAAACGAATGGCAGCAGCATATTCACCCAAAATGTGCAGTACCGAAAAACTGGTGTCATCCTAAATATCAAACCGGTTATCCATTCTGGGCGACGGATTGATATTGATATTAGCCAAGAACTTAGTTCGGCGCAGAACAATGAAACCAGCTCGATCAGCAGTCCATCGATTCTTAACCGGAAAGTGGAAACCAGCTTAAGCCTTAAAGACGGCACATCGGTATTGCTCGCCGGCCTTATTAGCGACACGACTAAAAGGGATGATTCAGGAATACCGTACTTAAAAGATATTCCTTGGCTAGGAAATATCTTTAGCACCAAGGGTGGTTCCCATGATAAATCGGAAATTGTCATCATGATTATCCCGTATATATTGGAGCAAGACCGGGATGTGGAGTTGATCAGCGAAGCCTTCCGTAGCCAATATTCATTTGGACAACACGAGAAGTATATTAGTAATCCCAATTTGATGGGCTCAGGGTTGAAAAAACTGCCTTAACCAGGTGTTGCTACGGTAAAGATAAACTTGACTTTGCCTTTTGGCCTTGGCATTGAACTTGGGTAGGATTGATAAAACCCTTAGATTAGCGATGGTTCTACCAAAGGATGGTGTTTTTAATAGATGCCAAAATTAATACCATTGCTTAAACGTTGTCACAAGACATCAAGACGTTGCAACGTATGGGAAACTCCCGCTTTATTAAATTCAATAGCAATGTTAAAGTTATAGCTTATTAAATTAGTGGGTATTTATCACCTGTTCCATGTAGTTTCATCAACATCTCTTTTAACTTTATTTGAGGATAATCAAATGGCTTTCGAACTTCCTGCTTTACCTTATGCTAAAAATAGACTGGTGCCCCATATTTCAGAAGAAACCTTGGAATATCACTATGCCAAACATCACCAAACGTATGTGACCAATTTGAACAACTTGGTTCCAGGCACTGAATTTGAAGGCATGTCACTGGAAGAAATTATCATGAAATCTTCAGGCGGCATTTTTAACAACGCCGCACAAGTGTGGAACCACACTTTCTACTGGAACAGTTTGGCTCCTAGCGCTGGTGGCGAGCCTACTGGCGCGTTGGCTGACGCAATTACTGCAACGTTTGGCTCGTTTGAAAAATTTAAAGAAGAATTCACCAAATGCGCAGTGACCACTTTTGGTTCAGGTTGGGCGTGGTTGGTCAAAAATGCCGATGGTAGCTTAGCTTTGGTCAGCACCAGTAACGCCGGTTGCCCATTGACTACAGACCAAAAACCATTATTGACTTGTGACGTTTGGGAACACGCTTATTACATCGACTACCGCAATGCCCGCCCTGCTTATCTGGAAGCATTTTGGGCATTAGTCAACTGGGATTTTGCAGCAGCCAATTACGCGGCTTAATTTTCCGCTTTAAACGTTACGTTAAAATGAAAGCCTTCTGCAGCAAAAGGTGCAGAAGGCTTTTTTATGGGGGTAAATATGACGACTGTTTTGATTACCGGTGCTAATCGTGGCTTGGGCTTGGGCTTGGAGTTTTGCAGGCAATATGCCAAGGACGGCTGGAGCGTGATCGCCTGTTGTCGTAATCTTGGACAAGCTCAGGATTTGGTTAAGTTGGCGGAGAAATACCGGAACATACAAGTGCAAAATTTGGATGTGGTGGATTTTGATCAAATTGATACGTTAGCGCAACAACTGTCAGGACACAGCATTGATGTGCTGATTAATAATGCGGGTGTTTACGGTGATAGCCAAGACCACGGCTTCGGGCAATTGGATTATCAAGTCTGGACTGAAACCTTGCGGATCAATACGCAGGCGCCGGTAAAAATGGCCGAGGCGTTTTTACCGCAACTTCAGCGTAGCGATAAAAAATTGCTGGTCAATATCAGCAGCTTAATGGGCAGCATCGCCGATAACACCAGCGGTGGCAGCATTTTATACCGTTCCAGCAAAGCGGCGCTTAATGCGGCGATGAAGAGCTTGTCGATAGATCTAAATAAGTTGGGTGTTGGTGTGTTGATCCTGCATCCGGGTTGGGTCAAAACTGATATGGGTGGCACAAATGCGTTAATTGAAGCTGAAGAAAGTGTTGCCGGTATGCGTGCTGTAATAGCCAATTTTTCGCTCGCCCAATCAGGCAGTTTCATTAAATATGACGGCAAACCGATGGCATGGTGACTTTATGATTAAGAAAATTAAAAAAATAATTCTTTTGGCAGCGATGTTGCCTTATATCAGCCATGCCTGTCCTGGCACGGCTGTTCAAATACCTGAGCAAATTAAAGTGCCCGATGGGCATACCGCTTTTTTGACAGTTCATGCAAAAGGTGACCAGATTTATCAGTGCACTGTTAATCAAGGCAGTTATTTATGGCAGATACAGGCTCCCGACGCCCGACTATTCGACAACCAAGGACAAATTGTTGGTAAACATTTTAAAGGCCCCGTTTGGGAATATAAAGAAGGCAGCCGTGTGCAAGGAAAAATAATGGCTAAGGCAGATATGGCGCCCAGTTCGGCCATTACCTGGTTACTGGTCAAAGTTGTCGGGCATAAGGGCGATAGCCCGTTTGCCAAAACCAGTTTTATTAACCGGATTAATACGCAGGGTGGTTTGCCGCCTGTGTCAGGTTGCGATGCCAATCATTTAGGTGGTGAACGGCGGGTCGCCTATACCGCAGACTATGTTTTTTATAGCAGAATAATAGAGTTAACAAACTGATTTAATTAATAATTATTTTTTATTAATAAACTTTAAGCGCGTGCCCTAAGCATTATTTAATCCGCTTAGGGTATAAGCCTTCACTGGGAGGGATAGGTGTTTTGTTCGCCGACACCTTCTTGACGCAGAAATTTCTTTAAAAAAGGGAGGGTCAATTTGCATTTGGCGGCTAACGAGGCACGGTCTAGCTTGTCCAACAGCGCCCATAAATTGACTAGATCCCGATCGTAATGCGCCAATAAAAATTGGCCCGCTTGTGGCGTGATGGCAAAACCAAGTTGGTTTGCTTTAAAAATTAATGCGGTGATTTTGTCGGTGTCCGGTAACGGCTTTAATTTTAAGGTGAGTCCCCAATTAAGCCGGGATTTAAGATCGGCTAATTGGATAGCCATTTTATTGGGCACACCAGCTGCAGATAAAATAAGCTTGTGGCCGCTACTGCGGTGCAGGTTAAAAAAATTGAAGAAAGCTTGCTCCCAAACCGGATCGCCCGCAATGTAATCAATATTGTCAAAGCAAACGAGGTCAAATTTGTCCAAGCCAATCAGCAATGCCGGATCAGGTAACCCCTTATCGGACAGGGCGAAATAAAACGCGCTCAATTTTTGTTTATGCGCCTGATGGCAACAAGCTTGCAACAAGTGTGTTTTGCCTAGGCCCGATTTTCCGCAAATAAAGATTTGTTGCTCTTCATCGTTAAGCAAGAAATTTTTTAAGTGCGTGACAATTTCTTGGTTGATACCAGGAAAAAAATCATCAAACGTCTTATTTGCACGAAATTCAAAGCTTAGGGAAAGTTGTTCAGCCATGGTTAGCGTTTTTTCCTGCATAACGGACATAAAATGTTGCGCCAAAAAACAGCATCAGGCTCAGCACAATTTCCAGCGCGGCGTAAAGCCGCGTGTCTGGACTGGCATAAATTTCTTGGGCACCGTGAATAAAGTAAATTAAGCTGATATAAGCTTCCCATGCGCAGCTTTTAAAATTGTGTGCCAAAAAACCACGCATCGGCAACAGCAATGGGGTGACCGTCATTAATAAAATTAGCGTGACAGGCATTCGGGATGAGGGTGCCAAAATTGTATGCCAAAGCATCAATAACGAGAACAGCCCAAAAAAACCAATCAGCGCAATAGCGTAATAATAAATCGGTTTGATGTTCATGTTGGGTTTCCGGGATGTGGCACGCGCAAATTGATTAAAATGGCAGCCGATGCGGTGTAGTAAGGCCGGGCATTAATGTCATTGATGTTGCTTCAAAAGTAAGGCGGTTTTTGCCAGGCGCATCCCGAACGTTCTGCACAAAACCTTTTCGTGGCCACTCAAACTGTTGTCATCTAACGCTAAATGGCTAGGGCCATAAGGGGTGCCACCGGATACGGTCTCCCGTAATGCGTGCTCGCTGTAAGGCACACCCAGCAATAACATGCCGTGGTGCATGAGTGGCAACATCATCGACAATAAGGTGCTTTCTTGTCCCCCGTGCATACTGCCGGTAGAAGTGAAAACCCCGGCCGGTTTACCGACCAACGCACCAGAAATCCACAGCACAGTTGTGCTGTCCAAAAAATATTTTAGTGACGCCGCCATGTTGCCGAAATGGGTCGGGCTGCCCATCGCTAGTCCGTCGCAATTTTTTAGGTCATCCAACGTGGCGTAAATTGCCCCTTCGGTAGGGATGGTTGCGGCAGTTTTTTCACAAACTGTGGAAACATCGGGCACAGTGCGCAGGATGGCCGTTGCCCCGTCAACCGATTCCACGCCACGGGCGATATGGTTTGCCATTTGCGCGGTGCTGCCATGGCGGGAAAAATACAGGATGAGAATGTCGGCCATGCTGACGGCGCTCACAAAATAGCCAATACGGCTTCAGGCGGACGGCCAATGGCAGCTTTATCATTAGCCAACACTATTGGCCTTTCAATCAGGATAGGATGGCTGACCATCGCGCTGATTAATTGCTGTCTATCCAATGCCACATCGTCCAGATGGTTTGCTTTATACGCCGCTTCTTTTTTACGCATCAATTCCCTTGGCCCCATGCCGAGTTTTTGTAATATGTTATCCAATTCCAAGGCAGTGGGCGGCGTTTTCAGATATTCGATAACGGTAGGCTCAAGCCCCTGTTCTTTAAGCAATGCCAAGGTTTGCCGCGATTTGCCGCACCGCGGGTTGTGATAACAGATTACACGCATCGTGGATAAGCCCTTATCAAAAATAAAGCCGTTATAATAGCATCTAACAAAAATGAACTGTTGAAAAATGATGATGGAAAGACTTAAGCAATATTGGTTGTTAGCACGTTTCGACCGGCCTATCGGCACTTTGATTTTATTGTGGCCGACCTTATGGGCCTTGTGGGTGGCTGGCGAGGGCAACCCGGATAGTTTGGTGGTCACGGTGTTTGTGTTGGGCGTGGTGCTGATGCGTGCCGCCGGTTGTGTCATCAATGACTATGCCGACCGCGATTTTGACCCCCATGTCGAACGCACCAAACAACGGCCCATCGCCGCAGGCAAGGTGAAACCAAAGGAAGCTCTGATGGTGTTTGCAGTGCTTTGCCTAACAGCTTTTGGTTTGGTGCTGTTGATGAATGCCCGCACCATTCTATTGTCGTTTATCGGCGCATTTCTGGCCGCTAGCTACCCGTTTATGAAACGTTACACGCATTTGCCACAAGCGTACTTGGGCATGGCTTTTGGCTGGGCCGTGCCGATGGCTTTTGCCGCCCAAACCGGAGGTATTCCTGGCGTGGCTTGGGTGATGTATTTGGCGGTCATGCTCTGGGCTTTGGTTTACGATACGATGTATGCGATGGTCGATAAGGAAGATGATCTCAAAATTGGCGTTAAATCCACGGCTATTTTGTTTGGCGATTATGACCGGCAGATCATGGCGTTGTTGCAGCTGCTCATCATCGGATTATTGATTATGATCGGGTTGATGGCGCAGTTAAAGTTATCTTATTATCTGGGCGTGCTAATTGCCGCAGGCTTGTCGGTTTACCAGCAAAAACTGATTTTCCATCGCCAAAAAGCGGATTGCTTTAAGGCTTTTTTAAACAGCAATTGGTTTGGCTTCGCGGTGTTTGTTGGTTTATTGGTGAATTATCTGGTGTAAAAACCGGAATGATTGGTATTGGTTATCGGCGCGTTACGCAAAATGACTGGTTAATTGTACGGCAATCAGCCAAGCGTCGTTTGACCGTGCCGATGCTGCGCAAGCCCGGCTATAAATTGGCTTTTGGCAAGGTGGGCAGGTCTCCGGTAATCCAGTAACGGCGGATTTCCAACCGGCTATGACCCTTATCGGTTCCTTCCGCGTAAGCATGGGGGACTGACTGGAAAACGTTAGGCAATGTGTGGGCGTTGACGTGTCCACTATGCACTGTGGGGTGGTTTTACATTACTTGCCACAGTCCAGAACTGAACTTGATCGAAATTCTGTGGCGGCAGCTGAAATATCAGTGGCCACCTTTGCGAGTTATTTGAGCTATGAAAATTTGAAACAACCAGTCTGTGTGCGTGCTCTTCGGTAATTCGAGGCAAAACCTTGTCCGATAACCGACGCCTACATGTTTTGGATGTTGGTCACGAGGTCTGAAAAATAACTGACTATTTGCGATAAGTAGGCAATTAGCTCATCAATCCGTTCTTTCAAGATATTAAAATAGTTGTGGTGCTTGAAGTTTTCGTCGGCATAAAAGCTCAAGCCCCGGTAAAACGTGTTGTAGCCCATAAACACCATGATTAAAGCCGCTGTTTTAAGCATCAGGCCGCGGATATGGGCGTTTATTTTCCCGAACGCGACGCTGATAAACAGCATCATTGGCAAAGTGCCCGCACCAAACGCCAGCATCAGTGCGCCACCTTCATAAATGCTAGGTGCTGAGGTGGCTTTTACCGCCATCGCAAAAGTCAGCGGGCAAGGCATCATGCCATTTAACAGGCCGGCAAACAGGCTGCCGATGAGCGGGCCTTTGGTTCGTGAGCTGCTATAACCTTTGCGCAACCACTTCATGGGCAACAGCCTGATCGAACCCTGCCATGGAATCCAGCCTAATATGCCGAACGCCAATAGAATAACGACTAACCCGATGAACATTTGCAGCAGGCTTTGGACTTTACCGAACAGGCCACTGGACACGATCACCACGCCTAGCGAGGCGGCGGCAAAACCGACCAGCGTATACACTGAAATTCGGGCAATCTGGTACAGAAAATAAGGCAGGTACGAGCTGTTTTTGCCGGCATTCATAAAATAACCCGACACCAGCGCCCCGCACATCCCTAAGCAATGCCCGCTCCCTAAAAATCCGGCAACAAACGCCAGGGTATAATCAAAGCCGCCGCTTGCCATGCCCATATCGGCCATGCCGTGCATACTATGATCCATCATAGAGTGATCCATTTGTATTCCTACCTCCGACTTAAGCGTAATGAATTGACAACCACCGATACTGAGCTTAAGGCCATCGCGGCAGAGGCCAGCATCGGGTTGAGCCGTCCCATTGCCGCGACTGGAATGGCAATGGTGTTATAGGCGAATGCCCAGAATAAATTTTGTTTGATAATCACAATAGTGTCTTTGCTTAAGCCAATGGCGTCCGCGACTTTGGTGATGTCGCCCTGCACCAAGGTCAGGTCGGCAGACTCAATCGCAATATCGGTGCCGCTGCCAATTGCAAAACCGACGCTGGCGGCAGTCAAGGCGGGGGCGTCATTTACACCGTCACCTATCATGCCGACTAGTTTCCCTTGGGCTTTCAAGGCTTCGATGATCGCCAGTTTTTGTTCTGGTTTTGCGTTGGCAATGACTTGTCCAATGCCGACTTGGGCGGCAATGTAATGCGCGGTGCGTTCGGTGTCGCCAGTTGCCATTAGCGTTTCAATGCCAAGTTTGTGCAGTTTGGCGATGGCTTCCAGGGCGTGTTCTTTAGGTTTGTCGGCAATGCCGAAAACAGCGGCTTCTTTGCCGTTGACGGCCATGAACACGGGGGTTTTTCCTTGCTCCGAATAGTGTCGGGCAGCTTCCAGCAAGCCTGGAATCGCCACTTGCTGTTCATCCAGCCACGCTTGATTGCCCAGCAAGACGGTTTTGCCGTCAATTTCGGCGAGGATGCCGCGCCCTGTTTCGCTGTAAAAATGGCTGCTTTCTTTAAGGGCGATGGCCTGTTCGCGGGCATAATCAACGATGGCCCTACCCAAAAAATGCTCGGAATTATGTTCCGCCGATGCCGCCAGCATGATGATTTTATCTTGGCCCAACCGCGACAGTTTTAGAAAGTCGCTGACTTTTGGCTTGCCTTCGGTAATCGTGCCGGTTTTGTCAAAGACGATGACATTTAGCTTTGCGGCGATTTCCAAGCTTTCACCGTTGCGGATATAAATCCCTTTTTTAGCCGCTTGACCAGTGCCGACCATAATCGCCGCCGGGGTTGCCAAACCTAGGGCACACGGGCAGGCAATCAACAATACGGTGATGGCATTGCCAAAAGCCAGCGCAAATGGTGCACCGGCCATCATCCAACCGACAAACGTCAGGCCGGAGATTGCCATGACACTGGGGACGAACACGGCGGAAATTTTATCGACTTGCTTTTGGATGGGCAGTTTGGCGGATTGGGCTTGGTCGATCATATGGACGATGCCCGCCAGCACGGTATCCATACCCACTGCGGTGACTTTAACCCGTAACACGCCGGTGCCGTTGACACAGCCAGCAATGACGCGGCCGCCGATTTCTTTGACCACCGGCATGCTTTCGCCAGTCACCATCGATTCGTCGACCGTGGAAATGCCGTGGATAATGACGCCATCGGCCGGGATTTTTTCCCCAGGCCGGATCAGCAGCACATCGCCAACCTGCAAACTGTCTGCATCGACGGTGAATTCTTGGTCGTCTTTCAATAGCGTGGCAGTCTGCGGCTGCAAATCGACCAATTGCCGGATCGCTTCGCCCGCTTTGCCTTTGGCCTTTTCTTCCAGATAACGCCCTAACAGCACAAAAGTGATGATTGCCGCTGCCGCCTCAAAATAGACATGGCCCCGGCGCAGGAAAAAAGTCGGCAAGCTGTATAAATAGGCAGAGCCTACGCCTAACGCGATTAAAGAGTCCATGTTGGCGGCGCGGTGCTTGGCCAGACGGAGGGCTTTGTCAAAAAAGGGCTTTCCTGACCAGAACACCACCGGCGTTGCCAGCAGAAATTGCAGCCAATGCAGCGGGCGGGATTGGGTCATGGACATGGCAACAGCAATAACCGGTGCACTTAAAATTGCCGACCAGAGCAAACGATGCCGTGCGGACTCAATCCGAAACTGTTCTTTTTCAATTATTTTTTTGCGTTGCGAGAGCGTGTCCATTGGATAGGCTTTATAGCCTAAGCTTTCGATGCAGGCGCAAACATCTTCTTTGCTTAATTGCCCGTGGACAGTCAAGGTTTCCGTGCCAAAATTGACGCTGGCCTGTTTTATTTTTGGGTCACGCTTCAACACCATTTCCAGCAATAATGCACACGAAGCACAGGTCATACCTTCAACTGCCAGATCAATTTCCTTTAATGGCCCGGTAAGCGCTTTGGGTTGGTTTGCACCGAGAGTGCCCTTGCCTCCCATATTGCCCAAAATAGCATCGAGCATGATTAATAGGTTTGCTTTAGGCAGGCGTTTGGGATCAAACTCAATCACTACTGAGCCTAACGCAAATATTGAGCGTACCCGTTTGATTTCATGGCGTTTTTTTAGCAGGATTTCAAAAATGTAACCGCGTTCAGGATCACGTTTTAACGCGGGGGCAATAATGCGGATACGTCTTTTGAGTTGGTGGACCAGGCTGAAATTTTGGTAAGTCGGCATCATATCCATTGCTAGACCTGTAAAAATAAAGCGTTGAGTGACATTTTTGGAGAAATAGGCGGCAACAAGACAACGTTGTTACTTTGGTTGTTTTGGGTTACGCGAGCGCATCAGTAAAAAGAACATATAGAACACCGCCAGCCATTCATAGCGGTACTTTAACGGGTTGGGAATCCAGGCTTTAGTGATGTGTTCCCAATGCAGCTTGATCAAAAAAATCACCAGCATGTCATTGAAGAAATCAATCATCGCCTTTTCGGGATTATTGAGCAGGGATTTTTGTTGCTTCATGCCGACTTTAGTTAAAATTTTAGCGGCTTCTATGGTTTCTTTAGTGTCGGTGTATTTTTGGTTGAACCACTTGCCGACGCTTGAATTCTTGAGTTTGGTTTTGATTGATGGCAATTTGCCGATTGCTGTTTCCCTTTTTGTAACGGGTGCTTTTTGATCTAATTCGGCAATAATCCGGTATAGGGACTTTGCCAAGGTCTTAAAATCACAAACAGTTTCTTGGTAACGGATGGAGAGTTTTTTTTGGCTGGCATAAAGTGCGACCCGATAAACACCCTCTAACTTTAAAAGCGTAGCCGTCAATGCTTTGGCGGTGTTTGGCTCACAAAACTGGGCAGGGATTTCAAAACGGATGTGCCCCTCTTCGCGGTAACGTAAAACAAATTGTTTCTGGATAGCCATATAAAGTTAAAACAAACAAAAGTTAAATAAAAACGGGCAAGCCTTGCGAGTAGGAATGCCCGCTTATCAAAAGCTTTAATAAGCCGTCACGCTATTAATCATTGCCTTCTTGGGTTTCTGCAACAATATCTTCCAAGCTCTCTTTTTGCTGCAGGACGAAATCTTTGCCGACATCAACTGCTTTGGTGGTGCTGGCAATGATTTCTTTACGGTATTTGTAAATCAAGTAGCCGGTGAGAACACCTAAGCCAAAGACTAAAGCGGGGTGTTTAGTAATATTTTTCATCAATTTTGCTCCTGTATGGACGGTAGCGGTAGTTACGGAACCTTTAACAAGGCTTTTTCCCATTGCGTTGTGGTTTTCACCCATGCTTTGCATTAGCTGCTTGCCATGTATGTGCGACATATTAATTTCCTTTGTTTAGATAATAAAATGGTTAATCTGGCTTATCTGGCTTATCTGGCTTATCAGACTCGGTTAAAACATCATCGCCGTGCAACATTTCATAAATGCCCTTGCAGCCTTCGCAACAAAATTGCTTATCGCTATCTTTCGTGCGTAATTTAAAGCCATCGACTTCGACCACTAAGCCACAAAGATCACAGTTTTTTTTATCATTACGCATAAGAATTTTAAGATTAGCCGATAAAGTTTAAATGCCAGTAAATAATATGCAATGCCAGTAGCTGCCGCAAGATTTAATAAACAACACACACCGCAATGTGTGACACGATTATGCTAACTATAGGCCTGTTTTGGAAAAAACCGATTTAATGCGGGTTAAATATACACGCATTATTTGTGCCGTAAAGGTGGAAATATTTTCTGGCTGTTTTTTAGTGGCGTAATTATTGCTGATCACCTGCCAAATGCCGCTATTGTCCAAATGGATATTGTGTGGTTAATCTAATTTGCAAAAGAGTTGCTGTATGCGTCGCTGGTTAGTGCCACTAAAAATTACAATTTTACTACAATGCTTGTGCCCTTATGGTGCATTATTTGCGCTTGATGCCGACGCTGTTTTGTCTGCTGGACAGGCTTTTCAGTTGACCGTCAAGCCGGAACAGGCTAATCGCGTATTACTGGCTTGGACTATAGCACCTGGTTACTACCTTTATCGTGACAAACTTAAATTCAGTTCGCTAACGCCAGGCATAACAGTAAACAAACCGGATCTCCCCGCCGGGAAAAACAAAAACGACCCGTTTTTGGGTATGGCTGAAATTTATCAGCAGTCTGTTGAAATTGACGTCCACCTGCAACGCCACAACCCAAAACTTGATAAATTGGCTTTGGAAGTCACGTTTCAGGGTTGCGCCGAAGCAGGTGTCTGCTATATGCCCACCCACAAAACCGTCGAAGTTGATTTGCCGGAGTATGCTGGGGACAGTTGGAGATTGTCCACAGTAATAAACCAGTTCACCTCGCTGATTACTGAACAAGACAGCATCGCGGCTTCATTCAATGGTAAATCAACTGGTTTGGTTATGTTGAGTTTTCTGGGTTTTGGTTTGTTGCTGGCCTTTACCCCGTGTGTGTTCCCGATGATCCCTATTTTGTCCGGCATCATCGTCGGTCAAAGTGAGGGGATCACGACGCTTAGAGCGTTTACCCTATCGTTGGGTTATGTTTTGGCTTCGGCGCTGACTTATACGTTGTTCGGGGTGTTGGCCGGACTATTTGGCAATAATCTCCAGGTTTTTTTCCAAGAACCCATGGCGATTATCGCTTTCAGCGGCGTGTTCGTTTTATTGGCACTATCCATGTTTGGTGTGTTCCATTTGCAAATGCCCGCATTTTTGCAAACCCGACTATTAACCGCAAGTTCCAAGCAACAAGGCGGCAATTTGTTGGGTGCGGCGATAATGGGCGTGTTGTCAGCGTTGGCGGTCGGGCCATGCGTGACTGCCCCGCTAGCGGGCGCGTTGATTTACATAGGCCAGACCGGCGATGCCCTGTTGGGTGGCTTGGCCTTGTTTTTTTTGGGTTTGGGTATGGGCATACCGCTGCTCATCATAGGGACATCCGCCGGAAAATTGCTGCCCAAATCGGGACGTTGGATGGACTTCACCAAAGCCTTTTTTGGCATGGGTTTATTGGCGGTCGCCGTATGGCTATTAAACCGGATTGCAACGCCTGCCGTTAGCCTGATACTGTGGGGATTGTTGTTGATTATCCCTATTGTTTATCTGGGCTGGAAGCGGTTTTGGAAAAGCGCGGTCACGGTAGCGTTGATTTACGGCCTGCTATTGACGGCGGGCATTTTTACCACACAACAACGCGATACGCTGCAATTGTTGTGTACTGCCGCCATTGCATGCGAAACGACTAAGCTGTTGCCGTTTCAGCAAGTCAGTTCGCACGATGAACTCGGCCAAGTGCTGGCGGCTGCGCGTGCCAAACGTCAATGGGTTATGCTGGATTTTTATGCGGACTGGTGCGTCGCCTGTAAGGAAATGACGCATTACACTTTTGCTGATCCTAGAGTTCAAGATGCGTTGGCAAAAGCAGTGCTATTACAAGCGGATGTGACCCAAAACACCCCCGACCATCAGACTTTGATGAAACGATTTGAGCTGGTAGGCCCGCCGGCGATCCTGTTTTTCAATCCTGACCAACAGGCACAACAACCTTTACGGATTATTGGTTATAGGGACAGTGAAAATTTTTTGGCGCAGCTTAACCATTTTTTTCATTAGCCCGATAGTGGCTGGTTATGGCTTGAGCAAAACTTGGTAGTGGCTACTTTATAACTGATAGGTTATAAGAAATGATAAACCAATGGATAATCTTGTCATGCCACCAGAACGATTTGGAAAATGAGAGGGTTTTTCTGGTCAGTCTGCCAAGGCGTTGGCGCAAGGTGTTGTTCCAGCGTTCCATGTGGTTGGTCTGTCCGGTTTCCTGGCCGCCGGACGTATGGGTTTCGGCGGGGAAAACTGCTTGGTAACACGCCCAAAAGTCGCTGAAGGTGCGGCAGTGTTTGTAGTCCGCCGGGATGGCTTCCCAAAGGGCTTCGCAAGTTTTCTGGCTGCGGTCGCCGTTGACGAAGGCGATGATCTGGCGGGTGCGGCGGCATAAGACCGTCCACAGCCACACTTTGGCGTGCCGTTGCCCGACAAATGACCAGACCTCGTCCATTTCCAGCACATCCCCTGCTTGGACGGGTTCGAGCGTGTCTTCCAGGGCGTGCAAGCCTTCAAGTTTTGCCGCCAGCCACCGTGTCAGTGCCGTCCGGGACACCCCAAAAATACGGCAAACGCCACGTAGGCTTGCCCGCTCTTGGTACGCCCTTAGGATTTCCTCCTTCCGGGCATCGCTATAGCGTTGCTTCGGCTCGAACACCTTGAATCCGCCACAGGCTTTGCAGCGGTATTGTTGGTTGCCGTAGGCGTTCAGCCCGTTTTTGACAATGTCCGTGCTTCCACAAGCCCGGCAAGTGTGAATCGTGGTGGTGGCTATCATCTTTAATGGTGGTATGGGCTTAAACTGAGGGACACGGATTTTAGGCTATCAGTTAGTGTGATGCCACTACCCAAAACTTAATTTCACGGGTTACCATGCGTAGAACGCAATAGCCCCATCCGAGCGCGTTTCTAACACAGTAACTATTAATTTTTTATTTTTAAACATAACACGAGGTAAATCATGAGGCATCTGGCAGAAGAGGCTGATTCAATAATCACCAAGCAAGTGGCGGAAGAAAAATCGCCATCCAAAGTTGACACGATTGCCATAGGGGTTGCGACTGGCGTCGCGGCAACGGTTATTGTCCAGACGGGTGGCGGAATTATCAATACGTTGGCGAAAAATCCGTTGGTGACGTTTGGTGCCGGTATTATTGCGGGTTATTTCACCCACAAGTACCGCAAAGAGATTATCGCGCTTTCAAACCACTCCGCAGAACATGGCAAGGATTTTATGCTAAGGCAAAAACAGGATTTTAAAAATATGTTGGCGGTTAGCCAGCAAGCCAGCAAAACATCACCTGCCGTGGTCTCTGACGATCAGGAAAAATGAATGTGGTCTGGTCTGGAGTGCAAAAATACGTTTTTGTGCGTCATGGCTAAACCTTTTTAGCGTGGGCAGCGCCGTTTTGCCCACAGATTACGGATAAAGCGTTGGGCAAAACAGCGCTGCCCACCCTACATAACGGACATAGCTAAGGCGCGGCTGAACATTTTTTAGCTGCGCCACCGGCGGTAACCCGTCGCCTTGAGCTCGTTGTTATGCACTTTTAACAAACAAATTTACGGGTAATAAGCCACCCTTGACGGCTTGAGAAATAAAATGAAGAAGATACTTTTGCAAATAGCTAGTTTGATTTTACTTTGCTGCACATGGCAAGCTAACGCTACAACTTTAACTTTGGTTGCTACTGCTGGTGATAGCTTTACGCAGCAAACAGGGAATTGTCAAAGATTATTAAGTAATGGCGCTACTGTTACTTACAACACGGGGGATTGCTTGTGGGGGACAACAGATGCGTATCAAGTCATACATCCGGCAGATAAAGCTTATGGTACTTATCTAAACTATTCTGATAGAGTAAATGGGTATGCCCTTGGGTTAAATGTTGGTGAAGGTGGAGCTACTTGTGACGGTTATAGCAATACGTTTCCAGACCCAAAATCTTTACTACAAAACCTTAATAATAAAGTCATAAATCCTGCACTAGCTAAAGGTATTAAGATTGTTAGTGTACTGATTGGAGGCAATGACTATTTAGGGCATTATCTTGTTACAAGTCTACCAGCCATCAATAGCTGTTTAACCCAAGTCTGGGCACAACTACAATCTTCTGGTTTTGATGTTGTCGCTATGACTTACCCAAAAGTTAATAATGTGGATTGGTATTGTAGTAACCATGAACATGATGCTCCTAACGGAGACTGCAATAGTAATACTCTAATTTTAGAGCTTAATGCTTCCATCAGGAGTTTAGTAACTACTTATAATTCCACCAGCTCAAAAAAAGTGGCTTTAGTCGATCTTCAAAATATACACGATGCTACAGATTATTCCCTTTCATTATTTACTATCGGGCCAAATAGCACACCACCTAGTAGCGATTCTCACCCAAATTCTAGGGCAGCTAAAAGAATGGCAGCTCAATGGATAAAAACAAACAAAGTTTTTCAATAATTCTTTAACAGGTGCGCCGTATAAATGCGGCGCATAACTAAACAATAAGCACCTTGGCAAAACCGCCGTGCGGGGTGCGTAGATTAGTCACCTGTCCTTGATAAAGCCGCGCCGAAATGCCAAGAATCCGGTCACGGTAGGCAAATAACCGAAAGTCGGTTTTAAACGGTAACTCATCACTGAAATTGCTTGTTGACGGCGGTATCCATTGTTGAATGACAGTATTGTGGGCATCCAGATCGGCTAACTTTGCCGTGGTCAGTTTTTTGCCGACATAAACGCCTTTACTGGCATAGCCGGTATCAGGTTTAAACACCCAACGCTTGCGGGTATGCCACGCTTCTTCGGGAGTGAGTGAGTCCAGCATTCGGGTAGGTGGAATGGTTTGGCTTAGTAGTTCAAGTTCTGTTGCGGTCAAGCCAAGCGGTTTAAGTTTTTCAGCGTCAGACCATAACACCAGGCGCCGCTTATCCGCTAACAAGCCATAAACACGCGGGTTTGGGCTAAGACAAACTTGAGCGTTTAGCCAAGCATCCCTGACCATTGCCAGTTCTGGCGTTTGCAAATAAAAATCGCAATGGCGATTGTAAACCATGTCTATCCGTTGCTTGTTAATGTAAATCGCACCATCTTTTGCACTCAGCTGGGCGGGGTCGGCAATGAATGCCGTAATCCCCGCTTGTTTGAACAAGTCGGCAAAAACCTGCATTTCCGGATAAAGAAATTGGCTTTCGGGAAGGCTGTCAAGAATCACAATACTTTTAGGGCGTGCCCTTTTGTCTTGCTTGAATAAGGCATATTCCGTTAAAAAAGAGACCAGCAACCGGTCGGCCATGCGCCCGGCAAAGCCGTTTGCCAAAGGCTCTGCACACAAATAAGCATACCAAGCGCCTCCGGCATTGGTGTTCACTTCTATCAGTTTAGGCACGGACTCGCTCAGATGGAAATCATAGCCCATCATAACAGCATGATGGCCCGGATTGACTTGCGCAGTGGTTGGCAGGTTATCTTCAAGCAGCGCCTGATAAGCATTGTTTTTACTGAGCTTATATAACAGGTGCACAAGCTTAACCATCGCCCGGAAATCGTTGCGCGGCAGTTTTACGGAATAAGGGCTAATAGGGGATAGGCAGCAATTCATTGATGATTTGAAAAAAATGGGGGAAGGCAAGTTAACAGCCGTTAGGATGGGGCTGCCTAGACAATTATACGGTTAACTTGCGGCGCAGTGGACAACGTAAAGGTTTGGTCACTTATAAAAAATCAGGTGATATGACGCATCCAAGTGTGTCATATCACCTGATTTTTTATAAAAAGATTGGAAAAATAGCCGTATGGCTTTCATGGTCTCTGTAATAACTGTGTCATATCACACAGTCCGCGATAGAAAAAAGCCTGTGCCTATTTGCAAACGGTTAGCCATCGTTTAGCAATAAGTGTAGCGCAACAGGCGGGTTGAAATAAATTTATTTTAAACAATGGGTTAGCTATGTGGCGTAGATTTATTTAGCTGGCATCTTTTATGCTTGATTGACTATATGAACATTTACCGGTGGTTTATTAGCTTAGAGGTTTAGCAAGATGAAACAAGAGTTGGCAAACATGACAACAGGACAACAATTAAATGATACCAGCGCAATATTGATAGGCACAGGCCTTGCCTTGGTATCGATGATCTTAATACCCGCTTTCGCAGGCCGCTTGGGCTTGGGGGACAGCGTGACCGGTGCCTTGCGGATTGCTTTGATGAAAGCGTCTAACAAGGCGATAAAAGGCCGCTCGTAACCGTAAAGTGAGATTGTCCACAAAAAAGCGGTTGGGTTAAGCAGGTTATTTTTAAAACGGGAGTGGGTGAAATATGAAACACACTTTTGCTATGACAAACTATCAAGAAATCACTTGCCCGAAATGCGGCAGTAACAATCTAATGAAAGTGGGGCGTAATGCCCACGGAGAGCAGCGTTACCGTTGCCAAACACCGAATTGTCCGACTAAAACCTTCATGCTAACGTACCGTTATCGGGCATGCGAACTGGCCGTTAAAGAACAGGCTTTGGCGATGGCTAGCAATGGCGGCGGTATCCGTGATACCGCCCGTGCATTGAAAATCGATAAGAACACCGTCATCAACATGTTAAAAAAAAGCCGCCGACCTTGTGGCGGATACCAACCCAGTTTAGCGACCCCCTGAAACAGCCACTTGGCATATAAGAATGTGTTTTACAAAGTGTCGCGAGCGGATCGAGTGCAACGACAGCATAGATGTCCTCACAAGGGGAGCCTTAAGGACAGGCCGGTTGCCGAGACGCACGGAGCGCAGGAACCGGAGTGTGCTGGATGTACATAAGGATTTCCACATCTTCGCAACGTAGCAATCGGGTCGCGCAGCAGCTTTTAAAACACGTTCTAAGCCTTGAGCAGCCAGCACAATCACCGTCCAATCCGTTGGTACACGTTCTTGGACGTGTGCCAACGCCACCCATTCCGGCTTCCATGGGTGTTTTTGCTATGCCTTCAACACTTTCCAAGCCACCGGAACAGCACTCCCTCGGTACAAAGTGCTGTTCATCAACACCACGAAGCGCTTACCCAAACAAGTGATATCAATCCCCACAACCAATTGTTTGCCCACCCAGCCAGCGTCACCTAACAGACGGTGACATCGGGCTCCGCCCGTTAGCCCCCACTTTGATACCGGCTTCGTCGCGGCACGTATCGGACACTCGTTCGCGTGCGGTGTTGAACGGTTGACCCAATAGCGGCGCCAACATATCAGCCACGGTACTTAAACCGCATGAGCGGGCAGGATTATCCCGAAACTCCATAGTGCAAACCGGTGGCTTGTGACTTATTGAGGCTTAAAAAACGCATGACAACTGCATCAGTCCATTGGTAAAGTTCGATGTGGCTGGGTCTCTGGTAAATCAATGTAGATAAAGCACATAATTTACCGCACTGTCCTGCCCTATCCTGTCCCATCGCTCGTCTTCGAAAAACCTACACGTGTAATTGGGAGTTTCGGGTGTTTTGGTATTTTTAATAAATATCCAATAGCTAAATAAATCCATTGTTTAAATCAATAGTATCGGATGTTGGCAGTGGTATCAGTGACGTCGGCAAAGCAGGCCAAGCCATCGGAAGTGATTGGCCCTGAGTTGGAAGAAGCAGGCATCCAATTAAACAACAAAATGGCAGGGTAGTTTTTTGGGCAACTGAGAATATACTCTGAACGGTCATGTTTACGGTTTTTATATTTTTATGTAGGGTACGCACCGCGTACCCTACATAAAAAACCGAAAACTTGACCGTCTAAAGTATATTAGCTTTTTTTACTACGTTTTTATTACAATTTTGATTGCCAAGCGACCAATTTGGTAAACGGGAACCTACTCTCAGTGCTCTATCAACAGAACCTAAATAAAAGAAAATGGTTTAATCAATAACGTCAAACGGGGGAATAATATGAGCTTACAAGACCGCGATTACATGAAAGAAAAGCCAAGCAACAGCAAGTCCAGCCAAAAAGAAAATCATAGGCTGAACCCAAGGCAAAAAGACAGCCGAAAAAAAAGTAGAAGGACAACGCAATCAAAAAATAAAAAAAAGATAAAACAAATACGCATAACTGCTTCAATCATAACTGTTTCAATTTTGATAGGTGGGGGAATAATAATATACGGGTTGCTTACTAACCCAGAACAGTTACCACCAACACCCGTTGAAGGCACTAGGACTATCAAGCTTTAACTTTAGGGCAAAACCATTATCAGGTGGCAAAAATGGAATTGATGTGGGTGATTTAATCGCTGGCGATTTCAACGCCCCCGCCGGAAGCCACGCGTATGAGCACATCGTCGGCAACGCCGAATACGTGGATCAATTCCACGAATTGCACCCCCATCGTTTTTACCAACCCAGCTACCAAGGGCAAATAGACGGCTGGAAAAACTCCCCGCCCAAACGCATTGATTACATTTTTAAGCGCAACGGCAACCCGATGAGGATCAAATCCATGGATGTCATTTTTAACGGCCATTTCTATCCCATCGTGTCCGATCATTTCGGCTATTTGGCACGGTTTGAGATGTTTTGATGGAGTTGGATATTTTCAGGAGAGGGGTGATCGAATGGCGAAAATACGCGGGCAAGAGCTGTAGGGCGGATTCGCCGTGAGGCAATCCGCCATAATCCAAGCCTTGAGGCTAAAAGGTGCATGGACTTTCCCGGCTGTTTTTTTATCTCCAATGATTGTTTTGATGTGGTGCATCAATTGGCGGTTTGCTTCGCGAAACCGCCCTACGGGCTACGCTAGGAAAGTTAATAGCTAACTCTGAATATGAATATGAAGGCGGCGTATGGCTGCTTGTGGATATTGACGTTTCACGATTATCAACCACCCTTTTGACTGCTGGTAATTTCACAATGATTAAATGGAAGAAAAAAAACAATCTAAACCCTAATGTCATTCTGGACAATATAGAGAATATGAAGAAACATGATAACGGAAAAGTGTCATTTTCTGGTGTTGAAGTCTATTTTGCTAGGTCGGCATTGGAAACCATGATTGATTTTCCAAAAGAGTTAGATGGAATAGAGAGAAAAAAATATATATGGCAAGCTATATGCGTTCCTGAAAAACTAACTAAAGAAAGTGTGATAAAAAAGATAAATGAACTTTTTAAACAGCAAAACGCAACAAGAGAGTCGGTTTTTCACATACTCAGCAGTATCTCATTACCCAAACTACAGCAGTCTAGAATCATTGAGATTGAAAATTGCAAAAAGGATAAGATTGAATTGTTAGATGGTGATTTTCCAAAAGAATATGTGACTGCTCGGAAAACAGCAATTAAAACAATTAAAACATCTCTTCAACATTCAATTTCCAGTGTTAATGACGCTAACGATTACAGCAAGATAATAGTTACTGTTAAAGAAAAGTCCGCAAACAGGGCAGTTACAAAAGCCCTGTATTATCTTGATTTACAGAGAGCAATATGGTGTCTTTTATCGAACCCAATGTACTCTGGTGAAGATGAATGGGAACCCATTAATAGAATAAGACTCGGTCAAATTCACACAGTACACAACGAAGATGGCGAACTGGCAAGCAACACACCATTTTGGTATGAACCAAATTTTGTCCAAGCTCAATTATTTAATCCGTGGAATAACGGCAACTTTGAAAAATGTAACGAATACTATCTGACACAATTAAATAAATCGAGATATTCCGAAAAATTAAAAGATGCTCTGTTACGGTATGTGCGGGCGTTCGATGAAAGAGATCAAAATAACGCGCTGATTAAATCATGGGGGGCGATAGAGAACCTTACAGTCTTGTTCTCATCACAAGAGAAACCCGATTCGCTTATAAAACGCTGTTCATTTCTCTTTACAGAACATGATTATCATAAGCAAATACTGGAGCATCTGAGAGAATATAGGAATGGAAGCGTACATGCAGGAGATCAGAGTTCGGAAGCAAAAATAAACTGCTTTCAGTTACAGTATTATTTTCATGAACTTATAAAATTCCATCTTGATAGAGCAGAAGAGTTTGACTCAATTGGCAAAGCTAATGAATTCCTCGATTTACCTCCTGATAAAGATAGCTTGTCAAAACGGTTAAAAAAAATTAAATCCGACGAGAAATTAATCAATTCGGCATTATCATTTATTGGCTGATTATTTCTCAACAAGCCCGTAGGTTGGGGTGACGCGAGGAACCCCAAAATTTGCCGCGTTGATGCGTTGGGGTTCGTACCTCACCCCAACCTACCTCGCTAATCCAAGCCAGCCGGTTTATCTTTATTAATCAAAAAATAAACCGTAGGTATCACCAGCAGTGAAAACAGCGTTGACGCGAAGATACCGAAGATAAAGCTCCACGCCAAGCCTGAAAATATGGGGTCTAATATAATCACAAACGCGCCGAACATTGCGGCTCCTGCGGTGAGGAAAATAGGCCGCAAGCGGATTGCGCCGGCTTCTATCAGTGCTTCAGCCAGCGTGGTGTTGGTGTTGGCGCGGGCGCGGATGCGTTCGATAAAGTCGATTAAAATGATGGAGTTGCGCACGACTATGCCGGCCAGCGCAATCATGCCGATCATTGCGGTGGCGGTGAAATAAATCGGGTTTGGGTAACCGGCAACGGGGGTTGCCATGAACAGGTTAAGCAGCCAGAAGCCGGGCATGATGCCGATGACGGTCAGCGGGATGGCGATCATCATCACCAACGGCACGGTCAGCGAGCCAGTCTGCCCGACCAGCAAAATGTAGATCATCACCAGCGCGGCGGCGAAGGCCAGCCCCAAATCGCGGAACACATCGACGGTGATTTTCCATTCCCCTTCGCCCGCCAATTCGGCGCTGTAACCTTCCGGCAACGGGCGTTCTGCGAAGACATCATTCAGGTCAAACACCGCTTCCACTGGGCTGCGTCCCGCCATTTCGGCAATCACATAATTAAGGCGCTTCAGGTTCTTGTGATAAATCGGCTGGTCTTCGATTTCAATGCGGGCGGTGCCGATTTCGCTCAGCGGCAGCATCGCGCCTTTGTCGGTTTTGACGCGCAACGCCAGCAAATCCGGCACGGAAGAGCGCAAGGCGCGGGGCAGTTGCAAGGTGATTTCCAAGGGTTGACGTTCGCTGTCCAGATGGACAATGCCGACAGTTTGACCGGCGACGGCGGTGCTTAAGGTGTTGGCGACTTCGGCAACGCTGATACCGGACAGCGCGGCTTTTTCTCTGTCCAGCTGGAAATGCACCTTGTCATGCGATGTTTCGGAAAAATCATCGACATCAACCACACCCTCGGTTTTTTCCATGTCGGTGCGGACGCGTTTGGAAACGGCGATCAAACTGTCCATGCTGGCTTCCGGCGGGCCATAGATTTCCGCAACCAAGCCGGACAACACCGGCGGGCCGGGCGGCATTTCGACGATTTTAAGGTTCGCGCCGTATTTTTTGCCGATGCGCCCAATCTCAGAGCGGATGCGCAAGGCGATTTCGTGGGATTGCTGCTCACGCTCGTCTTTTGGCAACAGGTTGATCCTAATTTCCCCTAACTGACCGCCGCTACGCAAATAATAATGGCGGACCATGCCGTTAAAATCCATAGGCGAGGCCAGGCCGGTATAGGTTTGGTAATCGGTGACTTCGTTAACGGTAGCCAGGTAAGCGCCTAATGCACGGGCGACTTCATCGGTTTGCTCCAGCGCCGTACCGGCGGGCATGTCAATCAACACTTGCAGCTCGTTTTTGTTGTCAAACGGCAAGAGTTTGAGCGGCACGGCGCGGGTCACCGCCAGCATTGCCGAGCCGACAAACGCGATGAACACAATCAGTAAAAACAGTTTGGCGCGGCCTGAAGTCGCAATCAGCGGTGCCAGTGCGGCGTGGTAAACACGATAAATAACCGTTTCTTTTAACTCTTCGGGTTCTTCGCCATGGCCGCCCTGGCTATCATTGTGGCTGCTTTTCAGCAGTTTGTAACTGGCCCAGGGCGTGACGGTAAAGGCGACGATCAGCGAGACGATCATGGCGATAGGCACGTTAAACGCCATCGGCGCCATATACGGCCCCATCATGCCGGTGATAAAAAACATCGGCAAAAAAGACACAATTACCGTGAAAGTTGCCAAAATGGTCGGTGGCCTGACTTCATCAACTGCCGTCAACAGGGCATCAAGCGGGGATTCCTTGCCTAGTTTATAGTGCCGGTGGATGTTTTCGACATCGACGATAGGGTCATCGACCAGCAAGCCCAGCGACAGGATCAACGCAAACAAGGTCACCCGGTTGATGGTGTAGCCGGAAATATAATCCAGTAACAAGGTCAGTGCCAGCGTCATCGGCACGGCAAGCGAGACGATGAAGGATTCTTTCAGCCCTAACGAGAACGCCAGCAGCACGACGATAATGACGATGGCGAAACTCAAATGCTTAACCAGCTCATTAACCTTGTGGTTTGCGGTTTCGCCATAATCTCGGCTGATGCTGATGAGCACATCGTCAGGCACCAGCGTGCCGCGCAATTTTTCGACATTGGCGATGACTGCTCTAGCAACCTCTACAGCATTGCTGCCTTTGCGCTTGGCGACGGCGATAGTCACCATCTGCCGCTCTTCGCCAACTTCCGGCTGTTTGCCGGAAGCCGCGCCGATAGTCGGCAGCCCGGCAACGCCAGGGCCGAAGCCGGTGCGGGTGTAATGGTTGACATCGGCAGGGCCATCTTCAATGCGGGCGACGTCACGCAGATAAACTGGCCTGCCGTCGACGCTCTTGATGACGGTCGCGGCGACGTCTGCCGATGACGTGAAGTGCGGGCCTGCTTCGAGCAGGATTTCCTTGTTGCCGCGCTCAAAACTGCCGGCTTGGAGGTTGACATTGGCATTCGCCAACGCCTGCGTGATGTCGCCCAGCGTCACGCCGTGCGCGGTCAGGCTGGCAGGGTTGGCGTAAACCGACACGCGCCGCTGTTCGCCGCCAACCACCCAACTTTTGCCGACATCCTCAACGCCGCGCAGCGCGATAATCAGCTCATCGGCGATACGCCTTAAGGCCGAAGCATCTTGCAAATCATTTTGCGATGATAACGTCAGCAACACGATAGGCACGTTGTCGATTTCAACCGGGCTCACTGTCCAGCTGGCAACGCCTGGAGGGATAAGGTTCTGGTTGGACATGAGCCTGTCCCAAGTTTTAACCAGGCTGTCCTCAAAATCCTCGCCGACATAATAGCGCACGGTAACCACTGCCATACCCGGCTTGGAGATCGAATACACGTATTCGACGCCTTCTATCTGTTTGAGCAGCACCTCCAGCGGCGTCGCCACCAGTTTTTCGACTTCTTCACTGGACGCGCCGGGGTATTGGATCATCACATCCATGACCGGCACGACGATTTGCGGGTCTTCTTCGCGCGGTGTCAGCAGCAGCGCCGCCGCACCCGCTAGCAGGGAAATAATCAGGAACAGGATCGACAGCTGCGAGGTGGTGAAGACCTTGACGATTTTGGTCGTCAGGCCACGTCTGGGTTTGGGCGTCTGTAGCTCATCCATCATTGCACCTGTGCGGGGTTGGCAATGACAGTTTCGCCTGCGTGCAAACCGGACAACACTTCAATCTGGTCGCCAAAGGTCTTCGCAGTCCGGATGTGGCGCATGGTTTGCTTGCCGTCCGCCAGCACCTGGACTACTTCCAGTTGGCCGATATGCTGCACGGCGCTTACCGGTATCAACAAGGCCTCGTGCTGGTCGCAGGCTTGTTCCAACCAGCCAAAATGGCCTGGCTGTAAGCCTTCGATAGCAGGTAGGGCAATTTTAATGAGTTGGGTGCGGGTTTGCGGATCAACCTCGGGGATAATTTCATCAACCTGCCCTGTCGTTGTTTGCCGTAAGGTGTCGATGCGCACGGTAACAGTCATGCCGATGTTAACACGGCCTGCACAAGTGGTGGGTACATCGGCTTCCAGCCGCAGACCTTTCGGTGTTTGAATAGTCACGATTGGAACGCCAGCCAGCCCCATATCGCCAGGTTCTTTAAGGCGTTTGACCACAATCCCGTCAAACGGCGCGCGTAATACGGCGTCATCCAGATGCGTCCTGATTTCATTAACTGCACTCATCGCTTGGTTCACTGAGGCTTGCGCTGATTTTTCCTGCGCCACCACGGCATCCAAGTTTTCACGCGTTGCGGCATCCTTGCTGTACAAAGATCGGGTGCGTTGCGCATCGGCTTTCGCCCTGTTTGCTTGTGCGCTGGCACTGGCAACCCCCGCCAAGGCTTGGTTTTCTTGGGCATGGATGTCGCGTTCATCGAGTTTGGCGATAATATCGCCTTTTTTGATCTTGTCGCCGGCATTGACTTTAATGTCGATAATCCGCGCGGTCATTTTTGGCGAGATATTGGCAACTGTTCGGGAACGCACCGTGCCAGGCCAAGTAAGGATGTCATCAACCGTCCTTTTTTCGACTTGTGCCGTATTACCCTTTGAGCTGGTGGTGGCGGTTGCCGGTTGGGTTACGCCAGGGTCTACCTTGCTGACGAAACTACCCTGCATATAAAGCAACAACAGGATCAGCACCACGATAGCGACTGCCAACATAATGAGTTTATTGGGCTTTTTTAGGTCGGTTTGTGACATGAGTTTTCCTTTATTTCCAGGCGCCGATGGCTTTTTTTAACGCTGCTTCAGCACTCAACGCATCATAACGTGCGGCAATCGTGTTGGAGTGGGCTTTATTTCTGGCAACTTCGGATTCGAGGTAACGGGTGACCGTCACCACTTCCGCCCGCCGTTGTTCGTTCACCAACCGTAAGGCCTCATCACTAGCGGCAACTGATGTTTCAGCCACATGCAACCGTGCCAGCGCCTCTTCGAGTTGCAGGTAGGCCGTCCTGACCTCCTGCTCTATAACCAGCTTGATCTTACGCTCTGTTTCCCTGGCTTCTGCGGCTTTGCGGGTCGCGGCACTAACCCGTTGCTGGGTGCTAAAACCGGAAAACAAATCCATTTCAACAGCCACACCGACGGTGACATTATCCCTGTTAGCTGAAAACCCCGGTTCAGCGCTATTTTGCCCGTAACTGACAAACGCATCGGCTCTGGGTAAATAAGCGCCCTGCTCGCTTTTTAACTGTTTTTCGCTAATTGCCACTTGCGTGGCGGCGGCTTTAATTTCAGGCCTTTGCACCAAAGCCTGATCCAGCAGCGCATTGAATGCTGTGGCTAATACGGGTTTAGGCAGGTTGGCTGACGGTGCAATTGTAAAAGCCTGATGTGCTGACTTACCGAGCAATGTGGCCATACTGGTCTGCGCGAGTTCGATACCGTTAGCTGTCCTGATTTCTGCACTCTGGGCATCCGCCAGTTGCACTTCCAACGATAGCACATCTGATTTCAGCACAGTCCCCGCCGCGTATCGCTTGCGGGTCTGCTCCAATTCGCTGTTGATGGCGGCAATGGAGTCCTGCGCGATTTTATGCGCTTCCAGCGCCGCCAAATAACCGTAATACGAGGCGGTAACGGCTTGAATGAGTGCGTTGTGCAGCGCGGATTGTTCCAGTTCGGCAGACCTTATGCCTAGCTTTGCCGCCTCGCTGTTGTAAAGGTCTTGGCCACCACGGTACAACGACATTTTTCCGGTTATTTCCGGCCGGAAATCTTCATGGAAACCGGGCTGGTTGATGTTGGCAATCGAGCCACTATCAAAACGCCTTTGCGCGACAATCATGGCAAACACGCGGGCCGGATTATTAGAGCTTTCGTAACCCACACGGGCAGTCACTTGCGGATAAAAGGCGGACAACGCCACCCCCAATTGTGCTTCTGCCTCACCGATACGCTCCGCCGCAATTTGCATATCAGGATTGTTAGCCAGGGCGTAATCAATCGCTTGGGCTAACGTAAAAGATTGCCCGCTAACGTGGGCATCAGCCGCTGGATTGTCGGCTAATTTGAACTTATCATCCGCAATGCCGGACAAGTAAGGTAGCGTCATCAAAACAACCAGGCTTAGGGTCTGTTTGTTGGTTAGTTTAGGCATACTGACTCTCTGGACGGAGTTAATTGGAGCGGATTTAAGATAGTTTCGCTGGTAAATTGTTGAAAGGCAATTAAACTCGAATAATGAAGTTTAGTATTTGAATAGTATTTTAGCAAGTGCTAATATTCGTAAGGAATGCTACCCCCGCTTTCTATTAGGGGCGGCATTTTTATAATGACGCCACACTAACAACATGGCACACAATAACTAATGAGGAGAACATCATGGCTCGAATAGTAGTGTTAGGTGCAGGCATAGGCGGTGTACCTATGGCTTATGAAATGAAAGAAACTGTCAAAAAAAATCATGAGGTCATCGTGATTTCTGATAGCCCTACCTTTCATTTTGTCCCGTCAAACCCGTGGGTACCACCAAAGTGGCGCAAACCGGAAGATTTAAAAATCGAACTGGCGCCGGTAATGAAAAAGAAAGGCATCGAGTTTATCCAGAAAGCCGCCACCAAAATAGATCCAATCAACAACCAAGTCTTGTTGGCCGACGGCTCAGCTGTTAATTACGATTACCTTATCATTGCCACCGGCCCGCGTTTGGCATTTGATGAAGTTCCAGGTTTAGGCCCCGATGGCTATACCTCATCCGTCTGCCATGTTGACCATGCCGCAGTTGCCGCCCAAGATTGGGACAAGTTTATGGAAAACCCAGGGCCAATTATTATCGGTGCGGTGCAAGGCGCATCCTGTTATGGCCCCGCCTACGAGTATCTAATGATATTGGAAACCGAATTGCGCAAACGCAAAATCCGCGACCAAGTGCCGATGACTTTTGTCACTGCCGAACCGTATATCGGTCATTTGGGCTTAGGCGGGGTCGGCGACACCAAAGGCCTGCTGGAAAGCGCCTTACGCGACAAAAGCATCAAATGGATAACCAATGCCAAGGTAGATAAAATCGAAGAGGGCATGATGTATGTCACCGAAGTGGATGACGAAGGCAACGACAAGAAAAAGCACGAATTGCCATTCAAGCATTCGATGATGTTGCCTGCATTTACCGGCATTGATGCCGTGCGTAATGTCGGTGTTGAAGGCTTGGTCAACCCGCGCGGCTTTGTGTTGGTGGACGGGCATCAGCGCAACACTACCTTTAAAAATATCTATTCGGTCGGCGTTTGTATCGCCATCCCGCCCGTTGAGAAAACGCCAGTGCCGGTCGGTGCACCCAAAACGGGTTACATGATCGAGTCGATGGTGACGGCGACCGCCCATAACATTGCTGATCAATTGGCAGGCAAAGAACCTAGCCATATTGCGACATGGAACGCGCTGTGCCTGGCCGATTTTGGTGATTCCGGCGTGGCATTTTTGGCCAAACCGCAAATTCCGCCGCGCAATGTCACTTGGTCGGCAGAGGGCAAATGGGTGCATTGGGCAAAAATCGGCTTTGAAAAATATTTCATGCGCAAAATCCGCAAGGGTATCAGCGAGCCATTTTATGAAAAACTGATGCTGAAATTAATCGGCGTAGTGCGTTTAAAAGGGCATTAAGATGACGATTGACCGCGTAGTTTATGCTGTTGCCGGTAGTTTTATCTTGATTAGCTTGCTATTGGCGCATTTCCATTCGGAAAACTGGCTATGGTTCACCGCGTTTGTCGGGGCGAATTTGTTCCAGTCCGCGTTTACGGGATTTTGCCCGTTGGCGATGATTTTGAAAAAGTTGGGCGTTAAGCCGGGGTGTGCGTTTTAAGGAATTTTGGACAAATACAGTGGATTAAGTGAGCTGGAATCGGGGTGCAAACCTTTTCCAGCGTCAGAAAACCGTAGGGTACGCACCGCGTACCTTAAACCATGCTTGAGTAAAGCTGATTTTAAAAAGGTACGCGGTGCGTACCCTACATGGCTAAAGCCGCTCCCACTGGGCATGTTTTATGTGCAGTGCCGTAGGTTGGGGTAAGGTACGAACCCCAACAACAGTGACCCCCGATGTTGGGGTTCCTCGCGTCACCCCAACCTACAAACTTTTAGGGTAAGCCTAAATACCGTGCCATTTAAAACGTGTCGCTAAACAGCTTTGCCCCTGTGCTGCTGTCGCGTGTTTCTGAGGTGGCTTTGCCGGTTTTTAAAATACCCAATACCGTCAATTCGTCAAAACCGTTGTTGTCGGTGTCAGGCATCACGCTGAGGGCACGGGGCTGGTAAGTCTTATTCAAGAATTTGATTGACTTCAACACTTTGCTGTTGTCTTTTGCGTCTTTGATTTGGACATTGAGGTTTGAAAGTACCGCAATTTTGGTGTCATTAAAAAATCCATTACCTGGGATGACCGCCAAACCTATCGGTGGTGTGGTGCTGGTGGCAAAGGTTAAAGTGCTGATAGTGGCATGGCTTTGCGGATCACGGATAATGACGGTGTGTTTGTTGTTTTTGTAGTCGAGATACAGCGAGGCAATTTCAGGTACGCCGTTAGCGTTGAGGTCGGGTATGGTGGCATTGGCTACGAAGTGGTTGCCGTCCCATTCGCAGATGTAGCCAGCAGTATGAGAATTGCTATTGCCATTAAATTGAACGGGTCTGATGTACCAAGTATCAAGAGCAGCGGAATTCATCACAATATAATTGTAATTCACAACAGAAGGTGGTGCGGAAAAGAGAGGATAGGTTTCCCCTGTCACCCAAGCCCAAGTAAAGGTGCTTGGAGTATAAAAAAGGCCAATAAAGTAGTTTGCATTTGAACCGGCAGGTGATTTGCTAACGAGTTGAGTATAAACAAAATTTTCCTCAGAAGAGACACCACTTTCTGAGGGAAGGGTTAGCAAATGCCCTCTTAATGCTTCACAGTTACCCTTTGCCGTGTTCCAATTTATATCGGCAATATCAAACCGCTGATAATAATGGCTGTTATCAGGATTAAACACTTTGGCAGAATCAGCAAAAACAGCCGTTGCGCTTGAAGCCAGCAAGGCCGTGGTTAGGGCATTTACCAGTAACATTGTTTGTCTTTTTTTCATACGTTTCTCTCCAACGATAATAAGGGGGTATTGTCTTATTTAAGCAGGGTATAGACACACTCTATGGTGTCTCTGGAAATACGATCCCCATTAGCCGCGAAATCAACTTGGGCAGACACGGCATGAGGTGCGATGGCGGCTATGCCGTCTGTGGTTTTAAAACTGATTTTGAGCGTCAAGCGCCCCCCCGTTACACCGTTGAGCAATTCGGTTGAATTTAAGGCCGTGCTGACAGAAGGCCCGATGATTTCCCTAAATGATGCAGGGAAGTTGGCAGGAAGCAGCGAACTGACTAACTGCCCGCCTTCAGTGTAAAGGCTAATTTTTGTAAACGATATGGAACGGATGGTATCCAAGTTACGGAATACAAAATTGGTGGTTACTTTACCGTCTGGAAACAGACCATCACTGCCAATACAGGCAACTTCCCCAGAAACAGCTTTCTGCATTTTGTCTATGGCAAAGCTTTCAGAGGTAAATAAAGCGGAAACAACACATACTGCCAATAGAAATTGTTTTTTTATCATGGGATATTCCTCAAAAATAACCGCGCAAAAAATCAGGTTTGCCGCTGCGGTATTCGGCATGGCCTGCTTATCTAGTTTTCTTCACACACATCCCAACTAAAGGATGCGGGTCGATTTTGATGTTAGAATAAAATTATTACCACCCAGCCAAACTTGTCTTTTCCACAGTATGAGCGCACTACTATGAAAGTTAATGAAAAAATCCGTACCATCCGGCAATTGAAAGACTTTTCTCAGGAAGAGATGGCGGAAAAATTAGGCATTTCCAAAAATACTTATGCGAATATCGAGCGCGGTGAAACGGATGTGTCTGTGTCCAGGTTGGAACAAATTGCCAACACGTTTGAAATGGATTTGGTGGAATTGTTTAATTTTGGCGAGAAGACAGTGGCTTGCTTAATAGGCAATAACAATCAGTTCAGCAATATTGGACAAAACATCAGCGATTCCAAAGAAGCCCAGTTTGAAATACAAAAACTGCAACTCATCGTCGAGCAGCAACTGAAAGAAATTTCCTATTTAAAAGAAATCATCGAACTGACAAAATGCCAAAGTAACGCTTAAAAGATTACCACTTGGCGTTTTATGCTTAATTTATTTGAACGCTTGGACACCACCACCTTCAGTCAAGACCCAATTATGTCGCTACAACACACTGTTCACCGCGTTAGTACGGAAGATTATCTGCAAAATGAGTTGCAGTCGAAAACTAAACACCAACTCATCGACGGTGAAATTTATGCGATGGCGGGGGCTAGCGAGAACCATAATTTGTTGGCACTCAATATAGCCAGCGAATTGAAGAGCCAGCTAAAAGGCACGCGCTGCCGGACGTTTATGGCGGACATGAAAGTCAAAGTCGCTGACGATTTTTTCTATCCTGATGTCATGGTCGTTTGCAGCGAAGATAACGAAAACGATTATTACAAAACCGCACCCGTCATTATTGTTGAAGTGTTATCCAAATCTACCCGCCGTTTTGACCAAACCGCAAAAAAGACCATTGGCAATCATTTTATTATTACTTGGGTGATCAGCTCACCTTCCATTCATTGGGCATCAGTGTGTCAGTCGAAGCCCTTTATGACCAAGTCAACAATGAGGACGTGCTAGCATTTTTACAACAACAATTTCCCCAAACTGGATTAGATTCAGCAAACTAAGTTACCGGATGTGTCGAAATCACACATCGATGCCAGCACCACTGCTATTGAACCAATTCAATTTGTCATGCAAGGTCACTACGGTGCCAATTATGATTAACGTCGGCGGCAGAATCGTCTGGCTGGCAATTATCTCCGGCAAAGTTGCCAAGGTCGCGGTGATTACCCGCTGGGTTTCCGTTGTTCCCTGTTGTATCAACGCGACCGGCAAATTTTCTGGACTGCCGTGGGCGATCAACGATAGGCAGATTTTTTCCAATCCTACCAGACCCATATAAACAACAATAGTCTGATTTGGCGCGGCAAGCTGCGTCCAGTTTAAATTGATGGAATCGTCTTTTAAATGCCCCGTCACAAACGTGACGGATTGCGCGTGTTCGCGGTGCGTTAGCGGAATGCCTGCATAGGCCGCGCAACCTGATGCGGCGGTAATACCGGGCACCACTTGAAAATGGATGCCTTGCTGCATCAAGGTCTCGATTTCTTCACCGCCACGGCCAAAAATAAACGGGTCGCCGCCTTTTATCCGCGCCACCCGCTTCCCTGCTTTGGCCAAATCTGCCAATAGCGTGTTAATGCTTTCTTGCGCTAAGGTATGCTTTTGCCGTTGTTTGCCGACATAAATTTTTTCTGAGTCACGCCGCGCCAAATCTATGATTTCTGGCGAAACCAAATGGTCATACACCACCACATCCGCCTGCTGCATTAGCCGCAGTGCCCGAAACGTCAATAAGTCCGCCGCACCGGGACCGGCACCAATCAAGTACACCTCACCATTAGTGTATTGTTGCTGACCGGCCAATGCTTGCAGTAAGCACTGTTCGGCTTGTGGCCCATTGTCCGCAAAAACTTGTTCGGCGACTTGCCCTTGAAAGCAATTCTCCCAGAAAATCCTGCGCTGAGTAGGGTCTTTAAGATGTTGTTTAACCTGGCTTCTAAACTTTTCGGCAAGCTGCGCCAGCCGCCCATAAGCAGGTGGAATCGTGGTTTCTATCTTGGCCCTAAGCAACCGTGCCAAAACGGGCGCCGCACCGCCTGAAGAAACCGCTGCAATAATAGGCGAGCGGTCTATAATCGCCGGAAAGATAAAGCTGCACAGGCTGGGGTCATCGACCACATTAACCAATACGCCTAACGCGTTAGCTGCTTTGGCGACCAATTGATTCGTCTCTTTATTGTCGGTGGCCGACACCACTAACTTGAAGTCTTGCAAATCGGGTTCTGCAAACGATTTTTGCACGATAACCAAGCCGTATTTGGCTTCTATAGCCGCGACCGGCGAACCTACTTTTCTGGTGATTACGGTAATTTTTGCACCTGCACGCGCCAGTAACTCAATTTTTCGCGCCGCTATTTCACCGCCACCGACAACAAGGCAGTTTTGCCCGCTAAGTTTTACAAAAATTGGGAAATAATCCATTGCTACGATAATTCGTGGATTGAATAGGGGGTGGTATTATAAGCGCTTCAAAGTGCTATAGAGAAACTTAAAAGCGAATCATGATTGAATTTACTATAGAAATCGACGCAAGCGGATTACTGTGCCCTTTGCCGTTATTGCGCCTTAAAAAAGCCTTGATGGCTATGGAAAGCGGGGATGTCGTCAAAGTCATCACAACCGACCCCGCGGCCCATCTGGATTTTGGGGTTTATGTCGATCAAGCAGGCCATGAGCTTATTGAACTGACCAGACTATCAACGGCACAAGTTTTTTATATCAAAAAAAAATGATCCCAACGCCTGCGAAGTGTTCAACGCAAAAGCGTCCGCTGTAAAATAGCCGACGGCCTAGTGAGGCGGGTCAATTGCTGCCAAATGCCCTCTGGCAGTATGGGACTAGCCACCAGCCAACTGGATAATGCAGCCATGCACATGGATGCGCCACGTCCGCTATGTGGGGGGTATTTAGGAAACGATGCGAATGCCGTTTACAGCGACGGGCGATGTCTGGAACAGCGTGCAGGCTAATTTTGCATCGGAGATTAATAATTGCTGGGCCTGATCTGATAAATGTCACCGCTGCCGCTGAACGGCGTGCTGGACAATGGCGTCGATGGGTTCCGATTTATTCCTTAATAGTTTCGTTGATTGGTGTGATAAAAACAGAGGCCGTTAGCCTTTCAGTGCATTTGCATAATTGCCGACATAGTATCAATCACAAATAGATAATATTGGCTTGTTTTCCAAAAACGGCTTGGACTGTTGGTATCAAATGGTCATGATGGCTTAGAAAAATGACTTGCGTCTGCTCGGATAATCCCTTGAGGGCTTCAAACCCTGCCTTTGACCGTGCATCATCGTAATTGATGAACAGGTCGTCGGCGATGAAGGGCAAAGGCAGGGTCTGTTCCAAGTGCATTTCCAAGGCGGCCAGTCGAAGCGCCAAATAGAGTTGGTCCCGTGTACCGTCACTGAGCCCAGAGATACCGACCAGTTTTCCGTCCGACCGCACCCCCTCCAAAACCATCGGTTCGCGCTCAAAATCCACAACAAGCTTCCGAAACGCCCCTGAAGTTAAAGTTGAAAAGATTGAGCTTGCCCGCAGCAGCAATGGCCCTTGTTTCTCTTCCCTATAGCGCTCTATCGACCAGCGGAGCAAATGTCCGGCTGTTAAGACTTTAACATATCGTTCCGCCACATCCGCCATTTTGGCAATCGCTTCTTGCCGTTGTGCTTCAGCTTGGGCGGCGGCATCAGAACCACCGATGTCGGACAAAATCCGTGCCGCATTAGCCAAGTCAGCCGAAAGATCGGTTTGCCGCTGTACGGTGTCAGACAATTCATCATTGATTTTCGCTAGCCCGGATACTAACTGGACTAAGTCGGCCGCATCAATCTCGGCTTCGATTTGTGATCGGTTAAGACCATCCCCCCCATTGAGCAGGGACGTTTGGGACTCGACCAACCCGGCGTTTAAACGGCGATGTTCGTCAGACCGCCTGATGGCTTCTGCCAACAACGCAGTGGTATCAACGTTAGCCCTAGCCATCAATGGCTTCAGGTTTGCCGTTGCCGTTTGGATCAATTCTTTGGCTTCAAGGACTTGGGTCTGAGCTGAACGCAACACGTCTTTCAAACGCTCCCGTTCTGCATGAGATTCGCGGGCCTGGATCAGCCGGTTTGCAAGTTCTAGGGCAATTTCGCTAGCCGACATACCAGTAAGTTCTGGTGCAATGATTTCCGCCAAACGATTAGCGTTAACAGAAAAGCCCTTAAGATCAGTGTTCATGGTATCAATACGCTCAACCTGAATTTGGCGCATCTTTTCCAATTTCTCAGCAATTTTGCCAATAAGTTCAAGTGCGCCTTCAACGATTCCTGGATCGCTATCTGGGGATAATCCCGCTTTTACCAGCGTAGTGGACCATGCTTCAGTCCAGCGGTTTTCCTCTGCCTTCGCGTCATCGGTCGCTTGGTTTAGCGTGGTTGCAAGGGTCTTCGCGGCAAGCAATTGGGTGGATAATGTTTCACGGCGGACGTTCGCACCATCGGTTTCTTGGATAAAATTGTCCGCTTGCACACTGAGCAACGAAAGGCTATCGGCTTCGGACACCTTAAGCCCGGTTTCCCGTAAGGCGTTCATCAGGTTGATGCTGGCTTCCTCGACCCATCGACAAGTTGAGTCAACATCATCTTGAGCCTCTTGATAAACAGTGTCCGCTCTAAGAACCTTTTCCCGCTTGATTATCCAGGTTCCAATTTCCTCTAACGGCATACCCACCAAATTGAGGCTGATCGCCTGTTTTGCCCAACCCTCATCAAGCCGTTGGATTTCCTGTTCCAAGTCCGTCTGCCGACTTTCAATAATCAACAGCTGCTGCTTTTCGCGCTCAAGCTGATGCAACAAGCTTTGCAGTTCAGTTGCCTCCTCCACATCATCCAGCAGCTTATCGGCAACGCTGTCGGCATAAACTATTGTCGCTTCGAATGTTGGGGCGGCTTGTTGCAGCGTAGCCTCGCCAATTTTGATAGCAAGCCATGATGCGTCCCGTTCTTTCCGTGCTTGCAGGACGGTATCACGGGTAGTGGGATGATGCAGTTCCTGAAATTGGGAGATAGCCAATTCAATCCGAGCGACCTCTGCCTTTTGGGTGTTCAGCCTCACTGATTCGGCTTTTTGATCGGCGATAAGACTCAGACGGTCTTGCTGCAAACGTGATATTTTTTCTGGGCCAGGTGGCTGTATTGTGATCAATTCAGCCAATGGCTTCTGCCATTGTCCTAATTCTTGCAAGGAACTTTCCAACGCTGATTTGGCTTTGGTCAGGACACGTTGTTGCTTTTGATGGGTAGCCTGTAAATCACCGAAAGACTTGGCATGGGCTAATGCCGCACGTAGGGCGGGTTTTATTTCGCCTTCCTGGACATTGGCCAGTTGTTTTGACAGTTGGTCAATTTCGGACAGCTTATTGCTTTCCGCCTTTTCAGCTGACCGCAGGGTCTGAATGACCCCACCATGATCACGGATCAATTGTCTGAGTTCACGTTGTACCAAAAGCTTGGGCAGGCGTTGGGCGATAGCCTGTTCGGATTCCGGCAGCCAACCCAGCTGGGCGCATGAATTGCCAACCTCCTGCCAAAGGGCGGCTATTTCATTTCTTCGACGTTCAATATCCCGGTGATAGGCGCTGTATTGAAGTCGAAGGTTATCGAGTGTAACAAGGTCAGCAGCCATGCCCAGCATGGCTTCGTCGACATGGATGTGTCCTAAAGCCTCTGTAGTTTTCTCAACTTCACTCTCCCGCAGTTCCAAACGCTGGCGTGCTACGGCAAGGTCTCGCTCTGACACCGATAAAATCGTGGCTGCGTCAGTCGGTAATTCAATCACCTCACCAAGTTCAGCCAACTTCATCTCGTTATCCCTGATGGCGATCAAAAAGGGTGCCAGCCTTCGAATGCGTTCAAGGCTATTTCGCTGGCTTTGGAGTTGCTGATGGCGGTCACGCTCACCACTCAACAATTCTTGCAGTTCCTCAACCTTATTATTGGCCTCCACCCACACCTTGGTTCGGACGGTTGCTTCCTTTAACGTAGTTGCCGCCTTTTCGAGCTGGTCGGCAGCGATGTAATAGGCTCTATCGGCCGATTTTCTCGGCGCCCAAAGTTTATCGGCTTCAGCGACCAGCGCATCACGAATTTTGCCGAGACTGGCAACGCCCGCCGCTGATTGAAACAGTATCTGGCCCACATCGTTCTCGGCATTCAAGATGCTATTGCCTCCCGAAACCAAACGGGTGTGGTCAAGGCCAAACATCTGATCGAAAAAATGCCTATCCGCAGTCCCCAGAAACGGTATTAACACGGATTCCGGCAAGACAACATCCAAGGGTGAGCGCACCGTTTGTTTTTGGGCTTTTGCCCGATGAAATTCCAAAGCGCCCGACGGGTTGCCGATGTGCGCCCCCAAGCGCAGTTCGTTGAGCGGGTGCAAGAAACCTAACGCAGAACGCGTGGGTATGCCGAACAACAAATCAACAATCGCGGCGCGTAAGGTGGACTTACCCGCCTCATTCGGACCGACAATCAGATGAAAATCCTGTTTGGCTTCCGGGAACTCGATTGAACGGTCAGAAAACTTGCCATATTTGATAAGGTCTAAACGATGAAAGCGCATATCGCTTACTCCACCATTGCCAAATGTGAGACTAGCCCCGAACGCACTTCGCGCACCAGTCCGGCCAGGTCGCCGGAGCGGATGTCCTTGAAATAAGGGACAGCGGTTTGCAACTCCAAGGGTGCCTTGTTGACCAAGCCTAAAAGCTCTTCTTGTAGGCTTTTGAGAAAGTCCGGGTCTGCTTCAGCAGCCTCGAGCAGATCCTGCAAGTCTGAAAGTGCATCGACCCTCGCCTTGACCGCTACACCGTCATCCGTGGCTGAAGTGTTGACGCTGACCTTTTCAATCCAAATTCGCTCCGCCCCAATGGTGACAGCCAAGGCTAAGACCTCGGCACGCAGTTGGGATTCCAGCCCGAAAAGCTCACCATGAGCCGGTGTCTTGCCGATAACCGTGACTCTTATGGCGGTTGGAATGGAAGTGGCGGCGTTTTGGACAAGTGCATTTAGCCCTTTACCAATGGCAAGCACCACTTCAGATAAAGAATGGCACTCGCTTACATTGACTTCAAGGTTGCACCAGCGCAGTACGTCCACAAAAAGCCGTTCAACTTCTGGAGCGCCAGATTCATTCACGGTGACGAGAACCGCCCCGCGTGGGCCCGTCTCCCGGATATGTCGCCCCTGAAGGTTGCCAGGGAAAACCACCGTCGAGGTGCCTTGCCAAATTTGATGCTCATGGACATGGCCTAATGCCCAATACTGGTAGCCTTTGGCATGAAGTTCATCAATACTGCACGGGGCATAGCTGGCGTGCGCCGCATTGCCCTCAAGCGCGGTGTGTAATACGCCAATATTGAACATTCCCGGTGTCGGAGCCGGATACCCTGTCACAAGATTCTCCAGTGTTTCCTTTTCCTTAAAGCTACGGCCATGAAGGGCGACTTTTAGGCTTTCCAGACAAAAAGTAGTGGGCTTGCGGGTGTCGAAAGTAAAGACATTGTCAGGCAATTGCAGTTTTTTGGTCATTTCACTTTCGGCATCATGGTTGCCGAACAGCAGGTAAACCAGTATTCCTGCTTTTTTTAAGCGCCCCATTTCTTTACAGAAATAAATGCCGGTGTTGTGATCCTTCCAAGTACCATCGTACAGATCGCCGGCAATAACCATAAAGTCAACGGGTTGCTCAAGCGCTTCGGTAACTAGGTTGGTAAAGGCATCGCGGGTCGCCGTGCGCAGCATTTCCACCGGGGCATCGGCATAAGCGCTTAACCCGGTTAACGGACTATCCAAATGTATGTCTGCGGCATGAATGAATTTCACTAACTTACCCCTCTTGTTATGTGATCGTGACGTGTTGCTGTGTTGTTTAGGTGTGTCTAAACCGGAAACGCTTCAGTTAAAGCTGTGCTTCCACCGGCTTAATCAAGCGTATATCTTTCGCCGGTTCAGTGCAAAATAAGTCATCATGGTGGGTCTTACAATTGTTGAGCCAAATTGGCCAGAATTTTTTTAGTGTGCTTTCGGCCTAGACTGCTAATCCTAAGAACACTTTTAAAACATATCATCGCCGTGCATAACTGGCTGGCATTTAGCCTTGGGCGATATAGCACAAAACGAGATTTTCAAACCAAGCCTGTCTCTGATGCCATCGCAGCGCAAGGCAACAAACAGTGAAATTGACCCATCCGGTCTATTTGATTTTGAGTTATAAGATATGCTCTGAATAAACAAGCATTTGAGAATGAATGCGCACCTGATATTGGATTTATCTTGTAACTATTAAAACAAACTGCAAAAATAACAAATTAACAGGTATCGATCAGGTGTCACACCTCACCAAAAGAGAGAGTTTTTAATCCTGATAAATCAATAAGTTACTTTCAGACTTGAATCCTATCTGAATTCATCTAAACTTTGAATTCAAACCGATCAAAAGACTCCTAAGGAATCACTATGGCTTTTAGAACACTCTCAGGGTTGCTATTTTCTTTGCTTTTCAGTGCCTGTTTATGGGCCGAAGACATCCAAATAAACCCTGCGCATCCCGATCAATACACTGTTGTTGAAGGCGATACCTTATGGGATATATCGGCCAAGTTTTTACATCATGCTTGGCAATGGCCTGAACTGTGGCGCGATAACACACAAATCAAAAACCCTAATCTGATTTATCCCGGCGATACTATTTATTTTTCCATGGTTAACGGTAAGCCCCAGCTTAGCCTTTCCAGAACCGAGCAATTTGATAGTCCTCTTGTGCATGGCCCATGCGTCCTTCAAGAAGAAGATTATAAGCATGGCCGCAAAAACTTTGCTGTCGATGAAAACGGCAAACTACTACCGTGCATACGTGAAATTAACTTGAAACAAGCTATCAAGTTAATACCTTCGAATGAAATCTCGGCATTCTTAACATCACCCAAGGTTGTTGGAAAAAATGACCTGAACGACTCACCTTATGTTATTGGCTTGGCCGGAGAACATATAGTTGCCGGTGCCGGTGACCGCATCTATGTCCGTTCGATAAACACCCCCAACACTATCTCATACACTGTATATCGGCCTGGTGGCGCCTACGTTAGCCCTACCACAAAAGAAATCTTGGGTTATGAGGCAAAATACATCGCTGATGTTAGTTTACAGCAAGCAGGCGATCCGGCAACATTAGCCATTACCAAATCAAACGGTGAAATCCGTATCGGCGATCGGACCATGCGTAAAGATGAAGAAGATATTATCTTGAACTATTTCCCCAGGCCCCCTGAGAAAAAAATTACTGGCAACATCATCAGTGTCTTAGACGGCGTTTCCCAAATTGGCCGGCATAACGTTGTGGTTATCGACAAGGGCACCAAAGATGGCCTGTTGCCAGGACATGAACTGGAAATCCTCCAACAAGGCAAGCTAGTTAGGGATCAATACAGCGCGATTAAAAACGACACTGTCAAACTGCCTGATGAACATGCCGGAGTACTAATGGTATTTCGTCCATTTGAGCGGGTCAGCTACGCGCTAGTGATGAAAGCCATCCAGCCTATCCATGTTTTAGATAAAGTACAAACCCCCTGAGCACGCTGATTCAGCCACCTAATACCGATGACATCAAATTCTGGCTTGCTTTATTACGCACGCCAGGAGTTGGTTGCCGGACATTTCTCCGCTTACTGGCAAGCCACTCCCCGCCACTGTTATTTTCAGAATCCAGCTCGGCACTGATTGCTTTAGGGCTAAAAGACGATAGTATACATGCCATCAAAAATCCTGATTGGACTGCCATTGATTATGACCTATCCTGGTTAGCACAACAAAACAATCAAGTTATTACAATTGCCGACCTCAGCTACCCTACACAGCTAAAAGAAATTGCCGACCCGCCGCCCATTTTATTTGTACGGGGCAATGCCGCATTGTTATCCTTGCCACAAATTGCTATGGTTGGCAGCCGTAACCCCTCGCTGTCAGGCAAAGAAACCGCATTCAATTTTGCCCAAACTTTAAGCCAGCACGGTTTCGTCATCACCAGCGGTCTAGCTCTGGGCATTGACGCAGCCAGTCATCAAGGGGCTCTCGCCAACAAAGGCTATACCATTGCCGTAGCCGGCACGGGGCTGGATCGCGTCTATCCTGCCAGACACAAAGAACTCGCCACAGAAATTGTCAGCACAGGCGCAATGATTTCAGAATTCCCTCCCGGCACAACAGCCAAAGCCAACCATTTTCCTAGACGCAATCGGATTATCAGCGGCTTATGCCAAGGCTTGTTGGTTGTTGAGGCAGCCAAACAAAGCGGCTCACTGATAACGGCCCGAATGGCACTGGAACAAAACCGTGAAGTGTTTGCCATTCCCGGTTCCATCCATAACCCCCTAGCACGCGGCTGCAACGCCCTCATCCGTGAAGGTGCAAAACTAGTTGAAACCACGCAAGATATTTTTGAAGAATTAAATCAATATATTCAACAAGATAACAATTTTTCTGCAATATCAACACAATCAGTGCTTGACCTGGAGCAACAAACATTATTGAATCTGGTTATGTTCAGCCCAACTTCAATTGATAATCTGGTTGAAAATTCAGGGTTATCGATTGGGGTCATTTCATCTATGCTACTTATTTTAGAACTGCAAGGTTACCTGGAAGCAACCAGTGGCGGTTGCTACACTCGACTTAAATAAACGACAATCCACTATGAAAGAAAATATTTTTGATGTCCTGATGTACTTATTCGAAAACTATATGGAAGAAGAAATTGAAATACTTCCTGACAGCGATGTCATCAAAACAGAATTGCAAGAAGCAGGCTTTGCCCAGCTTGAAGTGAACAAAGCCTTTGACTGGCTTGAATCGTTAAGCTTGCAACGCTCAATAAAACCTACCGTCTCGGCCGCATTCCGCATTTTTTGTCCTCAGGAACAGGCTAAGCTTGATCTTGAATGCCGTAATCTCCTGATGTTTTTGGAACACAACGGCATCCTGAACTCCGCTAATAGAGAAATTGTCATCGACCGGGCTATGGCACTCGAAAATGAAGAAATATCCTTAGAAAAACTAAAATGGATCGTCTTGATGATCCTGCTCAGCCAGCCAGATGAAGAACTGGCTTTTTCCAGAATGGAAGATATTGTTTACGATCTTGTACCGACCTATCTGCACTGAACCATCAGACGCTAGGTTCAAGTGACTAAGGTGCAAAAAGCCCCCGTTGAACCTTAAATCTTGAACCTTGAACCTATAACGATTAAATGAGTAAAAACCTTGTTATTGTAGAGTCGCCTGCTAAGGCGAAAACAATAGAAAAATATTTAGGCAAAGACTTTCAGGTATTAGCCTCGTATGGACATGTGCGGGATTTGATCCCCAAAGAAGGCGCTGTTGATCCCGACCACGACTTTGCGATGAAATATGAAGTCATTGAACGTAATCAACGTCACGTTCAAGCCATAAGTAAAGCCTTAAAGACTGCAGACACCCTCTATCTGGCAACCGACCCTGACCGTGAAGGTGAAGCCATTTCTTGGCATTTGTACGAATTGCTGAATGAAAAAAATCTAATCAAAAACAAGCCTGTACACCGTGTTGTTTTTCATGAGATCACCAAAAAAGCGGTCACCGAAGCCATCGCCCACCCAGAACAGCTTGCCATTAACCTGATTAATGCCCAACAAGCACGACGGGCGCTCGACTATCTGGTCGGCTTTAAATTGTCACCGTTGCTTTGGAAAAAAATCCGCCGTGGCTTGTCAGCAGGCCGTGTACAAAGTCCAGCCCTACGGATGATCGTCGAACGCGAACTGGAAATTGAAGCTTTCAAAACTCGCGAATACTGGACAATTGATGCCAACTTAACTGCCCAAGAGCAAGTTTTTAAAGCCAAACTGACTCATTTTTCTGGTGAAAAGCTAACGCAATTCAGCATAACCCATCAGGAACAGGCAGAACAAACCAGACTCGCCCTGTTGGATGCTGCGGATGGCCAGTTGCTGGTCACCAAGCTGGAAAAAAAGCAGCGCAAACGTAACCCAGCCCCCCCGTTTATCACGTCCACCCTACAGCAAGAAGCTTCCCGAAAATTGGGCTTCACAACCAAACGCACCATGATGGTCGCGCAGCAGTTGTATGAGGGCATTGACATCGGCGGCGAGACGCAAGGCCTTATTACCTACATGCGTACCGACTCGGTCAACCTGTCGGTAGAAGCGGTAGCGGACATTAGGGAACTGATTGCCGAAAACTACGGGCGCGATAATGTTCCCGAAGAACCCCGATTATTTAAAACCAAATCCAAAAACGCCCAAGAAGCACACGAAGCGATACGCCCAACTTCAGCCCGTTTGTTGCCTAACCAGCTAAAAAACTACCTGAGTGCCGAACAATTCAAACTCTATGATTTGATCTGGAAACGCACCATCGCCTGCCAGATGATCCACGCCACCATCAATATGGTCGCAGTCGATTTAAGTTGCGGCAGCGGCAAACATATCTTTAGAGCCACCGGTTCGACCATCGCCACACCAGGTTTTATGTCAGTTTATCTGGAAGGAAAGGACGATAGTAACGAAGGCGATGAACAAGAAAGCTTCTTACCACCATTGGAAGAAGGCCGGCCGGTACCGCTTAACGACATCATCACCGCCCAGCATTTTACCGAACCGCCACCGCGTTATGGCGAAGCGAGTCTGGTTAAGGCGCTGGAAGAACACGGCATTGGTCGTCCATCAACTTATGCGTCAATTATTTCAACCTTGCAAAATAGGGAATATGTCACACTGGACAACAAACGTTTCCATCCCACCGATGTTGGCCGGATCGTCAATAAGTTCTTGACTGACCATTTCACCAAATACGTCGATTACGACTTCACTGCCAAGCTGGAAGATGATCTTGATGCAGTCTCGCGGGGAGAAAAAGACTGGATTCCATTGATGCACGCATTTTGGAGCCCGTTTAAAACGCTGATCAATGAAAAAGAAGAAAGCGTGCAACGTAAAGATGTCACGCAGGAAGCCATCGACGAAAAGTGCCCCGAATGCGGTAATCCCTTGTCCATTCGTTTAGGCCGGAATGGGCGGTTTATCGGCTGCACGCATTACCCTGAATGCTCATATACCCGAAATCTTAATGACGATGGCGGAGCAGCTGATGAATCCGAAGTTGTGGAAGGCCGCGTCTGCCCTGTATGTGAGTCACCGTTAGTTATCAAAACTGGACGCTATGGCAAATTTATCGGTTGTAGTGGTTATCCTAAATGCCGCCATATTGAGCCTTTAGAAAAACCTTTAGATACTGGTGTAGAATGCCCACAATGCAAAAAAGGCACGATACTCAAGCGTAAAGCCAAAAGCGGTAAAATTTTCTATTCTTGCTCTGGCTACCCAAAATGCACTTACGCCCTTTGGAATGCACCTATTAAAGAAAGCTGCCCTAACTGTGAGTGGCCGATCTTGACCGTTAAAGAAACCAAAAGACACGGCGTAGAAAAAGTCTGCCCGCAAAAAGACTGTAAATATGCGACCCCTTATGAAGGTGACCCGGCTGATGTCGGCGGCCCTAAAGAAACATCGGCATAACCCAGCCGACGATTTCTTGGCCTTTCTACCGCTATACGGTGGAAAGGCCAACTTGATCCTCGCTAGCGTGGCACTAAACCTACCCGTGCCGCCTCGATAGCGCTTCTTACCGTATCAGGTGCCGTGCCACCTATGTGCTTACGTGCAGCAACTGACCCTTCCAGCGTCAAATAATCAAAAACATCCGCTACAATCAATGTTGAAAACTGCTGCAACTCTGCCAGCGACAGTTCCGATAAATCACGGCTACTTTCTAGCCCCAAACGCACTGCCAGACCAACCACTTCATGGGCATCACGAAACGCCATGCCTTTGCGCACCAAATAATCAGCCAAGTCGGTTGCCGTAGCAAATCCCCGTTTGGCGGATGCGTACATATTCGCTTTTTTCGCTTGGATATGCGGGATCATATCGGCATAGGCCCGTAAGCAATTGAGCAAGGTGTCAACTGTATCAAACAGAGGCTCTTTATCTTCCTGATTGTCTTTGTTATACGCCAGCGGCTGGCTTTTCATTAACATCAGCAACGCTATCAAATGCCCTGTCACCCGTCCGGACTTACCGCGCACCAATTCCGGCACGTCAGGATTTTTCTTTTGCGGCATGATAGATGAGCCGGTACAGAACGCATCAGGCATGTTGATAAAATCAAACTGGGCACTAGACCATAAAATCAGCTCTTCGGAAAACCGCGACAAGTGCATCATGATCAAGCTGGCCGCCGCTGTAAATTCAATGGCAAAATCCCTGTCGCTTACCGAATCCAGTGAATTGGCGGAAGGCCTGCTAAAGCCGAGTAACTCGGCTGTCATGAAACGGTCTATTGGATAACTCGTGCCCGCCAGTGCCGCAGCGCCTAATGGCATGACATTGATCCTTTTACAGCAATCTTGCAACCTTTCCTGGTCGCGGCTTAACATTTCAAACCAAGCCATCAGATGATGGCCAAACGTAACGGGTTGGGCAACCTGCAGATGGGTAAATCCTGGCATAATGGTATCGGCATGCTGCTCGGCCAAGTCCAAAATAGCCCGTTGCAGACGGCTAAGTTCGGCAGTGATGTGTACAATTTCGCTGCGTAAATATAACCGGATATCAGTTGCAACCTGATCGTTCCGTGAACGTCCTGTATGCAATTTTTTGCCCGCTATACCGATTAGATCAGTTAGACGCGCTTCAATGTTCATGTGCACATCTTCCTGCTTTATCGACCAGACAAACTCGCCGTTGCTGATTTCTGTGCTAATCTGCGTTAACCCCTGAATAATGTCATCCCGTTCCTGCTCGGTCAGTATCTTACAAGCAGCCAGCATGGTGGCATGTGCGATAGAGCCTTGAATATCCTGTTGTGCCATCCGTTGGTCAAAATCGACCGACGCGGTGAACACTTCAACAAAGGCATCAGTTGCCTCAGTGAAGCGGGCGCTGGAAAGTTTCTCGGAATTAACTGTGGTCATGATGAATTTCTTTGTTGAGTATCTGAAAAAAGGGGAGTGTGTCACTAAACTTTAGATGAGGAAAATTGGCTATAATGACACCAGCTATAGCGCAAAGCATCACGCCCGTGAGACCCGCGCTATAAAGCTTAAGCCAATACGGTTAGTGTTTTAGCCTTCTTGCCCATCTATTCTGGCACGAGCAAGAATCGGCATATACACAAAAACAAACAAAGCAAATGCGGCAAGCCAGCATAATGTTGAAACATAAACCAATAAGCCATACCAGTCGGGTATCGCTATCGGCAACAGAACCCTAAACAAGGTGGCCAAATTGATTAATACAAAAGCGATTGCAATGGCATTAGAAACTTTCAATGCCCTGCCCGTATGGCCTAATGACACCCGCGCCATCATCCCCAAGGTCAGGACGGCAATGCCGCCTACCGTAAAAGCATGTAACGCTAAAGCGGGCATCACCAAAGAATACGCCGCCAATGCGGTCAAAAGAAAACCGGCAATAATCCAGCCATAACCGACATATAGCACCCACAGCAACGGGACATACCATATCCGTCGCACATACCATCCCGATAATCTAGCGCTATTAACAAGTGCCGCTATAATCGCCAACGTAGCTAAAACTCCGCCCGAAACATCCGCTAATTGCATAGTAAAAACTAAAACAGCCGCGCCAATAGCCAAGCCATCCAAGAGAGGGTTTCTTATTATCAACGTTCCCGACAGGCCACGCTCTGTAAAAAAAGGAAACACCCGCCCGGCAATTACCAAAATAAGGACAATAATAGTTGCGACAACCAATTCAATGCCAATCCCTGCCGAGCTTTTTAGCAAACCTAAAATTTCAGCATGTATCAACGCATTACCTAATGCCAACACCAGCAAGATAGCGATAAAAACCAAGTTTTTTACTTGCTTTGCCTGCAAGATCGGTTTGCTGACCTGAATAGCTAACATAGGCAGAAAAGCGAAATCGACTAGCGCAATCAAGCCATCCGGCAGCAATCCGGCATAGAATGGCACAATACGCCCGTACAACCAAAGCAGGCAAAGCCCTGCTAACTGGTCGCCGGTCAAAGTTGGCCTACCTGTCCAATTTTTAACTGCGGTAAGTAAAAATCCGGCAATAACCGCTACCGCATAACCAAGCAACATTTCATGTCCATGCCAATAGCTGCCAGCGAAGTAGTTATCTACTAACAAATCTCCTTTAACAATAGCATTCCAGAGCACTATCAAAATTAGTGCGGACAATCCTGCCAAGGCAAAAAAAACCCTAAACCCTAAAGCAAACAAAGGATAATCAAAAATATTTTGTTTTTTCATAACATTAAATAGTCCGGCCAGCTATCAGAAGCCTAGCAAATCAGAGTGGCTAAACTTGCACCCTGTGCGATTTTTATCTTAGCAGGACTCATATTTCAGCAGAGTTTAACCAAAGGTCATGTTTGTTGCATAAACTCAGCGCATGCACAGTGGTGCCCTTATAATTTTCCAAGGCAAAAGAAGAAATGGCCACTTTATCTTCTTGTGGATTGAACAGGTGTTCGTCAATAAACTTATAATTTTCATCTAACAATACATGCTTGACGATATAGTGTTCATAACCTTTCATTTCATGCGCAGTCACCACTTTTACAGCAACTTTGCCGCCCTCTTTCACCACTTCCATACTGGGCAAATGCGTTGCAACCTTACCGCCCCAGCGGCCTGGCTCATCTTTTGTGTAATAAATATCACCTTTTACCGCCACCTGTTTATTATTTTCAGCCAATGTTTGCGCTGGAATAATTACACTTGCACCCACACCCACCATGCTTAAACGAATAAAATCACGACGTTCCATACACACCTCATATTAATTATTGATTGCATCCCAGCGAGACCCTGGGACGATATACCCTAAACGCATGCGGCTAGTCGTTACCTGCCCCTTCATACGCACGTTTTCCAGCTTTCACATATCGTGATTTAAACCAGCCCCGGACACTTCTTATTCTACCCAAAACCAACGGGGCACCACCAATTGCGACTGCATCAACCAAGCAATACCAAGCTGCAACACCACTGGGCGGATTGCCCTGTGGCAAACTCAACACAGGATCTATAGCGGCCCACTTCCAAGTACCAACTGCTGTACCTATGAGCTCAAGCCAGGTCGTAATAAAAAAAGCGGCGAGATAAACCATCGGGGATCGGCCTTTAAAAAGATAACCCAAAAACACACAAAACAGTAGGGCGCCAACAGAATCGCCTTGTGCTGCATAGCCACTAATTCCCCAGATTGACCACGCGCCGCAGACTAATACAACAAATACGGCAATTTCCCTGGCATATCTTAAAAAGAATCCGGAGCGTGCCAAAGCAACTGCCGTCAAATAAACCATCCCGTGCCCCGGAGGCACATACGCGGGCACATTACCAAACCTGTAAGTGTATCCACCCATATAAGGTGAAGCAAAATGTTCACCAATAGTGGCAAAAATAACGGCAATGACAACTTGCGTCCTCACTTCTTTATTCTCGCCCAGCAGCAAGACAAATAAAAATAGCCATCCACAGATGCCTAACATTTTTTGTGTCAGCATATCGGCATTGGCATCACTCAACAAACAAACAGCTACGCAAAAAAAAGTAAATGCCGCAATAAAATAATCGCGTTTTTTATGAGGGTAAATTCTATTAATTTCTGGAAAATGGCGTAGCACAACAACCTCTTATTAACGCTTAACGATAAATTTATTAGCGAACTATACCGGAGTCTTAAATAAACAGCCATGCTATAGCAGCATAGCGCCCCAACTTGCCCACCAATATAAACAGGCATGCTGGCAACCAAGGCAGCTTCAGCCAGCCACCTGCAAAACACAAAGCATCGCCGACGACAGGTAACCAGCTAAAAAGCAACGTCCAGCTACCTTTTTTTTTGACGATGTTGAGCATGCTTTGCTTTCTCTCTGGCAACATGGTTTCAACAGGGAATTTTTTTGCCGCCAACACACCTAACCACCAGGTAGTCATTGCTCCCAACGTATTACCTATTGTGGCAACTATAAGCAAGTACCCAACCGGATAATGCCCTACCGAAACCAGATACGCCAAAACAGCTTCGGAACCACCTGGTGCAACAGTAGATGATATAAATGCGCTAATGAATAGCCCTGATAATTCGCTCACTTCGCCCATTCTTAATTTTTATCAAAAAAAAACCCCTGCGCACAAAAATGACACAGGGGCTTTTTTGAGTTCAAGCCTAATTTTCAGGCAATATCTTATCTTTGTTAGGGGAAACCCGCTTTATCAAACGGGATAATAGGCCCAAAACAAAATCAAAAACCATCCGCACCATCTCAAAAATAGTGGCAATTATTTCCGATGGGCTCATCCCTTTAAATTTTCTCGCTAAAAAAGGCGCAACAAGCAAACCTATTGCCAAACCAACGACTGTAACACCTGAAATAACAGAATTATCAGACGGTGTAACAGGGACGTCAACAGGTGCTTTAGCTACACTTATAACTGGCGGCGCACTAGCAAGCTCTTTTTCCAGGGCTTCTGCAGAAGCAATCAACTCAGGCAAACTGGCTTTATAATCATCGGGTACGACACTAGCCGTTAAACCAGGAATACTAGGCAAGTCGCCATCGCCTTTCCCGACTTTTAATTGTGCTTTCATGCCCTTTTCCATGTGCTGGGCAATATCGCAATGCACCAGATAGGTTTTATCACCAGGCGGCAAAATTAAAGTACCGGAAATCTTAGCGGGACCTGTTATTTCCAGATGGAACATGCCTTTTGGATATAAATATTTAGGAAGGCCGTGCATCATCCATTGATGACGGACACTATCATCATTAACAAAATGTATGGTTAATTTAGTGCACGGCTTAAATTTAAATTCCTGCGTATCAAATGCAAACATCCTGCCCGGAAATTTTTCAGCATATTGATGACCGGCATGAACAGTGATTTCTTTAGTTTCAGCTATGCTATCGCAGCCACCAGGCAATGTATCCGCATTCTGGCCCATGACCATACCGCCAGCCATATCCATTAAGTGGCCATCACCATGATCCATAAGCATTCCGTCATGCTCCACATAATCCTTTGCCAGCACTGGCGTAGAAAAAAACAAAACCAGCATTCCTACCGATAATAATTTCACCATTCTTTATCTCCTCTTTGTTCGATAATCATCAGCATACCTAATCAGGGACTAGCAAATGCGCCGCACGGTTCAGCCATTAACTTTTAATTTTTGCTATAGCTTCATCGACCATACGTTTAAAGCCCGCATTTGACAGGTACAATACATACAAACCTGCGAAAGCAAAAAACGCGTAAAGCAACATACTATTTTTGCTAACCGATTGGCCGGCGCCTGCCTTAAAACTCATGTGCGCATCTAAACGCTCGCCTTGATCTGGAACCAACGTAATATGAATCAAATATTTACCGGCTTCTGGGACGCCATTTTTTAAATCCAGCATCACACTACCTGATTTGTGTTTTGCTGCCGGTTGGAAAAATACACGGGTACCTTCTGGCTCTTTAGTCACTTCAAATTCAACTGACATATTTCTGTACCGGACGTCTTGATAATCAAAAACCAGCTGAGTCAGTGAATTTACGTTAGGTATATTGCCGCAAAAGTCTTCTGCAGGAAAATCTTTAGGCTGATAAGCGGTGTAATGAATCCAGTGGCCAGGCTCCATCTCAAATTTACATTGGTCAGTATCCGTACCGGCCGCGCCACCATGAGCCCATACCGATGAAGACATAAATAACCCTAAAAATAATGCTAAGAACCCCTTTCTTAAAATCTGTGCTGTGTTCATAATACCTTCCTGTCTCAATAAATGATAATTATTATATAGAACAATGCGAATGCTCTTTATAGTGTGCGTGAGCCTCACAAAATGACTTTAATTTGCTATATTATTGACCAATAGCAAGGATCAACTCTAGCACATCCGGCGTTATATGTTCAAATGCTAATGCTGTTATTACGCTATTGCTATACTCCCTGCCTTTTCGCCATACTAAATCTAAACGGAGCCGCCTCAACATGTCATCCCTGACCACTTCAAAAGCTTGGTCTGCACTGCAAGACCATTTTGACCAAATTAAAAATACCTCGCTACGAGATGCTTTTGAACAAGACACCAATCGCCACAGCAAATTCTCCCTATCCCTTGATGACATACGCTTTGACTACTCCAAAAACCGGATAACCGAACAAACCTTGCCTTTGTTGATTGACCTTGCCAATCATGCCCAGCTTAAAGAAAAAATCAACGCCATGTTTTCAGGGACTAATATCAATACCACTGAACACCGCGCCGTTTTGCATACTGCTTTACGCAACAGAAGCAACCAACCTGTCTATGTGGATGGCCAAGATGTCATGCCACAAATCAATCAAGTTTTGGGCAAAATGCGGGCATTTTGTACACGCATCCATTCGGGCGAATGGCGGGGTTATACTGGCAAGACCATCACTGATATTGTCAACATTGGGATTGGCGGTTCAGGCTTAGGGCCAAAAATGGTGGCAACAGCCCTTACCCCTTATGGCTCAGAGACTTTAAAAGTGCACTTTGTCTCGAACATAGACCAGGCTAACCTTGTTGAAACATTAAAGCCTTTATCTGCTGAAACCACCTTATTTATTGTCGCGTCAAAGCTATTTAATACCCAAGAAACCATGACTAATGCCACATCGGCACGTAATTGGTTTCTTGACCGCGCAAAAGACCAGCAAGCGATTGCCAAACACTTTGTCGCCATTTCGACCAATCATGAAAATGTCGCTAAATTTGGGATAGATACCGATAATATGTTTGAATTTTGGGACTGGGTAGGTGGCCGCTATTCGCTCTGGTCAGCAGTAGGCTTGTCTATCGCCTTATATGTCGGTATGGATCAATTTGAGGCGCTATTACAGGGTGCTTTTGAGGTTGACGAACACTTCCGTAATTCGCCATTTGAGCAAAACATTCCAATCATTATGGCCTTGCTTGGCATTTGGTATAACAATTTCTTTAATGCCGAATCACACGTCTTACTACCTTACGACCAGTCTATGCGCTATTTCGCCGACTATTTCCAACAAGGTGACATGGAAAGTAACGGCAAGAACATTGACATGAACGGGGAAAAAGTTGATTACAACACAGGGCCGATTATCTGGGGCCAGCCAGGAACAAATGGCCAACATGCGTTTTACCAGCTTATCCATCAAGGCACTAAACTGATACCCGCTGATTTTATGGTCGCCGCTAACAGCCATTACAACCTACCAGGACATCACGACATTTTAGTGTCAAACTTCCTTGCCCAACCCGAAGCGTTAATGCGCGGCAAAACGGCTGAAGAAGTCAAACAACAGCTTTCACCTGCCGAGCGGGAAGATAAGGTATTAGTGGCCTCCAAAGTATTCGACGGCAACAAACCGTCAAATTCGTTCCTGTTCAAAAAACTGACGCCTAAAACCCTGGGCTCACTTATTGCGCTTTACGAACATAAAATTTTTGTCCAAGGTGTTATTTGGAACATCAATTCATTCGACCAAATGGGCGTGGAATTAGGCAAAGTATTAGCCAAAGTGATTTTGCCGGAACTGCAAAATGATGACGTCATCACCAGCCACGATAGCTCCACCAATGCCTTGATTAACGCATACAAACAAATGCGTGATTAAACGGTATCTCTAACGCTTGCTTGCCAACAAGCCAGCAAGCGTTAGCCATCAACGCCTAGCGCGAAAAAAATCCCTTAACAATTCCGAGCAATCGGCTTCCAGCACCCCGCCCATCCAACTCACGCGATGGTTTAAAAACGGCGCATCCGTCAGATTTAACACATGACAGACCGCACCGCGTTTAGGGTCGGATGCGCCAAACACCAAGCGCCTGACTCGGGCATGGCTGATTGCCCCCATGCACATTACACAAGGTTCTAGCGTCACATAGAGCGTTGTATCGACTAAGCGATAATTTTCCAAAACCATACCCGCCTGCCGTAGCGCCATGATTTCCGCATGGGCGGTCGGATCGTTTAATGCAATCGGGCTATTCCAACCTTCTGAGATACAACGCCCGTCTTTAACAATAACGGCACCAACCGGCACCTCACCCAAGCTTTCCGCCCGCTGGGCAAGACGCAGTGCGTAACGCATCCAAGCCTCATCATCAGTGCCCACTATTCCCATTCAATAGTCGCAGGCGGCTTGCCAGAAATATCGTAAGTCACCCTAGAAATGCCGGCGACTTCATTAATGATACGGCGTGAAATCAAATCCAAAAATTCGTACGGCAAATGCGCCCAACGGGCCGTCATAAAATCGATGGTTTCCACCGCACGGATCGCAATCACATAATCATAACGCCGCCCGTCGCCCATCACACCGACCGACTTGACCGGCAAAAAAACGGCGAATGCCTGGCTTACCTTGTCATACAAATCATGGCGATACAATTCTTCAATAAAAATGGCGTCCGCCTGGCGCAATAAATCGGCATAATCCTTTCTCACTTCACCTAAAATCCGCACCCCTAAACCGGGGCCTGGGAATGGATGGCGGAACACCATTTCAGACGGCAATCCTAATTCCAGGCCTAGTTTCCTCACTTCATCCTTAAATAGCTCACGTAATGGCTCAACCAGTTTTAGCTTCATATTTTCCGGCAACCCGCCGACATTATGATGCGACTTGATGAGATGCGCCTTACCGCTTTTTGAGCCTGCCGATTCAATCACGTCTGGGTAAATCGTCCCTTGTGCCAACCAGCGGGCATCAGTCAATTTGCTGGCTTCATCATCAAAAATTTCAACAAACAAATTGCCAATGATTTTACGTTTTTGTTCAGGATCAGTAATCCCGGCTAACGCATCCAGATAATGCTGCTCAGCATCAACCCGGATCACCTTAACGCCCAGATGTTCGGCAAATATCGCCATCACCTGATCGCCTTCATTAAGGCGCAGCAAACCGGTATCGACAAAAACACAGGTTAATTGCGTACCGATGGCTTTATGCAACAAGGCGGCGACCACGGATGAATCGACGCCACCGGATAGCCCCAAAATAACGTGGTCGTTGCCGACTTTTGCCCGCACCGCCGCAATACTGTCATCAATAATATTGCTGGCTGTCCATAACGCCTCACAGCCGCAAATTTCCAGCACAAAGCGCGCTAAAATCCGTCCGCCTTGCTTAGTGTGGGTAACTTCAGGATGAAATTGCAAGGCATAAAAAGCTTTTTCTTCATGGGCAATGCCCGCAATAGGCGCACCCTCCGAGCTGGCAATTAGCATAAAGCCTTCTGGCAGTGCCACGACACGGTCGCCGTGGCTCATCCAGACATCCAGCAAACCAAAGCCTTCAGGGGATAAATGATCTTCAATACCGGTCAGTAATTTTGAATGCCCACGGGCACGGATTTGCGCATAACCGAATTCCCGGTGACTGGAGCTTTCAACCTTGCCGCCCATTTGTTCGGTCATGGTCTGCATACCGTAACAAATACCTAACACAGGTACGCCCAACTCAAAAACGATCTGCGGTGCGCGGGGTGTGTCGCCGCTGGTCACCGTATCAGGGCCGCCCGACAAAATAATGCCGTTAGGCGCAAAGTTTTGCACTTCTTCAGCCGCGCATTCGCAGGAATAAATCTCGCAATAAACACCGATTTCACGGATGCGGCGGGCGATCAATTGGGTGTATTGTGAGCCGAAATCCAAGATGAGGATTTTGTGGGCGTGGATATTGCTGGCTTGTGGTTTCACAGTATGACTCTTGGTTTATATCTAAAAACAAACGGGGAGCCGAAGCCCCCCGCAAATAAATGCTTTTGTAACAGTATCCTGGCTATTCAGGCGTTGCCGTTAAAACACTGCGGATAACGGATGCTATTTCGTCAATTTCAGCATCGCTTAAAAACGGGCAAATCGGCAATGAAAAACACGTGGCAGCAACCGCTTCGGTCTCTGGCAAACTCACGCCCGCACATTCCTGTTTGAACACATTTTGTTGGTGCAACGGCACGGGGTAATAAACCGCACAACCGATTTGCTTAGCCTGCAAAGCCGCCATGATTTCATCCCGACGCCCGGACAACAGCGTGTACTGATGATAAACGTGCTCGCCCACCCCATCTTCATACGGCGTGACCAAAGGCAAATCGGCCATCAGCGCCGAATAACGATGCGCAACACGGCGGCGGGCTTGGTTATATTGGTCGATACGTTTGAGCTTAGCCCGCAAAATCACCGCCTGCATCTCATCCAAGCGGCTGTTATAACCGACAATATCGTGGTAATAGCGCACATCCGACCCATGATTACGCAACTGCTTTAGCTTGGCCGCCGTTGCATCTGAATTAGTGACCACCAAACCGCCATCACCAAACGCCCCCAGATTTTTACTGGGAAAAAAACTGAAACCTGCCGCATCGCCTATCGCGCCCGTTTGTTTGCCATTGATTGACGCGCCAAACGATTGGCAGCAATCTTCAATCAATTTCAGATTGTGCGCTTTGCAAATGGCTTCAATGTAATCCATGTCAGCCGGTTGGCCGAACAAATGCACCGGCATGACCGCCTTGGTTTTCGGCGTGATGGCCTGTTCAATGGCTTGCGGGGAAATGTTGAAGGTTTTCGGGTCAATATCGACAAAAACCGGCACCGCACCGACATACTTAATAGCTTCTGCGGTCGCTATAAAAGTAAACGCCGTGGTGATAACCTCATCCCCCTGCCCTATGCCTTCGGCGATCAACGCCAGATGCAGCGCGTCCGTGCCTGAAGCCACGCCAATGGCATGTTTGACGCCCAAATAAGCCGCCGTTTCTTGCTCAAATGCCTGTACATTCGGCCCTAGAATAAATGAACAATTTGCTATCGTTTCAGCCAGCCCACGCTCGACTTCGTCTTTTATTTCAGCGTATTGGGCCTTCAGATTTACCATTGGAATCATGTTTTTTTGTTGCCTTTTATGTTTATATCAATTGTGATGAGGAATGCGGGTAGATTAGACGCCCTCAAGAAGTATAAAAAACTCACCCTCTTACGCCTAATCCTTACATCTATTTATCGCCCAACAACCCAGTAATCCGTATCGCCGTCGCCAATGCCCGACGCCCTGCCACACCCGAAACCAGCGGATTTTCACCGGTCTGGATGCAGTTGACGAAATGCTTGATTTCTTCCAGCAACGCATCGCCGCTTTCAAAAACGGATTCTTCGGTTTCTATTTCAGGAATGCCCGGGAACATTTCCTTGCTGCCGGTGCGGTGTTTGGTCAGCACACGGTTTTGAAAATCAACCGACACATAAGACGATGGCCTAAACATGCGCATTTTACGCTCCAGCTTCATGCTGATGCGGCTTGCTGTCACATTCGCCACGCAGCCGTTTTTAAACAATAGCCGCGCATTGGCAATGTCCGTGCCTTGCGTCAAAACGGCCGTGCCGCTGGCATCGATGCGCTCCACTTCGGAATCGACCAGCGCCAAAATAATGTCGATGTCATGGATCATCAAGTCCAGCACGACACTGACATCGTTGGCACGCGGGTTAAATGGCGACAGCCGGTGCGATTCAATAAACAGCGGCTTTTCGTCCTTGTCCAAACCTAATACGGCGGGATTAAAACGCTCCAGATGACCGACCTGCAATACGAGGTTTTTTTCTTTGGCGATAGCAATCAATTCGTCGGCTTCCGCAACAGTAACCGTAATCGGCTTTTCAACCAGGACATGAACGCCTGAGTTTAAAAAATCCCGGGCTACCCGGTGATGCAGTGTCGTCGGCACAACAATGCTGACCGCATCGACTGCACCCAACAAATCCTCATACTCAGTCAACACCGCCGCGCCATATTTCACGGCAACAGCTTGGGCTGCCGCCTCATCAATATCAACCACGGCAACCAGTTCACAATCCGGTAACGAGGCATATTTTTCAGCGTGGAATTTCCCCAGATAGCCAGTACCGATAACAGCGCATTTTAATTTTTTCATCTGTCTATGTGATGAGCGTTAAATACGCATAGCGCGTACGCTCTCAGTAATTACGAAAGAGCCCATTCGCGTGCCGGGGTTGGCCGGGTGACCGGCATCCTAAGCTACGCGTGATGACGTTGGCATAAAGGAAAGTATTGTAATCTATCAATCACTATTCAGAAACTTTTGTGCTACCGGCCACTAAAGCCAGTATTTTTACCCTGTAAAAATCATAACGCCGTTAAAACGCCATTGCCAAGGATGTGTTTTATTGCTAACATGCCTACCGAACGTTTGTTAGGTATGGAGTGATGTGTTAAATTCAAAAGAAAAAATACTGGATAAGGCTATTGGTTTATTTGCAGAAAAAGGCTATTCAGGCTTATCCATGCGCCAGTTAGCTGCGGCTGTCGATATGAGTGTCGCCGCTATTTACCATCATTTTCCCGATAAAAAGGCGCTCTATCTTGAAACTATCCGCTTTGCTTTTTCGGGCAAAGAACTGGTTTTTACCAAAGTATGGGAATCTGATGGCACACCGGAACAAAAATTGGGTTGGTTTGTGCAGTCCTTGATTGACGTGATGCTGCAAGACCGTGAGTTCCACCGTTTGATGCAACGCGAAATCATGGAAGCCGATCCCGAACGGATGCAGTTGTTGGCGCAAGGTGTCTTTAAAAACCAGTTTTGTTCGTTAATGCAGCTGGCAACCGAATTGGCTCCACAGCTAGACGCCCATTTGGTTGCAACGTCCATTATCGGCCTAGTCAAAAACTATATTGACTACCAACCCCTGCATCAAAACTTTCCGGGCTGGAAACCGGAAAACCAAAGGCCGGATGTTATTGTAAAACACATCACCGAACTATTGCTAAATGGTTTAAAAACAAGCTTTTAATAACTTTTTGATTGACAAAAAAACCGAGGGCTACTTCCCTGTGCCTGAGATACCCAGATGAAATCATCAACAAAACAAAATGGCGATTAAAATGTTGGCTATTGACCATCACCTTTTTCGAACGGCTGTCATCGTAGGCACATTCCTATTTTCCGGCTGCACCCTAGGACCGGATTTTGCCCAACCCGCTAGCCCTGCGTTAGACAGCTATTCCAGCAAAGAGGAAAACAGCCAAGCGGCACAAAACTTGGCGCTCGGTAAGGACATTCCTGGCTTATGGTGGACTTTATTCCGCTCGCCCGCCTTGACCGCGTTAATTGACCGGGCAATCAAACACAACCCCGACTTGCAGGCCGCCCAAGCCACCCTGACGCAAGCGAAAGAAACCGCTGTCGCCAAAGAAGGCTCACTACTCCCTGCCCTTGACGCGACCGCCACCGGTACGCGCCAGCAAATCTCCGGCGCACAATTTGGCAACCCCTCTTCGGGCAGCAAGTTATTCAGCATCTACAACACCTCCGTTAAAGTGTCTTACACGCTGGATGTGTTCGGCGCGATACAACGGCAAATCGAAGGCTTGTCGGCCCAAGCAGAGTACCAACGTTTCCAGCTTGAAGGCGCATTCTTGACGTTAGCCGCCAACATTGTGACCACCGTCATACAAGAAGCGGGGTTACGGGAGCAAATCACCGCCACTGAAGACATTATCGCCACACAAGCCCAACAACTGGATGTCATCAAACGCCAAGTTGAGTTAGGCGGCGCATCCGCTGCCGCCGTGCTGGCGCAACAATCGACACTCGCCCAAACACGCACGACTTTGCCACCGCTACAACAGCAGTTGGCACAAATGCGCCATCGGCTATCCGTACTGGTCGGTGATACCCCCAATAATGCACCGGCAACTCAATTCACGCTTGCCGATTTGCGCTTGCCGGAACAGCTCCCTCTAAGCTTGCCCGCCAAACTGGTCCGGCAACGTCCCGATGTCCGCGCCCAAGAAGCGGTTTTACACGCCGCCAGCGCCCAAATTGGCGTCGTTGCCGCCAGTATATTCCCTGATTTCACGATCACCGCCAATGCCGGCAGCATTGCCACCCAGCTCGGCGACCTGTTCGTCCCTGGCAGCTTTATCTGGAACACCAGCGCCAACCTGTTGCAGCCGCTTTTCCATGGCGGTGAATTCCTCCACCAAAAACGTGCCGCCATCGCCGCTTACGATCAAGCGGGCGCACAATACCGCAGCACCGTACTACTGGCCTTCCAGAATGTCGCCGACACTTTAAGCGCGCTAGACTTTGATGCGGCCGAACTGAAAACCCAGCACGCCGCAGAACAAGCCGCCCTCGACAGCCTGACCCTGACACAAGCGCAATTTGACCTAGGCGCTGTCAGCTATCTGGCCTTACTTACCGCAGAGCGCGACCACCAACAGGCACGCCTTGGCCTGATAAAAGCCCAAGCCACACGGCTCGCCGATACTGCCGCCTTGTTCCAGGCACTCGGCGGCGGCTGGTGGAACCGTGGCAATTTATCCACCGCTATCATGCAAGAACACCCAAAAGAGAAACCTACCATGCCGTTTTTTGAACTACTCGGAATAGGAGACTGATATGACCAAGCGCATGTTAATTATGCTCATCGCAGTCGGCCTAGTGCTCGGTGGCGTCTTTGGCTTCATCGGCTTTAAAGGCCGCATGATCAAACAGTTCATGTCCACCCAAGGTGAACCCGTGCAAACCGTGTCAACCTTAAAGGTGGGCTACCAGGACTGGCAGCCGGAACTTAAAGCCGTCGGTACGTTGCGGGCGGCACAAGGCACTGACCTAAGTGCGGAAGTGGCGGGGATCGTCGAGGCCATCCATTTCCGGCAAGGCGACAGCGTGAAGGCGGGCGCACCGTTGCTGCAGCTACGCGCCGATGACGATAAGGCCAAGCTGAAATCGTTGGATGCCACGGCAGAACTGGCGCGCATCAATTACCAACGCAGCCTGGCACAGTTTAATGCCAAAGCCGTCAGCCAACAGACCGTCGACACCGACAAAGCCAACCTGGCTATCGCACTCGCCAATGTCTCCACGCAGCAGGCGCTAATCGACAAAAAAACCATCACCGCGCCTTTCTCTGGCCAATTGGGCATTCGGGCGGCAGATGTCGGCCAGTACCTGAATGCCGGCGCAACCATTGTGACTTTGCAAGCATTGGATAGCGTTTTTGCGGATTTTTTCTTGCCCCAACAGACCTTGGCGGAACTTAAAACCGGTCAAATGATATCCCTTCACACCGACACTTATCCCAACCAGGTATTTACCGGCGAAATCAGCGTAGTCAATCCCAAAATAGACCCCAACACCCGTAACGTACAGATCAGGGCGACGCTAAAAAACCCCGGCCACAAGCTGTTACCCGGCATGTACGCCACCGTGACAATCACCACAGGTCAAGCGCAGCACTTTATCACCGTACCGCGCACGGCAATCAGTTTTAACGCTTATGGCGCAACGGTTTTTCGCATCGAGGATAACAGCGTGGGAGACCAAGGCAAACCCAAATTGACCGCCAAACAGGCGTTTGTGACCCTAGGTTCGACCCGTGGCGACCAAATCGCCGTTATTAGCGGGATCAATGACGGCGACAATATCGTCACGTCCGGCCAGATAAAATTACGCAACGGCTCGCCGGTGCAGGTTGATAATTCCCTACAACCCAGCAACGATGCCGCCCCGCAACCTGTCGACCAATAATCCGCCATGAACTTCACTGACATTTTCATCCGCCGTCCTGTCCTGGCCACCGTCGTCAGCATGATGCTGCTGGTGCTGGGCATCCGCGCACTCACCGACTTGCCGGTGCTGCAATATCCACGCACCGAAAACGCCATCGTCACCATCACGACGACCTATTACGGCGCCGACCCTGACATTGTTGCGGGTTTTATCACCACGCCGTTGGAAACCATCATTTCCCAAGCCAACGGCATCGACTACATCACGTCATCCAGCCAAAACAGCATCAGCACGATCACCGCGAACCTGCGGCTTAATTTCGACCCCAACAAAGCCTTGACCGAAATTAACTCCAAAATAAGCTCGGTGCTTAACCAGTTGCCGCCGGAATCGCAACGCCCCGTACTGAGCGTAAAAATCGGCCAGACCATTGACGCCATGTATATCGGCTTTTCCAGCAACGTGCTGCCCGCCAACAATATCACCGATTACCTGATACGCACCGTACAGCCCAGATTGCAGGCCGTCTCAGGCATCCAAACCGCCGAACTGCTGGGCGGTAAGTACTTTTCCCTGCGGGCGTGGCTGAATCCCGACAAGCTGGCGGCCTATTCACTGACTGCCACCGATGTCAGTGCCGCCCTGGCAAAAAATAACTATCTGGCTGGCTTGGGCAGGACCAAAGGCCAGATGGTGCAGGTGAACCTGACCGCATCGACCAGCCTGCATTCGGTCACCGAGTTTGAAGAGCTGATTATCAAGCAGCAAGACGGGGCGCTCGTCCGGCTTAAAGATGTCGCGCATGTCACGCTGGGGGCTGACGACTATGAATCCAGCGTCGCCTTCGATGGCGACAAGGCCGTGTATATCGGCCTGCAAATTGCGCCAGGCGCCAATCTGCTTGACGTCATCGGCAGGGTGCGGGAGGTTCTTCCGGAAATCCAGGCGCAATTGCCGGAAGGGATTAACGGCAAAATTGTTTACGATTCGACCAAATTTGTCGACAGTTCCATCAATGAGGTCATCCACACCTTAATCGAAGCCTTAATCATCGTCACGCTGGTAGTGTTTGCGTTCTTAGGTTCGCCGCGTTCCGTGCTGATTCCGGTGATCGCCATCCCGCTGTCGCTGATCGGCACCTTCACGATGATGCTGATGTTCGGTTTTTCCATCAACTTGCTGACGCTGTTGGCATTGGTGCTGGCTATCGGCCTCGTCGTTGATGACGCCATTATTGTCGTCGAAAACGTCAACCGCCATCTGGAAGACGGCATGGAACCGATTCCCGCCGCAATGTTGGCGGCGCGTGAGCTGACCGGGCCGATTATCGCCATGACCATCGTCTTGATCGCGGTTTATGTGCCGGTGGGTTTTCAGGGCGGGTTGACCGGCGCATTGTTCTCAGAATTTGCCTTCACCGTGGTCGGTGCGGTCACCGTGTCCGCCATTGTCGCGCTGACCTTATCGCCGATGATGAGCTCGCGCTTGCTTAAAGCACACAAACATGACCGCAGCGGCTGGGAAGAACGGTTGGTTGACAGTATCGACCAAAAATTTGCCTGGTTGAGCAGGCGCTACTCAAAATCCCTGCATGGCACGCTCGACTATTTGCCAGTGACCGCCGTGTTTGCCGTCATCATTCTGGGCAGCATTTATTTCCTGTACGGCAGCGCAAAAAACGAATTGGCCCCACAAGAAGACCAAGGCGTCATCATCACGATGTCCACCGCCGCGCCGGATGCGACCTTGCAGCAGCGCTTACTGTATTCGCGCCAAGTGTTTGAACAATTCATCAAACATCCAGAAAGCGACCACGTTTTCCAACTAGATGTGCCGGGACAATCCATTGCCGGTATGGTGCTTAAACCGTGGGACCAACGCAGCCAAACCAGCAACCAGCTCCAGCCCATCTTGCAAGAAGAGCTGAACAAAATTGCCGGTGTCCGTGTCGCCGCTTTCCAGCCGCCGCCGTTGCCCGGCAGTAGCGGCTTGCCGGTGCAGTTTGTCATCGGGTCAACGGATTCGTTTGAACAATTGCACGCCATGTCCCAGCAATTTATGCAGGAAGCACGCAAAAGTGGCATGTTTATTTTTATGGATAGCGACCTTAAATACGACCAGCCGCAATCCGAAGTCAACATCGACCGCGACAAAGCGGCGCTGCTGGGCTTGACCATGCAGGATGTCGGCTCATCGATGGCCGCCATGCTGGGTGGCGGTTATGTCAATTATTTCAGCCTCGCCGGCCGTTCTTACAAAGTGACGCCACAAGTGCAGCAACGTTTCCGGCTTAATGCCGACCAATTGCAAAATTACCATATCCGCACCGCCAATGGCGCCACCGTGCCGTTATCGACAATTGCCACGCTCAGCACCAAAACCGTGCCACAATCGCTGAACCACTTCCAGCAAATCAACGCGGCAGTCATCTCCGGTGTGCCCTTCCCTGGTGTCACGCTGGGTGACGCGCTGGACTCGCTGAAAACCATCGCCAAACGTGTGTTGCCGCCCAGTTATTCGATTGATTACGGCGGCCAATCACGGCAATTGGTAAACGAATCCAGCGGCTTCGTGTTCACCTTTTTGTTTGCGCTGATCATTATTTTTCTGGCTTTGGCGGCGCAATTCGAAAGCTTCCGCGATCCGCTGATTATTCTGGTGTCCGTGCCCATGTCCATCGCTGGTGCGCTGATTTTTATCGCGTTGGGCATAGGCAGCGCCACGCTCAACATTTACACCGAAGTCGGCCTAGTGACGTTAATGGGTTTAATCAGCAAACACGGCATCCTGATTGTCGAATTCGCCAACAATAAGCAAAAGGAAGGCCTGAGCAAACGCGCCGCCATTGAAGCCGCCGCCGGTATCCGGCTACGGCCTATTTTGATGACCACGGCGGCGATGGTGTTAGGCGTGCTACCGCTGATTATGGCGACCGGCGCGGGGGCGGTGTCGCGTTTTAACATGGGTCTGGTGATTGCCACTGGGATTGCCATCGGTACGCTGTTCACGCTGTTTGTCGTGCCTGCGGTGTATCTGATGATTGGTGAGAACCATGCGAAGGCAAAAATAGAGGCGTGATGCGTCCTACTGTATTTCTCGGGCACTTAAATCACCACTCAATCCAACAACCATTATTTTCAGCTGACTGAATGACAACCCTCATCAAACTCGGCGGTAGTTTGGCGCAGTCTGACAACTTGCGTGATTGCCTTGAAACCATCGGACGGCGTTATCAGGGCAAGGCAGTTGTGATTGTGCCGGGCGGCGGTGCTTTTGCGGATCAGGTACGGTTAGCCCAACACCACTGGCAATTTGATGACCGCACCGCGCACGCCATGGCGTTGCTGGCAATGCAGCAAATGGCCTTGCTGTTTAACGGGCTGAAGCCTGGTTTTGTGGTTGCCGGTTCGGTTGCGCAAATACGCGAGCACCTAGCGCAGGCTAAAACAGTGGTCTGGTCGCCCGCCATTACCGAGCTTGATCAGGCCGGTATTGCGGCATCTTGGGACATCACGTCGGACAGCTTGGCGGCCTGGTTGGCGGGAGTGCTTTCGGCAACCGAGCTGGTGCTGGTAAAATCAGCAGGCATTGACACCAATCTCAGTTTGCCACAGCTTGCTGAACAGGCTATTGTCGATAAAGCTTTTTGCACTAGCGTCACAGACGCGGCTTTTTCAATAAAAATTATTAACGCACAACACTTTAATGACCGGACATAACAACGCATCACAACTTTTTGTAGGTTTTATCAAGCGGCTTTTTGCCAAAAAACTCAATACCCTTTATTACACGGCAAGGGAATCGATAGGCGAGCACAAGCGGACGATTGTGGTTTATCAGGTTGAACAGGCGTGTGTTAGCCTACAAGAAACGCGCGATGAATTTGAAGATGCGTTGGCACGGTTTAAAAACTTAATTGCCGTGAATGATTCGTCGCTGGAACATCGGTACCATTTGCTGAACCGGCAATACCAGTTTTGCCGTACCAAATCCGATGCGGTCAGCAGCCGCATTAAAGCGATAGAAGAAGTCAGTGAAGCGCTATTTGCGGAATGGGAAAAAGAACTGAACGAGTATACCAGCCGCAGTTTGCGTAGCAGCAGCAAACAGCAGCTGAAGACAGCCAGACAAAATTATGCCCGGCTGGTCAAAACGATGCACAAGGCGGAAAGTAAAATCCAGCCGGTGCTGGCGGCGTTTAAGGATCAGGTGCTGTACCTTAAACATAATCTCAATGCCCGTGCTATTGCGGCATTGCAACATGAGTTTGTTGAAATCGGAATTGATATTTCCCAGTTGATCCAGGCAATGGAGCAAACCATTGCCGAAGCTAACCAGTTTATTGCCGTGTTGGCCGAACAAAAAACAACGCCGGTAAAAGCGTTGCCGGGACGCTAAGCTTAAAGTTTATACAAAACGTCATTGGCCCTGTCACGGGAGTCTTCTTTTTTCTTACTTTTACGGCTATCCTGGTCGTCCCTTTCTGCGCCAAATTTAGCAATCATATCTTCCCAGCTGGAATATTGTGTATAGTTTGCAAAACCTGCATTTTTTCGTTCTTGATAGATTTCTTTACCCATCGCGATAATTTCTTCTGGTGTTTTACCATCGACGATATCGAGGAATTTAGCTTCATCTTTGTTGGCGTCACGAATTGTCCAGAACGAAACCTCAAATTCAATGCGGTTATTGGTGGGCAGGCGATTTTTTAACGCCCTTACCGATCTATAAGCAGTTTTGGTATTATGGCCGTTGATTTTATCCCCTTTGCCACACGCCATTAACAGGGCGCAGCTTAAAATAAGCAAGCAGGTAACGATTTTTTTCATAAAGATAACCTCGGAGTGAGACGGGTCTATGGTATTTATAGTTATTGATAACGCCAGATTACTAAACAAAGTAAAATGCTCGGCTATTATAACCCTGAGCTAATCAGACATGCTGGAATTTATCCAATTACTAAGACAGCGTTATCAAGCTATTTTAAATCAACAAAATCAGTTAGTTGACACGCCTCTTTTCCAACAACGCATAGATCAGCTTATCTTTGCCGAAGCCTTTATCCGCAAGGGACAACGGTTGGTGGCAAACACTAAACCGCCGTTGCAAATTGCTGTGGTCGGCCCTACCCAAGCGGGAAAAAGTTCTTTGGTTAATGTGTTATTGAATAGCGCAGCTGCGGGCGTCAGCCCTTTGGCGGGTTATACCATTCACCCGCAGGGTTTTTGTCAGGGTGTCAGCCTTGCCGAATGTAGCGATTTGCAGCACTATTTCGGGCGCTTTGAATGCTTGGCACAACGTGATTTAACAAAACAACGGCATGATTGTTATTCATTGGCTGAAAATACCAGTGCATCAACGTTGCTGCCCGCTTGCGTGCTCTGGGATACGCCGGATTTTGATTCGATTGACTCCGCCACTTATCGGGAAGGCGTCATTAGGGCCGTTGTGCTGGCGGATGTGATTATTCTGGTGGTCAGTAAGGAAAAATATGCCGACCAATCAGTTTGGGACATGATGGCTATGCTTGAGGACTTGCATCAGCCGACCCTGATTTGCTTGAATAAGCTGGCGGAAGGTTCGGAAAAGGTGGTGGTACAGTCGTTAAAAGAAAAATGGCAACAGGCTAGAAGTGATGCATTTCCTGGGGTCGTGCCGCTTTTTTATCAAAAGCCTGCGGGATTGCCGGTTTGGCCGGAGGCCGACGTGCATCGGCTGGCGCGTCTTGCAGATAAGGTCAATGTAAAAAAACAGCCGCGTTTTGAGCAGCTGTTATTGCAAAAATATTGGTCAGAGTGGCTAAAGCCCGTTCAGCAAGAGCATCAGGCTCTCATTGAATGGCAGGCGTTGATTGACGAGGTCATCGCTCAGGCATTGGCAAGTTATCAACGTGACTTTTTAAGCCACCCGCATCATTACGAAACCTTTCAACAGGCCTTGGCGGAATTGCTGGTTTTATTGGAAATACCCGGGTTGGCGGGCGTTCTTGCGGGTGCCCGAAAGGCGCTTACCTGGCCCGTCCGGCAACTGATGAAGCTGGGGAGTAAACGCTTGCATATAGCGGACACCAGCCAAGAAATTATCTTATTAAACCAAATAGCCGAACATACCTTAATACAATTGGCCGACCATGTGCTCGATAAAAGCGAGCAAGGCAAACAAGCCCTCTGGTGGAAAGAACTGGGTGGCTTGCTGCGTCGCCAACGCCCGGACATAGTGCAGCATTTTCAGGTGGCGGCAAAAAATTACCATCTGGCTTTTCAGCAGGACGTAGAACAGACAGCCCACCATTTGTACCATAAGCTACAAGAGCAACCGATGGTTTTAAATAGCTTGCGTGCCACCCGTGTCACCGCCGATGCGGCAGTGATCGCCCTGACCTTGCACACAGGGGGTATTGGTGTACATGATTTGGTGATTGCGCCAGCGATGTTGACGGTTACTTCATTATTGGCTGAAAGCGCTATCGGCAGTTATATGCACAACGTGGAAGCGCAATTAAAACAACAGCAACTTAATACCGTAAAGCAGACCCTTTTTATCGGCAGCATCAGTAAAATACTTATAGATTTGCCTGGGCAATTGTCGACACGTACCTCTTTCAATATTTCGCCTGAGCAGCTTTATAAGGCGCAGCAGCAACTTACAGAAAAACGTCATGGCTTACGATTACTCTGATTTAGTGGAAAAGACACAAGATTGGGCCGAACGGGCCTGTTCATTAGGCTGGTTCGGTAAAGAAGCGGCACAGCAATTGGCTGAACTGGAGACTAGGACACCGGAAAGCCTGTTTAACCAGACTGATTCCAGACCGCTTATCGTCGCTTTTATGGGCGGTAGCGGCGTAGGCAAAAGCACTTTGCTTAACCGTTTGGCAGGTAAGCCGATTGCGCATACGGGTGTGGAACGCCCAACTTCACGGGAAGTTACGTTATTTCATCATTCGAGTGTTGCTATGCAGCAATTACCTGGGCAATTTCCAATCACCCAAATCAAAATCGCGCAGCATGAGGAAGAGTCGAAGAAAAACCTCATCTGGATAGATATGCCCGATTTTGACAGTACCGAGCAAAGTAATAAACAGTTGGTTTTGCAATGGCTACCGCACATAGACGTACTGATTTATGTTGTCAGCCCCGAACGTTACCGTGATGAAAAGGCATGGCAGATATTGCTTGCAGAAGGTGCCCGCCATGCTTGGCTGTTTGTTTTGAACCAATGGGATCGGGGGCAAGAAGAACAGTATGATGACTTCAAACAACAACTGCATAAAGCTGGGTTTTATGAACCGATAATTTTCAAGACAGCCTGCACCGAAAATTTGCAAATCGATGAGTTTGCCGCGTTGGAAGAAACTATCACCGCACTGGCAACGAGCCATGTTATCGAGCAATTGGAACAACGTGGATTGCATTTGCGCAAACAGGAATTGGTGCAAAAACTGTGTGCTATAGGGCAGTTATTGGGCAATGGGGAGACTTTTCAACAGGCTCCAACGCTGTGGCATAAACAGTGGCAAGAAACGACTAAGTTGTTGCAGCAAGGTTTTACTTGGCCGTTACAGCAAGCGGCGGCTTACTACGCCGAACATGCTGCCGATTTACTGGCGAGTGAGCGGACGGCTTATAACGCACTATGGGATGCGTGGGCGCAAGCGCGTTTTGATGATGCGCTGGATGACCTTGTCCTTGCTGTTGATCAGCTGGGGATTCCCGTTATACCGCTTAAAAACCAATTGCTATTGGTGCGCGAAAAAGCGGGAAAAATCACCCAGACACAAATCGAACTGGGGGCACGGCAGGCGTTGGCCAATCCTGGCAATGTATTTCAACGTGGCTTCCTAAAGTGCATGCGTTTATGTGAGATTACCTTGCCATTGGCGGCTATGTCTTGGGTGGGTTATCAAGTGTTTGTTGGCTATTACCATAGCAATATGACTAACATGCACTATCTAGGCGCGGATTTTGCCATACACAGTAGTTTGTTGATTGCGATGACTTGGTTGGCGCCGTATTTCATCCTGAAAAAAGCCCAGCCATCGTTAAAAAAAGCGGCTTTAGGTGGATTAAATCGGGGCTTGACGAACGCCCTCAGTATTATAGACAGTGAAGTGGCGGCGGTGCTGGAAGCAGTCAGGCATGAACATACGGAGCAGGTGCAACTTCTTGCTGAGCTCGTTTCACAATGCACCGATACTAATAACGTCCAGCAGCGTTTGTCCATAGAAAACAATAGCCCTTTGAACCGGATGTTGGTGGAATAGAAAGGGGTGCAATGCCGTTGGCTTTGTAAGGCTTGTCGTAAAAGGATGGGAAAAGCCAACGGTATTGAATATAAGTGTTCGAAAGCCTGTTTGCTGCCTATAGGCAGCATTCTATGCTATGGCATGAAACGCAGGCTTGCCAGCACCGGATCGTGGTCGGACATAGCTTGCCCATTGCCGAGTGGACGTTGGTCAATAGACCAGCTGTCGGCCACTACTTGGCAAGGGCCTCCAGCAAGAATATGGTCAATACGGTTGTCAGGATGCAACGTGGCAGTAACAGCCGGTTCATTAGCTAGCGTATAGGCGTTGCGTAACAAGGGCGGGGTCTGGTCTGCACCGGTAAAGCGGCGGTAGCGCTCGGTGCTGGCGGTGCTGTTAAAGTCCCCGGTAACAATAATGGGCATTCCTTTTGCCAAGGTTGCAATGCGGTCATGGAACAGTGTTGAACTCGGCTCTTTGTTCGCACCGGCATTGTCGAAATGCGTGTTGACAAACAAAAAGGTAAAGCCGCTGGCTTGTTCGCGCAAAATAGCCCAATTGACATAGCGGATCATGGCCAGAGGACGAAAGCCCAAAGCCAAGGGCAATTCAGGATCAGGCCCCAGCCAAAGCTGTCCGGAATCCAGTAGCGAAAAGCGGCTAGTCTTAAAAAGCAAGGCAGCATCACCGTATTGAAAACTGCCAAGGTGATAAGTGACTAAGGTGTATTTTTCCTGGGGAACAATCAAGGCTATATCTGTATCCGTATGCGTCTCCTGGAGGCCGATCAGGTCTGGCGCATAACTGGCAATACGTTGGCGAATTTCGGGAAAGCGGCGCGACCAGGGCAAGTAGCCGCCAGTGTCACCATTACGAAAACGGGCGGCCATATCCTCAATGAATGTAGAGCCATACATGACATTATAGGTGAGGACATTAATGGGTTGGCTGGTGGTGCAAGTGGCCGTACCGCCATGCCCTTGTACCGGATAGGCATCTAACGCCGGTAAGTTACGGGCAAAACCGTTGCCCGAATAGGCAGCAACATACTGGATACCCTGAAAGCGGATGAACAGGCATAAAATGGCTAGCATGCTTGCCAGTAACAGCATTGAAATGCCTATTCGTTTTAGCCAGCGTGACATAGTTATACTCAATAAATAATAGATGTTGGCGGTGCTGCCTTCGCATTCTTGCAGGCAATAAAAAGCCCGCTTAAAGCGGGCGTGTTGAGTCTTTATTATTATTGTTATTATTGGTTTAGCTGCTTAGCTTTATACAACCCAACTCAAGCAAATTTACTTAATTTTATTATTGTTATCAATGAGCCGACAAGGCTCCTCCTCCCCCTTTCCAGCCAGTGTTATAACCGGCATTCGCTCTCAAAAGGTAGGGCTATTTTATATTCAAAAATCCTCTTTTGTCTATTAAAAAGAAATAGTTTCTTTCAAAAATAAAGCTAGTCATCAAAAATAACTAATATTTTTATATTGTTACAAATTCATTAAAAATAATAAAAAGACAGTTTTTTAGGCATTAGATGCTGTTTTGTTAAGCTCGGGTTCAGTTAAAGTCGTTACGTCAGTTTAATGTTGTCGTCTGGCTTCTTGTTCTTGCGTGATGAAAAAACTTAACCGATTGGCCAATATCGATGATAGCTGAAAATTAAGGCCTTTCGATTTTTGCGCCAGCTTTATCTGTAAGATGGCATCGTTAGTTTGACCCGTAGCATAATAATACTCGGCAAGATAACGATGCGATTCAGCCGGTTGTTTTAATGCACTATAAACCTGCGCCAGCAATTCCCAATAAATAGGGAGCTGTTGGGTGCTAATGCTTAATGACAAGAGCTTTTCTTTGACTTGCGCGGTGTCGCCTGCTTTGAGCAAAGAGGTTATGTAGTCCAGTTTAATCGCCTCATTTTCAGGATATTGGGCAGACAGTTTTTTATAACGGCTGAGGGCGGTTTTGTAATCGCGTGCTTCAAGTGCTGTTCGGGCCAGTGCTGATAGGTAGTGAGGCTGGTTGGGGTAAGTTTTTGCCAAATTGCCAAAAATACCCTCTGCGTCTTTAAATTTCTGGCTGGCAAGGGCAATTAATCCCAGCCCATATTGGGCAACCATACGTTGCTCGGTGGTGCCTTGCGACAACCTGGACTGAAAATAGTCGAGCGTTTCCGCACTGTCCGTTGTTGTCAGGACGCGGATTTTAGCTTTAGTTAATTGGTAGCCTAACGAGTCAGGATATTGTTTGTAAGGATATATTTCTGCCCGTCCGCGCGTGTCAGAAATACGCGATGTGGTGACGGGGTGAGTCCTTAAAAATTCAGGGATGGATTGCCCATAATAGCGGCTAGATTGCTGCAGCCGTTCAAAAAAAGTGGGCATGCTGCGTGGATCGTATTCGGAGCTTGACAAGGTCTGCATGCCGACACGGTCTGCTTCTGCTTCATTTTCGCGGGTAAAGTCAATCTGGAACTGGATGCTGCCCGCCTGTATCGCCATAACGGCGGCTTGCCCTAGTGCGGGTGATTGGGTGCCCAACAAAATGGCGGCCAATGTCGCCGCCATGGTCGGAATGGATAAGCGGCCTGCGGCTTCAGCGGCACGGTATAAATGTCTTTGGGTGACGTGGGCAATTTCATGCGCCATTACCGAAGCCAGTTCGCTTTCGGCTTCCGTCGTTAAAATCAAACCCGAATTGACCCCAATGTAACCGCCTGGGCCTGCAAACGCGTTAATGTCATTTTCCATGACCACAAAGAAATGGAACGGGCGTCCAGGGGCATCGCTATGGGCGGTCAATTTTTCGCCGATTGTTTGGATATATTGCTGGATTTCAGCATCTTGATTAATCGTGATTTGCGAGTGCAGGCTTCTGAAAAAGGCTTCGCCTAACTCTTTTTCTTCTTCAGGTGTGATTAGCGTACCGGAGGAATCACCCATATCAGGCAATTCAATTTTATCAATATCAAGCGCCTGTTGGGGAGGGGAGAAAAAGCCCAAGCCTAAGGCCAGGGTAATAGCGGCAGGAGTAAGTTTCATAACGGAATACGGCAGGCAGATTGGTGTAGAGTTCCAGCTTAAGGGTAATAATGACAATAAGCCAGGCTAATTATAAGTCATCGGCGGCTAAATTCAGGGAAATGTGCGGCGCATGTTTAGAAGGGCCGTGTCTTGACATAAGCGTTAAACCGATACCATAACAACCCTAAATGCTCATGCAGGACTAGAAATGATTGTTCAAGTTCAGCGGCAGAAGGAATAAAATGCACGAAACTTGCCACCGATTCTGACGAGGAATGGCTAATAAGCTGGGTCGCAGCAGGCAGCACTTGAAAACCGACGTTGCGGAAGGCCCATGTTGCACGCGGCATATGGAAGGCTTGGGTGACCAGCAAAATTTTGTTTATGCCCAGCGGTTGTAACTGTCGGCGGCTAAATTGGGCATTTTCGTCGGTGTTACGGCTGTTTGATTCATGCCACTTTACCGGAATATTGAACTCTTTTTGCAAAATGTCAGCCATCAGTTGTGCTTCTGATGTTTCTGTTTCAGCAAAGACTTTGCCGCCCGACACTAAAATGGGCAAACCTGTGTCCCGCGCCAGTTTGGCTGCATAGCGCAACCTTAGTAAGGTACGTGAGTTAACGGTTTGCGGTTGTTGATATTCCTCTCCAGGCATCTCGCCACCCCCGATGACAATAATCGCTTGTGGTTTGAATCGTGCGATTTTGTCAGCTGTTAAAAGTGGGTAACCTTCCAATGTGCCTGCTAGGGCCCGCGTCACGAGGGGCAAGCTTAGTGCGGTCAATAATACTAAACTCACTGTTATTAAAATGAGCCCTATGCGCTGTTTATGCAACAGCAATCCTATCAAGGCAATGAGCAATAAGCTGGCAGGTGGCAGCAGCAATAGCTTGATAAAATAAATAGTGGAAATTGTCATCATGAAAAGCTCATATCCATACGGGATCCATGCAGCTTACTGGTAGTGCTTTGTGGAAGGAAGCAGAGCAATATCGGTTTTTATTTCGTTGGCCTTGGCAAAATCTTAAGCGTAAGCAAAAAGCGCACGGCTTAAGGGCAATCACCACCGCATCGGTAACGGTTTTTTCAGCTCGATGCAGTGTTTGTTGATAGCAATATAGCCGCCGCGCTTAAGATCATTAAGGATTCGGGTGACCATTTCGCGGGAAGCACCAACTATCGTCGATAATTCTTGGTGTGTCAGAGGTTCTGTCATCATTGAACCATCGGGCTGGGTTTTGGCCATGTCGCTTAACGTCTTGGCAAGCCTTCCGTAAACATCTACCAGGGCCAAACTGCTGACTTTTTCTGTGGTGTTGCGCATCCTTTTAATGACGGTCTTTAGCAATTCAATCGCAATGTCGGGATTACTTCGCAAACAATCGAAAAAATAAGCGCGTGGCAATAAGGCAAGCTCACAATCATCAACCGCTATTACCGTCGCCGAACGGGGTTCTTCATCAAATAATGACAATTCACCGAAACTGTCACCTTGCCGAAACACGGCCAACAAAATTTCGCGTCCTTCCTCATTAGTCATGAGGACTTTAATTTTGCCATTAAGGATCAGATAAAGCAGATTATTGGAAAGATCCCCTTGGGTGACCAGCACCGAACCTTTAGAAAAACGCTGGGTAAACATGCCGACTTCTAATTTCGACAGGTCTTGCGCGGAGAGTGATGAAAACAGCGATAAATTTTCAAGCATAAAAAACTAGCCTCTAAACAATGATTAAAAGCTGGATAGTGATTTAAAAAGAACTATTTTTCACAGCACTAAACAAGTGGCAAAACAACCTTTAAAGGTTCGTCGTCAATCCAAAAAAACAGCTACTTGCATCCAGCCCCAACCAAAATCATTTGACTGTCAATTGCTGCAAAAGCTTAAGCAACGCGGCGGCCTTGTCGAAACATTCTTGATATTCATCGTCCACAACCGAGTCATTGACTATACCGCCGCCGACCCAAAAGCGGATAGTATTATTAGAATGCACGAGCGTCCGGATGGCAATATTGGTGTCCATGTTGCCGTTAAAGCCGATATAACCGACCGATCCGCAATACACGCCGCGCCGGTTGGGTTCGAGTTCTTCGATCACTTCCATGGCGCGGATTTTCGGCGCACCGGTGATGGAGCCGCCCGGGAAACAACTTTTTAATAAATCCAGCGCGTGCTGGTTGTCCGCCAATTCGCCGGTTATTGTGCTGACCAAATGGTGCACGGTTGCGTAACTTTCCACGGCAAACAGCTTGGGCACTTTGACCGAGCCGGTCTTGCAGGTTTTGCCGATGTCGTTACGCAATAAATCGACGATCATCAGGTTTTCGGCACGGTCTTTTTTGCTGTTTTCCAGCAAGCTGATTTGTTGCCGGTCTTGCGCATCATCGGCTTTGCGCGGGCGGGTGCCTTTAATCGGTTTGGTTTCAACGATGCCGTTTTTCAGTTTTAAGAAACGTTCCGGCGATGAGCTTAAAACTTGCGCTTCGGGAAAATTAAGGTAGCAACTGAACGGTGCGGGGTTTAGTTGCCGCAACAATTGATAGGCTGCCCAAGGATCGCCCTCGCAAGCGGCGGCAAACCGTTGGGTTAAATTGACCTGATAGCAATCGCCTTCTTTTAGATAGTGCTTAATCCGGTCAAACGCCTTGGCATAACTTTCCCTGTCCATATTGGCCTTAATGTCACTAACAACATTAAACGCGGGTTGTGGCTGCCGGTCTGGCAAATGGCTGAACTGGGCAATTAATTTGCCCTGCGTTGGACCGTCAAGCCCCCATCCGACCAGCACGCTTTGCTGCCGGTGATGGTCGACAATCACCGCCCAACGGTAAATGCCCACCGCCATTTCTGCGATGTGTTCGGCATCTTCGGCAAGCACGGGCAAATGCTCCAGACGACGCGCCAGATCATACGAAAAATAACCGATAGCGCCGCCATTAAACGGTAAGGCGCCGATAACTTTTTCATGGTTGGCGACCTGTTGTTTAACCAAAGCAAACGGGTCGGCATTTGACTGCGTTACCATACCGTGATTGGTCACAGTTGTTGTCTCGCCATGGGTGACCAGCGTGCACACCGGATCAGCGGCGATAATGTCGTAGCGCCCTTGGCGGCTATGTGGATAGCCGCTATCAAGAAAAACGGCCCAGGGTTGGTCTGCAATTGTGGAAAAAAGTGCTGCGCTGTCAGCAAAATAAGGCAAGGGGAAAATAAGTTGTTTCAGCACCGAAAGTGAACAGGTAGTCTCGTTAGGATAAATAGCATTAATGCCAACACCGGCAATAAAACTGCAAGGGAACGCAATGCCGGCTAGTGATAGGATCTGCGTTTTAAGCCGGATATTGTAACATCAATCACCGCAATTTCTGATGGCTCGCCTATCAGATAACGTCATTACCGGGCTGGGTGTCATTGCCGTAATAGTCCCTATCGGCAAGCAGCGCTATTTTGACTGTGCAGCCATTAATGCCTAATTTTTTAAACGCCATTGCGATTGGCATGGCTTTAATCGCCTCAACAGAACCAAACCTGAACCTGAATAAACTATTTTTCTTTGCCTCAGGAAAACTTGCCATGACTTCCCTGATCTTGCCATCAATCATCGCTCTAGCCGCAAGCAATTCTTTGGCGGTGGCGGGTTTTAAATTAGGGGAGTGTTCATTCGTGGACAAGGGGTTGTCAGCCTCAGAAGTTGGCTGATTTTTGTTGCGTAACGCCATTAGCTTACTGCTCTTGGCTAGCGGCACTAGTGCCGTATGCGCACTAACCGCTGGCTTTTGTCGGTCTGGCTTAGCTTTTTTCGGTGTTTTTTCCATCACGGTGTTTTGTAAAACCTCATTTAAAATGAGGCACACTGACACTAAAAGGCGCTTGTGCGCAAGGCATTTTATTCGTGAACAATTTCAATATGACGGCCTAGAACATAAGCCTCGTTAAGAAGTGCGCTATTTTTAAGAAACTGCAAGCATGTTGTCCAACGCTCTTTTAGCCAATTTAGCTTCATCCGCAGACACAGAAATCCGGTTAATCACATTGCCTGCGGCCAGATTTTCCATTATCCAGGCCAAATGTTGCGGATCAGTCCTAAACATGGTTGAGCACATGCAGAGTGTAGGCGACATAAAATGGATGTTTTTACCCTGCGCCTTGCATTCGTCATGCAAGCGGTTGACCAAATTCAGTTCGGTAGCCACCAGCCAACGGGTGTTGGCCTCGGCTTCGCGGACTGTTTTCAGGATATATTCCGTGGAACCGACATAATCGGCTTTCTGGCAGACTTCAAAACACGCTTCAGGGTGCGCAATGACTTTGGTTTCAGGGTAACGCGCCAGAAAATTGTCTATCTGTTCCGGCTTAAAAGCCTGATGGACGGAACAATAGCCATTCCAAAGTATCATCTTGGCGTTGTTAATCTGCTCTTGTGTCAGGCCGCCCATGGGTTTGTTGAAATCCCAGATGACCATTTCTTCCAACGGAATGCCCATGCGATAGCCGGTATTGCGGCCCAGATGCTGGTCGGGGAAAAACAGCACTTTCGGACGTTTGGCGAAACTCCATTCCAGTATTTTCCGGGCGTTTGATGAGGTGCAAACGATGCCGTCATGCTTGCCGCAAAATGCTTTCAGGTCGGCGGCTGAATTGATATAGGTGACTGGCGTTACATCATTCTCCACATCAATGACTTGCGCCAGCTCCTCCCAGCATTGCTGTACTTTTACCAGATTCGCCATATCCGCCATCGAACAGCCCGCCGCTAAATCCGGCAAAATGGCAATCTGCTCCGGGCGGGATAGTATGTCGGCGACTTCCGCCATGAAATGCACGCCGCAAAATACGATATATTCGGCATCCGAGTGCGCGGCATCTCTGGATAGCTTTAATGAATCGCCAGAAAAATCGGCATGTTTGAAGACTTCATCACGTTGGTAATGATGGCCGAGTATCACACAACGTCTGCCAAGCTTAGCTTTTGCGGCAATAATGCGGGCATCGCATTCGTCATCATCGAGTAAGGCGTAATCTTGAAAAGGTAAGGTGGTCATATCAATGTTCAACAATAATTTTTTATGCGTTACACAGAGACTAAATCAGGCACAGAATGATTCAACCGAAGCCAAAATCCCCGGCACATCCAGGCCGCACAGCGCCAGCAATTCCTCCCGCGTGCCCTGCTCGACGAAGCAGTCGGGCAGGCCGAGGTTCAGCACCGGCATCAGGACCTTCTGCGCCTGCAGGAACTCGTTGACCGCGCTGCCCGCCCCGCCGGCGATGACGTTTTCCTCGACGGTGACGAAGCTGTCATGGCTTTTGGCAAGCTCCAGGACGAGCCCGCCGTCCAGGGGCTTGACAAAGCGCATGTTGACGACGGTGGCGCCCAGCTGTTTGCCGACGGCCAGCGCGGGGGCGACCATGCTGCCCCAAGCGAGGATGGCGATGCGGCTGCCGTGGTGGCGCACTTCGCCCTTGCCGAGGGGCAGGCTGTCCAGGCCCGGCTGCACGGCGACGCCGGGGCCTTTGCCGCGCGGGTAGCGCACGGCCGCGGGGCCGGGATGGAGAAAGCCGGTGGTCAGCATTTGCCGGCATTCGTTTTCATCGGCGGGGGCCATGATGACCAGGTTGGGGATGCAGCGCAGGAAGCTGTAATCGAAGCTGCCGGCATGGGTGGGGCCGTCGGGGCCGACCAGGCCGGCACGGTCGAGGGCGAACAGGACGTCGAGGTTTTGCAGGGCGACGTCGTGGATGAGCTGGTCGTAGCCGCGCTGCAGGAAGGTGGAGTAGATGGCGACGACGGGTTTGGCGCCTTGGCAGGCCTGCCCGGCCGCCAGGGTGACGGCATGCTGTTCGGCGATGGCGACGTCGAAGTAGCGGTCGGGGAAGCGTTGTGAGAAGTTGACCAGCCCGGAGCCTTCGCGCATGGCGGGGGTGATGCCGAGCAGGCGGTCGTCCTGTGCGGCCATGTCGCACAGCCAGGTGCCGAACACTTCGGTGTAGGTGGGGTGCGGCGACGGGGCGGATTTGGGCAGGCTGTCCTGGGCGGGGTCGAACGCGGGCACGCCGTGGTAGGCCAAGGGGTCTTTTTCGGCGGGGCCGTAGCCTTTGCCTTTTTTGGTGACGATATGCAGGAAGCGCGGGCCGCTGATGTGTTTGAGGTTTTCCAGGGTCGAGACCAGGACATCCAGGTCGTGGCCGTCGATCGGGCCGATGTAGTTAAAGCCGAGTTCTTCAAACAGGGTGCCGGGCACGATCATGCCTTTGACATGCTCTTCGGTGCGCCGCGCCAGTTCCCAGACGGTGGGCATCTTGCCGAGCACTTTTTTGCTTTCTTCGCGCACGGAGGAGTAGAAGCGGCTGGACAGGATCTTGGACAGGTAGTTGTTCATCGCGCCGACGTTCGGGGAGATGGACATGTCGTTGTCGTTGAGGATGACGAGCAGGTTGGCGTCGATGGCGCCGGCGTGGTTCATGGCCTCGTAGGCCATGCCGCCGGTGATGCTGCCGTCGCCGATGATGGCGACCATTTGTTTGTCCTCGCCCTTCAGGCCCGCCGCTATCGCCATGCCCAGCGCGGCGCTGATGGAGGTGCTGGAGTGGCCGACCCCGAAGGCGTCGTATTCGCTCTCTTGGCGGCTGGGGAAGGCGCAGATGCCGTCACGGCTGCGGATGGTCGCCATGCGCCCCTTGCGGCCGGTGAGGATCTTGTGCGGGTAGGCCTGGTGGCCGACGTCCCAGACCAGCTGGTCGGACGGGGTGTCGAAGACGTAGTGCAGCGCGACGGTCAGCTCGACGGTGCCGAGCCCGGCGGAAAAGTGCCCGCCCGACACGCTCACGGTCTGGGTCAAAAACTCCCGCAGCTCCTTCGCCAGCGGCTTGAGGAGCTCACGGGGAAGGCTGCGCACGTCCGCCGGACTGGCGATGGTGTTAAGGATCGGGTAGGCGTCTGGTGTGTTCATAATTAATAAAGCGGTTCACGATAGAACATCAAAATAAGTCCAATTTGGAACAAGGCGGCAACAGAAATAAATCCGGCAATATCCTTACCTGGCCTGTCGAGTTTCAATTCCAACCACCGACCACAAGCGAGCACAAGCGAGAACACCCCCATTAAAGTATGACCAATCTGAATCAGGAACGCGCTTTTAGCTTGAAATCCGACATGCGAATGCGTCAATAACATCAACCCGCCAAAAGCAGCCAATATCGGAAAAAAATAAGGTAACCGGCTATTCTGGTTACGGGGCAATCGGGCAACCAACTCCAGCACACCCAGCACAAATACTAACAAGGTGGCAATACGGTGCTGCAAGACCTCCCCGTTATTAAACGTGCTTTCCCAAAAGCCAATCGGGCCTAGCGGCCAAGTTTCAGCGTCGCTACGGAAAAACAGGAAAATGCCCAAACCGACAAAACCTATCGGCCAGTAACGGGTCAGATAACCTAGATAGCGCTCAAATCCGGAAAAAGCTGATGGCAAGCGCTTGACATAAGAGAGCATTGCAAAAAAGCTCATCGTAGTCAGAAAAATACCGGCAATATTGTGATTGTAGTCCGACCAGGCAGTCGCCGCCTCTGAAGGAACCTGACCAATAATTGCAACCCGGCCGGCTTCACCGGCAATCAGTGCCTGATGCGTTGGCGAGGCCGTCCTTGGGACACGCGGTGTGAACATGTCCACTACCTCTTGCCAACTGGCAGTCAGGTTGGGAATATCAATCGAAGGGGGTTGCGATGCAAGGCTCGCAGCCGTAAACAGTAAGGTAATTAAAACAAAGGCTTCTGCTTCAATATAGTAAGGCACACGATAATTCAACGCATGACCGTCACGTGTAACAAAATAATCGGCAACTGCCGACTTGTTAAGCCAAGCCAAGCTGAGAGCCAATGCCAACAAAATAATTTTCACCATGAGCAAATTACCGTAGCCGGTACCTATAAAACCGTTCCAGCTATCAATATATTGCAACGCCATCGGCACACCCGACAGCAAAATAACACCCACCGAGGCCATGCCGAATAGTGAAAACCGTTTCAGCAACAGTGGCCATAAATCAGCAGAAATCTGTTTTTTGCTGCGCATCAACCAGATGTTGACCAGATGAAATACGCCACCAATCCACGCCGCCGCCGCCAACTGATGGATAACTGTTAAGCCCATCAAAATAACGGGGTTATCAAAACGTCCAGCGGCGTGTACTAGCCACGCCCCCGAAATAATCATCGGCACGGCGACCAATCCGGCGGTTTGCCAATAGTCCTTGGAATACGGATTTTTACTCAGCACGCAATAACAGTAGCCAGCTAATACCAAGGTGAATAAAGCCCTGACAATCCCGCCAATGAATTGGGTTGTTTCGGCAAATTCGGGAAATGGCCATTTGTCCAGCACTGCACTCATCAGCCAAATTTTCAGAATAATTTTAAACACTTGCGCACCGGCCAATGCAAAACCACCCGCATACAACAATTTAACTGTTCTTTCCAGTAAAACAGCAGGGTAACCTGCGTCGCGCAACCAAGGACGCAATACAAACAGTCCCCAAAACAGGCTGCCGACAGCAAATGCAAAACAGACCAGCGCAAAACCACCAATCAGTGAATCAAGGAAATCAGCAATACCGGCCATGATTGAACCCTAAGGAGCGACGGTAAAATGAATGACGTCTTCGGTCAAATGCCCATCGGCGGCAAAAACCTTGAGCTTTAACGCGTAATCACCAGACACCAATGCGGGTATTTCAATATTGACTCGCCCCTGCTTATCACCTTTGCCAATAGTTAACAAAGTTTGTTTATCGCCTTTGCTGACCAAAAAAACCTGGGACAAACCTAGTTCTATTTTAGAATTAAAATCCAAACTGACTTTATCTGCTTGGTTTTCATGAATCGGCGTGATTTTTAACGAATAGTCCGTGACAACTGCATGGGCGCAGGCGATGGGTTGATACAACGCCAATAATAGCAAACTTAATAAATAGAGATTTTTCATGTTAGCTTCCTTTTTTGCCTTTTAGCGCATGGCTGGCAAGATTTTTACCTAAATCCCATATGGAACCGGGAATCTGATGTGTGTCGGCAATCGTTTTATCAAATGCAGTGACAATATGGTCGCGGTCTTTTTGTGTTAAGTTTAGCGGTGGCAATAACTTGACGACGTTCATGCCATGCCCCGCAACCTGCGTCAAAATATGATGTTCTTTAAACAACGGTATGGTGACCATCTGGCAGAAAAGACCCTTATTGGCGGCCTCCAACATCGCCCAAGCCGCTTTTAACGTGAGGCTTTTAGGCGCCTTGAATTCAATCGCTATCATCATGCCTTTACCGCGTGCTTCTTTTAGGAATTCATATTTCCCTGTCATGGCATTCAGGGTATTGATAAGGTCAGTACCTACCTTCTCGCTGTTTTCGACCAGTTTTTCTTCCGCCATGACATGCAATGTCGCAAGCCCTGCCGCCATTGCCATATTGTTTTTAGAGAAGGTCGAACCATGTACGACCGCCCTGTCCATACGGTTATAAACGGTGTCCATGATTTTTTGCGTCATCGCGACGGCGCCAACCGGTACAAAACCGCCTGACAAGGCTTTTGCCATGCAAATCATGTCCGGCTGCACGCCCCAATGGTCTATCGCCCAAAACTTACCTGTGCGCCCTAAACCAGTTTGGACTTCATCGGCAACAAACAGTGTGCCGTATTTTTTGCACAAACGTTCCACTTCGGACAGGTAGTTGTCCTCAGGAAGGTTTACGCCTTTGCCTTGTATCGGTTCAACAATAAATGCAGCCACATCGCTGTTGCTTAACGCAGCTTCCAGTGCCACCAAATCGTTGAACGGCACGGCACGGCAACCGGGCAGCAAGGGCCCAAACCCTTCACGGAAAATGTTCTCGCCGTTTAAGGATAACGACCCCATGGTCAGACCATGATAGCCGTGTTCGCAAAAGACTATTTTTTCGCGCTTAGTCGTGTAACGGGCAAACTTAATGGCAGCTTCCACCGCTTCCGTACCGGAATTGCAGAAAAACATTTTTGTAAGGTTATCAGGCGTGGTTTTTAACAGCTCTTGGGCCAACAAGCCGCTGAGCACTGACACATCCATCTGCACCAAGTTGGGCAGCTCCAATGTCAGGGTTTCCTTTAACGCACTAATCACTGTAGGGTGGTTACGGCCAATCGCAAATACACCGAAACCGCTAAGCAAATCAAGATACTCGGTGCCTTCTTGATCATACAGATATTGGCCAACCGCTTTTTTGTAATGGCGGTCATAGCCAATGGTTTTTAGCACCCTAACCATTTGGTTGTTTAGGAACTGTTCGTGTAAATCAAATTTATCCGTGCTGTGCTGGGCAAAGAGTTCGGCAATACTAAAAGTCATGATAGATACAAAATGCAAAGTTCAGGATGCAAGTTTCAGGTCGTTTAACCGGAAACTCAAGGGCGCTCTCATTTGAGCTTATTTGGAAAATCGGCCAAGTCATCTAATCGCCTCGCCACACGCTTTAACGTGGCTTTAGCGGCATTGAAATAAAAACCCAAGCGAATCAAACGCGGCAGTTCAACAGGATGCAAGACCAGAAACAACAACAACCGGCTCAGGACAATATCACCTTCCGCGTTGGCGGCATAACCAACCGCTCTTGGCAAATCCATATCGGCAGGGTCGACAATTGCCCTAATAGCAAGAAACGGCAGGGATTTTTTTTGTGCAACCCTAGCTATGGAAACACTCTCCATATCCAACGCAATAGCTTTAGTTATGAGTTGCAAGTGCAGCTTTTCTTTGCCGGCAAAAACAATATTCACGCTTTCTGTCAAGCTACCCGTGCGCACTGCAACGTCAGAAGCCAACAGATTTTTAGCGTACTCGTGCCAGTTATGGTCAACCAACAACTCATCATCATTAACATCAATCAGACAATCCACCAACGCCAAGTCCCCCGGCATTAAAGCAGTGTCGAGCGCGGCCGCACAACCCCAGCTAATAAGCTGGGTGGCGCCTTTGCTAATCAATAACTCAGCGGCAACCGTCGCGTTTTTAGAACCCGCCCCAGAATAAGCGACTAACAATTTGTCAGCGATGAAAACACAATGCCCTTTGTCAATCCGTTTTGATGTCAGGGTAGCCAGTTCTTCAGGCAACGCAACAACAATACCGGTGATCACTTTATATCGCCATGGATGGTGTGTATGCCATTAGCCAGTCGGGAACTAGCGTGGCGATCGCCATGGATGGTGTGTATGGCATCAGCCAGTCGGGAACTAGTGCGGCGGTTAAGCTCGTTACGGTATCTGGCAAGCGCCCACAGCGGGAAAAACTTATCATAACCGTGATATTTGAGATAAAACACTTTAGGAAAACCCGGTGCAGTAAAGCATTTGTCATTCCAAACACCATCTGCTTGCTGGTGGCGAAGGATGAAGTCAATGCCTGCCTTGACTTCAGCGCTATGCGCCTCACCTGCCGCCATTAGCCCTAAAACTGCCCAAGCGGTCTGGAATGCCGTACTAAAACGATATTGCCCACGGCAATCGGAATCATGGTAGCTGTAATTGTCTTCCCCCCAACCGCCATCCGCACGCTGCACACTTTTCAACCATTGTGCCGCTTTGCTATAAATAGGATCAGTTTTAGGCAACTGAGTTTGCTCCAAACCTAGCAATACCGACCAAGTGCCATAAATATAATTGGTGCCCCAGCGTCCAAACCAAGAGCCATCGGCTTCCTGCTCGCTACGCAAGTAATCTATAGTACGTTCCAATGCCGGTAAATATTCACTATGGTCTTTAGCGACCCGTGCCATCAACATTGCGCAGCGTGCGCTGACATCGGCGGTTGGTGGATCCAATAAAGCACCATGGTCGGCAAACGGAATTTCATTTAGATAATAACAAGTGTTGTCGACATCAAATGCACCATAGCCACCGTTTTTCGATTGCATCCCGACTATCCAGCGGGTTGCCCGATGGATGGACTCGTCTAGGCCACCAAAATCAGAATCCGCCATCGCAAAAGCGACCACTGCGGTGTCATCCACATCAGGATAATGCGGATTGGCAAATTGGAACGCCCAGCCACCACCTGCCAAGTCCGGCTTAGAAATACGCCAGTCGCCAGGTTCATCGGATAATTGTTTTGATTTTAGCCAATCGTAGGCACGGGCCAAACTATCCACATTGGCTTCTTTATCAGCTTCTTGTAAGGCAAGTGCAGCCAAGCCGGTATCCCAGACTGGTGACAAACAAGGCTGGCAATAGGCATCATGCTCATTAATGACCAACAGCTTATCTATGGCTTTGCGTGCCATTACCACATGTTCATGATCTTTCGGCATTCCCATCAGCAACATGGCTTCATAGGCGGCCATCATAGCAGGGGCAATTCCGCCCAAACCGTCTTCGCCATTAAGCCGCTCAACAAACCAGTCCTTGGCTTTTTTAATAGCATGGCTGCGTATCGCTTTGGGAATGAATGGCTCAATTGTCCGGCCCAATTGGTCCAATCCTAAGAAAACCTTGTTCAGTAACGTCCGTTCCGGAAAATAATGCCACTCCGCATCCGGATGGGTGATAAACAATTCCAATATATTGACCTTATTAGGATTTTTAGCCGTCGCTTTTAATGTGCAAAGAATGAACAACGGCACCATAACGGTTCTTGACCAATAGGACACCTTATCCAAATGGAATGGGAACCAACGCGGCAACAACATGATTTCAACAGGAATATACGGTACACCGCGCCAAGGTATCTGTTCAAACATTGCCAGTGCAATCCGGGTAAACACGTTTGCTTTAGCTGCACCACCTTGACTGAGAATATAATTTTTGAGACGTGCCATATGCGGCGCATCAACAGCATCTCCCGCCATTTTCAAGGCGTAATAGACTTTCACACTACAGCTAATATCACCAACACCACCGGTAAACAACGGATAACTGCCGTCTTCAGACTGGCGCGACCTTAAATAATTGGCAATTTTAGCCTGTAACGGAACATCAATCTCCCCCAAATAGTGCATCATCAAAATATATTCTGAAGGGATCGTACAGTCAGCTTCCAGCTCAAACACCCAAAAACCTTCTTTATCCTGCAGGCTCAGCAATTTATTCTGCGCCCTTTCAATGGCTTTATTAAGGTCATACGCATTAGAATGGATAGCCACCGATGAACTCGGGGCATGACAAGTATTTATACGGTTAGTGGCATCGGTAAACATGGCGTTTCCTTAAAGATCTGAATTGGCTTTTGACGACTGCATACCCTCTGTCACAGAAAGGATAGAAGCGGTTTCAAGAGGTAAAGCAGGGTCTGGAAAGGGAGCGTGGGATGAAATTGGATAAGACCAGCCTGGTGTTGCCAAACCACGGCTGACTAAATTAAAAAGCAGAGATAACAAGGCGTTGCTACGCCCTGCTAAGCGAGTGGCTAATATCGTCGATTTAACACTATTACGGCTGATTTTGACCTGACTTGAATCAGTAAAATTCAAATTCTGTTTAATTTTTCTTAGTGTTAAAACAGCCATACCTAACGCCCATAGGCAAAAGTTACGGACACCTGTTTCATGCGCCGGCAGCAACTGGGTATATGCCAAAGCATCCTTTAAATGGCCGTGCGCAATACCAATCAAATGCTCCAGGCCTTTCCTGAAATGCTCATCATTGGTTTCCGGAGACAATTCCTTAAGGTCGAACCCAGTTTCAGTGAAAATGTCCTGCGGCAACCAGCACACGCCCCGTTCCGCATCATCCCAAATATCTTTCAGAATATTAGTCATTTGCAAACCTTGCCCGAACGACACGGACAACGCCAACAACTGTTCACGATGTTGTGCAATTTCCGGCGAATAGTGGCAAAAAAGCTTTGCCAGCATTTCACCGACACAACCCGCAACGTAATAACAGTATTTATCTAAATCGGCGAGCGTGGCCAAGCCGTTATGCAAATTCTGAGCCTGAAAGATCGGCATGCCTGCCGCCATCGTTTCGACACATGCGGCTAAAGCTTCAGTTTGTCCGGGTTCAAGGCTATGGGTAATTTGAATGACGCGCGGCAAGACGTGGATTAACGTGTGCTCAGCCGGTATGGTTTGATCGGAAAGCAAAGGCGCAAGCTCAACGGCAAAAGGCTCGGCATTGTCGCCTGTTCTTACCACCTCAATAAATTCACTGCAAAAATGCTGTTTTTGCCTAGTCGTCAACGAAACCTCGTCCTCGATCGTGTCAACTATACGGCACAATAAATACGCATTGGCGACCGCATCGTAAAGCTTTTCCGGTAACTGTGGGATAGTCAGGGCAAACGTTCTGGACACACCTTCAAGTAAGGCGGCTTGAAAATCTTTATCAGACAACTGATTAAGCAGTCTTGGATCATCCAGAGATAGTTGGGGAACGCTCATGATATTTTTAATAATGCTATGAGTTCTATAGTAAATTACGTCAATTGACAATAATCATAGACTGTTTGTTGGTATTTTGCAAAGCAATGTTGTTTTATTACCAATGCGCTTATTTTAAAGGCCATCGAACCCGTTTTTTGAGAATAAAAACAGTAATTTAAAGAGAAATGTTGCATTTATGCGAATACATTTAAAATTACTTGCTTACAGACAATTTGATGCAAAAACTGGAGTCAACCGCTAAAAGGTAGTATTCTAGTCAACAATTAGCTAAGCGATTGTATTATATAAAAGGATAGACAGAAACATCCAGCTGCCGACAACCCGGATCACATCAGGTTACATTTTATTAACCGCCGGCCGTCTGTTGCTTTATTACTACACACTCATTGCTAAGTGTTTCTATATCAGACCGTCCAGCGCATGACGGCCATTGCTTATTACAATTTTAGAGGGTTTACTGATGGGAGTTCCTTTACGCCAACAATTAACAGTCGGCAGTTATCTGATCAAACAAAAACTAAGAGGCGTTAAAAAATATCCTTTAGTGCTCATGCTAGAACCACTGTTCCGTTGCAACCTCGCCTGTGCAGGTTGCGGCAAAATCGACTACCCTGACGATATCCTTGACCAACGCCTCTCTTATGAAGAATGTATGCAGGCCGTTGACGAATGCGGTGCGCCGATGGTCTCCATTCCAGGTGGCGAGCCACTGATCCATAAAGAGATGCCACAAATTATCGAAGGCATTATTGCCCGAAAAAAATACGTTTATTTGTGCACTAATGCGCTGCTATTGAAAAAAAGAATCGATGACTACAAGCCCTCCCCTTATTTGACCTTTTCCATCCATTTGGACGGCATGCAAGAAAGGCACGACACTTCTGTTTGTCAAGAGGGGGTGTTTGACCGGGCAGTAGAAGCCATTAAGCTGGCACTAGGCAAAGGCTTTAGGGTAACTATCAACTGCACTCTGTTCCAAGGTGAAAATGCCCAAGAAGTTGCCGAATTCCTAGATTACGCAATGGAACTGGGTGTTGAGGGCATCACTATTGCACCTGGATTCAGTTACGAACGCGCCCCCCAACAGAATGTTTTTATCAAAGGCAAAGACGTTAAGGATTTGTTCCGAGGGATTTTTAAAATCGGCAAAAACCGTAACTGGAAATTAAACCACTCTTCCCTCTACCTTGATTTTTTAGCGGGCAACCAAAGTTACGAATGCACTCCTTGGGGCAACCCGACGCGCAACGTTTTCGGCTGGCAAAAACCGTGCTACCTACTGGCAGACGAAGGCAATGCCGCCACTTTTCAAGAGCTTTTAGGCACCACCCCGTGGGAAAAATACGGCAACAGCAGCAACCCTAAATGCGCAAGCTGCATGGCACATTGTGGCTACGAAGCAACCGCCGTTGAGGATATGCTAAAACATCCGCTGAAAGCCTTACTGACAGCCATCAAAGGCCCGAAAACCGAAGGTAATATGGTGCCTGAGCCAAAAGCACTGCCAGCAACATCTAATTCAAAGCTTGCGGGAATCCCTATTAAAGTAGAAATGGCCGATTAGCAATTTTCTTTCGGAGGGAATTCGCGGTTATCGCTTAAAACGCTACTTAATCTATTTGTGCTGTTATTTTTACGAGGTTTCTAATTTATGGGTTTAAAACACATTAAGCTGGCTACCGTGCTTATAGCCTTTTTGTTTTCGACAGCCACAGCAAGCGCAGAAAACCAAAGCACGGCAACTGCCAAGCAAGTTGTCGAAAGCTTTCAAAATGAACTGATAGATGTCATGAAAACGGGCAAAAGCGCTGGCTATTCCGGCCGCTACAGCAAACTGCATGATGCCGTCACCCAAAGCCATGACTTGCCAAAAATTGCCCGTATTGTGGTTGGTAAAGAATGGGAAAAATTGTCTGAGTCTCAGCAAAAACAGCTGGTTGATGTATTCACCAAGCTAAGCGTCGCTTCTTATGCGCACAACTTTAAAGACTATGACGGCGAATCATTTGACTTTGATTCAGAAGAAGAGACGACTCGGGGCGGCGTCGTTATCCATACGCACCTAAGCATCCCTGACGAAAAAGACGTGAAATTCGACTACATGCTAAAAGAACAAGGCAATAGTTGGCGCATCATCAATATCATTGCCAATGGTGTCAGCGACCTGGCGTTAAAACGTTCGGAATACACAGCCGTTTTACAACGCGAAGGCTTTGATGCTTTAATAACCAAAATTACCGAAAAAATTGATAACTATTCGAAACTATAGGTTTTATAGCAATGAACACCCTTCGTAATATCATGCGCCCCAATAAACGCCAGCGTGCCTTTTTCCTCATGCTAGCTGGCCTGTTTATTCTGAACAGCGGCTGCGCAACCACAAATACCGGGACTCAACCAACACTAAGCAAGGCCGACCCTTATGAGCGCATAAACCGGAAAACATTTGTTTTTAATGATAGCGTCGACGATTACGTCGCCGCGCCTATCGCCAGCGCCTATAAGGCAATAACGCCGCAATTTGTACAAACTAGCGTATTTAATTTTTATAATAATCTAAAGAACATAAACGTAATCATAAATGATGTTTTGCAAGCCAAGCTTAAGCAAAGCGCAAAAGACACCGGACGCTTTGCAATCAATTCATCATTGGGCCTATTAGGCTTAGTAGACGTTGCTAAAGACGCAGGCTTAGAACAAAACGAGGAAGATTTCGACCAAACACTGGCCGTATGGGGAATTCCACGCGGCCCTTACTTGATCATACCTTTGCTAGGCCCCACAACCGTGCGGGGTATTCCAGGCGCCATTTTTGATACGGCCGCAAATCCCTCAAGCTATGTAGGCGCACCCGTGCAACTGCTGTCACTGCTAAACGCCCGAGCAAATGCCGAGGGTGCATTGAAATTCATTGATGAAGCCGCGCTAGACCCCTATGTGTTTACCCGGGAATCTTTTCTACAATGGCGGGGCGGCTTGGCTACGGACGGAAAATCGGCAGCAAACACAGACTTGTATGATGAACTGGACGAATTTGACGCCGAAAGTGCAGGCTCCACTACTACTCCCAGCCAACCCATAAAAAATGACTCCAGCAGCAACCAAACATTCGAAGAGGCCGGACAGTCTTTTCTTGGCGTAACAAAGTCGTTTGATGAAACCGCAAAAACACTTGAAGATGCGGGCAATAAGGCTGATAAATTACACCTTAAGAGCCGAAAAAAACAGCCATTTTATCGCCGTTAAGGTACTAGGCTTTATTCAAAGCCAAGTCTTTCATAATTAAAAAAAATAACCGTGTAGCCCTAAACAAAAAGCCCACCTACCTGTAAAAATTTTCGACACAAGACAATTGCCGCTCCCTAATTTATGTCTTGTGTCTTTTTTATTGCCCCGTCGCCTTAAAAGTGCAGCAATGAATGCACTTCGTAGCCACTGAGCTTTTTTCTACCTTCAAGGAAATCCAGCTCCACAACAAACGCGCAGGCTTCCACTGTCGCCCCGAGCTTTTCCACCAACTCACAGCTTGCTTTTGCTGTACCACCCGTAGCCAACAAATCATCAATCAATAAAACCCGGTCATTAGCCTCAAACGCATCAATATGCGCCTCCAACTCCGCTGATCCGTATTCCAAATCATAAGATACGCTTTGTACATCATAAGGTAGTTTGCCCGGTTTTCTGAGCGGTATAAAAGGCAAGCCCAGTTCCCATGCGACTAAAGAACCAAAAATAAACCCCCGTGCCTCCATACCTGCCACAGCCGTTATATCGCGCCCCAAAAAAGGCTGTAACAGTTGGTGCACAGACAATCTCAAAGTGGCAGGGTCTTTCACTAATGGCGTAATGTCCTTGAAGACAATACCGGATTTAGGGAAATCTGGAATATCGCGGATTTTACTTCTTAATCTGTGCATAGTGAGTTCTATCTGGTTAGAATTTAACTTTTAATAACGCCTTCAGGCATCCGCCGTCAGGTAACCCGCAACCCTATAATCAGGCACAGAATGATTCAACCGAAGCCAAAATCCCCGGCACATCCAGGCCGCACAGCGCCAGCAGCTCCTCGCGAGTGCCCTGCTCGACGAAGCAGTCGGGCAGGCCGAGGTTCAGCACCGGCATCAGGACCTTCTGCGCCTGCAGGAACTCGTTGACCGCGCTGCCCGCCCCGCCGGCGATGACGTTCTCCTCGACGGTGACGAAGCTGTCATGGCTTTTGGCAAGCTCCAGGACGAGCCCGCCGTCCAGGGGCTTGACAAAGCGCATGTTGACGACGGTGGCGCCCAGCTGTTTGCCGACGGCCAGCGCGGGGGCGACCATGCTGCCCCAAGCGAGGATGGCGATGCGGCTGCCGTGGTGGCGCACTTCGCCCTTGCCGAGGGGCAGGCTGTCCAGGCCCGGCTGCACGGCGACGCCGGGGCCTTTGCCGCGCGGGTAGCGCACGGCCGCGGGGCCGGGATGGAGAAAGCCGGTGGTCAGCATTTGCCGGCATTCGTTTTCATCGGCGGGGGCCATGATGACCAGGTTGGGGATGCAGCGCAGGAAGCTGTAATCGAAGCTGCCGGCATGGGTGGGGCCGTCGGGGCCGACCAGGCCGGCACGGTCGAGGGCGAACAGGACGTCGAGGTTTTGCAGGGCGACGTCGTGGATGAGCTGGTCGTAGCCGCGCTGCAGGAAGGTGGAGTAGATGGCGACGACGGGTTTGGCGCCTTGGCAGGCCTGCCCGGCCGCCAGGGTGACGGCATGCTGTTCGGCGATGGCGACGTCGAAGTAGCGGTCGGGGAAGCGTTGTGAGAAGTTGACCAGCCCGGAGCCTTCGCGCATGGCGGGGGTGATGCCGAGCAGGCGGTCGTCCTGTGCGGCCATGTCGCACAGCCAGGTGCCGAACACTTCGGTGTAGGTGGGGTGCGGCGACGGGGCGGATTTGGGCAGGCTGTCCTGGGCGGGGTCGAACGCGGGCACGCCGTGGTAGGCCAAGGGGTCTTTTTCGGCGGGGCCGTAGCCTTTGCCTTTTTTGGTGACGATATGCAGGAAGCGCGGGCCGCTGATGTGTTTGAGGTTTTCCAGGGTCGAGACCAGGACATCCAGGTCGTGGCCGTCGATCGGGCCGATGTAGTTAAAGCCGAGTTCTTCAAACAGGGTGCCGGGCACGATCATGCCTTTGACATGCTCTTCGGTGCGCCGCGCCAGTTCCCAGACGGTGGGCATCTTGCCGAGCACTTTTTTGCTTTCTTCGCGCACGGAGGAGTAGAAGCGGCTGGACAGGATCTTGGACAGGTAGTTGTTCATCGCGCCGACGTTCGGGGAGATGGACATGTCGTTGTCGTTGAGGATGACGAGCAGGTTGGCGTCGATGGCGCCGGCGTGGTTCATGGCCTCGTAGGCCATGCCGCCGGTGATGCTGCCGTCGCCGATGATGGCGACCATTTGTTTGTCCTCGCCCTTCAGGCCCGCCGCTATCGCCATGCCCAGCGCGGCGCTGATGGAGGTGCTGGAGTGGCCGACCCCGAAGGCGTCGTATTCGCTCTCTTGGCGGCTGGGGAAGGCGCAGATGCCGTCACGGCTGCGGATGGTCGCCATGCGCCCCTTGCGGCCGGTGAGGATCTTGTGCGGGTAGGCCTGGTGGCCGACGTCCCAGACCAGCTGGTCGGACGGGGTGTCGAAGACGTAGTGCAGCGCGACGGTCAGCTCGACGGTGCCGAGCCCGGCGGAAAAGTGCCCGCCCGACACGCTCACGGTCTGGGTCAAAAACTCCCGCAGCTCCTTCGCCAGCGGCTTGAGGAGCTCACGGGGAAGGCTGCGCACGTCCGCCGGACTGGCGATGGTGTCGAGCAGCGGGTAATGATGTGATGTGTTCATGTAAAAATCGATTCCTTGAGTTGGCGCGGCTTGAACCCGCCACGTGATTATCCCGCTTCATTTCCTAGTGATCAAGTAGGTAATTAATGGTCTCGTTGAATGATATAAAGCGACAAGTCACGCAAAAGATCAGCCTCTTTGCCAAAAACACTTAAATTTTCCAGCGCCATTTCATGCAATTCCTGAGCCTTTTGTTTGGCTCCAGCCAAACCCAAAAGAGCAGGGTAAGTGGGCTTGTCATTATCCTTATCTTTACCTTGAGTTTTACCTAGCGTGGCGGTATCGCTTTCTTCGTCCAAAATATCGTCTTTAACCTGAAAGGATAAGCCAATACATTTAGCATAATGGTCCAATTTTATCGCAAGCGCAGGATCTACATCGGCCTTTGCCAACGTCGCCATAGTGACGCTAGCGCGGATCAAGGCACCGGTTTTATGGATGTGCATGTTTTCCAACTCAGGCAAATTCAGTTTTGTCCCTACCGATTCCAGGTCAATCGCCTGTCCGCCCACCATACCTTGCGAACCGCTTGCCTTAGCAAGGGCGGCAATCATTTTCAGCCGATTTTCTGCGTTGACTATAATACTGGGATCGTGGGCCAATATTTCAAATGCCAATGCTTGCAACGCATCACCGGTCAAAATAGCGGTGGCTTCATCGAAGGCAACATGGCAGGTCGGTTTTCCTCGCCTTAAATCGTCATCGTCCATTGCTGGCAGATCATCATGGATCAACGAATAGACATGGATCATTTCAACGGCACACGCTGGCCCATCAAGCGCTTCCGGTGCAATACCCAGCGTTTTTCCGGTGCAATAAGTCAACATGGGCCGCATACGCTTGCCACCATCCAGCACACAATAGCGCATCGCGCTATGCAGTTTTTGCGGAAGTATCTGTTCACCAGGCAACCGCTGCTCTAGCGCCCTTTCCACATGGTTTTGACAAAAACTAAGGTATTCTTTTAACGCATTACTCATCGGTAAAGGGCTCCAGGGTTTGAGTGCCGTTTTTTTCTATTAGGATCTGAACTTTCTGTTCCGCCTCTTGCAAAGCTTTTTGACAGGTTCGGGTAAGGTTGACGCCACGTTCAAAGGCTTTTAATGATTCTTCCAAGGATATATCGCCTTGCTCAAGTTGGGCAACAAGTTGCTCAAGTTCAAAGAGCGAGTCCTCAAATAACGTTGCTGTCTTCTTTTTTCGCATGTAAGTTAAAGTGTGTATTACGGGGATATGGCAAACAAGCCCGACATTATATATGAAGTTGCCTACAGATTGATTAGCTTCTGTCTATAACATCGGGGGTTTAGGAAGTCCGGTTTATCCCCTTCCTGTTTCAGTAAGGCACAACCCAATCACAAGATTAGCCCTTATCCGCAACCAACCCTTTCAGATAAGCTAAAAACCCACCCTTTAATTCACTATGCAATAAACCGTACTCTACAGTAGCAATCAAAAAGCCCAACTTAGAACCACAATCGTAACGCTTGCCGGCAAACTTATAGGCCAACACTTTTTCATCTTCCAACAAATCAGCAATGGCGTCGGTCAATTGGATTTCTCCGCCTGCGCCCCGACCGGTATTCTTAATTTTGTCAAAAATAGCAGGGGTGAGGATATAACGGCCAACTACAGCTAAATTTGACGGGGCGACTTCAGGCTTAGGCTTTTCGACAATTAACTCAACCGAGCCCGACGTTCCTGAAAAATCAGCCGTCCTAACAATGCCGTATTTATCGGTTTCGCTAGGATCAACAGTTTCAACCCCTAAGATGGAACATTCGCTTTCATTGTACAGCTTGACCATTTGTGCCATACATCCCCGGCTACCATCCTCGATCAAATCATCCGGCAGGATAACGGCAAAGGGCTCATCACCGACTACCGGCCGGGCGCAATAAACTGCATGCCCCAAGCCTAACGCTTCTGACTGGCGGATATAGACACAAGACACATGTGGCGGCACAATGTCCCGCAACAGTTTCAACAATTCGGTTTTACCGCGTGTTTCCAGTTCGGTTTCCAGCTCGTAAGCCTTGTCGAAATGATCGGTGATGGCATTTTTGGTGCGGCCAGTAATAAAAATCATAGTGTCGATACCGGCAGCAATCGCTTCTTCCACCGCATACTGCATTAACGGTTTATCGACAATAGGCAACATTTCCTTAGGCATGGCTTTGGTCGCAGGTAAAAAGCGCGAGCCTAAACCGGCAACAGGGAACACTGCTTTGGTGATTTTTTTATTCATTAATTTTTCCTATTCAATACTAAAAAAGACAACTCCAATAAAACTGGCATAGCGGATTCTACATACGCCCGTATTGGTCGTTAAAACGCACAATATCATCTTCACCCAAATAACTTCCCGACTGCACCTCGACTATCTCCAAGGGGATCACACCCGGATTTTCGAGGCAATGGATAACACCAAGAGGGATATAAGTGGATTCATTTTCGGTCAGCAAAAACTGTTCGCCGCCTTTAGTCACCAAGGCAGTCCCTTTAACAACCACCCAATGTTCCGCGCGGTGATGATGTTTTTGCACTGACAGTTTTGCCCCTGGTTTAACGACAATCCGTTTGGTCTGGTGGCGCTCGGCCTCATCGATTGAATGATAATGCCCCCAAGGGCGGTAGACTTTGCGGTGGACATCGGCTTCGCTACGCTGACGTTTTTTTAACTGATCCACAATGGCTTTGACTTCCTGCACCCGGTCTTTGGGCGCAATCATCACGGCGTCATCCGTTTCGACCACCACCAGATCATGCACACCGATAACCGCAACCAGTTTGTTTTCAGCGTGGATGAACGAGTTATGGCTATCCAGCGTTAAGACATCACCGCTAATGGCATTGCCAAAAACATCTTTAGCCGTCACATCCCACAAAGCCGACCAAGAACCGACATCATTCCAACCCGCATCCAATGGGATAACCACGGCTTTATCCGTTTTTTCCATAACCGCATAGTCAATAGAATCCGCCGGACAGGCGGCAAAAATATCTTTGTCCAGACGGACAAAATCCAGATCTATTTTAGCCTCTTTTAAGGCATCCCGACATACCGCCAACATAGCCGGATTAAACTTTTCCAGCTCCTTTAAGAAGCTACCTGCTTTAAAGGCGAACATGCCGCTATTCCAAAAATAATCGCCGCTTTGCACATATTGGGTTGCGGTTTCCAAGTCCGGTTTTTCAACAAACGCCGCCACTTTAAACGCTTCACCCTGCACCGCTGCATCACGTTTGATATAACCGTATCCGGTCTCAGGCTCGCTTGCCACAATGCCAAAAGTGACCAAATACCCCTGCTCTGCAAGCCGTTGCGCCTGGACAGCCGCCTTATGGAATGCCCCGACATCCGCTATCACATGATCGGCAGGCAGCACTAGCAATACATCCTCTTCAGAAGCCGCACTTAACGCCGCCATAGCCACCGCAGGCGCGGTGTTTTTGCCCATCGGTTCAAGAATAATGCCTGCAGGCTTCACCCCTATTTCCCATAACTGCTCCGCCATCATAAAACGATGGTCTTCATTGCAAACTGCAATAGGTGCTTGTAGCCCTTGAAGACCCACTAACCTAAGCATCGTTTCCTGAACCATAGTATGTTCAGAAACCAAGGGCAAAAATTGTTTAGGGTACTGGCCTCTGGACAAAGGCCACAGCCGTGTTCCTGAGCCGCCTGATAGAATCACCGGAATCATAATATGTTTTCCTTAGGGTTTTAAAATCTGTGCCATTCTTTGTGCAACTGCTTTCAGACTACGCGGCAAATACGCTTATTATACTGTACGCTGCATAAATAATAGCAAAACGAACACATCAGAAACTTCATATCCCTAAAAAATCTGTAATAATTGCACGGGTAACCGATGTCAAATTTTACTGACACACCATGAGAAACCAATTTACTGTCAAAGATGCCATGAAACCAACCGCCATCCCATTGCTTGCCCTACTTATCACCAGCACCTTCAGCGGTTGCACCAGCCTTGGCAAAGGCATGGCCGAGGCCTTCTTAGAAAAGCAGGCATCCGCCGATACCCGTCTTTGTGAAATATGGGGCAGACCCTTTAACGGCATTAGCCCTTTTTTGAACAACAAAAACGGCAAAATGAAGGTGTTGATGATACACGGCGTAGGCAACCACCTACCAGGATACGCCACCCAATTTTCAGAAAAACTGGCTAAAGAACTGGATTTGCCGGTGATCTCCAGGCAATACAAGACAATTACCCTGACCCACCGGCTCGATAATAGTAAAAACCTAGGCAATCTGCGCATCACGCGGCTCTTAAGCAAAGACAGAAGCCGTGAGCTGTTGTTTTATGAATTGACCTGGTCTGCAATTACCGCCGCGCAAAAGGAAGTGCTGGCTTATGACAATTCGGGCGAATACTCCTTCCGTAGGGCTGAAGTCAATGATTTGATGAAGAAGTTTTCCAATGATACGGGGCCAGACCCTATCATTTATCTAGGCGACAGCAGGGAAGACATCCTGGTTTCCTTCGCACAAGCCTTTTGCTGGATGACTAAAAGCACTTGGAAAGACTTGCCTGACGATGTCAGCCAAGCCTGTTCGTTTAATGATGACAGCACCGCCGCAAATATCCTTAAGGACCAATATGCGTTTGTCTCGCACAGCTTAGGCAGCCGTATCACTATTGACGGCATGCAGCGCATCGCCACGTTGCTGGACAAGCGTGATGTTGGATTCAGAAACGCATTAAAAAATAAAGAAATCCCAATTTATATGATGTCCAATCAATTACCCATGCTGCAACTCGGCCGTAAAATGCCAGAAGTGAGCAATCAAAACGCCGCTTACTGCAAACCCGAAGGCGAAAAATATGACCAACGCATGCTAGCCAAAACACCCATCATCGCGTTTAGCGACCCGAATGACTTGCTCAGCTATGCTATTCCACATGGTTTTGTAGAAAAATATTTGGATTCACGGTTATGTATTGACGTCACCAACATTAACATTAACGTCGCCACTATTTTTGACGCTTTTGGTTTAGGTAAACTAGCCAATCCAATGGATGCCCATATCGGTTACGATACCGATGACCGGGTGGTTGCGCTCATCGCCAAAGGCATCGGCAACACCAACACGGCTAAGATTGTTAAGGATCGCTGTAGTTGGGTGGAGACTATCGACTAACACACACGCGGAAAATTTTATCCGACACCTCCCCTGTTAATCTATAATGCCGACACCGATTTTTAAGTACACCGATGTGGAGAAAACAGTGCAGGATGATGTATTAGCCACCCTTTTAAGGGGGACGGACGAGGTTTTAGTTGAGCAGGAACTAATCAAAAAACTGTCGGAAAACAGGCCGTTACGGATTAAGGCAGGCTTTGACCCGACGGCGCCCGATTTGCATCTGGGCCATACCGTGCTCATCAATAAGCTGAAACAATTTCAGGATGCGGGCCACGAAATCCTGTTTTTAATTGGCGACTTTACCGGCATGATCGGTGATCCTACCGGCAAAAATGTGACACGCAAGCCATTGACCCGCGATGAAGTGATCGCCAATGCAGAAACCTATCAAGCCCAGGTTTTCAAGATCCTAGACCCTGCTAAAACCCAGGTGATGTTCAACTCGACTTGGATGAATGCCATGTCGCCAGCGGATTTCATCCAACTGGCCGCCAAACACACCGTTGCCAGAATGCTTGAGCGCGACGACTTCAGCAAACGTTTTAAAAACAGCCAGTCGATTGCCATACACGAATTCTTATACCCGTTGATTCAAGGTTATGATTCTGTGGTCATGAAAGCCGATGTTGAATTAGGCGGCACAGACCAAAAATTTAACTTGTTAGTCGGTCGGCAATTACAGGAAGTCTACGGACAAAAACCGCAAGTCGTCATGACCATGCCCATTTTGGAAGGGTTGGACGGCGTGCAAAAAATGTCCAAGTCGCTCAATAACTATATTGGCATAGCCGACTCCGCCGATGACATGTTCGGCAAGCTGATGTCGATTTCTGATGACTTGATGTGGCGCTATTTTGAATTGCTAAGCTTCCGTCCGATGACGGAGATCACAGCTTGGCAGCAGGAATGTGGGCAAGGCGCCAATCCGCGCAATTACAAAGTCAAGCTGGCTCAGGAAATTATCGAACGTTTCCATAATGCCGAGGCGGCGGTCAAGGCATTGGAAAGTTTTGAGGCGCGATTCCAACGCGGCGCGATGCCTGAGGACATGCCTGAAATTGAATTGGCCGTTGAAGGGGATGGCTACGGCATAGCCAAACTGCTGAAGGACGCTGGCCTGACCGGCAGCACATCAGAAGCTATCCGCATGATTAACCAAGGGGCAGTAAAAATTGACGGCGAAAAAATAACCGACAGCAAACTGGAAATTGCGGCAAACACCGAGCAGGTTTATCAAGTCGGCAAACGCAAATTTGCACGGGTGAAAATAACGGGTTGATGGTAAAAACTGAACCCTGAAATTTGTAGTGGCGGCTAGCAGTCCGTATTGGATAAACCCTAAATATTTTTTGCACTTTCCATCGCCAATGCCGCCTGGTACAGTAATTTTTTCCGCGCTCCGGTAATCTCTGCCGCCATGGCTACGGCACTTTTAATCGAACATTCCTTTAACAAGATGCTGAGTATCTTTTCGTGCTCAGCACTTATGGACTGCTCTTTTTTATCTATCTGCGCGCCGTCAACAATCACCACAAACTCACCTTTCCTCATATTGTCATCGTGCGTGACCCGCTCCAGCGCATCGGCCAAACTGGTTTTGACGATAGTTTCATGCAACTTGGTCAGTTCACGGGCGATGACAATCTCACGGTCCAGCGGCACAATCTCGGCCATATCCTGTAATGACGCCAGAATACGGTGGCTGGATTCATAAAACACCCAGGTGATGGGGCTTGCCACCTTCTCAGCAAAAAATGCTTTACGCGCCGATGAAGTACGGGGCGTAAAACCCTCAAAAGTAAACTTGCTGACCGGCAACCCTGCTGCTGATAACGCTGCAATCAACGCGCAGGCACCGGGCACAGGCACCACATCCAATCCGGCATCCTTAATCAACTTGACCAACGGCATCCCGGGATCACTTAACAGCGGTGTACCGGCATCCGAAACCAACGCAATAGACTGCCCTGCCCGCAATTTCTCCAGCAACGCCAGTGCCGCCTTGTCTTCATTATGTTGATGCAATGACACTAGCCGGTTAGTAATGCCATAATGCTGCAATAGCATTTTGACGTGGCGGGTGTCTTCTGCGGCAATCAAATCAACTTGTTTTAAGGTCTCAACCGCCCTAAAACTCATATCGGCCAAATTACCGATGGGTGTGGCAACAACGTATAATTTACCGTCTATCGTTGACATTTAAGATTCTCCGCTAACATAAAGGTGCTGCCATAAGCCGCTGTTTTTCTATACCATGCCGGTTTGGGCTGGTTGGAAATTATAACAGCACCCAAGGCCGGCACTGCTTTTTGGATAACAGCCCTATGCCATTCATTGATATAAAAGCCAAAGCCGCGCATCTGCTACGCGGTGAGAGTGCCGAACAGCAGGCGCACAACTTCCTCATTAAACAGGGCTTAAAATCGGTTAGCCGCAATTTTCGCTGTAAACAAGGCGAGCTGGACTTAATCATGACCGATAAGCAAACCTTGGTTATTGTCGAGGTCAGATTCCGTAAAACCGACCGGTACGGCAGTGCCGCTGAGAGCATCACGCCTGCCAAACAATCGCGTATAATAGCCGCAACGCAGTTTTATTTAGCCGCCCAGAAAACCGATTGGCCAATACGCTTTGATGTGATTGCCATGTCCGGCAATGGCAGCATAAACTGGATAAAAAACGCTTTTTAAACCTATAATCACGCCATGAGTTTACAAGACAGTATCATTAACCATTTTACCGACAGCATCCAGACCCAACAGGATGCGCTGGCGAACCTTTGCGAACTGATCGAATATGCCGCCCAGCGGCTGGTCAATTGCCTGTTGAATGACAAGAAAATACTAACTTGCGGCAACGGGCGTTCGGCAACTAGCGCACAATTGCTATCATCGGCGATGCTCAATCAATTTGAGCGCGACCGCCCGTCATTACCGGCCATCTCCTTATGCACCGATGTCGCAACCCTAACGGCGATTGCCAACGAATACCATTTTGATGAAGTGTTTGCCAAACAACTTAGGGCCTTAGGCCAAAGTGGCGACATTGTCGTGGCCTATAGCGACGGCCTGCACTCGGCCAATATTGCCAAAACCATCACCACCGCGCATGACAAGGACATTTCAGTGATTGCCCTGACCGGCAACGATGGCGGCATGATTGCACCGTTACTGCGCGAAACCGATATAGAAATCCGCGTCCCATCAAATTCTGGCGCCCGTATTCAGGAAACCCATATCCTGATCACCCATTGTTTCTGCGACTTGATTGATCAGCAATTATTCGGTGGCTAACCCATGAAAAACCCCTTATTGCCCCTACTAACCCTGTTGCTGACCGCTTGCGGCACACCGCAATCCGGCCACCAAAATTTTGAACCGGTCTCGTTATATGAGCGCCGTAGTGCCGATGCCGTCGCCAACGATAGGGACATTGAGGCGGAAATTTACGAAGACCTGAATGACGATGACGCTTTACAGACACAAACGCATGTCAACGCCAATGTTTACAATGGCGCGGTACTGGTCACTGGCGAAGCGGCGACGCCGGAACTTCGAAATAAAATCATCACACTCATCCGAGTTATTGATAATGTCAACCGGGTCAACAACAACATTGCCATTGCCTACCCCAGTGATGTGCATAACCGTGCAAAAGACGTACAAATGACCCGGAACATAACCGCTGTGCTGACGCAAATCCGCACCTTGCCAAATTTTGACTCATCCCAAGTCAAAGTGGTCACCGAAAACGCCGTCGTTTACCTGATGGGCTTAGTCCACAGAGAAGAAGGCTCGCTCGTTGTCAATGTGGTCAGACACCAGCCTGATGTCAAAAAAATCATTACCGTTTTCGAATATCTTGACTAATACAGCCCCCTTACCCACCGAATTTTTAGCGTTGCTGGCAACCATTTTTGCCGCGCCTGAAATACTCACGGCACCTGAAGATTGCTGGGTTTACGGCTATGACAACAGCCGCCGCCATAGCTTGCCGCAAGTGGTGGTTTTTCCCACCACCCACGACCAAGTCGTCAGCGTAGTCCTAGCCTGCAATCAGTTCCAAGTCGCCCTGACCGTCCGTGGCCGGGGCACCGGCACCACCGGGGCCACCGTGCCGCTAAAGGGCGGCCTGGTCATGTCACTGGAACGCATGAACCGGCTGGTCGAATTTTCGCCCGACAACCGCTATATCATTGTCGAACCCGGAATGACCAACCAAGAAGTCCAAGACATCGTCAAACAACACGGCTTTTTCTGGCCGCCTGACCCTACCAGTGCGGCCTTCTGTAGCGTCGGCGGCAATCTGGCCTACAACTCGGCAGGCCCCAAAGCGGTAAAATATGGCACACCCCGCGAAAACACCTTAGGTTTACGGGCGGTCACGGGTGCAGGCAAGGAGCTTCGCGTCGGCGTCCGCACCAGTAAAGGCGTGGTCGGCTATGACCTGACCCGCCTCATCATCGGCTCGGAAGGCACCTTGGCGATCATCACCGAAGCCACGTTAAAATTGACCCCGCTGCCGGAAGCCACCAAAACCCTCAGGGCCATTTACCAAACAGTATTTGATGCCGCACAGGCCGTTTCCGCCATCATGGCCCAACCCATCGTCCCGTGCGCGCTGGAGTTTATTGACGGCAACGCCATCAACATGATCCGGCACTATTCCAACTGCGACCTGCCTGAACAAGCAGGCGCATTATTGATGATTGAAGTGGACGGGGCAACAGAAGGGCTGGACGCCGCCGCCGAAAAAGTCGCCGCCAACGCCAAAAATGCGGGGCTGTTGGACATCCGCGTCGCCCAAACCAAGCAAGAAGTGGCTGATTTGTGGCAGACCCGCAAAGCCTTGTCGCCCGCGTTACGCAAGGTTGCCCCAAAAAAAATCAATGAAGATGTCGTTGTCCCTGTCACTGAAATACCCGCGCTAATCGAGGGGCTGGACAAGCTGTCAAACAAATACCAGTTACCCATTATAAATTTTGGTCACGCCGGCAACGGCAACATCCACGTCAACCTGTTGCTCGATCCTGATGTCCCCGAACAAAGCAGTAAAGCCCACCATTGTCTGGATGAGATTTTTTCCCTCGTGCTAAAACTTAACGGCACGCTCTCTGGCGAACATGGCGTCGGTCTTGAGAAACGCGATTTTGTCGACCGCGAACTGGATGCCAACTCGCTGGAACTGATGCGCAACATCAAACGCCAGTTTGATCCTAACGGCATCCTCAATCCCGACAAGATGTTGCCATTAATTTGATTAGACAACGATGCGCGTAATTAGAGGACTCACCCATTTAGAAACCTTCAAAAACGGTTGCGTACTGACAATCGGCAATTTTGACGGCTTACATTTAGGTCATAGGGTGGTGATAAAAAAACTGGCTGAGCGCGGCAAAGCGTTGGGTTTGCCGGTTGTCGTGATGATTTTCGAGCCACAACCGCTGGAATATTTCCTCAAAGACAATGAACCGCCGCGCTTGATGCGCCTGCGTGAAAAAGTGCTTGAATTTAATTCATTACCGATCGATAACCTGCTAATAGTCCGTTTTAACCGGCATTTCGCCAACTATGAAGCGGAACAATTTATTGATGAGATTCTGATCAAGAAACTCAACGTCAAGCATCTGGTGATCGGTGACGATTTTCATTTTGGCAAGGCGAGACGCGGCAATTTCGCCTTGCTTAAAGCCAAAGGTGACCGGCACGGTTTCCAAATTGAAGACACCGGCTCATTCCAATCGGCCGGGCTTCGGGTCAGCAGCACGCTAATTAGGGATGCGCTAGGCGCAGGCGACCTGATCCAAGCCGAACGCTTGTTGGGGCATGGCTATTCGGTATGTGGACGGGTGGCACATGGCGACAAACGGGGGCGGACGATTGGTTTTCCGACCGCCAATATTAAAATGTTCAGAAAAAATGCACCGGTCAATGGCGTCTTTGCCGTCACCTTGACCGGCATTGATGATCTGGAATTTGAAGGTGTTGCCAATGTCGGCACGCGGCCTACCGTTGATGGCGGTTCCAAAGTGATATTGGAAGCCCATTTGTTTAATTTTGATAAGGAAATCTACGGCCGTTACGTCGAAGTGCATTTCAAGCAAAAAATCAGGGATGAGCTGCGGTTTAATTCGCTGGACGACCTTAAGGCGCAAATCGTGCTGGATGTGGCGGAGGCCAAGGCTATTTTTGCGGAACATAACAAGACGCCCATCAAAAGAACGCTTTATAAAACTAATACCCCCATCGCAAAACATGCGGTTGATTAAAAAATTTAAGACAAGAGCTTATAACAATGGATTATAAAAAAACCCTGAACTTACCGAACACTGCGTTCCCGATGAAAGGCAACCTGGCGCAGCGTGAACCTGAACGATTAAAAAAATGGCAGCAAGCGGACTTGTACAAAAAAATCCGCGAAAACTGCGCCGGACGGCATATTTTTGTCCTGCATGACGGCCCGCCGTATGCCAACGGCGAAATCCATATCGGCCATGCCGTCAACAAGGTGCTAAAAGACTTTATCATCAAAGCCAAGACTCTAAGCGGTTTCGATGCGCCTTACGTGCCTGGCTGGGATTGCCACGGCCTGCCGATTGAATTGCAAGTCGAGAAAAAAGTCGGCAAAGCGGGCGTCAAAGTGTCGCCTGCCGATTTCCGTAAGGCTTGCCGCGACTATGCCGCAAAACAGGTCAGTCTGCAAAAAGAGGCGTTTGTCCGTTTGGGCGTGTTTGGCGATTGGGAGCGGCCTTATTTGACGATGGACTATGCGTTTGAAGCCGACATTGTGCGGGCGCTAGGCAAAATCGTGCAAAACGACCATATCAGCAAAGGCGCCAAACCGGTGCATTGGTGTACCGATTGCGGCTCGGCCTTGGCGGAAGCGGAAGTGGAATATGAGGACAAACACTCGCCGGCAATTGACGTGCGCTTTCAAGTGGTTGACGAAGCAGGCTTCATGGCCTGTTGCCATCATGCGCCGGAACATGAAGGGCTAGGTTCTTTGTCGGTGGTCATCTGGACGACAACGCCGTGGACGTTACCCGCCAACCAAGGCGTCGCGCTGAACGCCGACATTGAATATGCCGTCGTGCAATGTGAAAAAGACGGCGTACACGAGCGCTTGGTGGTTGCCGAAGACTTGTTGAAAGACGCGATGTTGCGCTATGACATCCAAAACCACCATGTCGTCGGTTACTGCAAAGGCGCGGCGTGGGAACACCAATTATTGCAGCATCCATTTTATGACCGGCAAGTGCCGATTGTGCTGGGCGACCATGTCACGGTTGAGGCCGGTACCGGCGCGGTGCACACGGCACCAGGACACGGTCAGGACGACTATATCGTGGGCCGCAAATACGGTTTGCCCATCGATAACCCAGTCGGCAGCGACGGTGTATTTCTGCCTGGCACGGAATTGTTCGCCGGTGAGCACGTCTTCAACGCGAACACGCATGTCATCGACGTGCTGACAGAAAAAGGCAAACTGTTACATCACCATGCCCTGCTGCACAGTTATCCGCATTGCTGGCGGCACCATACGCCAATCATTTTCCGCGCCACGCCGCAGTGGTTTATTGCGATGGACAAAAACAACCTGCGCACTCAGGCGCTGAATGAAATCAAGCGCGTGGACTGGATTCCCGATTGGGGCCAGGCGCGTATCGAAAGCATGATTGTTGGCCGTCCTGACTGGTGCATTTCCAGGCAACGCACATGGGGCGTACCAATCACCTTGTTTGTCCATAAAGAAACCGGCGAACTGCACCCGCACACCGCTGAATTGATTGAACAAATCGCCCTGCGTATCGAACAGCAAGGCATAGAGGCATGGTTTGCGCTTAAAACTGAAGACTTTTTGGGTGACGGGGCGGCTGACTACGACAAAACAACTGACACGCTGGATGTCTGGTTTGATTCCGGTGTGACCCATGCCGCCGTGTTGGAACGCCGTGAAGGCCTGCATTTTCCGGCGGATTTGTATCTGGAAGGCTCCGACCAGCACCGTGGCTGGTTCCAATCGTCATTGCTCTCGTCAGTCGCAATGAATGCGATAGCGCCGTATAAAGCCGTATTGACACACGGTTTTACCGTCGATGCCAAGGGCGAAAAAATGTCCAAGTCCAAGGGCAACGTCATCCCGCCGCAATCGGTCATGAAAAATCTGGGTGCGGATGTGCTGCGCCTGTGGGTTGCCGCCACCGATTATCGCGGTGAAATGCGCGTGTCGGATGAGATTCTTGAACGCACATCTGACGGCTACCGACGCCTTAGAAACACCGCCCGCTTCCTATTGTCCAATTTGAATGATTTTGACCCTGCCCTGCACAAAGTACCTGACCAAGATTTATTGGCGTTAGACCGCTGGATAATCGACCGGGCTTACTTGTTGCAGGAAGAGGTCAAAGCCGCTTACGACACGTACCAATTCCAGGCCATTTATCAAAAAGTGCATCATTTTTGCGTGATTGATCTGGGCGGCTTTTATCTGGACATCATCAAAGACCGCCAATATACCGCCAAAGCGGACGGCTTGGCGCGGCGTTCCGCACAAACGGCGATGTACCACGTTTTGGAAGCCTTGACACGCTGGCTGGCGCCGATCATCAGCTATACCGCCGATGAAATCTGGCAATACATACCGGGTGCACGCAGTGAATCCGTGTTTCTGGAAACATGGTACCAAGGGCTGGCCAAGCTGGATGCGGACTCGCCATTGAACCGCGAGTTTTGGCAAACAGTCATGGCGGTACGGACAGAAGTCGGCAAAGAACTGGAAAAAAGCCGCGCCAAAGGCGATATAGGCGCATCGCTGAATGCTAAAATTGAACTGTATTGCGATAGCGATTATTTTGCCGCCCTAAACCAACTGGCGGGCGAATTGCATTTTATCTTTATCACGTCCGATGCGGCGCTCATTTCAGACCAATTCTGCCCGGACGATGCCGTGGCAACTGAAATTAACGGCGTCAAATTAAAAGTGCTCGCGTCAGAACATAACAAATGCGTGCGCTGCTGGCACCAACGCAGTGACATCGGCAGCGATTCCGAACATCCTGAATTATGCGGGCGTTGTGTGGAAAATGTCGCAGGTGACGGGGAAGTGAGACGTTATGCTTAAATGGTTGTGGTTATCGTTGCTGACCCTGGTGCTGGATCAGGGCAGCAAACTGTACATAGACGGCACGATGCAGCTTTACCAGTCCATAGAGTTAATGCCATCCTTTAGCCTGACTTATGTGCACAACACGGGCGCGGCATTCAGTTTCTTAAGTGAGGCGGGCGGTTGGCAACGCTGGTTTTTTGCTGGTCTGGCGTTGGTGATGAGTATTGGCATCGCCTTCTGGCTGGCGCGGCTACAAAAGCATGAGAAGTTAATGGCGGTGTCATTGGCGCTGGTGCTGGGCGGTGCTATCGGCAATTTGATCGACCGGCTAGCTTATGGCTATGTAATTGACTTTTTGGATGTTTATTACGGCACATGGCACTGGCCCGCATTCAATATCGCCGATTCCGCGATTACGGTGGGGGTTGGGTTGATGTTGGCAGAGTCGTTTGGTTTGGGGCGTTCAACAACGCCTAATGATTAGCCTGCAATCCCTGCGACGCGCTTGTGTTAGCGCATCATCAGCGATAACAGATTAACGCAAAAACCGCCCGCCGCTAATATCAATCAATGCGCCATTAATATGCGACGACATATCGCTGGCCAAAAACAACACCGAACTGGCGACTTCCTCGGCAAAGGTGTTACGGCCTAGCGGGGTTTGTTTGCGGTAATTCTCCATCATCTCCGCCGTGGAATGGATTTCGTGGTGCTGGGTTTCCACCGTGCCGGGCATGACCGAATTGGTGCGCACAGCCGGTGCCAATTCTTTTGCCAAGGTATGGGTAAACACCATCAACCCACCTTTAGCCGCCGCATAAGCGCCACCGCCATTCGCACCACCTGTCTGCACTGACAGCGACAGGATATTGACAATGCGCCCACTGGCGGTGGCGCGTAAATGCGGGATGGCACGTTTGGTCAGTAAAAAGGCACTGGTCAGGTTAATATCGAGGGATTTATTCCAGTCTGCGAGCAAGCAATCTTCAATCTTGGCGCGTTTGACCAAGCCGCCACTGTTATTGACCAAAATGTCCAGCCGTCCGGTTTCGGCAACCAACTTGTCAACCATCGCGTTAGCTTCAGCTTCATCAGTAAGGTCGGCAGGCAACAATATCGCCTTGATATTCAACGCCGTCAGTTCAACCAACAACGTTTCGGCAGCGGCTTTACTGGAATAATAGTTGATTCCTACCGTAGCGCCTGCTTTACCTAAGGTAAGCGCCACCGCCCGCCCTATGCCGACCGCCCCACCGCTGACCAAGGCAACTTTGCCTGTTAAATTTAATGTTTGTTCGGGCACCATAGCGGGATTCCTCTAGTTTCTTGCAGTGGATGGCACACAGCATGTGCAATGGCATCAGCGATTGTATAATCCCAACACCTGCTTAACATAATTCTGTGTTTCGGGATAAGGTGGAATAGTGTTGTTGTATTTCATGACGGCATTTTCGCCAGCGTTGTATGCAGCAACAGCCAAATGCAAGTTAGGCTCAAACAAATTAATCAGATGCTTAAGGTAACGGGTGCCGCCTTCAACATTCTGGTCGGGATCATTGCGGTCGATAACGCCAAAACGTCTTGCTGTCTCCGGCATTAACTGCATCAGACCCACGGCGCCCGCCGAAGAGATAGCGGTGGAATTATAAGCAGATTCGGTCTGGATGACCGCATGCACCAGTTTGGGATCAACTTGATATTTAGACGCTGTCTGTTCGATTAAGTCAGTAAACCGTTTCTTGTTGACTGAGCTGTAATGGCTTTTTCGGGGAGAGAAGTTTTTAAAGGTATAAGAGGTATACGTGTTATAGGTATGCGGTTTGGATTTGATGATGCGCTTAAAAAGGCGGTTCCTGGGTTCATCGGTATAGTAAGTACGGCCATCACGGTCAACGTATTTATAAATATCGGCGATTGCTTGGTTAGAAAGCACTGAGATACATAAAATAAGCACGATTTTCAGCATAGATATTCCTGTCATTCGGGTTTAATTACTATCAGGTTTGCGGCGATTGCCGCCTTTATTCTGGCTTCATCGGCAGTTGCTGCGGTTGCTAGAGCAACACCCATACGCCGGTTGACAAAGGCGTCTGGTTTACCAAACAGGCGGATTTCACTGGCTGGTACGGCAAGCGCCTGCGCCAGGCCATTATAAATGACACCATGTCCATCAATGCCACTTAAAATAACGGCACTGGCGCCACTTTCACTTAAACAGGTGTCGACAGGCAAACCTAAAATGGCACGGGCGTGGAGATCAAATTCATTTTGTTTTTGGGTGACCATGGTCACCATGCCGGTATCATGCGGCCTAGGGCTCACTTCGCTAAACCAGACTTCATCGCCCTTGACAAACAACTCAACGCCGAACAACCCCAGCCCACCAATAGTACTGGTTATTTTCTCGGCAATCTCTTGGGAGGCCTTAATGGCGGCCTGTGTCATGCCCTGTGGTTGCCAACTTTCGCGGTAATCGCCGTGTTCTTGCCTATGCCCTATCGGCTCACAAAAATAAGTTTGGACGTCACCGTGGGCATTCAACGCCCGTACCGTCAATAGTGTGATTTCGAAATCAAAATTGATGGCGGCTTCAACAATGACTTCCCCTGTGTCGACGCGCCCTGCCGACCTGGCATAATCCCATGCGGCCTGGAGTTGATCGGGAAATTCAACCCGCGATTGCCCTTTACCCGACGACGACATAGTCGGCTTAACAAAACAGGGATAACCAATACCTTTATCAACCGCAGCCTTTAATTCATTAAAAGATTCGGCAAAAGCATAAGCCGAAGCAGGCACTTTAAGATGTTTAGCCGCTAGCACCCTAATGCCTTTGCGGTTCATCGTCAAGGCAATGGCGCGGGCATTCGGCACCACCGTACAACCGCCTGCAGCTTCAATCTCGGCAAGCGCGCCAGTGGCAATCGCCTCAATTTCCGGAATAATAAAATCTGGCTGCTCCAAAGCAATCAGTTTTTTCACCGCTTCGCCGTCAGTCATATCGATCACATGACTGCGGTGGGCGACATGCTGGGCAGGCGCATTTTGATACCGGTCAACAGCTATCACTTCCACGCCGTAGCGTTGCAAAGCGATAGCCAACTCCTTGCCTAATTCACCGCTACCCAGCAATAAAGCTTTCGTCGCGCTATTAGTCAGTGCTGTGCCTATGTTCATTTTGAGTCCGCCAGATAATGGTCTATGTCTTCTTTGGAAAAGCCGATTTTTTTAGCGACGCGGTCGGCATGGCTAACCCTAGAAATACCGGGGATAACGCGGTAGGTCGGCGCATCATTAGCGAACTCGACCTGTTTGGGGACGCCGACACCCTGACCGGCAAACAAATCGACCAGTTGATGGTTATGGGTGATTAAAATGGTGCTGTTGCCTTTGCGATAAAAACCGTTCAACACATTGCTTGACGATTCCATTTTTTCTTCAAAGGTTGTGCCTTCGGATAATTCGTCGAGCACTACCAGACTTTTGGCGGTGCTTGCCAGAAAAATGTCTTTAGTGCGTTTAAGTTCGGTGCCAAAACGGCCTTCACCATCATTCAAATGACTGATTTCCGGCACTTGATAGAAAATCTTATCGGCAACGGTCAACATAGCGGATTGCGCTGGAACAAAACAGCCGATTTGCGCCAATAACTGAATCTGGGTGATGGTTTTGCAAAACGCCGTCTTACCCCCGCTATTAGGCCCCGTCACCAACACCAGTTTGTCATCGTCCAGAACAAAATCATTGCCGACATACGCATCATTTTGTTTGCCCAACACGGGGTTTCTGGCATCCGTTAAATTGATCCGGTGATGGGGACTGTCTATCACTGTGGGCAGTACGGTGCTGTGGCCGAACGCTTCAGCAAATTTGATAAACGCCAGCAATTCGTCCAATTGCCCTAGCGCATCAAGGGTTTCGCCGACAGCGGCCGATTTCCTGAATTCATGGCGTAACGGATTGATGCAATGGTCGCGGTCAAAACCACCGACTATAGGGAAATACAGCAATAACAGCGGACTAAAGAAAATGGCCACACTGGGGATGGCATCAAACAGATCCGGGACAAAATGTTTCAATAACCAAAAGGCCGCAAACGCCAAAACAAACAGCGCCGGTTTAAAGATGCGCGGCTTAAAAATAAGCGCGGGCAACCATGAGTGGCACCGCTCCTCTTTGCACTGGATACCGTTCTCGGTGATATAAGCCGGCCCCACCATCAACGAATAAGTGCGGGTATCGGCAAAGGCTTTAATCGTGCCAAACAACGACTGCAAATACGGGCTTTGTGGCTGTTCCGACGCCTGCACTTGGGCCACCAAGTCCCGCATAAAACGGACGCCACGGATATAACGCACATAGCCATAACCTTCGATTTCATTGTCTTCGCGGACAGGCTCAAAAGCGCTCAGGAATTTACCGAACAATAGGCGGTAAAAATCAGCTTCCTGGCCTGCCGCATGGGTGACAAGCGCTTCAATTGCAGATTTTAAGGCAGGCTTGTTTTTTAATTCGGTGACCGCATCCTGCTTGGCCTGAATGGCTTCGTGGCTCTCTAAAGGCTGGGTTAAAGAGCGGTATAGCACCGCCTGCCCTATGGTCGTACCGGCATAATTGACTGTTTCAAACACGTCATCAACTTCAATCGCATTAAAAGCCGTCTGGTCAATGACGCCTTCAGCAATAGGCAATGGCTCAGTCGCTTTAACAACAGGCCAAGTATCCTGCCAACTTTGTAATAGAGTTTGTTTCATCATTTTAACCCGTCAGGTGTCTCTTGAATGAATAGCCCTCGGTCGGTTGCCGTGCGTCGCCAAAGAAACTATGCCATACCGTAAAACTTATTAACTATAGCCGATTAAACACTTTGTTCAAGCAGCCGGACCAAAGCATTGGCCTGTGCATCAGAATCATTCAACGCAGGAATGTAACGGTAATCGGTACCGCCCGCGCCAATAAACAGGCTTTTATTTTCCATCGCAATTTCTTCCAAGGTCTCCAGACAATCGACTGCAAAGCCAGGGCATACCAAGTCAACCGTTTTGACGCCTTGCGCCGGCAATGCCTGCAAGGTATCGGCGCAGTACGGTTTTAACCATTCCGTCTTACCAAAACGCGACTGGAACACAAGCCGCCACTGCGTTTCTTTAAGCCCTAACTGCCCGGCAATTAACGCCGCAGTTTTTTGGCAATGATAAAAATATGGATCACCCCACTTAGTCAATTGTGCGGGCAAGCCATGAAACGACATCAACAACACTTCATTTCGTCCCTGTTCACGCCAAGCCTGTTCGATAGATTGGGCCACCGCCGCAATATAACCACTGTCCTGATGATAATCACTGATGAACTCAAAACGGGGCACGTGTCGCCACTGGTTTAACTCATTGACTAAATCATCGTAGATAGAAGCCGTTGTTGTTGAGGAATATTGCGGATACAACGGCAAGACGACAATGTGATTGACACCTTGTTCTTTAAAGCGCCGTAATTGGCGGGCAATCGAAGGCTCACCGTAACGCATGGCATAATCGACTAAAACACCTTGGCCAGCCAATCGGCCAGCAATTTTTTCAGTGAGTTGGCGGGTAAAAAAAGTCAGCGGCGAACCTTTCTCGTCATCCCAAATTTTACGGTAGGCTTTCGCAGATTTGCGTGGTCGAAAAGGTAATATCACGCCATGCAGTATTGGCAACCACAAAAAACGCGGCAGATTGACCACGCGCGGATCCCCAAGAAAAGCCCTCAAAAATTGCCTGACTGCCGACGTCGTCGGTGCTGTCGGTGAGCCTAAATTTGCCAGCAACACGCCTGTCTTTTCTGAGCTCATAAGAACTTATCGGTTGATCAGATTTAAAAATTCTGAACGGGTGCTGATATGGTTACGAAAGATACCGGTCATCACCGACGTTGTCATCACCGAATTCTGCTTTTCAACACCGCGCATCATCATGCACAAATGCTTTGCTTCAATGACAACCGCAACACCACGGGCATCTATTGCCAATTCAATTGCATCGGCAATTTGCTTGGTCAATTTTTCCTGGATTTGTAAACGCCGGGCATACATATCCACAATACGCGCCACCTTAGACAAACCTAGCACCCGACCTTGCGGCAAATAGCCGACATGGCATTTGCCGATAAACGGCAGTAAGTGATGCTCGCATAATGAATACAGTTCGATGTCCTTAACAATCACCATATCCTCGGTTTCGGCAGTGAAAATAGCCCCGTTCAGCACTTCTTCCAAGGTTTTCTCATAACCATTGTTTAAAAATTTGAATGCCTTAGCCGCCCGTTTAGGCGTATCGACTAAACCTTCGCGGGTCAGGTCTTCACCAACCGCCTCAATAATTTTGGCAAAATGCGCTTCCATGTTTTGTAATCTCAATTATAAATAAACGGGTCAGTATACATCATGCGCCGTGAATGTTAATGCCCGAAGAATCACCGACTCATCGGCATCCGTTTTACACGCCTGTTCACTAATAGTCCGTCGCCAGAGCCTGCCACCGTACTCGCCATGGAATAGACCCAAAATATGACGTGCAATACTGTTTAAACGCACCCCCGTTTTAAGCTGGCCCTTAATATAGGGTATAAGCTGCCCGACAATTTGCTCGCGTGACAGAATATCATCCGCTCCGGCAAACAAACGCCTGTCAACCTCAGCCAAAAAGTAAGGGTTCTGATAAGCTTCACGCCCAACCATCACGCCATCAACTTGTTGCAATATGTCTTCTGTTTGGTCTAATGAAGTCACACCACCATTCAATATAATTTCCAGCTGGGGGAAGTCAATTTTCAGTTGATACACCACATCATAACGCAAGGGCGGCACATCACGGTTTTGCTTAGGTGACAACCCGCTCAGCCACGCCTTTCTGGCATGGATAATAAACCGCTGACAACCCGCATCAGCGACAGTCGAAACAAACTGCACCAGCTCCGGATAAGAATCCCGGTCATCAATACCGATACGTGATTTTACTGTGACCGGAATCGACACGGCTTGCTGCATTGCCGACACGCATTCGGCGACCAACGCTGGCTCAGCCATCAAACACGCCCCGAAACGGCCATTTTGCACCCTATCGCTAGGGCAACCGACATTTAGGTTGACCTCATCATAGCCATAGTCTTCCGCCATTTTCGCGCAAATCGCCAGCTCCCTCGGATTGCTCCCACCCAGTTGCAGGGCAAGCGGATGCTCGGCAGCATTAAATTGCAAAAACCGGTGCTGGTCGCCATGGATTAGCGCCCCAGTAGTCACCATCTCGGTATACAGTAGCGCATGACGGGACATCAAGCGATGAAAAAACCGGCAATGCCGGTCTGTCCAATCAAGCATTGGGGCGACACAAAATCTCGATACCTTATAAATAGCGCCTTGTTGATTGTTTTTATTGGATTCCATCATTTTAATATTAATTATTTCTATATATTTTCAGTCTACGTTTTAGACATTTATTGGTATTAGTTGGACAATATATGCTCAAAATATATTTTTGAGCATTATATGGCTACGATCACACAATACAAAAAGAAGTCGGGCAAAATATCTTTCCGCGCACAAATTAAGAAGGCGCTTAATTGATTCCAGGGAGTTAACCCATAATGAGCCAATCCTTTAAACTTAAGTCGGCCAACCCATTAACAAGTTGATTTATAGTCATGTTTTCGCTGAGGTTTGGGATGATTCGGTCGTGGCTTTGAAACATCCGGCACCACTCCAATGAGATTTTTGGCGATCTTTTTAAAAGTGGCCACGAACTGCTCCGCTGTTGGCATGAGTATCAGCAAGCAGCGTTTGAGGTGTGAAAAGGCATAAGTCCGATTAATCTTATACCCGTCTTTTATCGTCCCGAAAGCTTCGGCTTCATGAACCGTCAGCGAATGGAGGTTGTCGGCAAGCATTTTGGCGCCAAAGTCTTTTGTAGCGCGGCCAACCACGACAAACCGGAGGTGTTTTCCAGAGCCAGACGGTGTTTGAGGCGTTTAAACGCTTCTTCTATCCGCTTTATGCCCTGTGGGTGCAGCGGCTATGGTGCAAGGCGGCAAAATCGCTAGCATGACAAGCCAGGCTATCGAGCAAGGAAGCCATCACCACATACTGGCAGCCATTGGGCGTGCCAATCAAAGTAGTCCGCGACCGTATTCTGAAACAAGAGGAGAGGCCCTGGGCATTTGTCGATCTGTTGCCGATGGCACGTGTCCAGGTTGGACACCTTATGAAGTGGCCTGCGATCTGGCCTTGCAGACCGGTATCATAAGCGCCGCCATCGTCCTTAACGGAAGGCGCCGGTTAACCGAAAAAACCCAGCCAAAAAACCTCGAGGATATGCCCGCCCCAACACCCGCATTAACCCTGGAACCGCTGGCCGACTGTAGCCGTTACGATAGTTTACGGAGCTTGCGCCACTTGTGCCCCAGAGATACCGTCTTAAAAATCGAAAATCAAGTCTTACAAGGTTTATTTTTAGAGATTACCCAAGGCGGATCAAAATGCTCACCGGATTGAAGGACGCCGAAAGCGATATGGATGAGCTTTCGCATGGCGGCACAAGCAACCGCCTTGCCGTTCTTGCCGTTGGCCTTGAGACGCTCGCAGAAGGTGCAGATCATCGGATTGTGTGTCCAGGCGCACAGCGCCGGCATGTAAGTAGTAGTGCAAAAGTCTTTTAAGGAACCGCTGAACAAATCGGCGATTCCCAGATTGGCCGATGGTTTTCAGCTTTTTTAAATTTCGTACGCCATTTGACGTGCCGTTTTAAACGGCTTCCCGGTTTCCAGCCCACTTTGGGCGGATTCCCCCCCTAGGCGGCCATCAATGGCCTCCTGAGCAGGTACAGGTTGGCGAGGCCAACCAGCAAGTTAACCTGCGAGGCGTTCTTCGCCAAGCCCCGGTAACGGGTCTTGCGGAAGCCGAACTGGCACTTGATGATGCGGTTGTGTGTTCGACCCTTGCCCGCACCACCGATTGTTTGCGGTTGCGCTTTTTCTGTTTGGACGACAGGTTCTTGTTCGGCTTACGCTTGTCGTTGACGCACCAGCGGACACCTAAGTGGCGGGCGCCGCGCTTGTACTCGTCGCTGGTGTAGCCCGCATCGGCAAAGACAGCCTGGTCGTCTTCGCTCAGCAGGTTGGGCAGCTCGGTGATGTCGGCGGTGTTCGCCAGGGTCACGGTGACGCTGTGCACCGCGCCGGAGTTGACGTCGGCGCCGATGTGGATTTTCATACCCACAGGGCACACGTCCCAAAATACCACTGCTTGCCCTTTTGGGTGGAGTGCATGTCAGGATCGCGGGCTTTGTCCTTGTTCTTGGTGGAGCTGGGGGCATGGACGATGGTAGCGTCCACCATCGTGCCTTTGGACACCAGCAGGCCGTGTGCCTTGAGGTGGGCGTTGACGGTCTCCAGCAGCACGGCGGTGAGTCCGTTGCCTTCGAGGAAATGCCGGAAGTTCAAGATCGTGGTCTCGTCCGGCAAGGCATCAGTGACACCGGCAAAACCCGCAAAGCGGCGCACGCTCTCGATTTCGTAGAGCGCGTCTTCCACTTGTGCCCTGTGGGTATCTGCCGGTCAGAAAAGCTGAACCATTGCTGCATGCAGTGGATACGCAGCATCACCAGCAAGGGCATCGGCTGGCGGCCACGGCGGCCTGACGTGGGATAATGCGGGGCCAACTGTTCCAGTAGCAACGCCCACGGCACGGCCTTTTCCATCCCCATGAGGAACAGCTCCCGGCGGGTCTGGCGTTTTTTGTGGTCGTAATCAAGGTCGGCGAAGCTGGTCTGGCGCATGGGCGGCTATCTGTCAGGAGGATGGATGGCGCTATTATCTCATTTCAGGGGATTTGTTCAGCGGTTCCTTAACAAGCAAGCCTCATTTCTATAGGCTTGTAGATATAAAAATGTTAAAAAATTTATGAACGGTTACTTACAATCTCAACCCAACCGCTTGTGACAAAATGGCAACAGCCCCCTAATTAAAGTGGAAAATAGTCAATTTTAGTTGTAGGTTGTTATTTGAACAGTGCATTTAGTATCCGCTTAAGCGCTGGACTTGATAGTTTAGGATGGCGTTGATCCCATTGCCTTTCTTCAAATCGGGCTATCGCATCCACAACATTACTGGAGGATTTCGGGTTAGCCTCTAATGGCCACATACGGTTTGCGGCCAGATGCGAGAGTGTAAAAAAATCTGTGTAAACCGCCGTTAAATAAAACCAGGCATCCTGTCCTGATACCTAATCATAAGCTGATTAATGGCCGGTTTCCAATCACGTAATGGCATAGACCCTTTTCTCG
>JAQTQZ010000030.1 GCA_028712695.1 Methylovulum sp. | reverse complement strand
TCTGGGGCAGCATCACTGAGGCGTCGGTTTTAAAAGATTCACACACACTTTATTAAGAGCAAGCGCATGTGGTATTTCACTTGGATATTGGGCGTCGGCTTTGCGTCGGCCTTCGCCATCATTAACGCGATGTGGCTGGAATCGGTGTGCGACATCGACACCCACGGCATCGACCAGTCTTGTAGCGATTTACATAATAAAGATTTGGATTAAGCGATAAATCACTGCCAGTCCTAGGACTGGCAGTGGCAACATCTAACCTTAACGGGTCAAAAACGGGGCAAAGTTGTCGCATAATTTTCTGTAAAACACCCCTTAACCCCATAAGAAGAAACCATGGTGCCTTTTGTTTGCAGATTTTTTGAGTCTATGGTTCCGGTGTATTTTGCGCCGGTATCATAAGTACGGACCATCTTATTCCCAGTTACTTGCCACACCCCACCATAGCCCTCCGAGTTCATAAAACGGTGGTTCGAGTAGTGTATAACCTTAGAGGTATACGTAGCGCCTTTACATAACCAGGTGTATTGGGTTTTCCACAGGCCGACAACATAGTACGTGCAATTAGGTGCATTGAGGTATCCATCGGCAGCAGCGGCAAATTCGTCGGCGCAATCGCCTACTGGATTGTCGCCAAATTTAATTGTGCATAAGTCATGGACAAAACAGGCGCTGGTATATTGGCGCTTCTTTTGTTGAAGCGGTTGCGTACACCCTGTACCGCAACGACCCAAGCAGCTTGAGCCTGGGTTCCCAACCACTCGCCTGCTTGAATAATCGGTGCCAAAAAAACTGTCGAAGGTGCCTGTTTGGAATTTTCCGCGCTGGCTGCATACATTGGTAAATGCTTGGGGTTGGACAAGGCCTTTTACTGCTTGCAGATCAAGCTTGTCGAATGGCGCATTCTTTGGAACCATGTTTATCAATAAATCCAAACTCGACAAGATGCCCGCTTCCAAAGGAGCCAACTGATTAATCTCTTTGTCCAATCCGTTGTAAAGTAAAGTTAGCTCGGTATCGTCATCATCGGTTTTCCTATTCTGCTCAATTAAATCAGGAATAAGCTGAATGCTATTGAGTTGCTTATGGTTAAAGCTGATCGCCTCGTAAACAAACAGAAATTCTTTGCCGTGCAGCAAAAAAGAAACCTGTATTTTTCCTGACACATTGGCAGCCGAAAACAACACCACCTGATTACTGCTGCTGCCTCTTACTGACTCAGGAGACCGCTCCAAAAAAATTGCGCCAGTTTCCGGCAACGTAGCACTAACCTTAGCTTTATTATCGGGTTTTATTTCAGTTACATCACTTTGCTCGGCGGACGTTTCCATACCGGCCGCATTAAGATAAGTTTGAGCATAAGCAGGCACAACCTGCATAACCAATGCGATGACCCATACACCCAACTTCCTGGATATTTTTTGACTAGATTGCATATTGCAACTCCTTGGTATTTTGTATGATGGACTCAACTAATAAATTGAAAATCCAGCATTATTTAGTGGAAAGCAGGGCTAGAGCCTCATCTAAGCGGCGCTGCACTTGCGGTTAAACCTTTTTTCTGTACGTGTTGTTCTGTTTGGTGGTGTCTCAATTCGGATACAGTCAAATAGCAAAACATATGCTACTAGGCCTTTTCTATAGACATAGAGCATCCTAGTCATAAATGCCTAGCGTGTCTGTATGCTTGCGAACATAAGCGCCTAATGGGCGGGAATAACAAAATAGTGCGGATTTTAGCTTCGGACGTATAGTTGCGGGTGTGAGAATTTTTGTCTAAAGGCGTATTTGGCGGGAAACTGCCGTATCTTCTATAAAGCGTAAGAAATGGCCCTATGCAACCAGGACTGGTCGGCAGCTGACTATTTAAGCGGCTACAGCAGCGGTAAAAAGAAACTATTTTCCACTGCGCTATGCAGTGGCAAAATAATGGCAATCGCCAATCCAAGCAGTTACAGGTCAATCACTTCGTGTTGCACAACGAAAATTCAATAGCGCTTGGGGGGTGGCGGTGCAAAGCCGCCATTATCGGGCCAGAAGCGATTGCCACCGGTATCTCCGGCATCCTGACAATCCAATAAAATCCGTTTGGCGCAAAGGGTTTCACGCCATTCGTATTTCAGGAAGACTTTTTCTATCGGTTCAGGGAGCGGATCAAAATTCACGGCATAACTGGGCGAATAAGTGGTTTCGCCAAAACCGGTTCCTGGTGTTGGCTGGATAGCCGGTGCCGCACGCATAACGCCGCCAGCCAGACCGGACATTTCATTAGTCACCTCAGGACGAGGCCGCTCGGCATAGACTGCCATCGCAATAACGCCCATTGCGGAACTATCGCCCCACGCAGCGGCATAAGAATTAGCCGACTCGGTAAAATAAAACCGGTTGACTTGATTGCTGCCAGTGCGCCAGCCTTCATACTCGGCACCAGCATGTGGATCAAGGATATACATGCGTTCATCATCGCGTAGCCACGACTGCGTGCCGCTGATAATGTTGCGCCCGTCTACGGCAATGACAATACCGACCCGCTGGTTGCTGTTGTTGACGACATGCAGCCGGTAGCGGTCATTAGGCGTTGCCTGTATATAAGCCCGATAATTTGCTGGACTACTACTGACAGAAAACTCCGGCAAACTGCCGCGATTGTCACTTTGTACGTTAATGTCTATCGGTAAATAAGGCCGTGCAACCCGATTATCACTGCTCACCGAATTATTGGCGCAGGCCGCTATTCCGGCGATTACAGTTATCATTGCAAAAAATTTACGATGTACCATTGCGGGCGCCTCTTTAAAGTGATTTTCAGGAACAAATCCTGGGCAGGAGTCGATTTACTATCCCAATCATAAGCATCTAGGGTAGCGGCCAATCGTTTTAGCTTGAGTTAGTTTTCAGCAGTATCCTGCAAGCTTGCCATGTCAATCACAAAACGATACTTGACATCGCTTTTCAACACCCGCTCATACGCTTCGTTGACCTGTTGTATCGGGATAATTTCAATATCTGACGTGATGTTATGTTCGGCGCAAAAATCCAGCATTTCTTGGGTTTCTTTGATGCCACCGATCAATGATCCGGCAATAGCCCGACGCTTAAAGATCAAATGGCCTACCGAAGGCGACGGATGTGGCTGGTCAGGAACGCCAACCAGGCATAAGGTGCCATCGCGTTTTAGCAAGGCGGTATAGGCATCCAAATTATGCGGGGCGGCGACGGTGTTCAGGATAAAATCAAAACTAGCAAGATGCTGGTTCATTTCTTCAGCATTCTTCGATATTACGACTTCATCCGCCCCCAGCCGTTTAGCATCGTTTGCTTTGCTGGGCGTGGTCGTAAACATGACGACATGGGCGCCCAGCGCATGGGCGAATTTGACTGCCATGTGCCCTAGCCCACCCAAACCAACCACCCCGACTTTATCGCCTTTACCGACCTGCCAGTGCATTAACGGCGAATAAGTGGTGATCCCGGCGCATAACAAGGGTGCCACAGCCGCCAGATCCAAGCGCTCGGAAACTTTCAGGACAAAATGCTTATCGACGATTATATGGTTGGAATAACCGCCGTAATTACTGCCACCGGTATGCTTGTCGAAACTGTTGTAGGTAAACACTGCGTTATTGCAATATTGCTCCAGATCCTCTTGGCAATCCGGACAAACTCGGCAGGAATCGACCATGCACCCGACGCCGACGCTATCACCGACGGCAAACTCCGTAACCGCGCCGCCAATTTGGACAACCTTGCCGACAATTTCATGGCCCGGCACCATCGGAAAGGTCGAGCCGCCCCATTCATCACGCACTTGATGAATATCGGAATGGCAAATTCCGCAATAAAGGATTTCAATCTGGACATCGGTCGGCAACAGCGCACGCCGCTCAAATTTAAAAGGGACTAACGGCGCATTGTGGGCATGCGCGGCATAACCTATCGCTTTGTACATAAAAACCCCTTGTTAACAGTTAAAAATAATCATTAAGAAACACCGCAATTAGGCGGAAATATCAACAAATCCATGCACACCCCGTTTGGATTTGACAGCCAGCCAAGCTTTTAAAAGTTTCAGCTCTTCGGTTTCTTCCAAGGCATCCAGACCTTGCTTGTTCCTTAACAAACGGAACGCAGCCGACAAGACCTTATAGCGTTCACCAGTGATGCCTGCACGTCTTAAACCGACCGTATTCAATTTATAATGCCGTGCAGGCCGCCCGCCGATGAGCGTAAAAGGAATCACGTCCATATTCAGGCCCGTGGTGCCCTGCACTATTGCGTAGGCACCGATTCTACAAAACTGGTGCGCAACCACGCCACCGCCCATGAACACATTGTTGCCCACGTCGACATGCCCGCCTATCGCGACATTATTGGCAAAAATAACGTTATCGCCGGTGTGGCAATCGTGTGCAACATGGCTGTTATTCATAAAAAAACAACCTGAACCAATATGTGTTTCACCTTGTTCTTTAGCCGACCGGTGTGCAGTGAAGCCTTCCCTAAACACATTGTTGTTGCCAATTATCAGCCAAGAAACCGTTTCCGCTTTAAAACTTGTATCCTGAGGCAAATCACCTAACACGGCATGGGAATGCAGCGTGTTGCCCTCCCCCATTTTGACGTATGGCTGAACGACGGCATGGGCACCAATTTGGCAATTAGCCCCTATTTCAACATTTGTTTCAATAACCGCGAAAGGCCCCACTGCCACGTTGTCGCCTAACCGTGCGCCGGGGGCTATGTAAGCAGTCGGGTGAATTGTTTGAGTCATGTTGTCTAACCTCTAGGATGGTATTTGGAATGCAATTCTTTTAAGCGTTCGCGGGCGATATGCGTGTAAATTTGCGTCGTTGATAAATCCGCATGCCCCAGCAGCAATTGCACGACACGCAGATCCGCACCATGATTTAGTAAGTGGGTCGCAAACGCATGGCGCAACGTATGTGGCGACAAGGTTTTGTTAATTTCGGCAGTTTTGGCGTGGCGTTTGATAATATACCAAAACGCCTGCCGCGTCATGCCGTCTCCCCGATTGGTGACAAACAGATAGTCGCATTGCCGCTCGCCAAGAATGGTTTTTCTGGCTTGATCCCTGTAGCCTTCCAACCAACTCATCGCTTCCTCGCCGACCGGGACGAGCCGCTCTTTGTTGCCTTTGCCGGTAATTCTGACCACGCCTTGCCTAAAACTAACCTGTTCAAATTTTAAATTGACCAGTTCGGACACCCTAAGCCCTGTCGCATAAAGCATTTCCAACATGGTTTTATCGCGGTATCCCAAGACATTAGTCACTTCAGGCGCATCCAACAATAATTCGACATCATGCTCGGAAAGTGAAATAGGCAAGGGCCTGCCAATATGTGGGGATGAAATTAACGCGGTCGGATCGACCGTAATCTGGCTTTCCCTGATGTAATGGCCATAAAAGCGGCGCAGGCTGGATAGAATACGTGCTGAAGAGCGGCTGCCAATACCCGCTTGATAGCGGCTAGCAAGAAAAAGCGACAATAGGCCATTATCGACATCCAGCATTGATTTACCTTTCAGCCATAAGGCAAAAATACGTAAATCACTACGGTACGCAGACAGTGTATTTTCACTTAAGCCCTGCTCCACCCACGCCGCATCGAGAAATTGGTCTATCAAATCATCGGAGGTCATTTTTTGAAAGCTGCTTCGAATGCCAATAGTTTGTGTTTTATAGTCATAAACGGCCCATCGGTTTGTCCGCAATAGCCACCCATGCCTGACGCAGCAACCACGCGATGGCAAGGAATGAATAACGGGTAGGGGTTATCCCGACAAGCATTGCCAACCGCGCGTGCGGCAGAACCAATGTTTTTTGCCAAAGCCGAATAGGTCAGGGTTTCGCCAATGGGAATTTGCGCCAGCGCCGCCCAGACCTGCTGTCTATAAGCGCTACCTTGTCTTAGCAAGTTTATGGTGACAGGGATATCGGGATTTAGCCAATACTGGCTGAGTTCAGGCCAATGGTATTCGTCAGGCGGGTTTGGCGGGCTATTATCCTGAACCCAGTCGATATTGCAGATAACTTCCTGACGGACAGATAAAATCAACTTCCCCGCTGGCGTATCGACTGTAACAACAGTCTCAGCCGCCGTACAACGGTCTATCCAGTGAATTATGAATGGCATTAGACAAAAAGAGAGGCGCACCTTCAAATATAAAGATGCGCGTAAAAATTATTTCATTGGATGATGCACTGCCATCATTTTGGCACGATGTGCTTTCATAAGTTGGCGCTGTTGGCTTTTAAGCGCTTCCTTCTTAGCAGAATCTTGCTCGGCTAAAATCTTGTTGGACAGATCGTGCATCATCAGCATGTGTTCTTGTTCGGCTTGCAGGTGTTTTTCTTGTTCTGCTTCAGTCATACCCATCATGCCCATGCCTTTATGCGGCATACCCATACCTGGCATAGAGGTTGTGGCCTTTTGTGGCTCGGTAGGTTTTTGCGGTTCAACCGCATAGCTCAAGCTGCTTAAAGGAAATATCAATAAAATAGCAATGGTAATTTTATGTAAGTTTTTCATCGGATTTACCTTTTAGTTTATAGTTAATGACATCGTGTGGAACCATTCGAGTTGATTTGATATTAAAGGTTCCTATGCGGAATTAATCGAACATTTTTGAAATTCATCCACAAGGATTTCCACCCGACTATCCCAAGTGTTTTCACGGGCGTAATGGATTATTAGGGGACTATTCCAGTTTTTTTCTAAACCTTCCAACAAGGCTGACAATAATGCCTCTGGTTGTCCAAAAGGGACTATCGTACCCAAATCAGGATTCCTCACCACTTCTCTGTTACCGCCAACATCAGTAGTGACAACAGGCAGGCCACATCCCATCGCCTCTAAAAAAACATTCGCCCAACCTTCATTCGCAGTCGCCAATACAAACAAATCAGCGGCTGATAATGGCGCTTTCAAGTTTTCTGAAGGATATGCCCCCAGAAACCAGACATTTTTTTCCAGCTTCAGGGTTTTTACCTGATTTTCCAAGCGTTCCCGAATATTGCCTTCCGCACTTTCACCACCAACAATCAAATAAATAAGTCCGGGATATTTGGCCACCAGCGCAGGCAACACTTCAATAACCCGATGAAAACCTTTGCGGTCAACCAATCCGCCTACCGAAACCAACACTTTGGCATCGGCGGGTATGCTTAACCCCGCCCTTGCAACCTTTTTATCCAGAGGATAAAACTTCGCCAAATCAACACCATTCCCAACAACACGGATATTATCGTTGTCAGCACCTAAAGAAACAACATGTTGCTTCAACGAATCAGACACCGAAAAAACCCGCGTTGCATTTTTTAACGCTGCCAGCATTTTTACTTTGCGCCCAGGCATGTTAGATAATGGCACTTCTGTACCACGCAAGGTAATTGTCACTGGTATTTTCAGCCACTTTCCCAACAAAGTCGCCGCATAGCCATCAGGGTAAGCAAAATGCGCATCAATGATATTGAATTCTTTTCTCAGTTTAAGCAATGTAGGTAAGCTACCCAGCGCCATAAACAGGCCATCATACGATTTCAATAGACCTGGGATAGATATAAACCGTGGGAAATAAACCCTTACGCCTTGCTGTTCTTCATAAGGTTTGGGCTGTGGCCGAAAATGCGGTTTCCAATAACGGATAATGCCTTGCAATGGAAACCATGGGACAGGTGAAACGACAACAATAGGAAGGTGTTGCCCAACCTTAAACATCCGTTCCCTAATAAACACACCTGCAGCTGGGCGTATTTCGCTGGGGAAAAGTGATGAAAAAACCAGCAACTTGGCTTGCCCCATGTTTACGACCTGCCAATACCATAATAAACAATACCTTGTTTTTTTAATAATGCAGGTTGATATAAATTCCGTCCATCAAAAATGACGGCATCTTTCAAAGTATTTTTTATCAGCTCAAAATCAGGGCTCCAAAAATTTTTCCATTCGGTGACCACACATAGCGCATTTGCGCCTTCCAGCGCCTCTTCAGCGGTTTGAACCAATGTCAAACTTGGATTATCACCATAAATCCGTTTGGCTTCATCCATTGCTTCGGGGTCAAACGCCCTGACCTTAGCACCCGCATCAATTAGCGCTTCAAGCAACACCCTACTAGGTGCTTCGCGCATGTCATCGGTTTTGGGTTTGAAGGCCAAGCCCCACAAAGCAAAGGTTTTGCCTTGCAAATCGCCTTGATAATGCCGGGTGATTTTATTAAACAGCACCTGTTTTTGCCGGTCATTGACATTTTCGACGGCGTTGAGCAATTCTGCCTTATAACCCATTTGTTTTGCTGTGCGTTCCAAGGCTTTGACATCTTTAGGGAAACACGAGCCGCCATAACCACAGCCAGGATAAATGAAGGAGTAACCAATACGCGAATCAGAGCCTATGCCGTTACGCACCTGCTCAATGTCTGCGCCCAACAATTCGGCCAAATTAGCCAATTCGTTCATAAAGCTGATTTTGGTGGCGAGCATCGCATTGGCCGCGTATTTGGTCAGTTCCGCCGACCGCACGTCCATTGTGATGATGCGGTCATGACTGCGGTTAAACGGCGCGTACAATGCTTTTAACAATTCAGCCGTCCTTGGATTATCGGTACCAACAATGATCCGGTCAGGCTTCATAAAATCGTTAATCGCGGCACCTTCTTTTAAGAATTCAGGATTTGACACCACATCAAAATCAATGGTCATTCCCCGCTCGGCCTGCACCTGCAAGATGACCTCCTTGACCTTATCGGCGGTACCCACCGGCACCGTTGATTTGTCAACAATAATGCGGTAATCGGTCATCGTTTCAGCAATGGATTTGGCAACCGCCAGCACATATTGCAAATCTGCCGCACCATCTTCGTCTGGCGGCGTACCTACAGCAATAAACTGAAAAACGCCATGACTGACAGCTTCTTGTATGTCAGTGGTGAATTTTATCCGCCCCGCCTGTTGATTGTCTTTAACCAACGCTTCGAGCCCAGGTTCATAAATTGGAATAATCCCTTGTTTCAAATTAGCTATTTTTTTTTGGTCAACATCAATACAAACCACCTCATTGCCCGCTTCCGCCAGACAAACGCCCGTCACTAGGCCGACATAACCCGAACCAAATACTGTCACTTTCATTTTTCTTCCTATCGCTCACTAATCAACTGCGAATAAATAGCCTGATAACGGCTGACACTTTTTTTCCAATTGCGTTCCTGCTCGACAAACTGCCGGGCCGTTTCACGCACCGCCCGCCACTGCGGTTGATTGGCCAGCAACTCAAACACGGTATTGACCAAAGCATTAGTATCGCCAGCAGCAAATAGCCAACCCGTTACCTTATCGTTAATCAATTCTTTATGCCCGCCCACATCTGATGCCACAACCAGCCGCCCTTGCGCCATTGCTTCCAAAGGTTTTAAAGGCGTGACCAGCTCAGTCAAGCGCATGGACAAGCGCGGATAAATGAAAATATCCACCAAATTATAGTAATCCTGCACTTGGTCATGAGGTATCCGTCCGGTGAAAATAACGTGCACGTCCAAGCCCAACTCTTTAGCCTTTTGCTTAAGTTGCAATTCTTGCGGCCCACCACCGACCAGCAGCAACCGTATTTCCGGTTGCTGTGCGACTATCGCAGGTAAAGCCTCTAACAATAGTTGTAAGCCTTCATAAGCATAAAAAGAACCGATGAAACCTAAGACTATTTTATCTTGCAATCCCAGTTGGGCTTTCAGCACCGGGTCAGCCGCAACGCCATAACTGAATTTATCTATATCAACCGCATTAGGTATCACGGTAATTTTTTCTGCCCGTATGGCGCGTCCGGCAATATCCGCACGCAACCCTTCGCAGATAGTCGTGATAGCATCGGCGTGCTTAAAAACATAGGTTTCCAGCGCATGGGTCAAACGATAACGCACACTGCCTTCCGTGGTGGTGCCATGATCAACGGCGGCATCTTCCCAAAACGCGCGGCACTCGTAAACCAAAGGCAGCCGGTGTTTCTTGGCTGCTTTTAGGGCTGCAAATCCATTTAATGCCGGGGAATGTGCGTGGAGTATGTCCGGCTTCAACTCTGGAATAATTTCATCCAGTCGTTTTGCCAATGATTGTGCAATCGCCCATTGATTTACAATAGGCAGTTTTTCCAGCAAAGCACTGGGGCGGGGCGAGCGATAAAAACGAAGGCCGTCCACTTCTTCAATGGCAGCAGAGGCAAGGCTATGCTTGGCAGACGTGATATGGTAGGTTTCCCAGCCGAGCTTACGCTGTTGCTCTAAAATCGCTCGGGTACGGAAGGTATAACCGCTGTGCAAAGGTATCGAGTGGTCAAGAATATGCAGAATTTTCATGCGAAGAATAAGGACTAATCGGTAATGCTAGCGATTATACCTTGCATTATAGCCAATGCAGCCGTTTTCCTGATAAATGCCTTAAACCTTCGTGCAATAGCCGATCCCTACACGCTAAGTGCCACCGCATCCCATAACTAGGCTATACCTCACAAAAATACAGGTCTCAGCAGGCCATTTTTGTGTTTATAATGCCGCATGGCTGAGATTGATATTCTAAAGGTTTTATGAAAATTCGACGCATAATGTCCATTTGCACAAAAGCTTTGATCATTGTAGTCAGCTTAGTGGCAATCACTATCACCGTAGCATTTTATAGCCTACCGACCCTGCTAAAGTCCAAGTTGCCCATAATAATTAAGCAAGAAACAGGAAGAGAATCGTCAATTGCCCGTATCGGGATTAACTTAATGCCGCTATCTGTTAGTCTGCAGGGTTTTGAGATTAAGGAAAACAGTGGCAAACCATTAGCTTCATTCGACCGCCTTGATGTCCAGATTGATGCGTTAAACTCCCTGAAACAAACCACGCTAATTATTGACAAGATTGGGTTAGTCCGGCCTTTTGTGCATATTGTCAGGCAAAAAGAAGGCGCGTTTAATATTAGCGATCTTTTCATCAAAAAAACGCCTGAAAAACCGGCTGGCAATAAGCTATTTCCGATGATAATTGCCAAATTATCGCTATCGGAAGGCCAGCTAGCATGGGATGACGCCCATCTGACACAACCTTTCACAGAAACGGCCTACCCATTGCAACTTGATGTTGACGGTTTCTCAACGGTAACCAATACCCCATCACAAGTAAAAATTTCTTTAGGTCTAAAATCAGGCGAGCGCTTTAATTGGACAGGCGTTATCGGTATCAACCCTTTTCATTCACAAGGACATATCAAACTTGAAGGGTTTGAGCTGCAAAAATTAACGGCGCTGGAATTGCTGGATAATATAAAGGGTAACGTGCTAATTGACACTGATTTTCAGGTTGATTATGAGGGGCAAAATTTTGCCCTGAGTGTCAATAAAGCACGAGTTGAGATACACAATTTCCACTATGCAAACGCCGGAAACGTATTTAAAACCGCAAACTTTGTCCATGAAACAGAGGCCGTTTTCAAGTATGCCAGCGATAATTGGGAGCTGGTGGCCAATACCGCTAAAATTGACACCCACACTATCCAAACCCAAACCCAGTTGTTTGCTGAGCTATCTTCACTGACCGCCAGCGCCGCTTATAAACTAAGCTATGCCCATAATAAATTTAATCTTGTGGTCAATCGGGGCAAAATCGATGGTAAAACGCTTCAGTTGACAATGCCAAAGCAAGATAAGCAACTTATCAAGATCCCGACAATTACCCTGTCCGGTATTGAATTTAACCTTAAAGACAAAAAGTTAAATATGGGATCCGTTTCTGCAAATGACGCGGCAATTAAAGCGTGGCTTAATCCTGATGGCACAATCAATTATCAGCAGTTAACATCACCTGCTACGGCTGTTGATAACAATGGCGACATGACGTCTATCGGGCAAAAAAAAACACCATGGACAATTGAAGCAGACCAGATTGCCCTAAATAATGGCGCATTGGATTTCGAAGACCGGTCTTTAGAAAAACCCTTCACATTTGACATTAAACCTCTCAATATCGAACTAGCTCACTTCAGTAACCAAACGGGGGTTAAGTTGCCTTTTAAATTGGCAGCCGGGATCAATCAATCCGGCGCAATCACCCTGACCGGTGACACCGTCATTTCTCCGCTTAGCGCACAAATAGCTGTTGATGCCACTAACATCGACTTGGAAAAATTCCAGACGTATTTTGATAAATTCATACAATTGGATATTGTTGACGGAAAGTTCGCGGTTGATGGCCAAATTTCTGTTGCCAGGCAAACAAACGATCAACTAGATATTAAATTTAACGGCAACACAGGAATAGCCGATTTATTAACCCGTGACCGGCGGGTACACAAAGATTTTGTGAAATGGCAAAATTTGACCTTAAAAGAACTCGCCATTGACTTAACGGCAAAGCGCTATACCGCTTCAGCGCTCATCATTGATAAGCCTTATGCGCGGGTCACTATTAGAAAAGACAAGTCGGTCAATTTTTCCGATATATTGATTACAGGCGAATCCCAGCCTAAATCTACGCAAAAAAAAACAGCCGCCAAACCGCCTTACTTTAGGCTAGGCAAGATTCAAATAAACGAAGGTTATTCTGACTTTACCGACCTTTCGTTAATTCTGCCGTTTTCCGCCCATATCCAAGGGCTGAATGGCGGTGCAAACGGCGTATCCTCAGAAAAAAATTCATTAGTGGATGTAAAACTAAAGGGCAATGCCTATGATTTGGCGCCTGTCGATGTGGTCGGAAAAATTAGCCCCTATCTGGGCGATTACACGGTGAGTATTAATTTTAAAGGCTTGCCTATGCCGCTGGTTTCCCCTTATATGGTACAGTTCGCCGGTTACAAGGTTGAAAAAGGCAAAATGTCGCTGGCTTTGAATTATAAAGTTGAAAATAGGCAACTGACAGCAACCAACAGCTTACTCATCGACCAATTCGAACTAGGGGAAAAAGTAGATAACCCCAATGCCGTCTCAATACCCATAAAGCTAGCTATTGCGTTGCTTAAAGATTCCAACGGTAGAATCAAATTTGATGTGCCTATTACGGGCAGCTTGGAAGACCCAAAGTTCAATCTCGGCGCGATCATTGTAGATGCGTTGGTAAATGCGATAAGTAAAGTGATCACGTCCCCTTTCCACGCCCTCACCTCGTTAACAGGCCATGCGAACGATTTAAGCACAGTTACTTTTAGTGCCGGCAGTGCAAACTTGGACCAACAGCAGAAAATAAAACTTGATGACTTAGCCAGAGCCTTACTGGAACGCCCTAAATTATCATTAGAGATCAAAGGCTTCTCTTTCCAATCCGAAGACTGGCCAGCAATTAGAGACGATGCACTATATGATCAACTAAAAATGCGCCGGGCCACTGAACTTAATAGGCAATCTATTACGAAAATTCGCTCTGAATATGTCGAACTTTCCAAGGATGATTACCAGCGCTTACTGGCAGACATGTTTATCGAAAAATTCCCTTTGTTGGCAGAAAGGTCTTTTTTTGGTATGCCACAGTTAAAAAACCCAAAAAGCGGAAATTTTTATGACATTGCCAAACAAAAATTAATGGGGATTATCAGGCCCGAACAGGAACGCCTTAAAGATCTAGCGGCAGCCCGTGCTCAAGCCCTTGCAAAATATATTGTCCAGCAGGGTAAAGTGCCGCAGGAGCGGGTTTATATTCTCGACACCGTGGTTGATTCTAAGCAAGCAGGTAAGGAAATCACCAGCACGCTATCTTTGCAGGCAGATTAGGTGGCACACCGATTTTGACGTAGAAAAAATTTATTTGCAATCAAGGCATTCCAAAATTGCCAACGTAGGCGTTGCTTGGTTCATCGTATAAAAATGCAGTCCCGGCGCGCCATTATCCAATAACCGTTGACAAAGTTTTGCCACCACATCCCGCCCAAATGCTTGTATCGCATCACGATCATCACCAAACCCCTCCAATCGTTTTCTTAGCCAGCGCGGAATATCTGCGCCGCACATTTCTGAGAAACGGTATAGTTGGGCGTATTGGGTAATCGGCATAATGCCAGGCACAATAGGAATGTTTATGGCATTTTTTTCGCACCGCTCAACAAAATAAAAATAAGCTTCAGCATTGTAAAAATACTGGGTGATTGCGGCACTTGCCCCCGCTTCGACCTTACGCTTGAAATTTTTGAAATCTTCAGCCGCACTGGCTGCTTGAGGATGCACTTCAGGATAAGCGGCGACATGGATCTGAAAATGATCACCCGTTTCTTGACGGATAAATTCCACCAGTTCATTAGCATAGCGGAATTCACCGGCCGACATCATGCCGGATGGCAAATCCCCCCTTAAAGCAACAATTTTGCTGATGCCATTGGCTTGGTAATCGCTAAGGATGGCACGGATATTGGCTCTGGTTGACGCAACACAAGACAAATGCGGTGCAGCGGCAATGCCTTTGGCTTGGATGTCAACAACCGTATCAAAGGTTTTATCGCGCGTTGAACCACCAGCGCCAAAAGTGACAGAAAAAAAATCGGGGTTAAGTTTTGCCAGTTTGCTATGCACTACTTGCAAACTGGCCGCCCCTTCTTCTGTTTTGGGGGGGTAAAATTCAAAGCTGAATAACTTGTTGTCTGATTGCATTTTCATAAGTACCGTTAACGTAACCCAATATAATCGTCTCAAAACGTTGGGTTACGCTAAGGCTTTTATGCCCTTGAGGGTAAACCCGACCTAACAAACTCACAGCCAATCAATAACGATAATGATCCGCTTTATAAGGCCCTTCAACCGGAACATTAATGTAGTTAGCTTGCTCTTCGGTCAGCGTAGTCAGTTTTACACCCAATTGTTGCAAATGTGATCTGGCAACTTTTTCGTCCAGCTTCTTAGGTAGGATATAGACTTTATTTTCGTAATTGGCTGAATTTTTCCAGAGCTCAATTTGCGCCAATACTTGGTTGCAAAATGAGTTTGACATTACAAAGCTAGGATGTCCGGTCGCGCAACCCAAATTCACCAATCGACCCTCTGCCAAAATAATCAACCGTTTGCCATCGGGGAAGATAACATGGTCAACTTGGGGTTTTATGTTTTCCCAAGGGTATTGGCGCAAGGCGGAGATTTCAATTTCAGAATCAAAATGACCGATATTGCAGACAATGGCTTGGTCACGCATCGCCAGCATGTGTTCGTGGCGGATGATGTGATAGTTACCCGTCGCAGTGACAAAAATATTGGCAATCGGTGCGGCATCTTCCATCGTTACAACACGGTAACCTTCCATGGCCGCTTGTAAGGCACAAATAGGATCAATTTCGGTGATCCATACGGTAGCACCTAAGCCGCGCAGGGATTGCGCGCAACCTTTACCGACATCGCCGTAGCCACAAACGACGGCTATTTTACCGGCGATCATGACATCGGTCGCACGTTTGATACCGTCAACAAGCGATTCGCGGCAACCGTACAGATTATCGAATTTTGATTTAGTGACGGAATCGTTGACATTGAACGCAGGCACTTTTAATGTATTTTTTACAACCCGTTCATACAAACGCAAAACACCTGTGGTGGTTTCTTCTGATAAACCTTTGACATCCGCCATCAATTCAGGAAATTTGTCGTGCATCATATTGGTGAGGTCACCGCCGTCATCCAAAATCATATTAGGACGCCAGCCGTCAGTCCCTATAATTGTTTGCTCAATACACCATTCTGCTTCTTCTTCAGTTTCGCCTTTCCAGGCAAACACCGGAATATTTGCTGCTGCAATTGCGGCGGCGGCATGGTCTTGGGTTGAAAAAATATTGCAGGATGACCAACGTACTTCAGCCCCTAATGCCGTCAATGTCTCGATTAACACGGCTGTTTGAATCGTCATGTGCAAGCAACCAGCAATACGTGCGCCTTTTAGCGGTTGTTCTGCGCCATATTCTTTACGCAAGGCCATCAAGCCTGGCATTTCGGTTTCGGCGATATTAATTTCTTTCCGTCCCCAACCCGCTAATGCTAAATCGGCAATTTTATAATCTTGAAAGCTCATGATATGTCCTGTGGTTAGAATTAAAGGCCAGCGGCTTCTTTCAGCGCATCCACTTTGTCGGTTTTTTCCCAGCTAAAAGAGTCTTCGGTACGCCCGAAATGACCATAAGATGCCGTTGCCTGATAAATTGGTTTTAATAAATCAAGCTGGGTTATCAAGCCCTTGGGCCTTAAGTCAAAATGGTCGCGAACAATTTGTACTAAACGGTCTTCACTCAGTTTGCTAGTGCCAAAGGTCTCAACACTGATAGAAGTGGGCTCCGCAATACCAATAGCATAAGAAACCTGAATTTCACAACGTTCCGCCAAACCTGCCGCAACAATGTTTTTTGCCACATAACGCGCCATATAAGCTGCTGAGCGGTCAACTTTTGAAGGATCTTTGCCAGAAAAAGCACCCCCGCCATGCCTGGCCATACCGCCGTAAGTGTCAACAATAATTTTACGCCCGGTTAAACCACAGTCACCAACGGGGCCACCGATAATGAACTGTCCGGTTGGGTTAATAAAATATTTGGTTTCTTTGTGTAGCCACTCTTTAGGCAAAACAGGCAGGATAATTTCATCCATCACTGCTTCGTGCAGGGCTTTGGCACCGATTTCAGGCGAATGCTGAGTGGATAGCACAACCGCATCAATCGCTACGGGTTTGTTGTTTTCATAACGGAACGTAATCTGGCTTTTTGCATCGGGACGCAGCCAAGGTAATGTCTTATTCTTACGAACTTCCGCTTGGCGTTTAACCAGCAAATGTGAGTACGTAATAGGAGCGGGCATGTACACGTCGGTTTCGTTGCTGGCATAGCCAAACATTAAGCCTTGATCGCCTGCGCCCTGCTCATGGTTCTCGGCTTCATCAACACCCATTGCAATATCTGCCGACTGTTTACCAATAGCATTTAATACCGCGCAACTTTGCCCATCAAAGCCTATGTCGCCATGATCATAACCAATCTCACACACCACTTTTCTGACCAATGCTTCCATATCAACCCACGCATCCGTAGTGATTTCACCCGCCAGAATAACCATACCGGTTTTTACCAAGGTTTCACAAGCAACGCGTGATCTTGGATCTTGTGCCAATAAAGCATCAAGTACTGCATCAGAAATTTGATCGGCGACTTTATCAGGATGCACCGAAGACACCAAATCTGATGTCAAAATGAAATTGTTGCTCATGCCGCTAACCTAGTAAATATAAAATCCAGATAGACAAAAGGCTGCATTATGCAGCCTTCTATTTTTAATAATGGTGGGCCCTGTAGGACTTGAACCTACGACCTGCCGATTATGAGTCGGACGCTCTAACCAACTGAGCTAAGGGCCCTTACTGCTTTATTCGCCATCCAAAAAGCATCTTAATTGCTCTGATCTAGATGGATGCCTTAATTTTCGTAACGCTTTCGCTTCAATCTGGCGAATTCTTTCACGGGTAACATCAAACTGTTTGCCCACCTCTTCTAGCGTATGGTCGGTGTTCATATTAATGCCAAAACGCATCCGTAAAACTTTAGCTTCCCTAGCCGTCAATCCAGCCAGCACATGCTGGGTTGATTCACGCAAACCGGCTATTGTAGCCGCTTCTACAGGCGACAATACTTTACCATCTTCAATAAAATCCCCCAAATGAGAGTCTTCATCATCACCTATCGGGGTTTCCATAGAAATAGGCTCTTTGGCTATTTTCAATACCTTACGGACTTTGTCTTCCGGCATTTCCATGCGTTCGGCCAGCTCTTCAGGAGTCGCTTCACGCCCCATTTCCTGCAAAATCTGCCTGGAAATACGATTCAGTTTATTGATCGTCTCAATCATATGCACCGGAATACGTATAGTCCTAGCTTGGTCTGCGATAGAGCGGGTAATTGCTTGCCTAATCCACCAAGTTGCGTAAGTGGAAAACTTATAGCCACGACGATATTCGAACTTATCGACTGCTTTCATTAAACCAATATTACCTTCCTGAATCAAGTCCAGAAACTGCAGGCCACGGTTAGTGTATTTTTTTGCAATCGAAATAACTAAGCGTAAGTTAGCCTCGATCATTTCTTTCTTCGCACGTCTTGCCTTTGCTTCACCAATGGACATGCGCCGATTAATGTCTTTTAATCCGTTAATTGTCAAACCATATTCGGATTCAATATCCGCTAATATTTTTTGTGCTTTTTTTAATTCCTTTTCGTACGGCTTTAAACTTTCCGAATAATTATTGCCAGCCTCCAAAAACTGCTCTAACCACGCCGGGTCAGACTCATGATCGGTAAAAGAGGCAATAAAATCCTTACGCGGCATTGCAGCATGTTTAACAAAAACCTCCAGAACCACCCTTTCTTGTTCACGAACCGAGGCAACGCCATTAGGAATGATCGCAGTCAACTTCTTCAAGTATTGAGGCGTCCATTTAAACTCCATAAAAAGATCAGCCAATGCTTCAAAAGCTTGCTCTGTTTTATCGCTGGTATAGCCATGCTTTTTAATAGCCGCCGAAGCTATCTTCAACTGTTTCCCAAGCGCATCGACTTTTTCATGAACTTCTTCATAATTGATTCCTTTCAATTCCTCTTCAACCGCCGCTTCTTCGACAATAACCTCACTACCAATCTGAGGGTTAGTAAAGTCCTCCGGCTCGCTTAAATCAACAAAACCAGAAATCAAGTCAGTCAGGCGAACACTCCCTTCTTCACCGGAAATGCTTTCAAATGACTGCAAAAAATCTTCAACAACAACGCAAGAGCGGGATATAGCCTTAACTAACTGTTGTTGGCCCTCTTCGATACGTTTGGCAATTTTTAATTCATCAGCACGTGTTAACAGTTCGACTGAACCCATCTCGCGCATATACATACGCACCGGATCCGTCGTCCTACCAAACTCACTATCAACCGATGCCAAAGCAGCGACTTCTTCAGCATCTTCGTCATCTGTAGTGACTGTAGCCGAATCGGTAATCAGGGAATCTTCATCAGGCGCAACTTCATGTACCTGAATCCCCATGTCATTGATCAAGCCAATAAAATCTTCGATTTGTTCAGGATCAACAATGTCACCTGGCAAATGATCATTCACCTCAGCATAGGTCAGATACCCCTGAATTTTACCTTTAGCTATTAATTGTTTAAGCTGGTATTGCTGTTGTTCTTGATTCATCATGTTCTCACTGAATACTCGGCTCAGCACGACTTCGCTGAACCGCAAATTATACTATAACTTTTTATTGTTTAGCAGAAATTTATTTATTTGTTAGCATCTTTCGCAACATTTCCTTCTCGTGCATCTCCAACCCCCTTGTCTTTTCTTTGATCAGCAATTTTTCCAAACCAGCCGACCTAGCCTGCCTCAACAATCCATCCAATGCATCGCAGAATTCCGCTTCTATCCCGTCATTTGGAATCAATAAATCCAATGAAGCCAGTTTTTTTACCAGCGCTTCGTCAGCATGGCCACGATAAGACTCTATCAACATCCCATAATTGGCCGGCTTTTTATCAGCAATCATCTGCAAGATATTTTTAAATTTTTCGACCCCTTCAAACGCTAATTGATCCCAATCAATCTCTTTTTGCTCAACTATTTCAATTAACCTAGGATTCTGTAGCAACAAAGCCACCACAAAGCTCGGCAATGAAGGTCGCCCGGTTTTTTGTCGATGCTTTTTTTCCTGTTTCTTATAAGCCAGTATAGTTTCATTATCCAAAATGTGCTGTTTAGCCAAACTAGCTAGCTTTTCAAACATCATCTCCCTAAATGCACCAATAGGTAATTGCTTCAAATACGTCTCGGCCTCATCCCTTAATTTTGAACGCCCTTCCATTTCCGACAATTTCAAGTCTTGAGAGAAATGCTCAAAAAAATAATCTGACAAAGCCTGGGCCATTCCCACACGCTCCGTGAACTTATCAAGCCCTTCCTCGCGCACCAATGAGTCAGGATCATGATTTTTTGGCAACAACATAATACGGATTTTCCGCCCGCCTTTTAAGGATGGAAAAACTGCCGCTATGGCTCGCCACGCAGCGTCCCTGCCTGCAGCATCCCCATCAAAACAAAACACCAGTTCCGATGAAAATCTAAACAACAAGTCAAGATGGACTTGCGATGTTGCTGTCCCTAACGCCGCAACCGCATAATCAACACCAAACTGGGCCAAAGCGATAACATCCATATAACCTTCAACCAACAAAATCCTTTGCGGCTTCGAGTTTTTTTTCAATAACTCGTACAAGCCATAGACTTCACGGCCTTTATGAAATAAGGGCGTTTCCGGCGAATTCAAGTATTTTGGCAACGCGTCATCAAGCACACGCCCACCAAACCCAACGATACGCCCACGCTTATCTCGAATAGGAAACATGATTCGCCCACGAAAACGATCGTAACCAGAACCGTCTTCCTTACTAATCAACATACCCGTATCGTTTAACAAGTCTTGCTTAAATCGACCTAGCAAGCCGCGCCATTCATCAGGCGCATAGCCCAACATAAAATCGCCGGCGACCTTACTTGTAATACCCCGTTTTGTTAAATAAGCAACCGCTTTTTTTCCTTGCTCGCTAGTCCGTAATTGCTCGACATAAAAAGCAGCCACCCGCTCCATTACCAGATAAAGGCTGTTTAAATCAGTCTTGTTTTGCCCTACCTGATAAGTAGGCGATTCCCTTGGAACATCAAGACCTGCAAAACTGGCCAAATCTTCAACAGCCTCGACAAAATCAAGGTGATTGAAATCCATCAAAAAACTAATGGCGTTGCCGCTGGCACCACAACCGAAGCAATGAAAAAATTGCTTATTGCGGTTAACAGAAAAACTAGGGGTTTTTTCGGTATGGAAAGGACAACGGGCCACATAATTGCCACCCGTTTTTTTCAATGGGACGTGCGAATCAATCAGGTCGACTATATCAACCCGCACCAAGAGCTCATCAATAAACTCGCGAGGAATTCTACCGCCGGACATTTTCCACCCGGATAAGAATACGTTTACCCAGCCAGTACCGCCTTAATTTTAAGGCTTACAATCGACATATCAGCCCGGCCCTGCATTTTTGCTTTTAGCAAGCCCATGACCTTGCCCATATCCTTAATTGTCTCTGCGCCTGATTCTGCGACAGCTTCACTAACCATTATATCCATTTCCGCCTCAGTGAGTGCTTGCGGCATAAAATCCTGAATAACTAAAACTTCAGCCTCTTCTATTGCCACTAAATCATCGCGCCCAGCATCGGCAAATTGTTTGATGGACTCACGACGCTGCTTAAGCATCTTATCAAGCACTTGAATAACACAATCATTATCAAGCACAATCCGCTCATCAACTTCAACCTGTTTGATAGCCGCTAAAATTAAACGAATAACGCCTAACCTTGCCTTATTGCCGCTTTTCATCGCGGCCTTCATATCATCCTTGATAACCGCTGTCAGTAAGTCACTCATGATTAAATTGCTGGACGACCACGACGTAAATTCTTCAACGCGTAACGCTCTCTAGCCAACTTTTTCAAATGACGCTTAACTGCCGCAGCACCTTTACGTTTACGCTCAGACGTTGGTTTTTCGTAGAATTCGCGACGACGAACTTCTGCTAATACACCTGCTTTTTCACAGGCACGTTTAAAACGGCGAATTGCAATATCAAAAGGTTCGTTTTCTTTAATTTTTACTGACGGCATTATGATTGATCCAACTATGTTAATATTTAAAAAAGGGCTCAGTGATGTACTGAGTTTAAAAAACCCTGAATTATACCTTTACTTTACTAATTTTCAAAAACTCAATGTACGTTTTAGGCATAGAAACCTCCTGCGATGAAACTGGCGTTGCCATTTACCATGCCAAACAAGGCCTAATAAACCATTTTTTATATAGCCAAGTCGACATGCACAGCGAATATGGCGGCGTCGTTCCAGAACTCGCGTCACGCGACCATATCCGTAAATTAGCGCCGCTCATCAAACAAGTTTTGCAAGAAAGCCATTTGTGCAGCAGTGACATCAAGGGCATAGCCTATACAGCAGGCCCTGGGCTAATGGGCGCATTACTGGTCGGCGCAGCGACTGCCAGAAGTTTGGCGTGGGCTTGGCAGATCCCTGCAGTTGCCGTCCATCACATGGAAGGGCATTTGCTCGCACCCATGCTGGAAGAAAATCCACCGGAATTCCCTTTTGTCGCCTTATTGATTTCAGGTGGACATACCTTATTGATAAGAGTAGAAGGCATTGGCAATTATCAGCTGCTAGGCGAATCCCTCGATGATGCCGTCGGCGAAGCTTTTGATAAAACAGCAAAACTGCTGGGTTTGGGCTATCCTGGAGGCCCTAAACTGTCGGCACTTGCCGAACAAGGCAAACCGCATTTTACATTCCCACGCCCAATGACCGATCGCCCTGGTCTGGATTTCAGCTTTAGCGGCTTAAAAACGTTCACTCTAAACACGTTCAATGCGTCTGAAAAAACCGGACAGGACAAAGCGGATATTGCCGCCGCCTTTCAAATTGCCGTGTCTGAAACACTCTCCATTAAATGTAAACGCGCCCTACAACAAACAGGTCTGACAAGATTAGTCGTTGCGGGCGGTGTCAGCGCAAACAAACAAATCCGGCAAGCCTTAACCGAAATGGCCGCCAAAGAACAGAGTCAAGTCTATTTTCCGCGCCCACAGTTTTGTACCGATAACGGTGCGATGATTGCTTACGCAGGATGCCAACGCTTATTAGCCGGACAGCACCAAGACCTGACCATCTTCGCCCGGCCACGCTGGCCGATAGCAGAATTATCAGATTGCGGTATTATTTCAAACTCAGCTAAAACTTAACTGGCAAAATCACGGAAACCAAACCAATCTACCGTATTTTGGTTGGCAGATGGCACCGGCGTTTTTTCCACCCATTCGTCAAGCACATACTCCAAACCATAGAAACTGCCATTATCAAAAGCCTGGTTCATAGACTCAATAATATTACTGTCAGGTGTATCGATATTTTTACTAATCATTTGCTTACCTTCCATTTTTCATAAGTAATTCAGACAACAACACTCGGAGTTTCTCCCAAAGAAGAAATGATCTGAATGTAAGGTTAGCCGTTATCTGCTGAACATAAGCTGAAAGCTATAGAAAAAATGTGATGTGGATCATAAAAAACACGATACACCAGGTGAAAGCATATTTAAACGGACTATTGCTATTGGTCGCCAGCTTCTTTGAAGCAACGCAATAAACGAAAGAAAAGCAGCCTTACAAGCCAACATTGACATGGCTTTACGGTGTTTTCTCTAGCCATGATGATTTTCAACACGTCGCGCCCAGTCAGCGCTCGATTGCCATTGCCTTAACAAGGTCTGATGCTGATCACGGCTAGGCAATCCAAGCCGCGCACCCTTTTGCGTACAACAAAAAGCCCCTGCAACACTGGCATAATACAACACCTCCGGCCATGCCATCGCAAGGGACAAAGCAGCCGCAAATGCACCATGAAAAGCATCCCCGGCACCGGTGCTATCGATAGCGACAATCGGCGGTGCCACTAAACTTCCGCTCTCCATCCCGCGCCGCCAAACCAGCCCCCGCTCACCCAAGGTAATCACCACAACCGGAGCCAATGCAGCCAGTCGGGACAAAGCCTTATGTTCATCACCGGCATACTGCAAAGCGAATTTTTCCGAACACACCAAATAATCGATTTTGCCCATCAATGCCAACGTACCATCATGCAAAGAACCCGCATCAAGCACGCTGGTCACTTTGCCACGGCCCTGCGCTAAAAAGCGCAACGAAAGATGCGGTTCATGGCCATCGAACAAAACGACTTTGGGCATCATGCCAGAAAAATCGACACTGTCCGCCGGTAACGCTTTAGTTGCACCTTTGTAATTAATCAGCGCCCGTTGCCCATCGGGTTTTACCAGAACAACCGATAAAGGTGTCGGCGAATCGCCACGGATGACTAACTGCGTGCCAACGCCTTCAGCCTGTAATTCTTTAAGATGGTTATCGCCGTAAAGGTCGTTACCTAGGTAACCAGAAAAAGCGGCGGTATGCCCCAATCTAGCAACAGTCACTGCCGCATTGGCCGCCGGCCCGCCGCCGCAACCTAACAGCCCGTCGGCAATTGTTTTTTCATCTGCCTGTGGATGATGTGCCAGTGAAAACACCAAATCATAACTGGCATGGCCTAGACAAAGGACGTCAACAGTAATTAAAGTATTGTCCATGGAAGCCGTTCAGCACTAACTATTAAACTAATTTTCCTGACCTTGAATTAAACGTTGGATATTGCTTTTATGTCGCCACAATAAGACGGCCGTCATAACAACGCAAGCCATCACAATCGTCATATCACCAACAATAAACCAAGCATAAAGGGACGACAATACCGATGCAACCAATGCAGCTAACGAGGAAATTTTTCCGACTTTATAAACCAGTATCCATGTGCCCATGGCAGAAAGGCCTAAAAGCCAAGAAAAACCGAGCATGACGCCAACCGATGTCGCCACGCCCTTCCCGCCTTTAAAACCAAAAAAAACGGGATACAAATGTCCAAAAAACGCGGCCAAGCCTGTCAAGGCCAACACGTCAACCGACACATTCAAGACATTAGCGGCATAAACTGGCAACAGGCCTTTTAACATATCCCCTAACAGCGTAATGCCCGCCGCTTTTTTACCCCCTATGCGCATCACATTGGTCGCCCCAGGATTACCCGAACCTTGTTCACGCGGATCCGGAAATCCCATCAGCCGACAAACGATGATCGCACTGGAAATTGAGCCTATCAGATAAGCCCCTGGGATAAACAACCATTCAATCATTAGATATACCTTCATCACTCAGAACTTGTAAGCCCGGCGTGTTTCGCTGATACTTACCATTTTTTTAAAAGCGCACATCATAACGGAAAATAATTATGGACATCATTTTTTTAGGCAGCCTTAAAATAGACACTATCATCGGCATTTATGACTGGGAAAGGGAAACCAAACAAACCATTATTCTAGATATTGAAATGGCTTTTGATATAGAAAAAGCCGCCGCCACCGATGATATTAAGTACACATTGGATTACAAAACAGCGTCTGAACGCATTATTTCCTTTGTCGAAAACAGCCAATTTTTTCTGGTTGAAAAACTGATTGTGGAAATAGCCAAACTTATCCTCGCTGAATTTAACGTACCATGGGTAAAAATAACCCTGAATAAAAAAGGCGCTGTCAGTGACGCCAGTGACGTCGGCATCATCATTGAACGCGGGCAAAAACCATTATGACTGTAGGCTACATCAGCATAGGCAGCAATATCGACCAGAACAAACATATTCCTGCCGGTTTACAGGCGCTTAAACAGTGTTTTGGCAAACTGTCTGTCTCAAGTATTTATGAATCGGCAGCCGTCGGTTTTGAAGGCGACCATTTTTACAATCTTATCGTGGGTTTTAACTCCGACTTGAAGGCTAAACAAGTCGCCAAGAAACTTCGCCAAATTGAACTTGATAATGGCCGCACCGTTGACAGTCAAAAATTTTCTGCACGCACGTTAGACCTTGACCTTATCTTATATGGCAATCTTGTCATCAATGACGGACAGTTGCACATCCCCCGCGATGAAATTGAGCGTTATGCCTTTGTCCTTGAGCCTTTGGCAGAAATAGCGCCAACTTTAAAACACCCCATCAGCCACTTGAGCTACGAGGAACTGTGGGAAAAATTCAACAAGACCGGGCTTCAACAGCACTGCATCACACCTGACTGGGCATCAGCAGAATAAGCTGCGCCCGCCATCAACGGTGATAATTTGTCCGGTCACATAAACCTGCATCTTTAATCAAAAACAACACCGCCTTGGCAATATCAGAAGGGGCGCCGCTGCGTTTTAACGCGACCTGCTGCACAATTGACCCTGACCGAATCGCCCGCCCTTCTGCCAACACTTTAGTCATCGCCGCCAAGCCTGCTTTATTACTATGGCCCTGTTGGTTAGAAAAATGCGGAATCAATACATTATTTGTCACCACTGAAAGCCTATAAAATGATGGCATCAATATGTCAGAAGCTGTCTAAAAATTAGGCATACAGCATAGAGGCAACAAACAAAAGCACTAACCAAATCGCAGCAAACAAAACTGAATAATTACGCGCAAGCACTAATGCGTAGGCCGCCTTCAACAGATTATTACTGCCGCTTGCGAGGATAACTGAAGGCACAATGACCGAATCGGACACAGAAAATTTGCCACTCAATAAAGAAAGGATAAACGGGTCTATATCGGTGAACCCAACAATAACAGCCAGCGATTTAAGCCCATGGCTACCAAAATGGCTAATGACATAGTTAGTCAAAAAAGTGAACAACACAAACAATATGGCAAAGAAAATAGCCGTTGACAGTTCCAGCGGATGCTTCACTGCCACTGCTTCATGTAGTTCAGGCACATGGTTCCTAAACTTCAACAACACGGCAACGGTCGCTAGGGAGAAGATAATAATTGTCAAAAAAGGGGGGATTAACAGCTTGCAAACCGCTGGGTTAAACAGAAAAATGATCACCAGCAATCTGACGTACATCATCGCAGTCGCCATAATCAATGCCGAAGACACATTCCGCCAGGCATTTTCAACATAACCTGCGGCACGTCGTCCTATCACAACAGTTGCCGCCGTACTGGAATACAGGCCACCTAATAGGCCGGTGATTAGCAGGCTACGGCTTTTAAAGAAATAACTGTTAGCAAGGTAGCTTAGGTAAGAAAACCCCGACACAATGATCACCGCAAGCCATACCCTATAGTAAGTGACCGGCAAGAATCCGGTGATCGGCTGATCCGGTAACAATGGCAGAATCACGCCGGAAATAATCAAGAACTTGGCTAACGTGACAATTTCTTCATTCGCTAGCTGCTCGGAAATATGGTGGATGAAGGGTTTCTCACCCAGCATTAAAATCAGCAAGACGATAAAAAGCACCAAAAACCAATTAGGGAAAGTACAGGCAATCGGGCCTATCAGATAAATCAGCAGTGCAAACAAGGTGCTGAATAGGGAAAACAGCTTTTCTTCAGAAAGCCGCCAGTAAAAAATCAGCAGAAGGCAGCCCAACAGCAGCAGGCCGGTTATGTACAATAACCGGCTACTATCGATAGTGAACAAGATAAAACCTAGCACGCCGATCAGCACGAATGTCCGCGTACTACCAAAATGCAACTTATAGCCGTTACTGTAATGATAACGACGGAACTCAAGGCCAACAACAAATGAGAACGCCACCGTCATCACAAACTGCAGCAGTAAAGGAGGAAATGCGCTGTCCAATGCCATTGGTTGCCCTAACATGTAATTACCCAACAAAACCCAAAAATTATCATTCTCTCTGGATGGTTTTATATCCCAGAAAAGCTACGATGCCTGTTAAATTCTGTGCTAATAATTACCCGATGTCCATTATCTCTATGTGCTTAATACAGCACCGCACCGCTGTTTTTTGCACTCATAAAATCGGCATAATCTTGCTTCACTTGAGAAGCATAGCTAAGCGCATAATTCAGGGTTTCTGTTTTTAAACCGGCTATATCGCCGTTAATCACATCGGTTATTTCTTTATCCATGCTAAAGGGAATCAGTGTTGCATCGTAGTCTTTATCCGCTAGCGCATGATTTTTAGCGACAACTTTCCCCATATACTGCACGGCATCATTGAATTTTGTATAGCTGGTCAGCAACGTATAATCAAAATCTTCCTGATAAGGTGACCGCTCACGCAGGAAAAATGGCAGGCCGTTCAATGTGTTGTAACCCGCTAAAATATCGGTATTAGTCAGCAAGGCTTTCATGCTTTTAACGACCCGTTCACCATTATGATAATCATAAGTCCACGCAGGCATAGTGCCGGTTGCTGCAATAGCAACTGCACTATTGGTTTCTTGTTTCATTTCTAAAATGACATCGTCGCCATTTGCTGTTGATGGCCCTTCAATCAGCAAGTAATAACGGTAACGCCCTAAGCTACCAGTGCCTGAGCCCAACCGCAATGCCGCATCTTTCAGTTGGTAATAACTATTGCTTTTACGCTTAGAAGAGGCGATAGAACTTATATAGCCTGGCATTGCCGAGTTGATAGAAGAAAATGTTGCGTTGTCAACGGGTTGCAAAGATCCGTTGATGGTCAGGAAAGAACGTTGCCCGGAATTGACCGCCGTGTATTTAGCCAGCAAGCTGGCGCGGGTTTTGCCATCAGCCGCTTGAATAGTGTCTTTAACGATACCATTCGTATTGCTGATGGTCAGCCGGTAAGTTAGCTCCGAATCATTACCTTTAAAATCGGCGATCTGGGCCGCATAGCTATCGATGAAACTTTTTACTAACTTTTGGCGGTCTGAACTACCAATGCCGTTTTCTTCGGCAGCCAACAAAATAGCAACCGCCATACGGCGCAGATCCCACGTGTATGAGCCCCAGTAACCCTCATCAAAATCATTGGTATCGAATACCGCATTATCATTGGTATCGCGGAATCCCCCCAAATTTTGCAAGTGCATATCGCCATCTACCCAAACCCCGTTGGTCGCGGTATTGGTGTACCAAGACGCAGGCCAAACAGCAGTATTTTTGGTGTCTTCATAAAACAAATGCGCCGTACCCCGATAAAATGAAAAAGCACTGGCAGCCATTTTAGTCATCTTAGTGGCCAACTCGTCAGGAAGATTGACGGCAAACGGATGGTTGTAGGTATAAATTTTCTGGACGACCCATGATTTACGGCTACTCGCCGCTACAGCTTGATTGGGTAGTAACGTGGTTGCAAACAAAGCGGCCAATACCATGCCCGAGGCCAGTGTTGTGGTTAATCTCATAAGTTTTTCCTAAAATTGTAATGATGCGGTTAAGCATGAAAAAAGCTCAGGATTATAGTTAGACCTCATGACTGTTTGATGACAGCAGCTAAACCAATTTTGGCACATTGCAGTAGTTATCGCTGCTGGATCAAATCCAGGGTTTTTTGGGGCAATGTGCCAACTTGGGCATTATCCAAATGCAACTGCGCGTCTTCATGCACAGTGGTCATAAACTGGATCAGCCGCAATTCCAGTTGCATTTTTTGTTCGAAATCATCCGCTTCCCACATTGTATTTAAGAGTTGTTTGGCATGATGATGGATAGTAAAGGCGACCGCTTCGGGCAAGTGTGCATAACTTTGCCGGATTGACTGTTTAAGTTGATCCAGTGCGTTCAAATACTGCTTGTAATCTTTTATATCCTGTTCACAGCGTGTTTTCAGTATTGACAATTCAGTCGCATTTCGAATTTTTAGCAAGGTAATATCATGTGCTAATTGGGTGCTTTTTTTTTGCAACTCCGCCACAAGCGCCTGTTCTGAAAGCATTCTTGCCTGCTTTAATTTTGCTTGTTGGTCTTGGTTAGCGGTTTGCCAAGAGAGATTTTCATCTTTAATGGCATACACCAACTTAACAATCTTAAAAATCCATTTTTTAAATAGTGCCATATTAACGTAATGCAGTTATTTTTTGTTGTAACGCCAATAGTCCTAAACTATCTTGGCAATTCCGATAACGGCTGTTTTCCTCTTGCAATTGCTTGAAATCGGTAGCCGGTAATTGTTGTTTTAACAAATGCAGTTCTTTATCGATGGTTTTTGACAACTGCCTGATATGTTCCCGGTTATTGGCATTAAGCAACTGTTTTCTTTTTACCTCGGCAAAATAACCCATTTGTAACGTTTTAAAATAAAACAATTGCTCGATTTGAGTTCTTTTAGACTGCATAAATAAAAATTTTCGCTGTGTCCGTTGTTGCGGCGAAAAATACGCAATACATTGTTTAATAATTATATTTAAGGCGTCCACAAAGACAATTGCCAGCAACAGCATAAAGGCTGTCAGCAATAGCACCAAACCCAACTGGGTTATTAGCATCGACAAGCCGTAGATTGCCAACACAGCGGCTATTTTTGCAACCACTAGTAAAACCAATGCAGCAAGCATGGATAACAAGGCTATTCTAATAATCAAAAGGGCGGTCAGTTAAAAGTTAAAAATAGGCATGCTCCGCAAAGCGTCGCAGCCAACCTAAGCGTTATTGTACCGACATTTACCAAAAGACTTAAGCCATGCGCCACGGCAGGAATATTTCCTTTTTTCGCCATGAGCCTATGGATCACTTAACGCTTTGGCTATCATAACGGCATTTACAACACGTTAGAGTAAGTTATGAAAAAACTGGGGTTTAGTATTCTGGGATTAATCAGCCTGTCAGCCACCCATGCTATCGTGGTAGCTGATGAGCAAGCCGTCGATTTAGGCGTCGTTGAAATCATCGGCGTCGCACCGTTACTGGAAGGCGGCGTTGCTGCCAATAAAATACCGGCAACCATCCAAACGGTATCGTCAGAGCAACTGCAAGCCTCGCAAAGCATTTCCCTCGCCGATTACATTAACCGCTATCTGGGCAGCGTGCATATCAACGAAGCGCAAAATAACCCGCTCCAACCCGATGTTTACTATCGCGGCTTTGTCGCCTCACCGCTACCGGGCATGCCGCAAGGCCTGTCCGTTTATGTCAATGGAGTCCGCTTTAACGAGCCGTTCGGCGATTCGGTCAATTGGGACTTAATCCCACCCGGCGCGATCAAGTCAACGACATTGCACGGCGGTTCCAATCCTGTGTATGGTTTAAACAGCTTAGGCGGGGCGATTGCAATAAAAACCAAAACTGGCTTTTCCGCACCGGGCCACCAACTGGAAGTTTATGGCGGCTCGTTTGACCGGCATTCGGAAGAAATCACCAGTGGCGCCAATAATGGCACTTGGGGCTATTTTGTCGATCTGCGCAGCTTTGCCGAACAGGGCTGGCGCACTTTTTCCCAATCCGATGCAAAACAAGCGCTCGGCACATTAAGCTGGCAAAATGATCGGGGCGGCCTAGACTTGACTATAGCAAGCAATGACAACGATCTGCGCGGCAATGGCGCCGCCCCTGTGCAATTGCTGGCGCAAGACCGGACGGCAACATTCACCCATCCCGACCAAACCGTCACTCGGCTGTTTTTTACTGAATTGGCCGGCAATTACGCATTGACCGATACGACTGAACTTACGGGCAATGTCTATTTTCGCCAAAACCGCATGCGTTCTTTTAATGGCGACAATAGCGATTATGGCGCATGTACGTTTAACAATGCGTTATTGTGCGATGGGGAAGATGCCGTTGTCATCGACACGCGGGGAAACCAAGTCAATTTCAGTGACAACGTGGACGGTGCAACAAATAATACCAATGCGACCAATATGTACTCGCGGGGCGGCACTCTGCAGGCGATGTTTACTGGGGATCTGTTTGCGCATGAAAACAACTTGACTGTCGGTACCAGTTACGACAATGCGGATGTGCATTTTGGCTCCGATACTGAACTGGCCCAACTGACGGGTGACCGAGGTACGATAGGCAGCGGTATCTTGGTGGATGAATCCAGAGTCCGGTTGAATACACACAGCGACACCGTAGGCGTTTATGCCACCGATAGTTTTTCTGTCACAGACAAATTAACCGCCACGGTCGCAGGGCGTTACAACCATGTTGACTTGTCGATGACCGATAAATACATCAATTCGGATAAAAACCTCAACGGCGACCATACCTTTGAGCGCTTTAACCCGTCTGCCGGTTTGACTTATGAAGTCAACAAAAACCTAAACCTGTATGGCGGTTACAGCGAATCGACCCGCTCCCCCACGCCGATGGAATTAAGCTGTGCCGATCCGACCGCCCCCTGCAAACTGCCTAACTCGTTTGTCTCTGACCCGCCCTTAAAACAAGTGGTTGCCAACACCTTTGAAGCCGGTTTTAGGGGCAGTTTAAAAAACTTGATAGGTGCAGGAGATGGCAAATGGAATCTGGGGTATTTTCATACCACCAATAATAACGACATTATTTTCCGGCGTGATTTTTCAAGCAATTTTAATAACCAAGGTTATTTCAGCAATGTTGGACAAACCCTGCGTCATGGCTTGGAAGCAGGGACTAGCGTGACTTACCCGCAAGTTTTCAGTGACTTTGACGACTGGCATTTTTCAAGCAATTACACCTACTTGGATGCCACTTATCTGGATAGTTTCGGCGTACAGAATCCGCAGGGGGATGGCAGAATCATCGCTGTCAAATCAGGCAACCGGATTCCGGGCATTCCCCAGCATTTGTTTAAATGGGCAGTAGGCGTTGATTTATGGCAAAAAGTGTCGCTGGGCATTAACGGCCTTTACAGCGGCGACCAATTCTTTCGTGGTGATGAAGCAAACCTGAACGCACCGTTAACGGGTTACTGGTTGGCCAATGCCACCGCCGAATACAAGATAACCACGCATTTTTCTGTGTTTGGTAAGCTCGATAATGTCTTTAACAATAACTACAGCTCATTTGGTGTGTATGGGAATGCTACTGATATTTTTCCCACTTTTAATGACGGTCGTTTTATCTCACCCGGTGCACCTAGAGCAGGCTGGATTGGGGTACGGATGAGCATATAGGTTTTAAAATAGTTAGAGAAATAAAAAAGCCGCTTTATTTTACGAATAAGAATTGTTATCATTTGTAAAAACTACCTATTCAGGATAACTCTCATGTATGTATGTGTTTGCAAAGCGGTTACCGATACCCAGATAAAAAATGCCATTGATAAGGGCGTTTGCACCCGCAGGCAATTATTCCAATGTTTTGGCGTCGGTAGCGACTGCGGAAAGTGCAACAGGCACGTCAAAGAATTGCTTGACGACAGCCGTCAACAACGCCCTATAATGTTGGAAGCGTCTAACCAACCTGCCCTTAACATGTGTTAAAAATCCGAGGTGTCTGATGAAAGGTGATAAAAAAGTTATTGAATTTCTTAACAAAGCACTTACCAATGAGCTGACTGCCATTAACCAGTATTTTTTACATGCCCGCATGTACAAAAACTGGGGCTTTAGTAAGCTGAATGAAAAGGAATATCATGAATCCATTGATGAAATGAAGCATGCGGACATGCTGATTGAGCGCATCCTGTTTCTGGAAGGCCTACCAAACTTGCAAAGCCTTGATAAGTTAATGATTGGCGAACATCCTGAAGAAATGCTCGCCTGCGACTTAAAGCTTGAACATGCGGCCATTCCGTTGCTAAGAGAAGCAATTGCCTATTGTGAGCAGATAAAAGATTATGTTTCCAGGGAGATTTTTGAACGTATTCTGGAAAATGAGGAAGAACATGTTGATTGGCTGGAAACCCAGTTTGAATTGATTGGAAAAATCGGCATACAGAATTATTTGCAAGCGCAAATGTGAGCATCGCCCAAGGCGACCTTATAATAACTGTGTGAATTCAACAAGAAAGTGTATGGAAGAAACCGTGTCAAGGCACAAGATGGCCTTCATCCAAATAATAACCATCCATTCGCGCCGAGGGCTAAACTGGTCAAGTTGATTGTTAAGCGCAGAACATCACGACTGCCCGTCGTGATGTCGATACAATTATTTTAAACGGCTAACTATCCGTTTTCTTCCCGCCCTTTGCGCTTTTATCCAAGTCTGTTGGCATTTCAGCAATAGCAGGAAGTTGCCCATCACTTTCTGCTTTCCGGACAAAAAAGCGCGAAAATACCAGGCCAATTTCAAATAACAGCCACATGGGCACCGCTAGCAAGGTTTGTGAAATGGCATCAGGCGGGGTGAGCAACATGCCAACAGCAAATGCGCCGACAATCACATAAGGGCGTTGTTCACTCAAGTCTTTAGACGTGGCCAACCCGCTCCAGACGATAACAATCGTAAAAATAGGCACTTCAAAGCAAACGCCGAACGCAAAAAACAGCGTTAAGACAAAATCCAAGTATTTGGAAATATCGGTCATTACGGTGACACCTACCGGTGCCGCCGCTGTTAAAAATCCAAAAATAAGCGGAAAAACCACGTAATAGGCAAACACAACACCTAGATAAAACAATAGCGTACTGGCAACCAGCAATGGCAGAACCAGCCGCTGCTCATGTTTATATAAGCCAGGTGCGACAAACGCCCAGAACTGATAAAGGATAAACGGAACAGAAATAAAAACTGCGACGACTAACGCCAGCTTAAAGGGTATAAAAAAAGGCGACGCCACTTCAATGGCGATCATTGAACTATTTTCCGGCATGTGCTTGAGCAAAGGGCCCGCCAGAATACTATAAATTTGATTGGCATAAGAAGCCAACCCTAAAAACACAACCAATACGAACAAAACCACCCGCAGCAAACGGTCGCGCAATTCAATCAAATGGCTAATGAACGGTTGCTCTTCCTGTGCCGTGTAATTATTTTTGCTCATGCTGTTGTGCTTTTATGTCAGCTTTCGCTGGCTGCTCCACTGATGATTTGAACGTTTGCGCCGTATCGGCAACTTTATCGAACAAATGCTCAAATTCCTGCATTCCTGGTTGCTGTTCCAATGCTTGACGAATTTCCTCAACTTGCAGCTCGTGTTTGATTTCAGTCTTGATGGAACTGATCATCTTTTGCGTTCTGCCTATCCAAAAACCGGCAATCCTCGCTACTTTCGGCAACCTTTCAGGGCCTATCACCAACAAGCTGACCAAGCCTATCATGACCAATTCGGAAAATCCTATCTCAAACATGCGAATCAGGCTTATCAGTCTGTTTGGCGGCTATTTCGCCATCAATGACATTAGCTTCGCTGTCTCTTTCAGCGATTTTTTCCTCTTCGCCATCCTTAATAGCGGAACGGAAACCTTTGATAGCATCACCCAAGTCCGAACCTATGTTGCGCAACCGTTTGGTGCCAAACACAACGACAATTATAGCTAATAAAATTAACAACTTAGTAACACTAATACCCATTTTAAACTCCAGTTAGTCTACACAGAAACCAGGCAGGATTATTTTCGCCCCCTAGCTTGGTTTTATTGGTTGCGCCGCGCTTTTTCTTCCAATCCGGATAGACCGAAACGTCGCTGCAATTCCTGCAACACGTCATCAGGATGCAGCTCTTGCTGGGCTAACAACACCAGGCAATGAAACCACAAATCGGCCATTTCATAAATAATCTGCTGCTTATCGTCACCTTTGGCCGCAATCACGGTTTCAGTGGCTTCTTCACCGACTTTTTTTAAAATCGTATCCAGACCTTTGGCGTAAAGGCTGGCTACATAAGACTTGTCAGCAGGCTCCTGTTTACGCTGTTCCAGAATATCTGCTAATTGTTGCAATACGTTATTCATTTTTTTTATAAATCTCATCAGCATTTTTTAACACCGGCTCAACCGCCTGCCACTGTCCATCAACCAGCTGCCGATAAAAACAGCTTTCCCGTCCAGTATGGCAGGCGATGCCGCCTTCCTGTTCGATTTCCAGCAAAATGACGTCTTCATCACAGTCGACCCGAATGCTGACGACTTTCTGCCGGTGTCCTGATTCCTCGCCTTTGCGCCACAATTTTCCACGTGAGCGTGACCAGTACACGGCATAGCCTTCTTTAGCCGTTAATGCCAGTGCTTCGTGGTTCATCCACGCAAACATCATAACTTTACCATTGCCGGTCTGTTGGGCAATCACCGGGCACAAGCCATCCTGAGTCCAGCGAATTTCATCAAGCCAAGCGACACTCATAACCGCACCTCAATACCGCGTGATTGCATATACCGTTTAGCCTGCCCAATAGTATATTCGCCGAAATGAAAAATACTTGCCGCCAATACCGCATCCGCTTTGCCTTCGAGTATGCCTTCGGCCAGATGTTCTAAGTTGCCGACGCCGCCGGACGCGATGACCGGCACGGATACCGCTTCGCTGACCGCGCGGGTCAATGGCAGGTTAAAGCCTGCGCGGGTGCCATCATTATCCATGCTGGTCAACAGGATCTCCCCTGCCCCGTAAGCCACCATTTTTCTAGCCCATTCGACTGCATCAATGCCGGTGGGTTTACGGCCACCGTGGGTAAATATCTCCCACCGATTTTGTTCACCAGGCTGGCTGACTTTTTTAGCGTCTATGGCTACTACAATACACTGTGAACCAAAGCGGTCTGCGGCTTCTTTGACAAATTCAGGATTAAACACCGCGGCGCTGTTAATGCCAACTTTATCTGCGCCCGCGTTCAGCATGCGCCGGATGTCATCCAGTGTCCTGATGCCGCCGCCGACTGTCAGCGGGATAAAGACTTCACTGGCAACTTGTTCGACCACATGCACTATCGTGTCACGATTATCATGTGTCGCGGTAATGTCCAAAAAGGTGATTTCGTCGGCACCTTCGCGGTCATAGCGCCTGGCAATTTCTACCGGATCGCCGGCATCGCGGATATCGACAAATTTCACGCCTTTGACGACGCGACCATTATCAACATCCAAACAGGGAATAATACGTTTGGCTAGGCTCATAGCTTCAGAATGATTCCGCTAATTTTTCGGCTTCGGCAAAATCCAGCGTGCCTTCATAAATGGCGCGGCCGGTAATTGCCCCCATAATACCTTCATGCGCGACTCTACCCAAGGCCCTTATGTCATCAATGTTGGTGATGCCGCCTGAGGCGATGACTGGAATACGGATGGCTCTTGCCAATCTGGCCGTCGCCTCAATATTCACACCCTGCATCATGCCGTCACGGGAAATGTCAGTATAAATGATCGCTTCGACACCATCGGCTTCAAAGTGCTGTGCCAGATCAACCACATCGTGTTTGGATAATTTCGACCAGCCATCAATTGCGACCTTACCATCCTTCGCATCCAGCCCAACAATAATACGCCGTGGATATTCTAAAGCCATATCCCGGACAAAATGGGGTTCATTCACTGCTTTAGTGCCAATAATCACATATTCGACACCCGCATCCAGATACGCTTGTATGGTGTCTTCATCACGGATGCCACCGCCTATCTGCACGGGCACATCAGGATAAGCGGCAACAATCGCATGAATCACGTCGGCATTTCTAGGTTTGCCCGCGAAGGCGCCATCCAAATCGACCAAATGTAGACGTTTTGCGCCTGCAGCTACCCAACGACCAGCAACCGCCACCGGATCATCAGAAAAAACCGTGTCATCTTCCATGCGTCCTTGACGTAAACGCACACATTTCCCTTCTTTTAAGTCGATAGCGGGTATTAACAGCATAATGTAAGAAACCTCAGCAACATATTAATCAATTTAAACTTGTCCATCCCAATGCAAAAAATTCTTGAGCAGTTGCAAACCGACTGCCTGACTTTTTTCGGGATGGAATTGTACGGCAAAGATATTGTTTTGCGCTAAAGCGCATGCAAATGGATCAGGGTAATCTGTCGTGGCGGCCACCAAAGCGGCATTATCCGGTCTAGCATAATAACTATGGACAAAATAAAAGCGGCTATCCTGAGGGATGCCTTTCCAGAGCGGATGCGGCAACTGCCGCACCTGATTCCAGCCCATGTGCGGAACTTTCAATTTATTGTTGCTTTTATCGGCCAATCCATCAGCAAAACGCACGACATGGCCTGCCAGCACATTCAAGCCTTCAGTATAGCCATTTTCTTCGCTGTCAGTCAGTAAGGCCTGCATGCCCAGACAAATACCCAGTAAAGGCCGACTGTTAGCAACTTGGTGGATGACCCCGGTTAAACCCGAAGTATTGAGTGCCTGCATACAATCACGCATCGCGCCAACACCGGGAAAAACGACACGATCAGCCCGTAAAATCACATCAACATCAGAAACAATCTGGACATCCACCTCCGAGGCGGCGTGTTGCAGGGCTTTAGCAATGGAATGCAAATTACCCATTCCGTAATCAATAACAGCAACAGAAGACATAAACGTTCAGTGTAAAAAGGGTCAAATAAGGGGAATGATGCTTAGAGCACGCCTTTGGTGGACGGCATTATACCTGCCATACGCGTATCTGCGGTAATTGCCATGCGGATGGCGCGGCCTAATGCCTTAAAAATGGTTTCGGCAATATGATGGGAATTAGCGCCTTTCAGATTGTCTATATGCAACGTCACGCCGGCATGATTGACAAAACCCTGAAAAAACTCGCGGAACAAGTCAACATCAAAGCGGCCTATCATGGCTTTCGGAAATTTAACTTCGTAGAACAATCCGGGGCGGCCAGAAAAATCAATCACGACTCTGGACAAGGACTCATCCAGCGGGACATAAGCATGGCCGTAGCGGTAAATGCCTTTTTTATCGCCGATTGCCTGGGCAAAGGCTTGGCCTAAAGTAATACCAATATCCTCTACCGTATGATGCGCATCTATTTCCAGATCGCCTTTAGCGTCGATCTCCATGTCAATCAGGCCATGCCGGGCTATTTGATCGAGCATGTGGTCAAGGAACGGCACACCGGTCAAAAACGAAACTTTGCCTGTCCCGTCCAGATTGATATTGACTTTAATTTGAGTTTCAAGCGTGTTGCGTTCTATTTGTGCAGTGCGTGCGGTCATTGTCATTTTTAAATAATTAATATCTTGGTGATCATTTGCCTGGTTTTAATAGAAATAGCGTGGCGATGTGCAGGTTATCATAGAGTGTATCGGATGTCACAAACCGGTCACATCCCTCAATCATCTATTTTCAGATTATATTTACGTACCCGATAGCGCAACGTTTCGCGGGTTGCACCCAATGCCCTAGCAGCGGCAGTCAAATTATTCCCTGCCCGTTCCAGCGCCGTTTTGATAATAAAACGGTCCATATCGTCCAACGCCATGCTGCCGTCAAGTGGCAAACAAATCATATTCTCGCCGTCAACCCGGTTGGCTTTATCGCCGTCCTGCTGGCCTGGCAATTGCAGCCATTGCCCTGGAAACTCCGACCCGTCGGAGAATAAGACACAGCGTTCAATGACGTTGCGCAATTCCCTTACATTGCCCGGCCAATAATGCGCTTTCAGCTTGTCCCAAACTTCATCCGGAATATCCTTAACATGCTTGCCTGCTTTGGCATTATATTCCGCGACAAATAGCGGGACTAATTCATCCAAGTCTTCCACGGCATCACGTAAGGGCGGCAGGATAACGCGAAACACACTTAAACGATGATATAAATCCGTCCTAAACGTCCCCGCCCGTGTCATTTGTTCCAAATCGCGGTTACTGGCGGCGACAATCTGCACATCCACGCGGATTTCTTTCTCGCCCCCTAAACGCCGGACTTTATGGTCTTCCATCGCTTTCAGCAATTTGGCCTGTAGATCCAAGGGCATTTCACCGATTTCATCCATGAATAAGGTGCCGCCATCGGCCTGTTCAAGCAAGCCGCGATGACGGCCTGAGGCACCGGTAAAAGCGCCTGGCTCATGGCCGAATAACTCTGATTCCAACAACTCCCTAGGCAACGCCGCACAATTGACTTCAATCATCGGTTGTTGCGCACGGGCGCCGCCGTAGTGCAGAATACGGGCGGTCAAACCTTTGCCCGTCCCGCTTTCACCACCAATCACCAACGCGCTAAAAGGCACTTCAGTCAGCTTTGTCAATAATTGCCGAATACTTTCTGCCTGCGGGCTATGACCGACATAAGCGTCGGGTGAATAGCGGCGGTAGCTTTGTTTGGTCTGGTCGATGACCCGCCGCTGGATCGCCGCGCTACGTGCGGCACTAGCAACCACCAGGTCGAGGCGATCCAGATCACAGGGTTTTTCCAAAAAATCGTAAGCGCCCAACCGTAAGGCCCGCACGGAATCCGGCACACTGCCGTAACCTGTCAAAAACAGCCACTCTGCGTAGCAGGCTTGTTTTTTCATCGCTTCCATAAAATCCAACGCATTACCATCAGGCAGATTCATATCCGAAAGTATCAATAGCGGTTCTATGCTTTTTTTAAGCAATAAGGCTTTCGCCTCAGTCAAATTGGCCGCTAGCGCAACGTCCCAACCAGATTGCCGATAGTGCCGTGACAGTTCGGAACCTAACAGTTTTTCGTCTTCAATAATCAGCAGCGTTTCTATCATAAAGGGTCTCCAACAAGGCATTCTTTGGGTAATGAGAAGGTCACGCAAGCACCATGGGGTTGTTGGTTGGTAAGCTTAATCGTGCCGCCCAAATTTTTTACAAACCGTTGCACCATTGCCAGACCTAAACCTGTGCCATGCTCGCGGCTAGTGCGGAAAGGACGGATACCGTAGTCGAGCATATCCTGAGAAAAACCGGGGCCGTTGTCAGTCACCGTTATACATAAGCCCTCACGCCCTGCGTAGGCTTTGATGTGGACTAAACCGGCGCGGCTTTCCAGGATGTCGGCGGCATTCAAAATTAAATTTAATAAGACTTGGCGCAAACCACTTTCCGGCAAATGCACTAATAACAGGTCGGGAATATCGCTCTCCAATTGTATAGATTCGGCAATTTGATAACGGGTTAACCTTAATAAATCGCGAATTAACGTCGCCACATTAAAATCCGTGGCAAGTTCGGGCGAATGCTTGCTTTGGTTAAGCATATCGCTGAGCAATACGCCCAGACGCTTGAGTTCCGAACTGATCATATCCATTCTTTCACACTGGTATTTTTCATCAATTTCCCGGCGTAAATTATTAAAGGCCATTTGAATTCCTGCCAAGGGATTGCGGATTTCGTGCGCCAGTTCAGCGGCAACTTCGCCAATGGCGGCAAGCCGTTCGGCTCTGGCAAGGCTGTATTGCTGCTCCAATAGTGCTTGAGTTGCCAATCTGACCTCCCGTTGCAAAGATTGCGCATAGCGGCTTTTAGCCTCTTCCAGTTCGGCAAGATGGGTGACCATCTCGTTATAGCTGTTAAACACCGGCAACAAAAGGGGGTCAAGATGATCTGTATTGATCGGGGTATAATTCCCTTCAGTCAAGCGTTCCAGCAATTTTCTCAAGGCATTGAGCGGATGAAGTATCCGAAAATGCAAAAACAGCATGGCTCCGGCCAATATCAATATAAAAAAGACTAAGGCAATGTACAACTCAGTC
>JAQTQZ010000029.1 GCA_028712695.1 Methylovulum sp. | reverse complement strand
GACAAGCCCGTCGCCGTTGCTAAGCCTTGGTTGCAGATCAGGTAGTCTGTGTAGAGTTCGGTTTTTTCTTTATCCATCCTGGAATGATACGCTTTTTGGGATGGGGGTGCGTAACATCAGTTAATAATCCGATGTTGCAGGATTGTAGATACTCTGTTCAAAGTCAAAATCAGCGTAGCGTTCATGCAAAGGATCAAAGTTATCGCCCATGCCATTCATCCGAGCGAACGATTTCATCAAACCCCAACCAACAGCCCCACCCCCACCCCCACCAACGCACAAACCAAGCCCAAGCCTGCACCCAGCATTTTCACCCTAGCCGCCGCCAATAAGCCAACTGCCAAACCCAAGCCATGCAACACCGCCGTGGTTAGCAGAAATCCTGCTGAATACGCCAAGGCATCGGCACTGTCTGTCAATTCCAAAGCATGGACATAGCCGTGGGCGAGGGCGAAAACTGCCACCAACGCAACTGCCAATGCCGATGACATGCGCGTGTTACGCCACACCAACACGCCTGCCGCCACGACTGAACATGCGACCCAGGTTTCTGCCGCTGTGATGGTGATGCCTAGTGAGGACAACCCAGCGCCAGCGCCCATTGCGGTCAAAAACGCCAGCGGCAATAGCCATGACGATTTGCCGCCGCGCATCGCCGCCCATAGGCCGACGGCGAGCATGACCAGCAAGTGGTCGATGCCGACTAGGGGATGCACAAGGCCATCCAGCAAGCCGTGGACTGTACCGATGCCGGTATGGGCATGGGCAGGTAGTGTGGCGAGGCTTAATAGGATGGCGGATAAGATAAGTGATTTTGTTTTCATGATAAGTCCTCTAGGTTAATTGATGCTTGTTCCTGCTTTCGCGTGTCACTACTATCCAGTTACTAAAAAGGAGTGCAAACCTAGGTTTGAACTCCTAAAAGGGGTTTCAACACTGACCTAATGCCGTGATGCGTGATTGGAAACGGGGCAAGCTTGATTGGTTAGTTCGGCATCAAAACGCACCGTTTAGGCCGTTACATCGTACCCCGCTTTTGCCAATAATCAAACCGTCAAATATTGCTTCACCATGCCTTCGGACAATTCCTCCATATCACCTATGGCTACGGTGCGCCCTCTGTCCATGATACAAAACCGGTCAGCGACTTTTCTGGCAAACGGCAGTTTTTGCTCGACCAACAACACGGTCACGCCGAGTTCTTGGTTGATTTTGTGGATGGCCTCATGCACTTCGCCTAAGGCGTTTGGGTTGGGTTTTGGCATGGTTAGCGGGGTGCCGCGTGAACGGTTAAGGCGAATGATGACATCGCCTATTTCGCTGACGATGTTCGGCTGGATGCCTTCGGTGGGTTCGTCCAAAATCAATAGCCGAGGGTTAAGCACCAAAGCCCGGCCTATCGCCAATTGCTGTTGCTGACCGCCGGACAAGTCGCCGCCGCGCCGTCTGAGCATTTGTTTTAACACGGGGAAAATTTCGTAGATAGCGTCGGGGACTTTTTTGATGCCGTGCTTGCTGGCGGCGCGTAATCCGGTTTTGAGATTTTCTTCCACAGTCAACAGCGGAAAAATCTCGCGGCCTTGCGGGACATAACCAATACCCATCTCGGCGCGTTTTTCGGCTTTACCGTCGGCGAGCGGTTCGCCGTCCATCGTGATGCTGCCTTCCCTGACCGGAATCAAGCCCATGATAGCTTTCAGCAAGGTGGTTTTGCCCACGCCGTTACGCCCCATCAGACAGACACACGCGCCTTCGGGCACCTCCAAATTGAAATCCCATAAGGTGTGGCTTTCGCCGTAGTATTGTTGCAATTGGTTAATTTTTAGCATCAGCCCCCCAAATACACTTGAATGACACGCGGGTCGTTTTGCACTTCATCCATTGTGCCTTCGGTCAAGACACCGCCCTCATGCAGGACGGTGACTTTTTGCGCGATTGAGCGGACGAACTCCATATCATGCTCGACAACGACCAATGACCTTTCGCCTTGTAGCGATAACAACAATTCGGCGGTGCGTTCAATTTCCTGATGGGTCATACCGGCGATAGGTTCATCGACCAGCATGACTTTGGGCTCTTGCATCAATAACATGCCAATTTCCAGCCATTGCTTTTGCCCGTGCGAGAGGATGCCCGCGCGGGAATGCGCCAACGCACTTAAGCCAACCGTTTCCATCACATCGCCGATGCGGTCGCTCTGTTCGCTGTTAAGGCGGAAAAATAAAGTGTTCCACGCGCCTTTGTTGGTTTTTAAGGCCAGTTCCAAGTTTTCAAATACCGACAAGGCATCAAAAACGCTGGGTTTTTGGAATTTCCGGCAGATGCCCGCTTGGGCAATTGCGGGTTCGTCCATTTTCAACAAATCAATGGTTTGCCCGAAAAACACCGATCCGGTATCGGGTTTGGTTTTGCCGGTAATCACATCCATCATTGTGGTTTTGCCCGCGCCGTTAGGGCCGATCATGCACCGCAATTCGCCAGCATCTATAAATAAAGACAGCTTATTCAATGCCTTAAAGCCGTCAAAACTGACACTCACATCCTCCATATACAAAATGGGGCCGTGGCGGGTATCGACTTTTCCTTCCACTACCAAGCTACTGACTTTGTCATCTTCATTAAACAGATTTTCCGCAAAGCTATTCATACTTGTTTACCCCTTATATTACGCCGCATCAGGCCGACGATACCGTCCGGCAGCAGCACGGTGATGACAACGAACAAGCTGCCCAGAATAAACAACCACGCATCCGGCATGAGTCCGGTCAACACGGTTTTGCTGTAATTGACCACTACCGCGCCGATAATTGCCCCGTATAAGGTGCCGCGTCCGCCCATTGCCACCCAGACGACAATTTCCAAGGAGTTGAGCGGGGTAAATTCGCTGGGGTTGATGATGCCGACTTGCGGCACATACAAAGCGCCGGCGACGCCGGCAAGCATCGCGGCGAACACGAAAATCCACAGCTTGAACATTTCGACACGATAGCCTAGGAAGCGGACACGGGATTCTTGATCCCGGACGGCAGTGACCACACGGCCTAATTTAGTGCCCGCTATCCAACGGCAGAGCAGGAATGAGATGATTAACGCCGAACCCGACAAAAACAGCAGCATGGAACGGACGTTTTCGGATTGGATATTAAAGCCGAGGATGTCTTTAAAATCAGTCAGCCCGTTGTTGCCACCGAAGCCCATCTCATTGCGGAAGAACGCCAGCAACAGTGCGTAAGTCAAGGCTTGGGTAATGATCGACAAATACACACCCGTGACGCGGGAGCGGAACGCCAACCAGCCGAACACAAACGCCAACGCGCCAGGGGCAAGCACAACCATGAGCAGTGCAAAGCCAAAGTTATCAAAGCCAAACCAGTACCACGGCAGTTCTTTCCAGTTCAGGAAAATCATAAAATCCGGTAACAACGGGTCGCCATAAACGCCGCGTGTGCCGATTTGGCGCATCAGATACATGCCCATTGCATAACCGCCTAAAGCGAAAAATGCACCATGACCCAATGCCAGAATGCCGCAATAGCCCCAGACCAAATCCAACGACATGCCCAGTAGCGCAAACGTCAGATATTTGCCGACCAGCGAGACGGTATAGGCGGAAAAATGCAGCGGCGAATCGACGGCAGTCAGCACATTGCACAGCGGGATGACGACGGTGACCGCCGCCAACAGCATCAGCACCGTGGTGCAGGTTTTGTCTTGGGTTGCGAGTGTCAGGAGTTTCATTTTGTAACCTTTTACGCTCGTTCCCAAGCTCCAGCTTGGGAATGCGGTTTTGGAAGCTCTAGCTTCCTATCTTTCCCGTCCTAATCATTCTGGAAGCAAGAGCTTCCCGTACTGCGTTCCCAAGCTGGAGCTTGGGAACGAGCGAACGGCGTTTGTTTTGTTTTTCGTGGACTCAATAATCAAGAATCCGCCGCCCTGCCCTTTTGCGGAAACAAGCCACGGGGGCGTTTTTGGATAAATAAAATGATGAACACCAGCACCAGAATCTTCGCCAACACCGCGCCAGCGAACGGTTCCAAAAACTTGTTGGCAATGCCTAGTGAGAACCCCGCCACTAAGGTGCCCAACAAATTGCCGACACCGCCAAACACCACGACCATGAACGAATCGACGATATAGGCTTGGCCTAAATTAGGCCCGACATTGGTGATTTGGCTTAACGCCACACCCGCAACACCGGCAATACCCGAACCTAAACCAAAGGTCATCGCATCGACGCGGGCGGTGGGGATGCCCATCGCTTTTGCCATTTTGCGGTTTTGCGCGACGGCGCGGACCTCAAGGCCTAAGCGGGTGCGTTTGAGGATTTGCAGCAGCAACACAAACACCAACAAACAAAACACCAGGATGTAAAAGCGGTTCCAGGTCAGCGACAAAAAGTCATTGATCTGCCATGAGCCGCTCATCCATTCCGGCGTGGCGACACTGCGGTTGAGCGGGGAGAAAATGGAGCGCACGCTTTGTTGCAAGATCAGGCTCACGCCAAAAGTCGCCAGCAAGGTTTCTAAAGGCCGTCCGTAGAGGAAGCGGATAATGCCACGCTCGATGGCAATGCCGACCAACGCGGAAATGACAAACGCGGCGGGGATGGACAGGATGATCGACCAACCCAAATAGTTGGGCATGAGTTGCTGCATGACGTAAGTGGTGTATGCGCCCAGCATCATTAGCTCGCCGTGCGCCATATTGATGACCCCCATTACCCCAAAGGTGATCGCCAAGCCGATGGCGGACAACACCAAAACCGCGCCTAAGCTGAGGCCGAAAAACACGGTTTCAATCGAGCTGTATAGTTGCAAACGGCTGTTGATATTGATAAGCGCGGCTTTGGCGAGATCGCGGATGTCGCCGTCAGGCTCCATAAATTCGCCGTTTTCATCTTTTTCAACCATTGCGTTTAGGCGATTGGCGGCTTCTTGGCTATCGAAACCTTTCACGCCTTCAATCGCCTTGATGCGCACGCCTTTGTCTTCGCTGTCCATGTCTTGCAATAACAAGGTCAATTTAATGGCGGCGCGTACCGCTTCGTCCTGTTCTAGCCCACCGCGCTCACGTAATAAGGCCAAGGCTTTTTCATCGGCATCCTTTGCCATGGCCTTGACCGCCGCCAGCCGCACTTTTGGGTCATCTGCGCTGAGTTCCAATTCGCCGATGATTTTGCGGAGCGTGCCGCGCATTTTGTTGGTCAGATTGATTTTGCTTAAGGCATCATGCTCGACCACGCCTAAAGAGGCGCCATTGATGGCATTGCTGATGTCAAAACCTTGATGGTTGTCGGTGCCGATGACGAGTTTGGCATCGGTCTTGGTAAGGTAAAGTTTGCCGTCAAGCAAGGCCTGTAAAATCGCCAGATTGTGGGCATCTTTGATTTCGGCAAGCTGCAGGATGGCTTTTTCACGCGCCGGCATGGAGCCTTTCTTGAGGGTGTCCAATGCGTCCAGCCAAGGCTGTGACTCAGGAGCCTCGCCACTGTGCGCCGCTAGCGAAAATACCAGCATCAGCAGCGCGATTAAAGGATAGCGGCGCGTTAACGGGGAGATGGTCATCGTATTTCCTTGTTATGCTTGGGCGGTGTGGGATTGGATTTGACACTCATTTGTACTCGTTCCCAAGCTCCGGCTTGGGAATGCCGCCCCCGAAGCGCTAGCTTCGGGAGTGTCGGGAAGCTGGAACTTCCCGCCCTGCGTTCCCAAGCTGGAGCTTGGGAACGAGCATCGAGCGTAAACGATGGGCTTCCTTTCGTCAGCCCATCCTATTGCTTATCAAATCAATAGTTTTGACCAGAACACTTTTTGGTTTTAGTGTTGTAGTTACCGCAGTTGATCGGTGGGGTCCAATCGGCAATGATGGGTTTGCTTTCTTTCAAATAATCCGACCAGGCATCGCCATCAACCAGTTTGTTGGTTTGCCAAACGGTGACGAATTGGCCGTCATCTTGAATTTCGCCAATCAAAACAGGTTTGCTGATATGGTGGTTGGGCAGCATTTTCGCCATACCACCAGTCAGGTTAGGATATTCCACACCGATGATGGCTTTTTGCACGGCGTCCGGGTCAGTCGTACCGGCTTTTTCCACCGCTTTCACCCACATATTGAAGCCGATGTAATGCGCTTCCATCGGGTCGTTAGTGACGCGTTTCGGGTTTTTGGTATAGTCATGCCATTCTTTGATGAAGGCCGCGTTTTTGGTGGTGTCAACGCTCATGAAATAATTCCATGCCGCCAGATGACCGACCAGCGGTTTGGTGTCGATACCGGACAATTCCTCTTCACCGACTGAGAAAGCCATAACGGGGATTTTTTCCGCCGATATGCCTTGGTTGCCCAATTCTTTGTAGAACGGGACGTTAGCATCGCCGTTGATGGTGGACACCACAGCGGTTTTCTTACCTGCCGAACCGAATTTTTTGATGTCGGCAACAATGCTTTGCCAGTCGGAATGACCGAAGGGCGTGTAGTTGATCATGATGTCTTTCTTGTTGACCTTTTTGGATTTCAAATAGGCTTCCAAGATTTTGTTGGTGGTGCGTGGATAGACATAATCAGTCCCTGCCAACACCCAACGTTTGACACCCAAATCATTCATCAAATAATCAACGGCTGGGATGGCTTGTTGGTTAGGGGCCGCACCCGTGTAAAAAACGTTTTTCGAGGATTCTTCACCTTCGTATTGCACGGGGTAGAAGAGAATGCCGTTCAGCTCCTCAATGACAGGCAGCACCGATTTACGTGATACGGAAGTCCAGCAACCAAAAATTGCCGACACCTTATCCTTGGTCAACAACTCACGGGCTTTTTCCGCAAACAAAGGCCAGTTGGACGCAGGGTCAACCACGACCGCTTCGAGTTTTTTGCCGAGCAAACCACCTTTTTTATTTTGCTCGTCGATCAACATCAACATGGTGTCTTTCAGTGTGGTTTCACTGATCGCCATCGTGCCGGACAAAGAATGCAACACGCCGACTTTAATGGTCTCTTCGGCTTGTGCGCTGGTGAACATTAAGGCAGAAACCGCAACGGTCACCGCCAATTTTTTACAGGCTTGCAGATAATTTTTCATAGAGTGATTCTCCTAGCGAATAGGCTTTAGATTTGCCATTGGAAACCGAGGGTCATGCCGTTCAGGTCGGCAGCGAGATAGCGTTGGTAGCTTAAAGAAACGCGGGCGTTGTGACCGTCGATGATGTAGTTCATGCCGCCTTCAAACACATCTTGGTCAGGGCTGTGGATTGCCATGTTATTGACATAGCGTCCATAGGGTTGGATTTTGCCGTAACCGACTTTCTGCGGGAACAAGTACATGGCGCTGACATCAATCGCGTTGCCTTGGAACAGGCCAAAGCTGCCGCTACCTGCCGGGCCAGGCGCTGAAGGCACAGGGAGTTTGTTGCCATCCACCCCGTAGTTTTTGTATTCGCCATTCAGTGTCACGACACCATTGCCGGGCAACACTTTTTCCATCAACACATCAACTGACGTGCCACGGAAATTGCCGGGATTAGCCAGCGTGCCTACGCCTTGTTTCTGATAAATATTCGATGCGGCAACGGTTAAAATATCGCCGCCGGTGCCGTAGTAAGTGCCGGATGTGTAGTAACCGGGGTTTTTCTCCACTTCCCAGAAGTTATAGGCCACCCGTTGTGAAAACAGGACATTGCCATCTTGGTTGGCCCCGTTTCTTAAGCCACGGAAAAAACCGAAGGCATATTGCAAACGCCCGTCCAGTGCTGCACCCCAGAATGTCGCACCGTCATCACGGCCATACGAGCCAGCCGACGTGCCGTCAGTCTTGATTGTCAGGTTTTGGTCGGCCGGTTCAAACGGCGTGCCGTTGGCGAAGACGTTGTAGATAGCGCTGTAAAAAGGCCCGTTCATTTCGCGGCGTTCGGCTGGAACCAGCATCCGGCCTATCCATAAATTGGCGTAAGGATTGATTTCAAATTTACCGATAGCGTCCAACACCCTGACTTCGCCGCCATTGCTACAGGTTTGGCAATCGGTGTTGAATTCGACTTTAATGTATTTGTGGATTTGTCCGTTCATATACAAACGGATATTATCCAAGTTGAAATTGTTGCTGTAGTCCGTGCCATTGGGCGCGGCGTTTTCGTTGGCAGTGAAGCTACTTCTTAAACCTGCCCCGATACTCACCCATTTGGTATCGTCAATTTTAAACGTCGCCCCAGCTTCGGCTACGGATGAATGGCCCGCCACCAAAGCCATTAAGGCCATAGTCGGCAACCACTGGAAACTGTGGTTTTTTGCTGAATGCCCGATTGGATTAATCATGTTAAGCCCCTTAGATCAATAAGCTTGCGTTAATTGATACATCAAACCTCGTTTGATGCAGCCATGCGTTGCGGCTGGTGGGGATTATTTGGCTTGCATGGATATTTCTCAATGCGTCATCTGACTCATGAGTTAAATGACGTATATCGAAAAGGCCGGGGGGTTTTTAAAGTAGGGGCTAGTCAGATGAGGGCTAGGGACGTGTAAATTCAACCCTCCCCCATTGCGTTTTATCGTTATTATTTATGTGGCAGCAAGCGGCATTCACCACTACTTTTCCAGGTTCGGGCAAGCGGAAGACAAACCGGCTGCCTAAAACGTCCGTCCCACGAAACCATAAAACATTCTCCATAGGAACCCAGTACATGAAGATACCTGCACCGATAACCTTTCTGCCTGTCATCTGGCTGCTATTCAGTAGCAACGCCAGCATGGCACAACCGCTGGATAGCCAAGCAATCAAAGCGATTGACTTGAAAATCACCCCGCAACCACTCGCACATTTGGGCTTCTCCAATGCCAAGGATTTTCACGAGGCTGTCATTGGCAACCTTAGCCAATGGCGGTTTCCGCTTCATGCTGAAAATGGGCAAACTTACACGCATACGATGACCGTCGACATTGGCGAAATCAAAAACGCCGAAACACCGGTGGGGTTTTCTTTCTCTTCCGGCAACTCTGACCCACGCGCACTGGGCTTCCAAAAAGCCAATGTCATCCCTATCCAATGCCGTTTGAACGCCAACTCAAATCCGGCGCAACAGGCCGGATTGACCATGACGTTTAGCGCACCGGCCACACCTGTCAATACCCACAAATTGCAAGACACGTTAGTGGAAAATATCAGCACCGTTTGTTTTGATTTGCTCGACAGCTTAAAATTTTTGCCACCCTCTGTAGCCGCCAATCCAAACGATCCTGGGCAACCGGCTGAAGCCATCCGCAAACCGACGTGGATGCCTTCAGTGCAAATAGAAACGGTTCCGGTACCGCAGCAAAAACCCACGCTTGACAGCGGCTCGGATGCCATAACCCCAGCCAAACCGATAGTTGTACCGGATGAAGAACGCAAACAAATCATCATCCATAACCAAGGCTCGCCTTTAATTTTAAAATTTGGCCATGAGCGGCGGTAAGACGTTAAGCCCTGCGGGAAAGTTGGTTGCAGTTGTCGCTCGGAATAAAGCCATCTTCGCATTAGCGCAGGATAGCCAGTTCCGGCCAACCGCCTGACCGCCAAAAACAACACCAGCTAACCCGATGAAAAACAAAACCATTTACCAAAATATTTCCACAATCCGCCGCGATTACAATTCATGGGTTGCCAACGAAAGCCTGGAAGACTATGCCTTGCGCTTTGCCCCGCGCAGTTTCCGTAAATGGACGGAATTCCAAGTCGCCAACACCGCATTCGGCTCGACGTCGTTTTTGGTGCTGGAAGCCATCGGCGGTTTTTTAGCGATCCATTACGGTTTCACCAATGCGTTTTGGGCGATTTTGATTGTCGGCCTCATCATTTTCATCACCAGTTTCCCGATCAGCTATTACGCCGCCCGTTACAATATCGACATCGACTTGCTGACGCGCAGCGCAGGTTTCGGCTATATTGGCTCGACTGTCACGTCACTGATTTACGCCTCGTTCACCTTCACGCTTTTTGCGCTGGAAGCCTCAATCATGTCGCTGGCCTTGGAATTGTATTTCCAAATCCCCATCGCCCTCGCCCATGTCATCAGCGCGGTCACGGTCATACCACTGGTGACCTTCGGCATCACCACCATCAGCCGGATGCAGCTGTGGACGCAGCCAGTCTGGTTGATCTTGCTCATCGCCCCGTATATCGCCGTGGTCATGCACGAGCAAGACGCGCTGCTGACCGCGCAGACTTTTTTCTGGATTGCCGGTACAGGCGAAGGTTTTGACTGGTTGCTGTTCGGCAGCGCCACGACTGTGGCGTTTTCGATGGTCGCGCAAATCGGCGAACAAGTCGATTTTCTGCGCTTTATGCCGGAAAAAACCGAACAGAATAAAATCCGCTGGTGGCTGGCAACCATCAGCGCGGGGCCAGGCTGGATACTGTTTGGGATGCTCCGGCAGTTGGGCGGCGCGCTGCTGGCGCACCTTGCCATGCGCCACGGCATTTCCGCCGAACATGCGCATGAGCCGACGCAGATGTATTTGATTGCCTATAAGGAATTATTGCCAGATCCTAAATGGGCCTTGGCGGCGACCACTTTGTTTGTCGTCATCAGCCAGCTCAAAATCAACGTCACCAATGCCTATGCGGGTTCGTTGGCGTGGTCGAATTTTTTCTCGCGCATCACCCACAGCCATCCTGGGCGGGTCATCTGGTTGTTGTTCAACGTCTTGATTGCCTTATTGCTGATGGAATTTGGCGTGTTTGGCGCCTTGGAGAAAGTCTTGGGGCTGTTTTCAAACGTGTCAATCGCCTGGATCAGCGTGGTCGCGGCGGAGCTGATGATTAACAAGCCGTTAAAACTCAGCCCGAACATCATCGAATTCAAACGCGCGTATCTACCCGATCTTAACCCCGTCGGCATTATCGCAACACTGGTTGCCTCCGTCGTGTCGATACTTTCCTACATCGGGTTGTTTGGTGACTATGCCCGCGCATTTTCAGCGTTCATTTCCTTGGGCTTGGCTTTCCTCCTCGTGCCAACCATCGCGCTTTTCACCGGGCACAAACATTATCTCGCGCGTGACCGCAACAAAAAAAACCGCCATAGCCATAACCGCTGCGTGATTTGTGAAAACGAATTCGAGCATGAAGACATCGCCTATTGCCCCGCCTACAACGGCAGTATTTGCTCGCTATGCTGCACGTTGGACGCCCGCTGTTTGGACGCTTGCAAACCAGGAGCGCGGCTTGATGATTATCTGGAACTGTTCGCGAAACGGTTGATGCCGTCACGCATGAACCTGACGGCGCGTTTGCGGCTGTTACGCTTCACTTTGTTGTTCGGTTTCCTGTCGGTGCTGACCAGTATTTTTATCGGCATCATTTATTATCAGGATTTGCTTGCCGCCGAAGCTTCGCTGCACACTTTCCAATTGCTGCTGGGCAATTTCGTCAAGGTCTACACCTCACTGCTCGTGTTTATCGGCTTATGCACTTGGTGGCTAATTTTAAATGACGAAAGCCGCCGGGTCGCGCATGAAGAAACGGGCAAACAAACGCAATTGTTGCTCACGGAAATCGAAGAACATAAAAAAACCGATGCCAAACTGGAACAAGCCATCAAAATGGCCGATTCGGCAAACAGTGCAAAAAGCCGGTTTTTGAGCAATATGAGCCACGAAATCCGCACCCCCCTGAACAGCATCATCGGCTATTCCTACCTCTTGCACAAAGACCCGGCCATCCCCGAACACCGGCGGCAAGCGGTGGAAACGCTCAAACGCAGCAGCGAACATTTGTCGGCACTGATTGAAGATATACTGGACATTGCCCGCATTGAAGCGTGCAAGTTTGAATTCAACTATAAGCCTGTTAATTTTCATGGCCTTATCGAACATTTAGTGTGTATCTACAAAGCCCAGGCAACAGACAAAGGCTTGTCATTCCGCTGCCAAATGCTCAACACGCTCCCGCAATGCGTCCGTGCCGATGAGAAGCGGGTCGGGCAAATTTTGATGAACATATTAAGCAATGCCATCAAATTCACCCAAACAGGCGAGGTTTTACTGCGCATCGGTTACAGCAGTGGTGTTGCAACGTTCCAACTGACTGACACAGGCCCCGGTATCGCGCCAGAACAATTGCAAACTATTTTCCAACCTTTTACGCGTTTGGATACCGCGACGGGCAACGCCATATCGGGCAGTGGCCTAGGCCTGACCATCAGCAAGATTCTCGCCGAAATTATGGGGGGTGATTTAGCCGTCAGTAGCACACTGGGTAAAGGTTCTACTTTTACCGTGCGGCTATTTTTGCCCAACTTGGGCGCCATTCCAGAACAGGTGCAACAGAACAACATCACCGGTTATCGCGGGCGACGGCAAAAAATCCTGATTGTTGATGATCAACAAGAACACCGTGAATTGATGACGTCCATTCTCTCCCCCTTAGGTTTTGTGACGGATACCGCCAGCTCCGGGGCAGATTGTTTACTGCAAGCCGCACGCTATTGTCCTGATTTGGTGTTGCTGGATTTAGCCATGCCCACTATGGATGGCTCAGAAACCGCTATCCGGTTGCGTGAACAAGGTTTGTTGATGCCAATCATTGTGCTGAGCGCCAACGCCTATCCATCTGACCGTATCAGCGCCATCAATGCGGGCTGCAATGATTTTTTGGTAAAACCCATCCAAGTCCAAGACTTGTTGAATGCGCTGAAACTGCACATCGGCCTGACTTGGGTTTGCCAAGAGGATGGGCCGGATGTCTCTAGCGACACGGTAGATGATGCCGTGCTGAAGCTCCCCCCTGCACCGGTGCTCCAAGAATTGAATGTATTGGTGAGAATTGGCGACTTGTTGGGCTTGAACAAAAAATTTGATGAGCTAGTCGAAAATAACCCGGAATACCTGCCGTTAGCTCGGCGAATTAAAACCTTGACCAATGGATTCCAGCTGGCCGAAATTAGAAAATTATTAGCATAAGGCAAAAACCTTGTTAACTTAACCCTAAAAATAATCGACATGGATATTATAAATTCTGCGGCAAATGGCACCATCATGATTGTTGATGACACCCCGGCTAATCTGGCGTTGTTATCCGACACCCTATCGGAAGCCGGTTACCGGGTATTGGTTGCAACGGATGGGTTAGCGGCGATTGAACAAATTGGCTACTTAAAACCAGATATTATTTTGATGGATGTGATGATGCCTGGCATAGATGGTTTTGAAACCTGCCGCCGCCTTAAAGCCGACTTAACAACCGCCGCTATTCCGGTGTTGTTTATGACCGGTTTGAATGAGCTGGAAAATCTTTTGCGTGGTTTTGATGAAGGCGGTTTGGATTACATCGTCAAACCAATACGTCCGCCGGAAGTATTGGCCAGAATAGAAGTGCATCTTAACCAAGCACGGGTTCGGCAACGCACAGAAACGGCGTTGAACCACAGCCCGTTCCCCGCGTTAACAATAGACAGGTCTGGCCGTATCATTTGGTTAACAGCGGCCGCACTAGAAACACTTTCAAGCTTTATACAACATTCCGCACTGACAGATACGCCTGCAGTAGGTGCGCTGTTACCAAAGCCCATACTGGACTGGTGCAAAAAAAATATGCTGGCGGACACCCCTTACAGCGATGAATATCGCAGCAGCACCGGCTTTACAATCCAAATGTCGGCTTGCCAAAACACCGGTGAATACTTGCTGCTACTGAAGGAATACCCAACCACTTGGAATTTGGAATCGCTAAAAGCATCAATGGGCCTCACTTTTCGGGAAGCTGAAATACTCATGTGGATTTCTCGCGGCAAAACCAATAAAGAAGTCGGTCTGATATTGGACAGTAGCCACCGGACAGTCAATAAACATCTGGAACATATCTACGAAAAACTAGGTGTGACAACGCGTGCTGCAGCCGTTGCAATGGTGCTGCAACACAAAGCCGTTTAGGCGCTTGGTTGGGGTTCGACAGGGCGAAAAGTCGAGCTTCTGATGACGCTGCCACTAACCCGCCCCACATCCTACACAAAACATAACCAATTGCTTTTAAGTTACTTAATTTCTCCAATGTGGAGCTTATATTAACCGTCCAATACGTTATAGCCAATGGCTACCATCGCCTATGCCAGCCAAATCTTGGATGGTACCAACCCCAGCCATAACCTGGATGCTGCCGCCATAGATAACCTGGCGCAGGTACCGGATAAAGGGGCCTGACCACTGCTGTAGGGCCGCCCCCTGCCGGCACTACAGCGCATCCAGTCAAAATAACCGTTAAAAAAATTGCTTTAATAAATAGCTTCATAATTGTCACTCCTCTTTAAAAAGGATAATAGGCATACCCGCAAACAGCTTCAGACGCCTCAACGTCAATCCCTATCCCTATGCCAACCGAATCTTGGATGGTACCAGCCCCAACCATAACCTGGATGCTGCCGCCATAGATAACCTGGTGCGGGTATCGGATAAGCGGGCCTGACCACCATGATTGGATTGGTAACAATCGGCCTAGGCATGTAGCTTTGATACTGGCCAATCGCCGCCCTGCATGCATTGGACAATCGGACATACCGATTGGCTTGCAGGCACATCAATAGGCCTGACCCTACCTGGGCACCGCCACAATGCGCCCTCCTTGCCTCGCGGGCGCAAGCAACATCGACAATCCGCTGGTCTGTCACATAACCTGCCTCAGCCGCCGTCGTGACAAAAAGGGCTGAAACCATAATTAAGGTGGGTAATAATTTCACAGTCCTCTCCTATTGAGGTGTATTAAAAATTGAAAGGTTGCGCCATCGCCCCTTACCACCTTGTTATTGCTTAAAGAAGGTCAATTTATTTTTCAAATTAGTGAGATGCTGTTTAACGGTTGACCACATGGCAGAAGATTTCTCAGAGAACAAAGCTTCTTTAAAATCATCAATCGCGGCATAAAGATCCTTATAATCCGCCTTGTCGCCATACCCCAGCAACTGGGCAAGCTTTAACTGATCCGTCGCCGCATCGGCCAACCCCGAAACTTCCGTCCGGTTTTGGCCTTGGGACAAGCCTTGTTTATGCTCAATTTCGGAGGCTTCAGTCAGCAATATTTCCGCATTCAATACCGGTAAAGGTATGATTTCAGTCGTGATATCTAAGGTGTGCAATGCCTTATAAAGGGTGCCTGCCGCCTCATTGGCTTTGCCGCTTGATAGCGAGGCGATGGATTGCTTGATCGCTAAAGGGTAAGTCTTAAGCGGGATGCTTGTTGTGGTGACCCGTGCTTCGCTGATTAACTCATCCAGTATTTGTCTGGCATATTGGACATTACCGTTATCAAGAAAATCATCGGCGGCATCGATGGCTTTTTTTGCCGTGTCGGCACTGCCATCAAACTCGACGACATTGGTGTCAATATCTGCCGAAACTAACGCCATATTCGGGTATTTTGCCAAAATGACATCGAGCTCACTGGCGGCTTCCTGCAAAATTGCCAAGGCCTTTTTAATGTCCTTATTTTCAATAGCGTCCAGCGCTTTTTGTGTTGCCGCGATAATTTCTGGGGCTTCTTCGACAATTTTCTGCTCTTGCACGGCAAGTATTTTCGCCTGGGCCAGCGCATTTTTAGGCGGACTAGGCAAATTATCGGCCAACACCGGCAGGGAAAATTGTCCGCAGACCAGTAACATTAAGGCAATGTCTTGACTATTTTTTTGTATTTTGTTCATCGTTATACCCTCGCATTTGGCTTGGTCAAAAAACTATAAATTCCAACTATCTTTTAACGGCTAAAGAACCGCCTTGATTAATCCTGTAAACAAAGCGGTGGATTTATAGCGGGCAATTGCTGAATACCCTCCCCCGGCTATGGATTAGTTGTGGTTTGGTTAGTCGTCGTTCCTTGATTACTTTTTATTGCCTTTTTGTCTGCTCTAAAATTAGTGAGCGCGGCTTTACAAGCATCTGAAAATTGCACCGATTTATTCGCTATTTTATGTGCGTGCAAACATTTCAAAAGACCAGAACCTACCTGCTCTGAACCGCAATTAGCAAGGGCCGCTTCTTGGGCACACGCCGTGTCTATGCCTTGTTTGTCAGTTTTTATGTCTGCTTGGGCCGATGCCGCAAAAACGGTTGCCATAATTAAAGTCATTAAAAATCTCATCGCTCCTCCTAATGGAATGTGTTTTAAAAGCCTAAAGTATTTGCCCACGTTTAGCAGGAAACGGACACCATCCATTCCATCCTCTTCTTAATCACATGAATGATGCAAATACAACGTAGCTAAAGCAAAACCCAGACCAAAAATTAAAGTCATTAATAATCAAATATATATTAATTAAAAAGTTATTATCCATAAATTATATGGTTGTTTTGAACCACACTTGCCCGGTTGTGTGGTTCGATTCAACCAATGCGCTCTTCTACCGTCGTCCGGGGTATCCCGCATATCCATTTAAACGCGCTATCAAGGCAATAACTTAAGCGCACTCGGATACCGAAGCCGCATCGACACCCCCTGTCGGCTGTGCGTAAGCCAACCGCGCACTTCAATAGTTTTGCCCTGATAACTTGCCCGGTTCAGGGAATAAGTCCAGCCAACGGCGTTCAAAGCGTCACCATCCGTTTGGTATGCCGCACGGCAACAACTTTGCCCGTCACCCGCGTCCAACCCGCCATGCCCTGCCGCCGTCAGCGTCTGGGCGGCTATCGGCGCGTATTCAGCCAGCCCCCAAATGCCCAGCATCCCGCCATTGGTAAATATCCACCCTGGCCCATGTAGGCAAGCACATTAAGAAAAACAAAAACAACCGCATTGATACCCTCCTCGCAAAACAATTAACAGCCGTCACTAAACCACCTATCCGACAAGCGTTTGAAATATATGTTTATCTAAAACTAGGCAACTAAAGAGAACTTGTCAGAGCAACATCTTATTTTGCAGCCCCGTTCATAATTTGGCTAAAGTGCTGGAACGCTGGCTAGCGCACCTTACCGAATTGGCCTGTATGAATTGCCTGCCGGATTGCATGGTATTATCCTTGGCTATTTATTTAGGGCATGCTCAGGCCCATTATTCACAAGCTCATGACATTAATAGACCCCCAACCGAAACGGGCTAATGACCATACCGGAAGTTGCCCGGTATTTGCGGCTTAGAGAGCGAAAAATTTATTATTTTCTGGCGCACTTTGGCAAATAACTTGCTTTATATTTGATTAAATTGCACCTCACGCATTTACTGCATAAAATACAAAACTGCGTTTTTAAGGAGACTTCATGAAACATTTCTGCCATGCGGCGGCTTTCGCGGTTAATACGCTACTGCTCGCACAAGGCAATGCGTTAGCGGCTGAAACGGATACAACTTCAAAAAAAGATGCCTTTTGGGGCGGCATGGCGGGGCGTGTTGACCAAGCCCTTAGCACCAAAACAAAACAAGAACTGCCCGATGAGGCGTTGATCCCTGCCAGCAAAATAAAATGGAACCGGCTGGCAAAAGCCGCATTGAACCTACCCGAATGGGTGGAATTCGGCTTAAGCCAGCGCACCCGTTTTGAGTCAGTCTCAGCGCCTTGGCGTGCAGGCCAAACCGGCGGAACGGATGTGCAGCTCCCCATCCAATCACGTCTGCGCCTAGGCATTAACCAAGGACCGTTTTGGCTGCTCTTTGAAGGGCAAGATTCACGCACCCATTTTGCCGATGCCACTGATTTTGATGGCAACACGGTGACCAATAATTTCGACATTTTGCAGTTATTCGGTTCGGCGAGTTTTAAGAATATCGCCGATACCGGCCTCCGCTCTGATTTGCATGTGGGCAGGCTGACCATGCACATAGGTTCGGGCCGTCTGGTCGGCCGCAATGGCTATCGGAACACCACCAATAGCTTTGATGGCGCGCAATTTGCCTTAGGTAATGACAAAGACTGGCGGGTCAGGACATTCCTGACCTCGCCCGTGCAGATTGATCCGACACAATCCGACCACAGCGATACCCGTAGGATGTTTTGGGGTGCAGTATTTGAATCGACCCAACTAAGCTGGCTGAACAACGAAGTTTATTATCTGGGCCTAAATGACCAGATTAACGCGCCACAAGGCAAATACAGCGAATTTTCGACATTTGGCGTCCGCGCGTATCAAAGTCCCGCCAAGTTTAGCCAGTTCAGAAAATACGACACCGGCGCCCTCGATTACGAGTTTGAGACAGCCCTCCAAACGGGCGATAAAAGCGGACAGAATTTTTTTGCTTACATGGGGCATGCTGACATCGGCTACACCGTGAACACGACCTGGTTTCCAAGGCTTGCCGGTGAATATGACTACGCCAGCGGCACCAGCGACCCTAACGGCAACACCAACCAGACGTTTGACAAACTCTACGGTGTGCGCCGCTCCGATATGATGGAAACCGGATTATTCGGGCCGTTTTTCCGCTCCAATATTGAGTCGGTCGGTTCCCGGTTTACTGTGCAGCCACGCCATGATGTCAAATTGCTTATTAAGCATCATGTCTGGTATCTGGCCGAAGCCAAGGATGCGTTTGTCGGGTCAAACTTGTCCGGCTTCAAACCGTTACAGGATAAAACCGGCAGTGCCGGCAATTTCCTAGGGCACGACCTGGAGTTGGTCGCGTCATGGAAATTAAACAGCAATGTCCAGCTTGAAGCGGGCTACGAACATTGGTTTAAAGGCGATTATTTCAAACGCCTGCCCGCCGCAGCAGGTTTGCCAGCTGGAGGAACAAAAGACAGCGATTACTTTTTTGTCAGTACCGAGTTTCGTTTTTAGCGCCAAAACAAACTGTATTTTCTATCCATCCATAAGGAGTTTTCCCATGCAAAGCAGTTGTCGAAATCATTTTTTAGGCACGGTCAGCACCATTCGTCAAAGTGCCGTCAATAAAGTCGGCGAACCGGCCTACGCCCTGATCAAAGCGTCGCATATCATTTTGGCGGTTGCCCGCCAAACCTGTGAATAATTTTAGGAGACCGCTATGTTAGTACAACTATTGAACCGTTTGTTGTTGATGTTGGCCGTTTTATTGCCGACATCCACTGTTTTTGCCGACCAGGTATTGGTCGCAGTGGCATCCAACTTTGCCAAACCGATGGAAGAAATTGCCACCGAGTTTAAAAAAGCCACCGGCCACAGCGCCGAGCTATCATTCGGCGCCTCCGGCAAATTTGTCGCGCAAATCGAAAATGGCGCACCCTTCCAGGTATTTTTGTCGGCAGATGAGAAAAAACCAGAAAAGCTCACCGAATCGGGCTTTGCCGTCCCCGGCACACGGTTTACTTACGCCTTAGGCACGCTGGTGCTCTGGTCAGCCAAACCGGGTTATGTTGATGACCAAGGCAAGGTGTTAGCCGACGGCGACTACAAGCATCTGGCCATCGCCGACCCTAAACTTGCGCCTTATGGGATTGCCGCGCTAGACGTGCTGGATCACTTGGGTTTGACCGAACGCGTGAAACCGTTGCTGGTGCTCGGTGAAAACATTTCCCAAACCCAGCAATTTATCAGCACCGGCAATGCCGAACTGGGCTTTATCGCGCTCTCCCAAGTTATCAAAGACGGCAAAATTGGTGAGGGTTCAGGCTGGATTATTCCTACCGATAAGTACCAGCCCATCCGTCAGGATGCCGTGTTGCTGAAAAACGGTGCAAACAATCCCGCCGCACTTGCCTTGCTGGATTTTTTGGAATCGGCCAAAGCACTGGCGATCATTAAGAGCTACGGTTATGGTTTGGCGGCAGATAAACCGTAACTGATCGTGCAACCCATGCGCCCCATAATGTTTCCTAAGGGACAGGCGTGAAATAATTGCAGGGGCATAACGGCCGCCATTCCTTAAAGGACTGGCGGCCGTAGTTTTTACTCCTTGTAAAAACGTACTTGACGAAGTTGTTTTGCGCACGTTCCTAACGCGTTTTTACCACCTCGTCCTTCAGCACGTCATAATCATTAAAAGCGGCCTTCAAGCTCAATTTCAGGTTGACGACACAGGCCAGCGTCGTGCTGGTGAAAATACAGACCATGATGGCGATTTGATACTTTACCGCCAACCAGGGTTCGCTGCCGCCTAAGATTTGCCCGGTCATCATGCCGGGCAACGACACCAGCCCCATGGTTGACATGCTGGCGATAGTCGGGCTGAGCGCGGCCTTGATGGCGGTGCGGTAATAGGGCCGCACCGCTTCCCAACGGGTGGCGCCCAGCAGTAAAAAAGTGAGGTATTCGTTCTCGTTTTTATGTAAGGCCGAATAGAACCGCTCCAAGGCGATGACATTGCCTTGGAGGCAGTTGCCGAGGATCATGCCCGCCAAAGGGACGATGTAGCGGGCGTCGTAATAATGCGTCGGCTGGATGACCAGCACCACCAAATAGAATGTCGCAAATAAGGTGCCCAAGGCAATCGCGGCAAAGGTAGGCAACACAAAATAGCGCACTTTAAGCCCTGCCCTTTGCAAAATACTCAAATCGGCAACGGTCAGCATGACCAATATCCAAAGGCCATTAAGCCAAGGGTCGTTAAGGCTGAATAACGTTTTTAGATAAAACCCAACCAATGCCAACTGGACGCTCATACGCAAGATGCTGACGGCAATATCGCGGCTAAGGCGCAACCCGATTAGCCAAAGCAACAGCCATGGCACAAAACAAAGCCCATAAAGCACCGCCATTTTCGGCAAGGCAATATCAAGCGTGGTCATGGCGTGTCTCCTTAATCAAGCGGCCTTCTTCAAGTTCTAAAACCCTATCGCAACGTTCTATCCAATCCGGATCATGGGCCACCGAAAGGACGGTCAAACTCGGGTCGGCGAACACGTCAAACACCGCTTGTTTGCTTTCGTTGTCCAGTGCGCTAGTGACTTCGTCCAGCAAATACAACTTCTTGCCCAACAATAAGCCACGCGCCAAGGCAATCCGCTGCTTTTCACCACCGGAAATACGGCTGCTTTCTTGCTTTAAAAGCGCGGAAGGCAACTGCAATTGCGCCAGCACCGCAACCAATTGCGCGTCAGTCGGTTTGTGGTCACGATGCGCTTTGAACTGAAAGGGCAATAACAGCGCGTCACGCACGGTATCCGCCCCCAAGACGGGTTCTTGTCCGATGTAGGCGGTATGGCTGCGGATGGCTTGGAGAGAGGCGGCATCCAAGGGCTTGCCCTGAAAACAAACCTGGCCGCCAGTCACGGCAAATAATCCCAACAAGGTTTTCAGCACCGTACTTTTACCCGACCCTGATTTGCCACATAACACGGCTTTTTCGCCTGCGCAAACCGTAAAACTGATGCCAGACAAGATTGTTTTCTCGCGGACGCTGACCGTTGTTTGGTCAAATTGGATGATTGCAGGCATAGGTTTAATTTCGCGGCAGTAAGGGTTTCGCCATCATAGCAAATAGACAGGAACCTTAAACTGTCTTCCTGTAAGTCAGATTGATCCGCCTACGCCCAAGGAGAGGATGGGTACCGTCTGCCAACGGGGCAACGCCATGAAAATTGAACCGGGCAGCGCCGCCCCAAACAACAACATCGCCATGGACAAGCCGATAACGCTGGGGGCGGTCGGTGCGTTTTTGGCCACCGAACAAAAACACTGCCGGCAAACCCAGTGAAACCGAGACAATCGGGGCGCTGGCATCACGCTCGTCCTTATCCTGATGCAGCGACAACTTGGCACCGGGCACGTAACAGTTGATCAGGCAAGCATCGGGCAAGAACTTGGCAAATCCAGCCTGTGCGGCTGCATTTTGCGCAAGTTCCAAAAAGACGGCAGGCATTTCCGGCCAAGCCCTTCCGGTTTCAGGATCGATGGCGGCATAACGATAGCCGTTGCGGTCAGACACCCAACCGACTTGACCGCAATTGCTCATCGCCACCGACATTTGATGGGCTCCCGGCGTAAGCATGTGCCGGAAAGGTGCTGCAATGATGATTTTTTCTAGCTCAGCCAGCAAGTTGCCTATGGCACTTATGGCGAAACCACGCAACAAAACCGCACCTTCTTGAAGGCAAAGCCGTTGCGTATGGCCTGGCAAATCGTCAAAAAGATCGTAGTTCATGTTTTAGGTCGGCTCGTTTGCGTATTTATTTGTCCAATAACGTATTCCTGAGCTATTCAAGGCAATAAAAAAGCCGCACAAGCAACCCAAAAAGACCTAATGGAGGCTGTGCGGCAATTAAGCCAATACCTTGAAAGCGACTTAAAACGGCTCCTTAAAGGGGCGCAAATCCAGCTCATGCGTCCATGCGCTGGGGTGTTGCTGATGGATCGCCCAGTAGGTTTGGGCGATGGCCTCACGTTTTAACAAACCCTCTTCACCCTTAGCCTTGACATAGTCAGGGAATTGGTTTCTGGCCCGTTCGCCATCAATCACACCGTCAATCACGGCATGCACGACATGGATGCCTTGCGGCGAGAACTCCCGTGCCATGCCCTGCGCCAACGCCCGCAAACCCGCCTTAGCGGCGGCAAAGGCGGTGAACGGCGGTTTTGCCCTTAACGATGCGGTCGCGCCGGTAAAAAATAGCGAGCCCCGTTGATTAGGCCGCATGGCATTAACGGCCGCTTTGCCAAACAAAAATGCGCCTAAACAATTTTGCTGCCAAAGCATGGTGAAGGTTTCGGTGTCGGTTTCCAGCAAAGGTGCAGGGATATTGCTGTCCACATTGTAAGCGGCAATATCGATACGGAAACCTTGCTGCTGTATCGTGTTGAACAAATACGCCACATCCTGCCCAACTGTCGCATCGGCAACAACGGTTGTGACCGTGCCGCCTGCCCGCCTGATATTCTCGGCAACCCGCTGGAGCTTATCTTCACTCCGGCCGGCGATGAAAACGTGCAGGCCTTGTGCAGAAAAAGTGCTGGCGAGTGTAGCACCCAACCCTTGCTCTGGACCAACTCCGATGATGACGGCTGACCATGGTTGCTCCATTATTATTTTCCGGCGGCAGTGGCGTCTGGCACTTCAATCAGGGCGCCTGATTTGACGTCATAAATATAGCCGTAAACAGGAATGTCAGAAGGCACCAGCGGGTGTGACTTGATCCGCACGACGTCTTCAAGGACGCTTTGCGCCTGGTCTTTAATCGTCAGCCAATCAATATATTTGCCTTCTGCAGAACCTGGGCCTTCACAGCAATCATGCCAACCATCGGCATCAACCGTGGCGGCCTTTAAGCTGCTGCCGAGCAGGCCGCGCATGATGTCGTCAGTGAAAGTCTCCATGCCGCAATCGGTGTGATGGATAACAAACCATTCACGGGTGCCGAGCAACTTATAAGAAATGACCAGCGAGCGGATCGCGTCATCACTGGCACGGCCGCCCGCATTACGGATGACATGGGCGTCGCCTTCGGAAAGTCCGGCATACTTGGCGGGGTCAAGGCGGGCGTCCATACAAGTCAGAATGGCAAAATGGCGGCCTGGAGGCATCGGCAAGTCGCCTTTGTCAAAGCTGGCGGCATAATCACGGTTGGCCATTAACACTTCATTTAATACGTTACTCATGGGTCACTCCTCAGATATTATTTTAATTTATTGTTTATTTTATTTTCTGCCAAAGATCAGCGAGAAATTGTTGACAGGCATGTCGATTTGTTCTTTCAATTCAAGGCCGTGGCTTTCAGCGGCTTTTTTCAAATCGGCGACATCTTTTAAGCCCCATTCCGCAACGCCCGCCGAGCTTAAGGTCTCATGGAATTCTTTGTTCGAATCCGTGGTAAACGTCCCTTCAACCTTAAACGGCCCATAAATCAGCAAAAAGCCGTCGTCATCAAGCAAATGTTCAGCGCAGCGCATCATGCCATCGGCAATTGAAATGGGCGCCACCTGGAAGATATTGATACAGAAAATGGCTGAAAATGAATGTGCCGGGCCGGGATTGAACCACGTTTCAGGGTCGGTCAAATCCAGATGTGTAGGATCGGCAATATTGTCATTGCTATGGTCGGCAGTCAATTTCTTGATATTGTCAAAGACTTCTTTGTCCCTATCGGAAGGATGAAAGTGCAAGTGCTTAAAATGCGGGGCAAAATAGTTAATGTGCATCCCGCTGCCGCTGGCCATCTCCAATACCCGGGCAGGGTCTTTAGGCATTTTTTCTTTCAACACGCCCAATAACGGCTCACGGTTGCGCGAACCGGCCCATGCGACATATTCGCTAAGCGGATGTGGATCTAATGGTGGTTTTTCTTGGCTCATGGTGTGTTCCTCATTTATTGTTATAAGCGCTTTATTACCTGCAAATGACATACCAGTTGACGCCAATAAAATTACCTTTACATTACAATCAATTAGGTTTTAACTTAGCCCAACGAGAGAAGCTGCACTTCAATTAATGAAAACTAATTTCACAATCCGCCATGCACACCGATTCCCTTGCTGACCTGACACCGGTATTTTTTCTCCAAACGTTTATCCTTGAATTGATGCACGCCAGTGAACAACAGGGGCAACAGCACTGCGAGCAGTTAATTGAACATATTGCCAAAACAGCCGGGTGTTTTTTTGAAGAAATCTATCGCGAAGACACTCAGAACAGCGGCTTGCTTGACAACGAACGCTATACCGAACTGATTCTCGGGCTCAAAAACAACATCGGCGGCAAGTTTTCTTTGGCGTCCAGCACACAAGACTGCATTACTGTCACCAATAGCCGCTGCCCTTTTGGTGAACAGGTGACTAATTTTCCTGAACTATGCCGCATGACCTCCAGTGTTTTCGGCGGCATCGCCGCACGGAATTTTGGCTATGCCAAAGTTGAGATTAAAAAAAGCATCGCCCGTCAGGATGGCTGCTGCGAAGTCTGCGTTTACACCAACCCAGAGGCGGCAAAAGAGCATTCTGGATTGGAATACACCGACACCACGCCGGTCAAAGCAAAACAGGACATGACCGCCCTGCACTCGCGCATTGAAGAAAGCATGCAGCAAATTTGGCGCAAACAAAGCAAGCAGCCCAGCAAAAAACAACCACCTGCGATTATTGCCAAATCACCGGCGATGCAAAAAATCCTGCAAGCCATCGAAGTGGTTGCGCCCACGCTGGCGACAGTATTGATCCAAGGGCAAACCGGTGTTGGCAAGGAATTGATCGCCCGCGCCATCCACGCCATGAGCGAGCGCTGCCAAAAACCATTTATCGCCATCAATTGCGGCGCGATTCCTGAAAGCCTCATCGAAAGCGCCCTGTTCGGCCATGAAAAAGGCGCGTTCACCGGCGCGATAGAAGTCCATCAGGGTTATTTTGAGCGGGCCGAAGGCGGCACGTTGTTTCTGGACGAAGTCGATTCTTTATCGCCAGCCGCACAAACCCGTTTGTTGCGGGTACTGCAAGAAGGTGAACTGGAACGGGTTGGCGGCAAACAAACGTTGTCGGTCGATTTGCGGATCATCTCCGCCACCAACCAATCACTGGAGGAACAAGTTAAGCTGGGGCTGTTCCGTAACGACCTGTATTACCGCCTTAACGTTGTGCGCCTGAATGTGCCGCCGCTCGCAGAACGCCCTGAAGACTTGCCTTATCTTGTACAATTGATTTTGCAGCGGCTAAGTAAAAAATATAACAAATCCATCAGCTCTGTTAGCCGTGAAGTCATGCAAAAAATCCGTGGTTACAGCTGGCCAGGCAATGTAAGGGAATTAGAAAATGTACTTGAACGCAGCATGTTGTTTGCTAAAGGCCAAGAAATCACCTGCTTGGATTTAGAACTGCCCGACCGGCTACAGCCTGTGAAACGGTGGCATGACATAAAAACCCAAGCGCTCACCGATGTTGAACAAAAATATCTTAAAGCCGTTTTGAAAGAACATCGGGGGGATATAAAAAAAGTGGCTGAAAACATGGAAATCACCGTGCGCGCGGTTTATATCAAACTAAAAAAATACGCCATTGACCTGTCGGATTACAAGGCCCTCTGACGGCGGCCCCTTTTTGCTTAACAACCACCATTGGGACTAAAAATGACCAACCCTACCCCTCCTGTGAACGACAGCAAGATCAAGCTGCCTTATTTTGATTACCTGCTAAAAATACTCAACGACGGCAATGAGGCAGTAGCGACCAGCTTTGGCCGACATGTGCATTGGGGATACTGGGCGCAACCTAAATCTGCCACCTTAACGACTGCTGATTTTGCTGGGGCTGCAGAGAACCTCAGCGCCGAAGTTTGTTTGGCGGCAAAACTTGAAAATAACCTTAAGGTGCTGGATGTTGGTTGCGGTTTTGGCGGCACCATCGCCCATATCAACGAGCATTATGCGGACATGGAACTGGTCGGTTTAAATATTGACGGGCGGCAATTGGAGCGTGCCCGCGCTACTGTCACGCCGCTGCCGGGCAATACAATCGTTTTCCAACAAGGCAATGCCTGTGCGTTACCTTTTCCTGACCAGTCATTCGATGTGGTGTTGGCGGTTGAGTGCATTTTCCATTTCCCCGATCGCCAGCAGTTTTTTGCGGAAGCCTATCGCGTTCTGAAGCCAGGCGGTTATTTAGCGTTATCAGACTTTGTCCCGACCAGATTATTGCAACCTGTTGCCCGATTAAAGATGCCCGCTTGGGGCTTTTACGGCAAATGTAACATTGACTACAGCGCGCATGATTATCGAAAGCTCGCCGCCCAAACAGCATTCACCCTTTTAACCGAACGGGACATTACCGCCAACACGTTGCCAACCTATACTTTCCTAAGGCGGCTTGCCGTCCAACAAAGGGTGGGCGGCAAAAGCGCCATGCTTGAAACGCTAAGCGTGGAATTGTTAAGCAGGCTTAGCTTGCTTAACTATTATATCTATGGCCTGCAAAAGTAAGTTGTTACGGGCGACTGGACTACCCTTCCCCTATCCATAAAAACATCCGTGAACACATCAAGGTTAAAATTGTTAATGACCAAAACAGCATAATTTCGTAGAATTGTAACAATTAATTTTTTATAACGGGGTGAACCTTTATAGAGGCTCACCCCGTTTTGTGCATTTAGAGGTGACGTGATTGAGTAAGCCTGCTTTGTTGGTTTTAGAAGATGGAACGGTGTTTTATGGTGTATCAATAGGTGCGGATGGTTGTAGCGCAGGGGAAGTTGTCTTTAATACTGCGATGACAGGCTACCAGGAAATTCTCAGTGATCCATCGTATGCCCGGCAAATTGTGACATTAACTTACCCGCACATTGGCAACGTAGGCACCAATAGCGAAGATGACGAGTCTGCCGGTGTCTTTGCCAGTGGGCTGGTCATTAGGGATTTGCCGCTATTGGCAAGCAACTGGCGCTGTGAAACCAGCCTGCCGGAATATTTAATCAAGCATAATGTGGTTGCGATAGCCGATATTGATACGCGCAAATTAACACGCCTGTTGCGTGATAAGGGCGCGCAACGTGGTTGTATTATGGCGGGTGAAACCGTTGACCTTGACACCGCAAATGCTGCCATCCAAAGCTTCCCAGGTTTAAAGGGCATGGATCTGGCGAAAGAAGTGACAACGGCCGAACCATATCAATGGACTGAAAACACTTGGCAGTTGGAAAATGGCCACACGCAAGCAGAAAACCTCACCAAACATGTGGTCGCTTACGATTTTGGCATCAAACGCAATATATTAAGATTGTTGGCTAATCGCGGCTGCCGTGTGACTGTCGTTCCAGCGACGACACCAGCGGCAGATGTTTTTGCACTCAACCCTGATGGTGTGTTTTTGTCAAATGGCCCAGGCGACCCCGAGCCTTGCACCTATGCTATCGAAGCAATCAAAACCATTTTGGAACAAAAAATCCCGGTGTTCGGCATTTGTCTAGGCCATCAATTACTGGCCTTGGCAAGTGGCGCAAAAACCGAGAAAATGAAATTTGGCCACCATGGTGCAAATCACCCCGTACAAGAAAAAGCCACCGGACGAGTAATGATCAGCAGCCAAAACCATGGCTTTGCAGTTAACGAAGCGAGTCTTCCAGACAATCTCATAGCCACTTTCCATTCATTATTTGACGGCAGTTTGCAAGGTGTCGCGCGCACCGACTGTTCGGCCATGAGCTTTCAGGGACATCCTGAAGCCAGCCCCGGCCCCCATGATGTTGAATCACTGTTTGATGATTTCATCGTTATGATGGAACAGCAAGCCCGTTAATAATAAGTAGAGCTCATCATAAAATGCCCAAAAGAACCGACATAAAATCCATCTTATTACTAGGCGCTGGCCCTATCGTTATTGGTCAGGCGTGCGAATTTGATTACTCCGGCACCCAAGCGTGCAAGGCTTTGCGTGAAGAAGGTTATCGGGTGATCCTGGTCAATTCCAACCCTGCAACCATCATGACCGACCCTGATATGGCCGATGCAATTTACATCGAGCCTATCGACTGGCAAACCGTAGAAAAAATTATTGAGAAAGAACGTCCAGACGCCATTTTACCGACGATGGGCGGACAAACCGCATTGAATTGCGCATTGGCACTCGATGCAAATGGGGTTCTGGAAAAATATAACGTCGAAATGATCGGCGCCACCAAGGAAGCCATCAACAAAGCCGAAGACCGTGAACTGTTCAATCAGGCGATGCGCAAAATAGGTTTTGATGTGGCCCGGTCAAAAACCGCACATACTATAGAAGAAGCCTTATCGGCCCAAAAGGAAGTGGGTTATCCCACAGTCATCCGCCCTTCATTCACAATGGGTGGCAGCGGTGGCGGTATTGCCTACAACAAAGAAGAGTTCATTGAAATTTGTGAACGCGGCTTGGATTTGTCGCCGACTAATGAGCTGTTGATTGAGGAATCCGTGCTCGGTTGGAAAGAATATGAAATGGAAGTTGTCCGCGATTCCAAAGACAACTGCATTATCGTTTGTTCGATAGAAAACTTTGATCCTATGGGTGTGCATACCGGCGATTCGATTACCGTCGCGCCCGCACAAACACTGACGGACAAAGAATATCAAATCTTGCGTAATGTCTCACTGGCCGTATTGCGGGAAATTGGCGTCGATACCGGCGGTTCAAACGTTCAGGTGGCGATTAACCCCGAAAATGGCCGGATGATTGTTATCGAAATGAACCCTAGGGTATCGCGTTCATCAGCGCTTGCATCTAAGGCGACCGGTTTCCCCATTGCTAAAGTGGCGGCAAAGCTGGCGGTGGGCTACACACTGGACGAATTAAAAAATGAAATTACGGGGGGCTCAACCCCTGCGTCGTTTGAGCCCTCAATCGATTATGTAGTCACTAAAATCCCGCGTTTTACGTTCGAAAAATTTCCGCAAGCGGATGACCGGCTGACAACGCAAATGAAATCCGTCGGTGAAGTCATGGCGATAGGCCGGACTTTTCAGGAATCTTTGCAAAAAGCGTTGCGCGGTTTGGAAATCGGCATCAGTGGCCTTGATGAAATCATCGATCTAAACACCGAAGACGCCCAAGAAAGAATGCAGCGTGAAATGCGCCACCCAGGGCCAGACCGTTTGCGTTATGTTGCCGATGCGTTCCGTAGCGGCATGTCCATTGAGGAAGTGCATAGCGTTTGCAAAATCGACCCTTGGTTTTTAGCACAAGTGCATGATTTAGTTATTACCGAGAATTCACTGTCAACTAAAACGCTGTCTACATTAAAAGAGGGCGAACTTTATAAACTAAAACGTAAAGGCTTCTCCGATATCAGACTGGCCAAATTGCTCGACACTTCCGAAAGTGAAGTGCGTAACGTGCGTCATAAGCAAGGGATACGCCCTGTCTATAAACGCATCGACTCATGTGCCGCTGAATTTGCCTCCGATACGGCTTATCTGTACTCAACCTATGAAGAAGAGTGCGAAGCCCGCGTTTCAGACAAGGAAAAAATCATTATTCTCGGCGGTGGGCCAAACCGGATTGGCCAAGGCATTGAATTTGATTATTGCTGTGTCCATGCCGCCCTCGCCTTACGTGAAGACGGCTATGAAACCATCATGATTAACTGTAATCCTGAAACGGTTTCCACCGATTTTGACACCTCTGACCGCTTATATTTTGAGTCGTTGACACTGGAAGATGTGCTCGAAATTGTCCATCTGGAAAAACCTAAAGGCGTGATTGTCCAGTACGGAGGACAAACACCTTTAAAGCTCGCACGTGCACTAGAAGCGGCAGGGGTGCCGATTATCGGCACTTCGCCCGACTCTATCGATTTGGCTGAAGACCGTGAGCGTTTCCAAAAACTGTTGGAAAGACTGAACCTTAAACAGCCCCCAAACGCCACGGCGCGTTCTGTTGAGCAAGCACTGAATGCCGCTAAAGAACTGGGCTATCCCTTAGTTGTCAGACCATCTTATGTGCTCGGTGGCCGGGCGATGGAAATCGTCTTCAATGAAGAAGGCTTGCAACGCTATATGAAAGAGGCGGTTAGCGTATCTAATGATTCGCCTGTGCTATTGGATCGTTTTTTAGACGACGCTGTGGAAATGGACGTCGATGCGATTTATGATGGCGAACGCGTATTAATTGGCGGTCTGATGGAACACATCGAGCAAGCCGGTGTGCATTCAGGTGACTCGGCATGTTCTTTACCGCCTTATGATTTAGCACCGGAACTTCAAGACCAACTGCGCGAACAAGTCGCAAAGATGGCCGAAGCACTGGGCGTAAGAGGCCTGATGAACACCCAATTTGCCATACAGGGTAATGATATTTATGTGCTGGAAGTCAATCCAAGAGCTTCAAGGACAGCGCCTTTTGTGTCTAAAGCGACAGGTTACCCCTTAGCAAAAATTGCTGCGCGGGTGATGGTCGGACAAACGCTTACCCAGCAAGGTATCACTGAAGAACGCATCCCCGCTTACTATTCTGTTAAGGAAGCGGTGTTCCCCTTCGTTAAATTTCCAGGTGTTGATCCATTACTCGGCCCAGAGATGAAGTCAACCGGGGAAGTGATGGGCGTCGGTAAAACCTTTGGTGAAGCCTTCGCCAAATCCCAACGGGCAGCGGGCATCAACTTAGACCATAGCGGCAAAGTGCTGATTAGCATCCGTGATGTCGATAAAGCCAAAGCACCCGACATAGCGCGAATGCTGGTAGATAAAAAATATGAAATCGTAGCTACCGGTGGCACAGCACGATTTCTAAAAGAGGCGGGCATACCCTGTGAAGTGGTGTACAAAGTAAATGAAGGTCGGCCCAATACCGTCGATATGATTAAAAACGGCCAGATTCAATTGGTCATTAACACCACCGAAGGTAAAAAGGCGATTTCAGATTCGTTTACCATGCGCCGGGAAGCCTTGCAGTATCGGGTGACTTATTACACAACAATGGCAGGAGCCAGGGCAGCCTGTTATGCACTAGGTGAGCTGGATGCCGGCAATATAAACTGTCTGCAAGACTTGCATAAAAGCCTGACTTAACATGTCAGTAATGGATGAATAATGATTGGAGTTGAAAAATGAGCAAAGTACCTCTTACCGTAAAAGGCGCAGAAAAATTACGCACAGAATTGGAAGAATTAAAATCAGTGGTTCGTCCGCGCATTATTGCCGCAATAGCAACCGCGCGTGAGCACGGCGACTTAAAAGAAAACGCTGAGTATCATGCCGCACGCGAGCAACAAAGCTTTGCTGAAGGCCGCATTGCTGAAATTGAAGGGAAACTGTCCAATGCCCAGATTATTGATGTGACGAAACTCGATGCCAATGGCAAAGTCGTGTTTGGTGCAACCGTTGAAATAGAAGACATCGAATCTGAAAAACGGGTCACCTATCAGATTGTGGGTGAAGACGAAGCAAGCATCAAAGAAGGACGCATATCTATTGGTTCGCCAATTGCGCGGGCGCTAATCGGTAAGGAAGTTGAAGATGTCGTTACTGTCAAAGCGCCCGCAGGCAATGTCGATTATGAAATTATTTCAATCAAATACATTTGATTGATGGGGCTAAAGGAACAAAGCTTGGAACGAAAATCCCGTCCTTTAGGCTTTGTACCTTTTGCCTTGTCATTTATTGGGGTTCAAACGATAAATGACAATAACCTGACCAATCGCTTGGATAAGCTCGGCACCTGCGATGGTACAAATTTTTTCACTAATCTGCTCACGCTCTTCCCGTTCTGCCCGTACCTTTACTTTAATCAATTCGTGGCTATTAAGCGCCAGTTCAATTTCTGCCAGCACCGCGTCTGTCAGGCCTGATTGACCAATTATAACCACAGGCTTTAAGGCATGAGCCTCGGCCCGCAACCTTTTTTTATCTACAGAGTTCACTCTTTGTTCCTAAAATCAAATAACTAATTTTACACTAAACAAAACTATATGGGACGCAGTAAAAGTAGCAATCGTTGGATGCAGGAGCATTTTGACGACGAATATGTCAAAATGGCCCAAGCGCAAGGCTACCGTTCACGTGCCGTATTTAAGCTGCTGGAAATTCAAGAGAAAGACCAGATCATTAAACCTGGCATGAATATCATTGACTTAGGTGCCGCACCAGGTGGTTGGTCACAGTTTGCAAGGCCACTTATTGGCAAAAAAAGCAAATTAGTTGCGCTTGACATTTTGCCCATGGATCCTCTGGAAGGGGTGGATTTTATTCAGGGAGATTTTCGCGAAGAGGCCGTATTAGAAAACCTCTATCACGTTCTTGATGATGCACCGGTTAATCTGGTAATGTCAGACATGGCACCGAACATGAGCGGCAATAAAGGCGTCGATCAACCACGGGCCATTTATCTGGGTGAATTGGCATTAGACACCGCAAAAACAGTTTTAACTAAAGAAGGCGTCTTTTTGGTCAAATTGTTCCATGGAGAAGGTTTTGAAGCATTTCATCGGGACGTACAACAATGTTTCTCTAAAGTGGTCATTAGAAAGCCCAAAGCATCAAGGCCACGAAGCAATGAAGTTTATATTTTAGCTAAAGGCTTTAAATAAAGCACTTAAACCCTTATATTCGCATGATGGTGTTGCACCTGCAATTTTAGCGCGGTGCACTATTAATGTATTCCGGCTCATCGCTATAGCCATGCTTATACTTTTATTCACTACAAAGCGAAAAAGTACAGCAATCATTCAGGAATATAATCCTGATACAATTAATTCAGTTTTTACACAGAGCTGTTCAAACCTGGGGCGTGTTTGTGAACGATATGATAAAAAATATAATTTTATGGGTAGTCATCGCTGTGGTGCTGATGTCCCTATTTAACAATTTTGGCCCACAAGCCCAGCGGGCTGATTCTGCGTTGTCGTACTCGCAATTTATCGACTCCGTAAAGGCAGGCCAGGTCCAACAAGTCATGATTGACGAGCATGTCATCAAAGGAAAAACACAAAACGGACAAGCCTTTAAAACTTATGCCCCATCTGACCCACATTTGGTCGATGATTTATTGGCAAACGGTGTTGACATTAAGGTTATCCCACCAGAACAACCTTCCCTGCTCATGCAGTTATTGGTTTCTTTTGGCCCTATGTTATTGCTGATTGCTGTTTGGGTATTTTTTATGCGGCAAATGCAAGGTGGCGGTGCAGGTGGCCGAGGCGCCATGAGCTTTGGCAAAAGCAAGGCCCGCATGCTTGAAGAAGACCAAATTAAAGTGACGTTTGCCGATGTTGCAGGTTGTGATGAGGCCAAAGAAGAAGTGTCTGAAATGGTTGATTTTCTTAAAGACCCTGCGAAATACCAAAAGCTGGGCGGAAAAATCCCTAGGGGCGCGTTAATGATAGGCCCTCCTGGAACAGGAAAAACCTTGTTGGCCCGAGCAATTGCTGGCGAAGCCAAAGTACCATTCTTCACCATTTCCGGTTCTGATTTTGTTGAAATGTTTGTCGGCGTCGGTGCTTCACGAGTCCGTGATATGTTTGAGCAAGCCAAAAAACACGCCCCTTGCATCATCTTTATTGATGAGATTGACGCGGTGGGCCGTCAGCGTGGCGCAGGCCTGGGAGGCGGCAATGATGAACGCGAACAAACTTTAAACCAGTTGCTAGTGGAAATGGATGGTTTTGAAGGCAACGAAGGGATTATTGTGATAGCCGCAACCAACCGTCCTGATGTCTTGGATAAAGCCTTATTGCGTCCGGGGCGGTTTGACCGCCAAGTCACCGTGGGTCTGCCAGATGTACGGGGACGAGAACAAATCCTCAAGGTTCATGCAAAAAAAGTCCCTACGGCTGATGATGTCGAAATCAAATACATCGCCCAAGGCACTCCTGGCTTTTCAGGCGCTGATTTGGCCAATTTGATCAATGAGGCCGCCTTGTTTGCTGCCAGGATGAACAAGCGTGTCGTCAACATGGCGGATTTGGAAAAAGCCAAAGACAAGTTAATCATGGGGGCGGAGCGCTATTCCATGGTTATGGATGAGAAAGAAAAGAAAATGACGGCTTATCATGAAGCAGGCCATGCCATTGTCGGCAAGCTGGTACCTGAACATGACCCTGTTTACAAAGTAAGCATTATGCCGCGTGGCCGTGCCTTGGGCGTAACTATGTTTTTGCCCGAAAAAGACCAGTACAGCGCCAGTAAACAAAAGTTGGATAGCATGATTTCCAGTCTTTACGGTGGCCGTATTGCTGAAGAAGTGATATTTGGTTGGGAACAGGTTAGTACCGGCGCTTCCAATGACATTGAACGCGCCACTGAATTGGCCAGAAACATGGTCACTAAATGGGGGCTGTCACAACGTTTAGGGCCGCTAGCCTACAGTGAAGAGGAAGGTGAAGTGTTTTTAGGCCGTTCAGTAACGCAACATAAATCGGTGGCAGAAGAGACCTCGCATACTATTGATGAAGAAATCCGGTCATTTATAGACCGCAACTATGAACGCGCAGAACGGCTTATCAAAGAAAACATCGATATACTGCATGCGATGGCTGCGGCACTGATGAAATACGAAACTATCGACAAAACCCAGATTGATGATTTAATGGCCCGTAGGCCAGTTAAAGATCCTGATGGCTGGAACGACATCCCTCCTCGTGGCGGTGTCTCCACTGATGAAATCAAGAGCAAAGATGAAAAAAAAGGCGAGCCGTCAATCGGTGGCGCAGCTGAACAAAACTAAAAACTTTTCAATTTGAAGCTATAAAGAGAGGCATGATGCCTCTCTTTTTTTTAGTATCTTAAAATCGGCTCAAGCAAAAAACCAGGTCATTAAACGGTAGCACTATGACAAAAAAATATTTTGGAACGGATGGTATTCGAGGTGAAGTCGGCAAGCCACCAATAACAGCGGATTTTTTATTGAAACTAGGTTGGGCTGCCGGAAAGGTGCTTGCCAATGCAGGGAATGATTTTGTATTGGTGGGTAAGGATACCCGCATTTCAGGATATATGTTTGAGTCGGCACTAGAGGCTGGCCTGACTGCTGCCGGTGTCGACACCCGTTTACTAGGCCCCATGCCCACGCCTGGCATTGCATATTTAACACGCACCTTAAGGGCACAAGCAGGCATAGTGATAAGCGCCTCCCATAACCCTTATTATGACAATGGTATCAAATTTTTTTCTGTGCATGGGACCAAGCTGCCTGATGACATAGAACACCAGATAGAAAGCTACCTAGAAACACCTATGACGACCGTAACCTCATCAAAATTAGGGAAGGCGAAACGGTTAAATGATGCACCAGGGCGTTACATAGAGTTTTGTAAGGCGAGTGTGCCGACACGCCTGGATTTTGGCGACATGAAAATCGTTGTTGATTGCGCCCATGGGGCGACTTACCATATCGCGCCCCATGTGTTCAGTGAAGTGGGGGCAGAAGTCATTGCCATTGGCGTTGACCCCAATGGCATTAATATTAATGAGGATTGCGGGGCAACCAAACCAGCGCAACTCGTTGCAAGCGTTCTTGCCCATCACGCCGATTTCGGCATCGCACTAGATGGTGATGGTGACCGTTTGATTATGGTTGACCATAAAGGTGAAATTGTTGATGGTGATGAGCTTATCTACATTATTGCAAAATCGAGGATGGCATCGGGACAGATGGCAGGGCCGGTAGTAGGGACATTAATGAGCAATTTAGGTATGGAACATGGCTTAAAAAGCTTGGGCATTAATTTATTAAGGGCTAAAGTTGGAGACCGCTATGTCATGGAAATGTTGAATGAGCACAAAGGCATTTTAGGTGGTGAAAACTCCGGGCATATCATTTGTTTAGATAAAACCACAACAGGCGACGGCATTATCGCGGCGTTGCAAGTCATGGCAGAAATGCAGTGTAGCGGTAAATCTTTGCACGAACTAAAATCTGGGATGCAGAAGTTTCCACAAATCCTAATTAACATTAAAAGCACTAAAAAAGTTAACCCTGATAACAATGAAAGCATTAAGAAAGCAGTAAAATCATTAGAATCCAAGTTAGGTACGCAAGGTCGCGTACTATTGAGGGCATCAGGCACTGAGCCATTAATTCGTGTGATGGTGGAAGGCCAACAGCGCGATTTAGTAGAAAATTATGCACAGCAACTTGCTGATGAAGTTCAGAAAGCAATAGATGCTTGAATTGGTTGTTATTAAACTATATCATAGGCGATTTTATTCTAGGTGGAGCTAATAACAATGCGTCAGTCACTGGTTGTAGGCAATTGGAAAATGAACAGTACGCGTGCTAGCGCAAAGCTGCTTGCACAAGGCATTACCGCAGGTTTAGATGAACGCAGTAATGCAGGCATTGCCGTTTGTGTGCCCTATGTCTATCTCGATTGTGTTAGTGAAATTGTTAAAGGCACCGCATTGGCTTTAGGTGCACAAAATGTTGCAGATAAACCATCAGGTGCTTTTACTGGTGAAATTTCGGCCTCAATGCTAAAAGAATTTGGCTGCCAATACGCATTGGTAGGACACTCAGAAAGGCGCACCTACTATGGTGACACCAATGAAACTGTTGCAGCCCGTTTTTGCCAAGCCCAAGAACAAAATATCACCCCTATCCTGTGCATAGGTGAAACCTTGGAACAACGTGAACAAGACCAGACCTTTGCCATCATTGAAGAGCAACTGGACGCTGTTATCAATCAGGCAGGCATAGCCGCTTTTGGTGCAGCGGTAATCGCTTATGAGCCGGTATGGGCGATAGGCACAGGAAAAACGGCAACAGATGAACAAGCTCAAGAAGTTCATCATTATATTCGTCAATATATTTCGGCTAAAGACCAAGCAATTGCCGAAAAATTACTTATCTTATATGGTGGCAGCGCCAAACCTGATAATGCAAAAGGCTTGTTTTCCATGCCAGATATTGACGGTGGCTTAATAGGTGGGGCTTCGTTGGATGCGGAATCCTTTTTAAAGATTTATCATTCGATTTAGAAGAAATTTAGACTTTCATGTATCAATTAATTATTGTTATTCACGTTTTGTTGGGCTTAGGCATTATTGGCTTAATATTGATCCAGCAAGGCAAAGGGGCGGACGCCGGCGCTGCTTTTGGCAGTGGCTCTTCAGGTTCTGTTTTTGGCGCCCAAGGTGCAGCATCATTCTTGTCCCGTACTACAGCAATTTTGGCCGCATTGTTTTTTACAACCAGCCTTGGGCTTGCAGTGCTAAATAGCAAGCAAGGCGCAGTATACGACCTTATGAGCGAGCCGGTTGCCAACCAAAACACACAAACACTCCCTGATGTCCCTGGCTCTAAAGAAACAGCAGTGACGCCAACCGTCACTGAAGAAATACTGGCGGTACCCGCTCCGGATAAAGCCGTTGCCCCAACTGAAGAAATAAAGCAAACTGAAGTGCCTGCCGCAGAAACAATTAAACCGATTGAAAAGCCAGTAAAAAAATAGTCGGCAATAATAAACTTGGCATTGTCAATTTAGTATAGGTTTTAATTTATACATCAATATTTCCAAGTGAATAAAATGGATAACTATACAAAGTTAACAATGCCATAAATTTTAAGCCGATGTGGTGAAATTGGTAGACACGCCATCTTGAGGGGGTGGTGACGCAAGTCGTGCCGGTTCAAATCCGGCCATCGGTACCAAATAGGGGTTTAAAGAGACCCAACGAAGTACAAGAACCCGCAAGTTATCTGGCTTGGCGGGTTTTTTATTGTCCAGCGAAATACAGCGAAATCCCATAACATACACGCCAAACAGTGACACAAATCGTGATACAGGCTAATGTAGCCTAAAAACGTATCACAAATGGAGGCATGAAATGGCGGAAAAACTCAATAAGGACGCGGTTTACAGGGCAGCTATACAGCGATTAGCAACCTTATCACCAATGGACTATGACCGTGTGAGGGGGGACGAAGCCAAGGCGTTGAGGGTGAGGCCAGCCACCCTTGATAAACAAATAGCCGCACACCGGAAAGAGTCACAACCAGATCAGGAACAAGATATTTTCACCGTTCCCGACCCGTGGCATGAGGAAGTCGGCGCGGCTGAATTGCTCGACGGGATCGCCAACACCATTAAACGTTTTATAGTCTGGGCGACACCTTCACGCCAACACGTTTCAACGTTTGGGGCGCAAAAGCCTTGGCGGGTATCGGGCATTTATCAGAAACCCTGATGGACAGGGCTATCGCGCTGGAGTTACGCCGGAAAATGCCGAATGAAAACGTGTAGAGGTTGCGCCATGCTGAACCGGAATTGTTCGATGACCTAGTATCGAAGCTCGCACGTTTTGCCGACGACAACCGCACCGCATTAAGGCAAGCCAAGCCGGTGCTACCTAATGCCCTGCATGACCGCGCCCAAGACAATTGGGAAGCCTTGCTAGCCATTGCCGAACTGGCGGGGGCGGCTTGGCTGGACAGGGCAACACGGGCGGCTTTGAAGTTGTCCGGCTCAGACGCGGAAAGCCTGAGTATCGGTGTTGAATTGCTAGCAGATATTAAAGAGCTGTTCGACAACAAGACCGACAAAATCAGCACCGCCGACCTGATAGAAGCCTTGTGTGATGACGACGAAAAACCGTGGGCGACCTATAACCACGACCGCCGAACAGGCCGCTACGACACGCACGACCGTTTATTCATGGCTTAAAAACGATGATGCTTTTATCGCGTACTTTAACGGCCTAAAGTCAGAAATTCAGGAGGCGGCACGGGCGGCAATACAGAGCAAAGCAGCCTTGGCTATCGAAACCATAGCGGACTTGATGACCGGCTCAGAGAATGACGCGGTGCGTCTGGCAGCGGCAAAAGAAGTGTTGGTTATGGCGGGCGTGTCGAAGCCGGTTCATATCGGCTCAGATTCACCGGACAAACTACGGAAAGGGCGGGCAATGGATAATTTGCTGGATTTTTGACATAACACAGCCCGGCTAAAATCTTGACCGCCTTGACGGGCGGTTTTTTTATGCCTGAAATATCGGCAAGTGTTGCGGGTGTTTTGCCGAAAACAGAGGGCAAAAACCAAAGTAGTGACACAAATCGTGATACGGCACGGTTGTTGTTGTTTTTAGTTGTTTAAAATCATTATGTTATAAGAAAATTCAATACCGGCAATCGTACCAAATTGTAAAATCACACCGTGTCATACGGTGTTATAACCCGCAAGCCGCAAGGCTTAGCGGGTTTTTTATTGCCTTAAGCCGTGTCACTAAGTATCATCAAATACCAACATATTGTTGGTATAGTTATTGGTATCGACCACCAAGAAGCAACCGATACCAACAAAACTGCCACAACCCTTTAGGAGTGCGCCATGCTCCCTGATATTCAACTACGCAAAACCAAGCCAACCGAAAAACCGCAAAAACTAAGCGACGGCGGCGGCCTGTTTTTGTTGGTTACACCACAAGGCGGAAAGTTTTGGCGTTTAGCCTATCGGTTTGCCGGAAAACAAAAGACGTTAAACCGCACCTAGCCCGACGGGGCGAACGCGGGCAACCTTTCACCATTGCTAAATCCCCCCTCAAAACCATACCCAGCAACAAAATAGCGTTGAATTAAGAGACTCTACGCTATACACTTTATGGCATGATTAAATCATTCCAGCACAAAGGCTTAAAAGCATTTTTCGAGACGGGCAGCAAGGCGGGCATTCAAGCCCAACATGCCACACGCCTTAACTTACAGCTTGCCAAACTCGACACCGCCACCAGCCCCGATGATATGGACTTGCCCAATTGGCGGCTACACCCGCTAAAAGGCCACCTGCAAAACCATTGGGCGGTCTGGGTGGATAAAAACTGGCGGATGACCTTCACATTTGACAGCAATAATGCCGTGCTGGTTGATTATCAAGACTACCACTAGGAGAGAAGCCCATGAGCCAACAACACAACCCGCCACATCCCGGCGAAGTCCTGAAAGACGGCGTTTTTACCGGAAGCGGCATAACCATCAAACAGTTTGCCGAACGCCTAGGCGTTACCCGTGCGGCGTTATCGCGGGTGCTGAACGGACGCGCCGCCCTATCGCCTGAAATGGCGTTACGGCTTGCGGACGCATTAGGTGGCAGCGCGGAAAGCTGGCTGCACATGCAAGCGAATTATGACCTATGGCAAGCACGGCAAAAGCCAAGGCAACCCATAGCACGGCTGGAGACACACGCCTAACCGGCACACCGAATAAACCGCACCTAGCCCGACGGGGCGAACGTGGGCAACCTTTCACCCACTGGCGCGGTTTTCTTTTTTGAAAGGGCAATCACTGAAAGTGATGGTTATGTGTGATGAACTTTGCCGAGATTATTAAACACGCCAAAGCTTTGGCTGATGAAGAAGAGCAATATAAATTGCATGTTCGATACAAGCAGGAAATTTGCGCAATTGTTGGAATACCACCCACCGGAGAGATACCGCAAACACTCACACCTATGCAAACCGCTAGGCTTGTTATGCCAGATTACGAGAAAACGCAAAAGATTATTGCCTATTCCCTTAAAGAAAAATATGGACATAGAGAAATTTACAATGACGATCAAGTATTAACGGAAGCAATAACTGAATTAGCCACAGTGCTAAATATTGCCTTACCGGGTGTTGTGCATTGGTGGCTTAACGGAGCGCGTCCTCGCTACGCTATTTGTTATCAACCTCAAGCCTTTATCGGCAATAACGGAAGCAGTCAAGCCGCTGTAGAATCGGCAAACACAAATCGTATTGAAAATATGGATAAATTCGTTTCTGTTCAGCAAGAAAGGGAAACTATGATACTCCCCATATTTTAGACCAGCAGTTAAGATAGAAAGCCTTACCCAAAAAGGCAAACTAAAGTATGGCAAATGTACGCAAGAACCACACAACGGAATTTAAAACCAAAGTGGCCGTCGAGG
>JAQTQZ010000028.1 GCA_028712695.1 Methylovulum sp. | reverse complement strand
CTCCGTAACCTTGAGAAATTTCTAAAATACCAAATTTAAATGGTACTTAAAGTTCTGAAATTAGTTCGCGATATTCTACAAGTTTTAAATTTAGTTTGTAAACTCGCGAAGTAAAAGTTAGAACTACGGGTGCATTTAAACAAACGACACCAAAGTCCCATATGATTTATTGAAAAGCCACAGACGGCGTGGCCTTATGCCATTTTCAGGCTTCCCAATTTTTAGCATTTTTAATCTGCCATTTTTTGGGAAGCCTTAACAATCATTGCTCATCAGAAATATCAATAGCTCCAAAGGCATAGAAAAAACGAACGTTAAAACGATAAGGAAAATTAGATAAAAATGTCTGATATTCCCATTTATTTCCTTATCAAATAAGCTGTAATTTCCGGTATTCATCGAATAATGCAGCAATGGCAGTAGTGCGAGGCAATACACCAGAAGTTTAAGGCTTGTCACCGCTCAAAATTCTATGGGACTTTGGTGTCGTTTGTTTAAACTTACCCTTTTATAAGGATTTGGAAGAAAAGCTGGCCCGCCGCGAGGTGGCGGATACACCAAGTCCATTGGCTAAAAACTCCCACGCCAAGGCTTATTTCGGTGTGTTCAAATTGGTCATCGGTGAAGACGCTTTTGTTGCCATGTCACCCGAGGAAATAAACCATTATGTCGGAGAAGCTTTTGCTATCGACGAAGTGGTTGATAAGGCGGTTGCGGAAAACTCTGTCAATCCGCAAAACATTGAAGCTGAAATTCGTAAAAGTTTATTGCCACGGTTGTTTAAGCTGATTGGCATGGATAAAGCAAAGGAAGTGATTGAACATATCGTCCAAATGACCCGTGTCGGCCTGTCCAAAGAACGCTGATGCAACAAACCATTCGCTACGGTAGCGAGGAAATCCGTTATCAAGTCACTTTTCTGGCCCGTAAAAAATTTAAGATTGCCATCCATATCCATCCCGATGGGAGGGTACAAGTGGATGCGCCGGAAAACGCCGACTTACAGCAGATTAAGCAAGCGGTATTGAAGCGTGCGCGTTGGTTATCCCTAAACCTATCCCGTATTCGTGAAGCGCGGTCGGAAGTATTGCCAAGACACTATATTGGCGGCGAAAGTCATTTTTATTTGGGGAAACGCTATCCCTTAAAAATAGTGGCGTTAGCCAACAATCATCCGCCTACGGTGAAATTGTTGAGAGGGCAATTACACGTTGCCACTGCCGACCGTTCTAGTGAAAAAGTAAGGTTACTATTAAAAGATTGGTATGCCCCTCACGCCCGTCAAGTTTTTCATCGCCGCCTAAACGCTTTGGTACCTAGCGTGTTGTGGCTGAACGGCGAATCTCCCACGATTAAGCTGCTGACAATGAAGAAACAATGGGGAAGCTGTTCGCCGCAGGGACATATCCTGTTGAATCCGCATTTGGTAAAGGCGCCTACAGACTGTATCGATTACGTGATTATTCATGAACTGTGTCATCTAAAAGAACACAACCACAGTCCCGAATTCTACAGGCTATTAAGTTTACAAATGCCCGGATGGAAACAAATTAAGGTTAAGTTGGATGGGATGGCTGAGTTATTGTTGAATCATTAAAATTTCTTACCCCCGGTACCTTAGGTGTAATTGCCTTCGGCTGCCAACGTTCGTCCTGTGTCCGCCGCGACGCACAACCCCCTACGGTATGCTGTGCGCCACTGGCTGCCCCAATGACTTAACGCCGTGCGGGATGCCTTGCATTTTGTCTCCCCTCCCGCTACCGCTCAGATTCCGACAAAATGCAAGACCCTACGGCTACGCTGGAATCGTTGTACACCGCTCCGCTAACGTTACGTTTCCTGTACTCCTTCTACGTTGGGAGGCCGCAGTTATTGCACCGATGCCAAACAAAATCAGCGCAGTAGGCGCTGGAATCGCTTCGGATTGGAAGCCCGCCGTGTAACCGGCATCGCGCATGGCTTGACTCAAATACAAAGTCGCATCATATTCAACAGACAAATATACACCAGGCTCCATAATCCAATTATTAGGGTTTAGTCCAATTTTTTCTAGATAGCTCGGGCCAGCGATTGGAATACCTGATGTGCCTGGTTCAGATTGGAAAGCCAATGCAAAAGAAGAACTGCCCAAATCCACAGTCCCAAAAGTATCACTAACCTGCCCGGAAACACCATCCTTATCGGCCGGTGTACTATTAATCACAGTACTGTAATTGTTCAACTGAGTGGCATCGGCAGTTACAAGGCCGGGGTTAAAGTAATAGATGTTACCCGTTTCTTCATTGCCGAAAGCAAAAATACGGGCAAACACGGCATTACCCGACCCGTACACTGTCATTACATCAGAGAGGCCACCGCGAGACAGAGAACAGGTAGGATCTACGGCGCAAGCTGCATCCGCCGCAGATGTAGCAGAACCATCGATCAAGGCAGCATTCGCTGACAACGAAGTCACTGCGATGGTTATCGCACTAACAAGTTTTATTCCTATCCAGCTAAATTTTCGAAATATTGTTTTCATCGTAAAGTCTTTCCTAAAGAAGGTTTTGTCATTATGACACTGTCGAGATGCGTGCAATGCCACGATACGCAATCAAGAGTATCACCACCTGCGCATAGATTTTTAACTTATTAATCTATGTAAAAAGTAATGAGCTTAAATGTAGCTCACAGAAATTTAAGCACAATTTATAAAAAATGTTAGTTATCCAACTGCTTTTTTTTATATTTGCTGATGGCATACAATCCAGCAGCTCTTTTTGAGGATAGGCCTTCATCATTGAAGATTCTTTAAGAGCCGTAAATGCCAAACGAGGAATACCGCAAAATCATCACCGATAGCTGAACGCTTACCAATTTTGGAGTGTACCCTGCCACTTCTTCGTGGATTCCATCATGTACTGCAAGCTGTCCTTGTTCAAATCCAGTGCTTGGGCAATCTGCTGGTTAGAGAGGTTCAACCCCATAAAATACAGACGTAGCACCCACACCGATTTATTCCCCAGAAAGTAACAACGGCGGCTGATGATGCCCCGAGACCGCCCCAGTCAGGTTATCGAAGCGTTTGCCACACGCCTTGCGCGGGTAACGCTGGCAAACGCGTTGCGGGCTGTTAAGCCACAATGCGGATAATTCACGCCGGTAATCCGGCGCAACTGCCGGATTGCGCCATAACAGCGGGCTTCACTGGCCAAGTGTTTGATCGTTATGGTTGGGGGTTTATCAAAACATATATACTCTGAACGGTCATATTTTCAGCTTTTGCAAATTACCCTACATAAAAAACCGAAAACCTGAGCGTTTAAAGTATATAAGGCCTTTAAATATATCGTTCCGGTCAAAAGCCGTATGGGATAATGACCGATTTTTTGCGACATAAACACACTATGCCCTCCCCTTTCAAAAACCGGGCTAACCGGGCGATTTGGCTCAAACTCCATCGTTATCTCGCCTTCGGCGCAGGAATTTTTTTCGCGTTATTGGCACTGACCGGCAGTCTCAGCGTTTACCGTGAGGAGCTGGACGAGTTGCTTAACCCGCATTTAGTCATCGAACAGCCACAGGGCGCATACCAATCATTGGACAAAATCATCGCATCGGTAAAGAAAGCCCATCCTGAGCGTTATGGTTCATGGACGCTGGAAATGCCCCGTACTTCCCAGAGCATGATGACCGCCTGGTACGACAAACCGAGGGAAACTTACTTTGAGTTGTATGCGCCGCTGATGGTGTCGGTCAACCCCTACACGGCAGAAGTGGTCGATAGCCGCTTTTGGGGACAAACGGCAAGCACTTGGCTGCTGGATTTGCACACCCAACTGTTGGCGGGGCAAGCCGGTTGGCGGGCCGTCGGTGTGTTCGGGTTGTTGTTGATGACCTCGGTTTGCACCGGGGTTTATTTATGGTGGCCGGGTGTCAAAGGGATACGGCAAGTATTAAAAATCCGCCATCAGTCTGGCATGATGCAATTGGTTTTTGACGTGCACCGAATGGTCGGGTTATTGACTGCGTTACCCTTGCTGTTGCTGGCATGCACTGGTTTTTTGCTGTCCTACCCTGTGTTGCTGGAAACACTGACGGGGTCTTCCGGGATGGTGCATGGCGAAACGGGGCGCGCCATTACCAGCACCGCCATCCCTAACAACCACCCGACCAGTTTGGAAGCCGCAGAGTTCATAGCACGCGGGGCGTTTCCCCGTGCCAAATTACGGCGCATCACCACACCTACGGGGGACACCGGCACTTACCTCATCAACTTGCGGCAAAATGGCGAACTGGGCCAACGGCATCCGTTCACCACCGTTTGGGTGGACCGTTGGAGCGGCCATATCAAAGAAGTGCGCAATCCCGACCGTTTTTCTTACGGCGAGACCTTAAGCACGTGGTTATGGCCACTGCATACCGGCGAAGCATTGGGTGCTAAAGGCCGTTTAGCTTGGTTTTTGATTGGGCTAGGGTTGTTTTTTCTCTGCGTGACAGGATGGCTGCGCTGGTTGTACCGTTGCGGCCTTATTAAGGATAAGGCCGTGGATTTTTCACCGGTACGCAAGCAATTTAACCGTTTAGCCATAATGCTTTACCGGTTCAGCCTATTGGCATGGCGGGGTGGCGCTTTATTGCTGCGAACCCTAATGCCGTTGGCCATTCAAACTTACGGGATATTGCTGCACCGTTTTAAGCTGGCGTTTAACAAAAACGGCCCGCCCAAAAGTTAGGCCATAACAAGGGATTGGCTGGGGTAGTGGCCAAACCTTGTAACTTGGCATAAATATCCAAGCCACATCCGGCGGCGCTGCCCAGTCACCCCAATCACAACCGTATGTTCAGATCCAGTGTCGCGGTGTCTATGTTCAGCGGCGGGCCGTCGATGCTTTCGGTGTTAAACCAGCGGAACATCAGCCAAGTATTTTTCGCCAAGCCGTAATTGCCGCCTACCATCCAGCCTTTGGCATCCGTGCCGCCCTGATGGAAAATGGTGTCGGTGAACGCGTCCAAGATGGCATCGCGTTGCACATAACGGTAGGCGAATATCGTGCTCCAGTCCTTAAAGCGCCGGATTTCCTGCTTACCGACATCGAGCCGGATCTGGAAAGCATCCGTCCTCGCTTTGTTGTTAGCACCCAAGAAACCAGGAAATGCGCGTTCAATGCGGGCGGCGTCATAGCCTAGGTTTTTTGCGTAATCCAGCGACACCAGCGCATGGGTCGGCGCAAAATCGGCAAAGTCATACATGACCGTGGCATTGAAAATTTTAAAATCGGACGCGAGACCGAACAGGCAACCTTGGCCTTGCAGGCTTTGGCTATCCGTGCAACGGCTGTTGAAACCGTCGTTGACATTGATTGGCACCATGGTATTGCCTTTTTGCGTGAATTGCGGCGCAGTCCAGTCATTATCGAAACTGTCACGGGCATTCGCGCGGGCACGGATATTTTGGTAATCGTAATAAGCGGCGGCGACTTTCAAGCGGGAATCGTTACGCACCAACCAATCAGCGCCGAGCTGGCCGCCGAACAGCCATTTGTCGCTGGTCGATAAATTGACTTCTTGGATAGGGAATGCGCCCAGCGTCATGAACAGCGTATCGGGCGTTTGCGGCCCCATCTGCAAGCCAAATCGTGCATTCGGATTTGCCGCCCGATAATTTTTCACCATTGGGTTATCCTGGTTCATGCGCCAGCGGAACGTGCCAGCAAACCCTTCAAAGCTCAGGTCGGAACTGTACACCATCTCGGTGGACATCCAGGGATTGGCAATACGACCACCGTAAAGGCTGAACCAGTCGTTGCGCTTATCATCGAGAAAATCGTATTGCACAAAAGCGCGGTCGAAAGCGACCTGATAGGTTTGCCCGGTGTTGCCCAGCGTCTGGTTACTGGAAACCGGGCTGAACTGATTGGTCGTTGACAGCCTCAAACCGGCTTTCAGGCCGTCGGTTATTTTGGCGTCAATGGCTAACCTAAACCGTTCACGCAAGCGTAAGCGGTCTTTGGTCGTATTCTGATAAGCCTCGTTTTTATTCTGCGCCGCCAGCACGCCGCCATCTTTGTTGATGCTGAGATAGTCCAGATAGGCATTTTGGCTATTTTCCGAACCAAAAAACTCATCCTGCGCCCGCAAGCGTATATCGCCGGAAATTTTGATGTTGTCCAGCCATTCCGGCAACGCGGCGGGTATGCCCCATTGCTCTTTTTTGGCGTCGGCTTTGACTTCGGTCACGACCTTGCCCGTCAAGCCGGCGATGACTTCCTGGCGGATTTCTTCTTTGATAAATTCGGGGACGTAGGCAACACGGATGCGTTTGGGCGTTTTGACAGCCGTTTCTTCAGCCGCTTCTGTCGCCAAGTGCGCTTTGACGGCGACTGACGCTTTTGCCTTTGCTGCCTTAATCAGGGTTTCGGCTTGTTGTTTGTCTAATAAACCTTGCTGTACAAAAACATCGATCAGGTTGACCGTGGTGTTTTTAAGGTTGAGCAATTCTTCACGCTCACCGGCAATCTCTTGCTTGAGCTTGAGCAATTCTTCTTTTTCATCCGCCATCACCGGCGCCGCTAGCGTGCCTGCCAACAAGGCCGCCAAGGTTTTTTGGGTCATCCTATTTATTTTCGTCACCGTATTGTATTTGTCGTTCATATACCTATCCGTTATTGCCAAGCTACGACCCGCAGCCTGGCTTGCCACCGCGCGCATCGGCAGCGCTGCAATCGCCGTAACCGATGACCTCGACACTGAGCATGCTGAGCTTGGATTTTTTCTGGTCGCTATCACTGTTCTTATCCCCTTCGCTGTCATTCATTTGGCTGGCCTGTTTGGCGGCGCTGGCGGCGGCATTGGCGACCCCTGTCGGCACCACTGGCGGGGCGAGCGCTGTCGGTACGCCCACCGAACCGCCGGACGCTGAAATATTGGACGCACCGACAACCGCAGTCGCCGCAATGACGATTTGCCCACCGCTAATGCCCGCTTCACCGGCATCGACAATACCGGCAGGCGCGGCCAGATAGACATTACCCCGCTTTTGGGCGGTGTCCGGCGGGTTGATAGTTTGGATACCGCTACCCGAAACAATGGGCGGGAAAATCGTGATGATATTGCCTTTGGCATCGACGCGGGTGATCGGTGCGGGTGCTGAAATGGCGGATTTCGCACCTTTACCGGCGTCAATATTGCCTGCGGACGACCAGATTGCGATGTCGCCGCCGCCCATCGTGAACACGCGTGATTGGTTGACATTAAAACTGCCCTGGCTAAAGGCGTTCACATTGCCTGTTTGTTGGGCGACGATGCCGAGTTCATCGGCCCCTTTTTGGATACCGGCGACAGTCCCTGCCAAGCCGACATTAACCTGCCCACCTGGCACGGCGATAGTAATGCCGCCGCCCGCCAAGGTTTTAATCTGGCTGAAAACCAACGACAGGTCGCCTTGATAATGGCTAGCCGGAAATAATGTGGCAATCGCATCGAAACCTTGTTGATATAAGGCCTTGCGCCCGGACTCCGGCGCAGCGGCGGCGGCCGCTGCGGACAGTTTGATTTCGCTGAACAGCTCATCCAACACCAGCTTTTGCTTGCGGGCATCGGGCAGTTGTTGCAAATAAGCCAACTTTTGTCCGGGCGACAAACCGGCAAGTAGGTTTTGGCCGTTATCGTCGGTGATCACCAGTTTATTGAGCGCGTCGCTACCTAAGGTGAAATAGTTGCCGATAAACTTGGCGTAATCCACAGGGCCTGCAACACCTGCCAGCACATTGATGTCCGCACCGTTAGCCGCCAACGCCGGATTTTTAGTGTTGCCTATCGTGTTGATGCCCGCCGAACCGCCCAGGCTGATGTTGCGGCCCGCTTGGATTTGTATTTGCCCCGGCCCGCCCAGTTCAATTTGCTTGTCATTGGCCTGGACAATGCCATCGCTATCGACGGGCGCGTCAAAGTTAAGGTCGCGTCCGGCGATGACCTGCGTGACATCGTTGACCGACAGGTTCTGCCCGGACAACCCTAGGTTATTGATGTCCCTACCGGCGACAAACTCGGCGGCTTGGGGCAAGTAGAACGTCACTTCCGAACTGGAAGCAAAGGCAATGTCGCCCAATTTGGCAATAATGGCCGGTTTGGCTGTGTCGCCGCTATGGATTGGCACCGCGGCATGGATCAGCGTGGCGTCCGGTGTCGATGGGTCTAGCCGCTCGCGGGCACGGATCAGGCCGTCGCTAAGGCTGCCTTCCAACTGCTGGGCGGGGGCCGCGACGCTGGGCAGGAAAGACAGGTCGGCATCGGACATAGCGATGTCGATCAATTGCGCGGCATTGCTGTCGGTGCCAATGTTACGGCCTGCCAGCAATTCCAGACGGCCTTGGGCGGACGGGAATAAGGTCATGGAATGGCCGATACGGACATCGCCGGATAATGCGGCGGCCTGTAATGTGCCGGGGTATACCGCGTACTCGAAACCTGATGACGTGCTGGTGTCCAGATTTTTAGCCAAGCGTATCGCGTCGGTGTCGTTTTCCAGCACGACATTGCCTGCGGTGGCGGCCACGTTGACCGCACTGCTGGCGGCGTAAGTGAAAAACTGCGAATCGCCGCCCGCACCCAATGGCAGCACGCTGGTTTGTTTGAGTACGGTGGGGTTAAAGACCGAGGCGATAACGGCATCTTGGCGGGCTGTCACGTTAAAATGGCCATCACCCAATTCTAGGATAGCGCCGAGATTATTGGCTGCCGCCGCGACGCTGCCGCCTGCCGTCAAATTGCCGGTGCCACGGCCGACATAATACTCACCGCCGATGATGTTGTTGCCTGCACTGATCTGAAGATCGCCGCCACCGTTAACGACCGTGCCGGTTTGCGACCATTGGTTCACCGCATCGCTCAACTGGCCGAACGGTTTGCCGGTGGTCGGCAGCATGACCGACAGGTTGCGCACATCGCCGCCCGCCTCGACAACCACATCACCGCCGCCCAGCGTGCCGATGTTCTGGTTAAAATAATGCTTGCCTTTGGTGGAGATGCCATTGCTTGGATTGGTGCGGTCGCCGCTGATATTGATGCCCCACGCGGTGGGCCGGTGGTTGCTGTCGATAACGCCGCTACGCACCAGCCAGTCGCTGGTTTCCTGCCCGGTGTTGATGCCGTCGATGTTGCCGCCGGCATGCAGACCGATACCGCCGCCTTGGCTGGGATATTCCGCAACGGTGAACACCAACCCCAGCAGCGTTTCGTTAAAATAACCGTACCGCAGCAGCGTGTCCATTTGCTGCGGGTCCAGCCGGTTCAGGTAGTCCGCATCGGTCTCGCCCGCCAGCCTTGCCGGTACGCCTGGCACTGCGCCGCCCAGCAATTGCCCACGCGTGTATTCGGCCGGCCGGCCCATCGTGTAAACCGCTGCCGCCGCAGTCGGGTCGTTGGCGTCACTGACAAAACGGATGTCGCCGCCCGCGCTTATGCCGATAGCGCCAGTGCCGGTCCTGACCATCACCTGGCTGTTGACTTTATCGCCGAAACCGTAAGGGTCGGGCGCCAGATAGCGGTTTGCCAGATTGACATTGCCGCCCGCAATCAAGTTGTAGCCCCACGATAGTCCGGGTTGCAGCATATCCTGCAACTGGATGGAGGTTTGGCCGGGAATCGCTGCCGTTGCAAACGCATCGGTCAGGGTCGCGTTGATGTTCAAATCGCCCCCGGCCCGTAAGGTCAAAAAGCCTGGCAAGGTTTTGCCGCCTTGCGCATCGTTATAGCGCCAACCCATAAAATCCCACTGGCTTGCCAATGTGAGGGCATCGGCACTGCGGATCTCGATGCCGGGCAACAAATTGACGGTGGCGCCGGAAAAATTCGCCAGCGTCGGGGCTGCCGCCATAAAACTGTTGGTGTCTTTTTGCCACGCGCTAATATTGGCCGAGTTGATGACGGCTTGCCCATCGTAGACACGGGTGGCTTCCAACGCCGTCCGCGTGGCGTCGGCACCGGTAATGCGGGTATGGATGCCGGTGACGGCGACGGTATGCAATGCGTCATCGCGGCCCGTGCGCAAATGCACCGCACCGCCGTTGCCGCCGGACACGTCGATAACGCCGCCGGTTTGCGACAAGTCCAGCAAGCCGCTGCCGGTATCGTCCCGATGCACCGTATCCAGCGTGACGCTGCCGCCGTCGGCTCCGGCACTTGCGGCGGTGGCGGTGATTGTGCCAGTTGCGCTTAAGGTGATGCCGTCCCTGCCGTAAACCAACACCTCCCCCGCTTTGTCGCCATTGGCGTTGACGGTGCCAGCTATCGTGACTGCGCCCCGATCGGCAAGCAATTGGAACTGGTGGGCATTGACCGTGTCGGTCGCGGCTATGGTCACATCGCCCGTGCGTTGTTCCAGCGTCAGTGCTTGCGTAAATCCGGCGGCGGCTAACTTGTTATTGAGCGCCGAGAAACCGCCCGCGCCGAAACTGTCGGCAAGCAGATGGAATGTGCCTTGCTTCAGCGTGCTATCGGCTTGGCTGTTGCCCAGCGCGGTGACCATACCATTCCAGTTGAACTGGCCGTTAGCCACACTAATAGCCAGCAATCCGGCATCACCGGCCTGCCGCGTGCCGTCCGCCGCAGCGGCCAGATTGATGTTGGCACCTTCCGCGAGATTGACATTGCCGTGCTTTGCCGACAACAACACGCTGCCCGCCGCAGAATATTTGACCCGGTCGGCAAAGTGAATCGCCCGGCCTGAAACGTCCACGCCAGCGCCGCTGTCCAGCGTAATATCGCCAGTCAACGCCGTCAATTTAAGGCGACCGGATGGCAAGTCGAAACGGGCGCTACTGCGGATAGCTGCGCCGGTGATAGCCCAACTGGCACCCAATCCACTAGTCCACGAGGCATTTTCTGCACCCGGCGAGCTAAGCGTCACCTGATAGCCTGTGGCATCTATATTGGTTGTTGCACCGGCAACGCCGATGAAGTGCCCGGCATTCAAATTCAAATCGCCTGCGACGGTTAATGTGCCCGGAGCAGACAACGCACTTTGGCCGGTGACAGGATCTAGCGTCTGCCCCAAGCCTTTGATGGCAACCGCCGCATTCAAGTTGACTTGCGCAAAGCCGCTAAGCGCATAATTACCACTTCCCAATTCGATTTCCTCGGCATTCAGCGCCAATGTGCCGGTGCCGGTGCCGGTGCCAGTGCCATTCGCCTTCGCGGCGGTATTGGCCAGCCGGATGACATCCGCCGTCAACGCTGCGCTGGCCCCCGCATTGTTAAAACCATTGATCTGCGCGGCATCAATGCTCAGCAATCCGGTATTGACGGCAACACCGCCGTAAATGTCAAAATCGCTGGCGCTGGTCAGTTTCAATTCGTCCAGCACCAGTTGCGTGTTCGCTAACACCAAGCCTTGAGTACCGGCGGGTGCGGCGCCCAAGCTAATTTTACTGGCGGTCAACGCCAGCGAGCCGCCCTGCATATCGACCGATCCGTCGAACACCGTGTCTTGAGTGGAATCCAGCAGCATCGAATTGCCGGATTTGAGATGTGCGCCGCTTTCGACAACCAAGGTTCCGGTTTTTCCGGTCACGGTTTTATCGCGGCTCACCGCCGCTTGCCCTGACGAGGAAACCCGCACCAGCGCACCATCGCTGTTGTTTTGGTTTTGGTTGGAGACGGTAAGCGCTATGCCATTGCTGGCGGTTTTGCCGGAACTTTTTACGACTGCACCGGATTGCAAGCGTAACTCGTTTTTCGCGGCTAATAGGATTTCAGCGCCTTGCAAAACCGCATCGCCAGCAACGTTTAAGGTTTGCGACGACACCGACACCCGCTGACCGGTTTTGGTTTTATTGCGCACCCCGCCCAGTAACAGGCTGGGGGCATGCAACTTATCCAAATCATCGGCCAGCAAACTGACCGTGCCGGGCGCACCAGCCGTCAAATCTTCACGTCGGCCAACTATCGCCAGATGATCGGCGCCGATGTCGACCTGCCCCCCCCGGCCATTGCCAGCAGGGGCGGCTGCCAGTTCTGCACCCAATGACAAACCCGTTTGCGCGGTGATTGCTAGGCTACCGGCATCGTCAGGCACTGCCGGTGCTGCTAAGCCTGCTGTTGCGGCTTGGGCGGTAAAAAAAGCGTTGGCGAAATAATCGGTGTATTGGGCGCGGGTACGGGCAATACTGCCGGGTTCCACGGCAAAGCCTTGCCAACGGGCATCCTGGGTGCCGGCACTCGGTACGCCGTAACGGCCCGCGACGATGGTGGCACCCGCCAAATCAGTGAAGCTGAGTCCGGGCAGCATATCCTGCGTGCCGGATTTTGGCGTTATCAAATAAGCGCCGGGCAGTAGCGCGTAATGCGCCGGTAGCAGCGTGTACCAGCCTGCGGCCAAACCGGACCCGGTGCCAAGATAAACGCTATCGCCGACCTGCAATCCTGAGGAGGTAAACGCCTGCGGATCGTAAGGCGTCAACGCTTTACCTAGGGTCGGCAACACGGCGAAATTTTGCGTGTACCCCGCCGCGTTGGCATCCAGCACGTCAGTCGAACCGCCCGGGCCGGTGATGAATTCGTAAGCATAGAGGTCGCCGCCACCGGACAAATCAACTTTCGCACCGTTTTTTAAGGCCACGTCTTTGCCGTTCAAGGTGAGGCGTTTTTCGGGTGGGCTGTCGATGACGATATTGGTGTTGCCGGTGCTGTCCAACGGGTACAGCCAATTCAACCCGCCTGAACCTTGGCCTAGCGGCACCGTCAGGCCACCGCCCGAAACTGAAGTCAGACTGCCTGCCGCCAGGGTCAAGGTCTGGCTGGCATTTAGCGTCAATGCACCGAACGGGACTTTTATGATGCCTTTTTGGATGATATTCGGCGCATTGACCGTCAAGTTGCCGCCAGCCGAATAAACCGGTGCCGCTGTGCCGCCGCTTTTTTCAATTTTTACGGACGCATCGGTGCTGCCGCTTACGGAAATTTTGTAATTGGTCAGGGTCGCCGGATATAACTGGGAGGCTTTGATCGCCAAATCCCCGGTCAGTTTCAGCTCACCCAAATAATCCCTGGTGTCCGGATTGACCCGGATACCGATTGCACGCACATCACCTTGGCTGTTCAGTTTGACTTTATTAAACCCGTCAAAACTCAAACCGCCGATCAAGTCTATGCCTTGGGCATTAACGCTGAGTTTGCCCGCCCCGGTTTTGGCGGCGGGGGCTAAAGTGCTTGAAAACGTGCCATCGCCCAGATCGGTGTCGATGCGGCTTTGTGTCGACCCGAACGCCGCGTAGGCGGTGTCCAGTGTTATTTGGCCGTCTGTTGTCCGCAAGGTCGGCGTATCGAGCACGATTTGCCGCGTTGCCGCCAGCTGCACATCGCCTTTAAACTGGATAGCGCCCGCATAGTGGCCGTTAGCGCCGAGCACGTCGGTCTTAAATGACAACGAGCCAAAACCGGCGTTATTGAGCTGCGCCGCTTTAAATAACGCCCGGCCACTGTAACTGTTTGAGGCAATGCTGCCGCCTTGCATCAGGCCACTTGGAACTGCCGCTTCGCTATCGGCGGAAATCACGATAGTCCGGGGCAGTGACTTGTTGATATCATCGGGGAACAAACCGCTGCTGATCGGCAATAGCGGTTTATTGCGCAGGCCGAGGTTCAATTCGGCATTTAGCGTTCCGCCAGCCGCACCACTGCCGCCGCCTTGCGCCCGTATTTTTCCGTCCGCCAGTATCCCTTCACCGGCTTTGAGACTGACCGTCCCGCCGTCCGATGCGATGCTTTTGGAGACGACTTTCAGGCCCGAGCCAGAATCGGCAGGCCGTTGAAAATCCAATTTTTCCGCCGTCCCGGCCACATTGATAACCGAACCCGAATGGCTAATGATGTAGCCACGTTTGGCCGTCAGGGCGATATTGCCGCCGGACAAGACCTCACCGGTTTTTAAGCCATAGTCGCTTAGTTCGGGTTTGTATACGCCTTTTGCCAGTAAGCGGCTTTTTGAACCCAGCCAGATGCCTTGGGAGTCGTAAAAGCCTTTGTCGCCGCTGGTTGGTGTGTTGATGTTGATGGCGATGCCGCCGCCCGGCGTGCTGATAGTGCCGTTGACCAGAACCGAGGTGTCAGAATCCAGTTCCACCGTGCCATTGGCATCGGTCTGGATGCGTGCGCCTTTGCCTATACTGAGCGATTCTGCGCGGTTCTGGGCTAACAGTCCGGCAAATGACAAGGTCAGGTTAGCCGGGTTGCGCTCGCTGTCCGGTAAGGTGACGACGGTGCTGAAGGTTTTTAGGTCGCTGCCCGATACCTCTGCCAATACCGTGCTGGTCAACGCCAGATTTTTTTGTTGCACGTTAACTTGGGCATTATCGGCCACTTTCAAGCCGTAAAGATTGGCATCCAAATGGTAATTGGCAAAACCGCCGTGCCGGAAAAAGTCCGGGGCCAATATCAGCGGTGTTGCCGCCTGGCCTGGGCCAGTCGATGTGCGCACCGGCGCATCGCCCGCCGAACCGATGACCACCTCGTTGGTGCTTATGTTTAAGTTGCCGCCTTCTGTCAGGCTCCAGCCTGAGAGTTTGCCGCCGAGCATTAAACTGGACGTGGCACCGCCGCCATCGTGCGTGGCGGCAGTCAGGTTGATTGTTCCGCCTTGTCCGGCGCTGACTTTGGCTTTGCTATCCAGCCAAGCACCGCCATTGGCATCGATGCGGCTGCCTTGTTCCAGACGCAAATCGCCCTGCTCGGAAATAAGCGTGACCGTGCCGCCATCGCTGGCAATAGCACCTAAATCATGCCCTTGTTTGCTATCCAGAAAGTCGTTGACCCAAACGCCTGCAACATCGATCATCGCGGAACTGCCCAGCGTGATTGGGGTAGGCTGCAAGGTGCCGGCCACGCCGGGCGGTTTCAGGCTGACCTCGCCGCCCGGTACGGTAATCGCCCCCTGTATATCGAAGCCAGTCGCCAACAAGTCCAAACTGCCGTTTTCCGGCAAATCCACGTTGGCTTCTTGCAGCAGGCTTACAGTGCCATTGGTTTTAATGCTGGCATGGGTGATGCCTGAGCGTTTGAACAAACCGGCGTCTAGGTTTAGCGCGGCGGCATCGGTCGGGCCGTCAGCTGTTCTCGGCAGCGCCCCGTTGAAGCCAATGTCGGTAAGTTGGGCATCCTTGCTAAAGACCACATCCTGCCTGCCGAACAGGTTGTTGTTGCTTAAGTCAATCGCCAGTGTGCCGCCCACCGCACGTTCGTCGGCAGTCCGTTGCAAAGTCCCGGCAATGGTCGAGCCGTCCAACGCACCGTTCAAGCGGGTTTCGTAAGCGGCAATGGCCAAGGTGCCGCCCGCCTTGCCGTCAATATAACCGGCCTCAAAATAGTGGGTTGCCAGGCCTGGGATAGCCCAGTTTTCGGTGACGCCCCATTGCGGATGCGGGTCGGACACCAAGCTTAGAATACTGTCGTAATGGCGGTTGGGATCGGCGCTGGAAATGTCATAAACCAGCCCGTCCGCAACCAGCTTGGTGGTCCCGATAGCGCCGCCCTGATAAGCCACCGAGCCGCCGGAAAAATCGATGAGGCTGCCGGACTGCGTGATGACGTCGCCGCTGGATTGCAAATTGACCGTGCCGCCGGACGTGCTGCGCTCGTCGATGTTGCGGGCGATACGGTCCACCGCGCCTTTGATGTCGGCAACCGGTATCGTGGCGGCGGTCAGGTTGCCATTGGCGTCATAGACCAGCTTGGCATCACGGACATCGACCGAGACGGTCTGGCCGTAGAGCACGCCGTCGCGTTGCAGCGGCGCATCGCGCAACTCGTTGGCACGCAATTCCACGTTGACGACATTGCGCGCCATCGGCAGTTGCACGTTTTTAACCCCGGAGGCATCGACTAGGCTACCCGATTCCATAAAAACACGCGCATCACCTTTTATAGTAGGGTCTGTTGGCTCATCCACAGCGCTGATGTCGATCACGCCGGACTTTGCCTGCACCGTGGACTTGCCATGCAGGTACACGGCATGCCCGCTGATTTCTATCTGCGAACGGTTTTGCGCCTGCGCATCGATTGCCGTAGCGGATTTGTCTGCATCCAACGCAACATTGGTCAAACTGCCACCCGCCAGCTGCACAACCGCTTGCGTGCCCAAGCCGTCATCAAGCCCGGTGCTTCTGGCGGTGGACTTGGGCAGCAGTTTACCGCCAGTGCCTGACGGGTCTTGTATGCCTTCGCGGGCCAGCAGCCGGACAGAACCGTTGAGGCTGACCGAGGTCGTGGCCGAAGCGATGCCTTCTTGGTTGACGGCAAAGCCCATCAGGCTGGCGTTGCCACGCTCGGCCAACACTTTGCCCGTGTTATTGACCACGCCGCCAGTGCCGACTTCGACCAAAAGGCCACGGATATTGGAATCGCTACCGGCTTCCTGCAAATACACCTTGTCTTCGGCGGCCGCGAGTATCGTCTGGCCATCGGGCGTTTCTACGGTGCCGGCGTTGTTGACGACAGGCGCGGCAATAATGACGCGCCCCCCCGGTGCGTTGGTTTGGATGTGCGCGCCTTTTTCGATAAATATCTGGATTTTGATTTTGTTGCCGTGCTGGTCCAGGATCACCTGCCCTTGGCTGTCCTTAAGATAAAGCTCGCCGTTGCCCTGCAAAGCGGCACTGCCGTTGTTATCAAAGACCTTGGTGATGCCGTTCTGGAAAGTGGTTTCGCTAATGCCCAAGGTGGTTGCGACCAGCGAGTTGACATTAATTTGCGCATTCTGGCCGAACACAAAACCGTTCTGGTTGACAAGATAGACCTGGCCGTTGGCGGTCAACGCGCCCATGATGCGGCTCGCATCGGCCTGGTGGATAGTGTTTAGCGCCACCGCAGCCGATGACGGTTGGTCAAAACGCACGCTGTCGCCGTTGCCTATATTAAAGCTTTGCCAGTCTATGCTCGCTTTATCGGTGGTCTGCGTGATGGTCATTGCATTGCCGGTGACAGCCACCGCCGCTTGGCCTTGCGTGGCTATATCGACCGGCGTGCCGGACAATGTGACCGGATTTATCGGGACGGGCAACTCGTGCGCCTGAACCGCGCCCGCACCCATCGCCAGTAATGTTTGGATTGCCAACGTTAAGGTTTTAGTCATGCAGGGCACGCAGTTATTACTACGGCCATCCGATTGCAAATAAAAAGCGCTAAAACTCATAAGCCACCTTGAAATCAACCCGCTGGTTGCCGACATCGACGGAACCTTGCCGCTCCAGCGGATAAGCCCAATCGAACTCGCCCAGCCAATGTTTAAACATCTGCATCTGGAAGCCCGCACCGGTACCGGCCAGCCGATAATACGCAGGGTTCGGCGACAAGGCATCGTGTATCCACAAATACGCGTAATCAAAAAAAACATGTGCGCGCAGATTTTGGGCGAAATCCCAATCCTGCGGTTTCAGTTGCGGGCTTTGCAGTTCCACAGACAGGTTGACGCCGTCATCGCCCAATTGTTGGGTTTGATGATAGCCGCGCACGCTTTGCTGCCCGCCAGCGGCAAACTGTTCGTTACTGATCAGCGGCGAATCGGCCACTTGGCCAGACGCGCGCGCGGCCAGCCGAAAATCCCACGGCAGTTCACGCAAATGTTTGAGTTCGGTTGTGAAATAGGCATAACCGGCTTTTGCTTTAAAGCGCCGTTTCTCAAATTCCTGTGGGTCGTTGCCAATGCCCCGCACAGAGAAATGAAGGGCCGAGCTGAGCGATGTGGTGACACCGGAATAACGCCAGTTACCGTCATAGCCGATTAAAAAAGGCAAGTAACTGAGCGGCGAAGTTTGCTGGTCTTGGCCTTGTTGGGCGACACCCTGGTTAAAGCTTTTATAGTCGAAACCGGTGGCCAAGCTGTGGCTGTAGCCGTTGATACCCGGCAATGGTTTTATCAAGCGTGCCCCGTAAATTGCGCCGGTACCGACCACGGACAAGCCGCCTATACTCGCGCCTAGCTGGGTGTTGGAGCTGATGCCGATACCGTAAAGCGCAAGCCGCGTATCCGCCCAGCCGGTAGGCAATACATAAGTCCCGGACCAGACCTCGACTTCGTCGGCGTTTTCCGGCGACACCTGATATTGCAGCGATGCGCTATGGAAGCTTTGCCAGAGATTGTCATAGCGTAACGATCCGGTCAGCCGTGATCTGGACGTATGTTCCGAGTTGCGTCCGTTCATCTCCAAGCTGCCGTGCAAAGGCAAGGTGTCTTTTACGCGCAGTTCCACTTCGGTTTTTCCGGGCGTGGTTCCGGCGCGGAAAATAGGTGTTATTTGACGGTCGGACGATTCTTTACCCAATGCCTCGACCTGTTCTTGGACGTTGGGCATGTAAGGCACTTGGCCTGCCGCCAACGCAGGCACTTTGTCCTTGATCTTGCCGAGAAGAAAATAACGTGAACCGGTGATTTTCAGCCGTTCTACAGCGCCTTCCACCACAATCAGGCGCACGACACCATCGACGACATCCTGTTCGGGAATGTCGATAAGTACGGTCGGATAACCTTTTTCCTTGTATACCGCTTCCAATGTTTGCCGGGCTTTTTCCACGTCATCGACTGTTTTGCCGGTGCCTAAGAACGGATATAGGGTTTTTTCAACCAATTGCTGGTCAAGCACGGTATTGCCATCGACCTGCATTTCCAGCATATCGAAAGCCGGCAGTGCTTCAGCTTGTTGCCCTGTCGCTGTAGCAGGCTGTTTTTCCGCCCCCCATAAAAGGACTGGAAAAAACAACAGGCTAGCGCTTATTAGGGCATTGCGTGCTAATTGCTTCATAAGGCCAACAGCGGGTAAGCGGAATATCAATAAAGGTGTCCAATAGGTTGCGCGAAAGGGTTGGTTTGTTTAACCGGTTGTCAATGCTGTTGTGCCAACAAGCCATAGGGGTGGGAAGGTAGGGGGCCTTGCGCGCCCTACCCGCCCAACCAGGGCCGGTGGATATTATTTCAGCTGGATTTCAAGACCACCGCTTGCAGCGGCATTGGCAACCGGGACAATCTCGGTATGCACGGCATCGCCACTTTTATGCGAAAAAGGCACGACAGGGCTGCTGGTGTTGAAAGGAATGCTGGTCGTGAAGCCGCGCGGGTCGGCGGTGGTCGCAAATGTGCCCGTTTTACCAAAGGCCAACGTAGTGGTCACCTCACCCGCAATCGCCGGGCTACCCAAACTATCCGCCAACGCTTTCATCAACTTGGTTTTAAGCGCCCATTTCGCATCACCGGCTTTGGTGGCGCGATAAAGCACGACGCCTTCCGCCCAATAGGAATAGACGCCAGCCGCCACGTTTTCCAGCGTCGGCGCGTAGCCGTCTATCTTTATATAACGCCAAGGATTACCGCCGGTGCCAGTTGCAGTGACGGCAGTATTTTGGTTGCCGGTATGGATCGCAAGGCCCCAGCGTTTAGCGTAACCGGTGCCGTCAACCACATTGTTAAAACCGAGGATATTGGTGCCGTTTTGCCAGTCATTAAGCAAGGTGCCGGTGTCGGCAACAATAATGGGTTGTTTGACGATAGGCAACGAAGCATCTTCGTCCACGGCGTTATCGGCGGTTTTAGGCGCAGGGCCGACCGCGTTCTTAGTGCCTGGATAATTGAGGAACACCGAATAGGCAATCACGCTGGTTGCGGCACCGTTATTCCTTAAGCCTACCGCCACCGGCGTCAAATTCGAGCCGGTCGTCGATTCTTTATAAGGTGCAGCAACACCCGCAGCGTTAAGTATATCGCTGTCAACCAAGCTTTTGACTTTATTGCCGTCGGTTTTATCGACAATCTTGACCTGATCCCAGGCGCCGATTTTACCCGCCAACAAGGATGCGACGACATTCCGGTTAAGGTTTGGCATGTCTGATTCGGTGTAACTGCCTATTTTCACCGTGTCAGACAACAAGCCCGTCTTTTTTTGCGCAACCTGCAACACCTTGTACAGATCCAGCGTGACACCCACGCCATAGATCAGGCCCGCTGTGGGGATTACTGTAAACCGTTTGTCGCCAGTGGTGGGCAAACTGCTCAGATTCTGCGGCCAAAATGGCTCAGGGGCGCCGGTCGTCAGCTCAATCTGCTGATCGGGATAGTTTTCCGTGCCGGGTTTCAGGATTATATTGGGGTCAACAGCGATAAAACCGCCGTCAGATATTCTCTTAGTCAAATATTTGCTCGCGTTAGCCGCGCTAAGCGTTTGTTTCCAAGCATTAGCACCATCAGCGACCCAAGCCTTTGCAGGCAATCCTATAATGTTAAGATGCTCAAGGGGAATGCCGCTCATCAAAGGGACAACACCATAGCCTGACCCACCTCTGGTACGCCTTGCCAACAAGACTTTCTTGCCCGCAAGCCCAGTGCCCAAATTGGCGTTGCCGATAAAATAATGGACTGTCCAATTAGAACCTGTAGAGCCGGTGGTCGGATCGACATCATTGAACGTATCCACCGTATTCGGTGCGGCCAACGTCTCCGTCACCGCCTTAGTATAGGCAGTATTGTGTGCCACAGCGCCCGATAGGTGAATGGTGATATCCGGCGTGCCGTTCGCCCAAGGCGTCAAGGCATGCGCACCTTGCGAACCGGCTATCAGGGCAATGGTTAGTGAGAGGGTGTTCAGTTTTTTCATACAGCGCCTTCCTTCGAAGATTAATGATCACAGTGTTGGATATAAGCTTACAAGCGTGCAGCCGGTAACTTACGCTCTTTAGCAACGCAGTTATTATGCCAACTGCAATGCGGTGTATATTCAACTATATAAATAAAGATAAAACAAGAATTTCGTTTGGAAAGTGCTCGATTGATATGTCATAAATACGACAAATTGTTATAAACATAACATCGTGAAGCGGATATATTTTGTAGTATTTACTACATTAGATTTTTCCAATGATTGGAGGCCATCCCCTATTTCTACGCACAACGCAACCAGCACGGGCCTTGCGTCAGTTTGGTCAAAGCATTTTGCGTTGACACTTGGCTGTAAATGGCTATACGATATTTACTCTACTAAATAACGCTATAGGAACACATTATGACACCCTTTAATTTCCGCCAATTGGCATTAATATCCCTGCTTATCATCGGCTATGCCCCATTGGGCCAGGCTGCGTCCAGCTGTCTTGGCGGGGTTTCTTCAGGAGTGCGGATAGGGGGGGCGGTCCTGCATCCCAAGTCATTCTCGCCAACCAGCCTAGCTGAACATCAAACAACTAAGATGACGGTGAGTTACTATTCAGGTAGCGCCGGGCTAGTCACCAAAACGTTTATTGGTGTCCCGCTATATGATTTGATCACTGAAGCGGCGGTAATCACCGACGCCACCCGCAAGAACGATATGCTCAGAAAATATCTGGTCATGAATGCCACAGACTGTTATCAGGTTATCGTTGCACTTGCGGAAATCCTACCGGCCACCGGCGGACAACAAGCGATAGTGGCTTTTGCAACCGTCGACGCGACGGGCGCGATTCTGCCGTTGGATGACACCGAAGGCGCAGTCAAGCTCATCATGCCTGGCGACAAGACGGGCGGGCGCGACATGTTCCATTTGAGCAGCATAGTCGTCCGTTCGGCACCCTAGCGGCTTAAGGCTAAAAAGCCCTGCCCTTGATAAGGGTAGGGCTTTTTTATATCGAGGATTTGAATCCGACGGGATAGTGTAATGACAAAGAAAAACTTTTTGCTGCCGGATACACGGCAAGACACACCAAATTCCGGTTTTTTGGGTTGGCGCCATTGCCTGCGCTTGCTGGCGATTTGGATGATTTCCCTGGCCGTCCAGGAAACAATTTATGCGGCAGGCAACTCATGCCACGACTGGGCACGCGCAAGGGCGTTAGCACACTCGTTAGGCTTTTTGAACAATAAGGTACGCGTGTAGCTCTGGATATTGATCATACTCAAGATGCCTACATATACAGCCCAAGCTAATAAATAACTTTTGAAACCCATTAATGCCTAGTGACGAGTAATACACTTCCGGCCCCATAAAGTCATCTGTATGCTCGCCTTCTTCATCTGTGCCACCACAAGAAAATATTAATACCCCGTTTGTGTTAAGGCACGAAACCAATTTTCCCAGCACTTTCTCTTGCTGATTAAGGGGTATATGCCAAATGCTATCCCAAGCCGTGATGAAGTCATATTTCTCAGGTATATCCCATTCACATATGTCTTGTTGATGAAATTTTATTTCAGGGTGTCTTTTTTCCGCCAAGATTATCATTTCTTCAGAAATATCAATACCTTCTGGAGAAAAACCTTCACTTAGGAGAAGATCGATAAATCGTCCGGTACAGCCGCAACCAATATCAAGCGCCTTGCCTCTATTCTTTACAAATGCAATAGCCCTCAGGTGCTGATCAATACCATTGTTTCTGTCGAAGCCATCACTTTCCCAAAGATGGGTAATTTGATTGTAAGCTTTGCCAATATCATGTGGATTCATAATTCTCCTTGGTCAGCCTATTTCAAATGAATAATTGTCAGTGGCCGCTTTAGAGTAATTTTGCATGGCCGGATTTTGTTGAAACCATAAATTTCTGCTCAAATAGCCCCCATTACCGGCCAGTGGCAGGATATAGGCCGTTTTAAAGTGCCGGTGCTACGTGGGCTGGCCGCCCGGGGGCCGTACTTTCACAACGGCATGGCCCAGGAACTGGGGAATGTATTGGATTTTTATGACCGGCGTTTCCAGATCGGTCTTGATAATCGGGAGCGGTTGGATTTAATTCAGTTTTTAAGGACGCTGTGACAGCGCAATTGCACGCTTTCCAGTTAAAAATCCTCAGAACTGACCGTGTTTTCATGCCCCGCATAGGGCATGAAGACCATTGGATAGCCTTAGGAAGCAACACCAAGAATGACCGAGCCCGCTTTAAACACGGCGGTGGCGGAACAGCCTTCTGATAAACTCAAGGTATCGATACTTTCATTAGTTACTGTTGCCGTTAGCGAGTCCCCGCCAGCCAGTTCGATTGCGATTTCCGAATTGACCGCACCTTTTTGGATGCGTGAAACCGTGCCCTTTAACTGGTTACGGGCAGAAATGCGGTAGCCGCCGAAGTCTGTAACGACGATGACTTGCGGTGCCTTAACGAGGGCGATGACATCGGAGCCGATTTTAATGCCTAAGGATTCCGCCGATTCTTTAGTGATCGTTGCAACGATATTTTCGCCACCCTTCAAACCCACCACAACGGTGACATTGACCGTACCGATAGCAACATCAGAGACTTTGCCGAAAAATTGATTACGTGCGCTTGCTTTCATGATTAACCTCTTAAATAAAAATAGAATTTCCTGGTCGTTCTCCAGGCGTTGGTTGATTTGTTCCAAGAAGTGGGCATGCTCTTCTTGAATTTGGACAAATAATTGCAAAAAGTTCTTGCCTGCCGGCGTCAGTCGGGTCCCGCCGCCTGTACGGCCGCCAATTGCAGTGGAAACCAATATTTTGGGTGATAAATTGTTGGCGCGCTCAATCATTTCCCAAGCGCCCTTGTACGTCAGGCCCACATCTTTGGCGGCTTGGTTAATGGAGCCTGAGCTGTCAATTGCGGCGAGCAGCCGAAACAGCCGGCCGCCCAAGCCGCCCAGCAAGCGTATATCGCCTTCCACGAGGGATTGTGATGGCTCGGCCTTAGTGCCGGGTAATACAGAACGCATGGCCTGCATGAAAAATTCCTCTAGGAGAGTGTCGGATATAATCTTGAATATTTATAAGCGATTAATTTTAAAAAACGCAAATTTATTTTTAATGCTCACATTGCTGCCTTTAGTAAACCCGTTATAAACCCCTGTTCCCGATAATCCGGTAGCTTTTTTGTTTGTGCGGCGGGTTTGTGTCCGGACCGGCAAGAAAAAGGCGCTATATAGCGAATTAAAGAGCAACCATACTACGCTAAATCAGTTTTTTCAAGAATAGCATAAAGCAGTAAAAACTATCGCTTGAGCTAGCCGTTATTTAAATGCGCAGTTACTTGTTTGCTAATCTTCTTTTATTATATACTTAACTATATAAATAAAAGTATGCGGCGCACCTGACAAGTAGCCATTAAAACAAGCCATAGCAACGGGGTTTGCCATTTGTGCCTTTATTGCGCTGCCCGCCGCCGCTGTATCAGGCTACAACAATACGGATCTGGAGAAACGTATGCTAGATGTTGATATAAAATTTACGCAAGGACGTTTGCCCATCAAGGTTAAATTTAAATTGAACACCATCAATGCCGGCCTTTTTGGGTTGTCCGGCTGCGGCAAATCCTGCTTGTTGTCAATGCTGGCAGGCTTGCTTAAGCCAGATGAAGGGCGCATCTCCCTAGACCGGGAAATATTGTTTGATAGCCGGAACAACATCAACCAACTGGCCAATCACCCTGCCATCGCTTTTGTCTCTCAAGATATTCAGCCCGATACCGACAAAACTATCCGGGAAAACCTATTGGCAGCCTATAACCAACGGGGGCTGGCCCAACGGCGTTTTGATTTTTCGACCATTGTCGATTTGCTGAAACTTGAGCATTTACTGGATTTTCGTGCACAACACCTTTCCAGTAGCGAAAAGCAACGCATTTTGCTTGGCCAAGCCTTATTGGCTGCGCCGCGCCTCTTATTATTGGACGATGCACTGTCGTCTCTGGATGACACGCTTAAGTTGCAAATTTACCGCTTCCTCCACTATGCGCATGACAAACACCATATCGGCATACTTCACGGCTCATCCATGCTCAGCGAAGCGTTACGGCTGACAGATTTTTTAGTCCTTATGGCGGATGGCGAAGTGCTCGCAGCGGACTCTTTACAGCATATTGTCTCCAACCAGCATTTGCTCGGCGCAGCGGGCGGGCCGGCCATTGACAATATCCTTTCTGTCACCGTACTTGAACACGACCCCGCCCATGGCTGTACGCTAGCAATGTTTTTTGGAATACGGCTAGTATTGCCCTATACGCCCCGCGCAATTCGCGGAAACAGTTATTTTGTAGGTTTCCGCTCACAGGATATTGCGCTGTCAACACATTTGCTGAAAGGCATCTCCATCCAAAATCAGGTTAAAGGGCGTGTTTGCGCGATTATCCCAAGCTTTGACCGTGTCCTTGTGCAAGTGGATGCCGGTACGACGTTCACTGTCGAGATTACGCTACGGGCTTTTGCAAGCTTGGAGATGCACGAAAACGACACGATTTATTGCCTGATCAAGACGCACTCCATCCATTTTTTAGCGGTTGACAGCAAACCCCATGAGCGTCTGGATCACGTGGATTCGACATATCCGATGAAATACCCAGTGCCGGAGGCAAGCCAGTGAAAAGCCCCTACCTTGACAAGGTGCGCACATATTGCCCACAACTGTGCGAAACCACCAAAGCCACCGAAAATGACAACCAGCTGCAGACGGGAAACGCCGATAAGGATAGAAAATTTGGCTTGAAGCTATCCAGCACCGTTTGACCGTCGCCTAGCCACAAGCAAAATCGGTTTTTCTGCGTCAACTTCAATCATGACCATGGCCACATGGGCTTTGCCGTCTGCGGCTAGCGGCACTTTAGCGAGATAGCTTACGGCAACTTCTTCGATAAATGCGCCCCGCTGTTCTTTGGGAATGCGTTGCGTATAAGGCAGCCATGTGGTCCTAATCCAACCTTCCAACCCTGATTTTCCATCATGCGCCATATCTTTAGGCACAAGTTCAACCCTATTGATAGAGAATCCTGCGTCTTTCAATAGCACGCGATAGTCATCGGCATCCGGAAAAGTAAAAGGAAATTCAAATCCGGTAAAATACGGCGCCCATTTAGTTGACGCTTTAAGCGCATTCATAATTGCAATTATGCCTTCCGCATCGCCTTTTCCGCCCATGCGCAGGCAAATTTTTCCGCCCACTCTGAGGCTTTTAGCCAAGCCTTCAATAACACGCTGATGATTTTTTACCCAATGCAGCACCGCATTTGAAAAAACCACATCAAAACAACCTGCAAAAGATAAATCGCCCGCATCCATGACTTCAAACGAAAGGTTAGGATGCTGGTTTGGCGGATATTTTTCCTTTGCCAACGCTATCATTTGCGCCGAGTTGTCAATGCCGAGCACTGAACCATCACCCACTATCCGGGCGATTTCTGCGGTCACTTTGCCGTCGCCACAGCCTAAATCGAGAACATCTTCCACACCCGTCAAATTAAGGTGTGCAATCAGTTCCCCCGCCCATTTTTGTTGCGCGAGTGAATTTTTTTCATAATCTTTGGCATTCCAATCGTAAGTGCCCATAGCTTCCCCCGTCACCTTATGAATTGGCTGCTGCGGCTATCAGCACCGTATCCACGGTGAAACTGCCGTCGTCTTCTATGGCAAAGTAATCGGTCACATCGGAGCCCGCACGTTGCTGCAACGAGCGGATTGCGGCGATATGGGATTCCGGTGTTTTCATACGTTCGACCCAAGGGGCGAATGCCAGCCGCAGCCGGAATTTTGTCACCGAACTGACAGCAAAACCCGCTGTGCCCAGCAATCCGCACCATTCGGCCAATGAGGCATTACGCACATGGGAGGGATCCCGCAGTAACTCCAAGCCCTGTAACCACGTATCAAGCAGCGGGATGCCAGGAGAGATGACATCCATAAAAATAGCCAAGCCGCCCGGCTTTACGGCACGGCGCATTTGACCCAGACCTGCCGAAATGGTTTGCCAATGGTGGGCGCTGTAACGGCTCACCACCACATCAAATGATGCGGGGGGATAAGGCAGGGATTCAACGGCGCCTTGTTGGGGCACTATGTTGGCAAGCCCACGCCGCCGTGCCTCCTCAGCAACCACGGCCAGCATCGCGGCAGACAGGTCATAGGCCACCACCTTTTTTAACAGCGGTGCCAACCGGAAGGCTACGTGCCCCCCGCCGCACCCCATGTCCAAGGCGATGGCCTCAGGCCGCCCACCGACCAGACCGGCCATTTGATCAAGATCTGCGCCATTAGCATGGACGGCGCTGGTGAGATAAGCCTGTGCCATGGGATTGAATTGGCTATTGACGATAATATTGTGGTTGGCGGTGTTCATCATGGATTCCTAAATAAATGGATAATAGGGGGTATTGTTTATCCCTTATTAAACGGGTACAAGATGACGATTTATCCTGGTATAAAACACACTATGACCGAACCTGACTCCCGACGCCTTCTTGGCGCTTTCATTCGTGCACACCGTGAGAATTTGCCGCCGCCCGCCAAGGCGGTGGGCCGTCGCCGGACACCCGGGTGGCGCCGCGAAGAATTGGCCCAAGCCGCTGCGGTCAGCGTCACCTGGATCACTTGGCTTGAACAAGGACGGGACGTGGCGGCATCCGTACCGGCACTGGCACGTCTTGCCGAGGCGCTAAAACTGACATCGGCCGAACGTGCCTCGCTGTTCGATTTGGCGGGCAAACGCGATCCGGCCGGCCCTGTCGCCCGCCAGCCAGACTTGCTTCCGGAACTTTTAGCCTTGCCAGCACTGTTTGTAGGCCCGGCCTATCTGCTCGACCGCACTTGGACTGCCAGAGCTTGGAATGCTGAGGCCGCCAAGCTTTTCACCGGCTGGCTGGACGAAACAACACAAGAGCGCAATCTGCTCCAATACGTTTTCCTCTGTTCGAGCGCAAAATCATTGATAGCCGACTGGCCTGAACGTGCCTGCCGGTTGGTTGCCGAATTCCGTGCCGATTACAGCCGCCGTCCGCAAGACGCGGCGATGCAAGCGTTGATTGACGACCTATTAGCTAGAAGTCCGTTGTTCAACCAACATTGGCGGGGGCAAACCGTGCTAAACCGCGAGGGAGGTGAACGCCGGTTCAACCACCCGTTACAGGGAATGCAATGCTTTCTACAAACCACGCTGCTGGTCGCCTTGCAACCGGAATGCAAGCTGGTGTGTTTGGCACCCGTGGCAAAAGAGTGGGCGCTGGCGTGAAAAAATCAGCGCGATGGAATACGCACTATATCCCAGTAACTCTGTTATCCTAGCCAAGAGCCTTCATTCCCCCGCAAAACATAACTTTGGCGGAAGGCTTCCCCGCTAGTGCCTTTTCGGCCTGCATACCTCTTCTCACGGACTGTTGTGCCCGTTCGATCGGAACATTTTCCTGACGTACAACCACCCTCCATGAGAAGAAACCCCTATGCCCCATTATCATGCCAAGTTCGAAACCTTGGCCGTTGCACGCACGCATTGCCCCGTTCTTTTGTCTGAGTTAAAAGCATCATGACCAGTCGCGACAACGCCCTTTGGTTACAATGCTGGCGTGACCAGCGCACTGATTTCAATCAGGAAACGGTGAACCAACTTCTTACTAGGTTTTGGCCCGGTCTTGATCTGGCCCAAGGCAGCCGAGTGTTTGTCCCCCTCTGTGGCAAAAGCCGGGATATGGTCTGGCTTGCCAAACAAGGGCATGAAGTCATCGGCGTTGAGCTTAGCCCTATTGCCGTCCGGGCATTTTTTCGCGAGAACCGCCTGCAGCCTGCCCGGCGGCGGTTTGGGAAATTCACCCTGTGGCAACATGGGCGTCTCAGTATCCTCTGTGGGGATTACTTCTCGTTGACTAAGGAGGACTTGGGGCAGATCGACACCGTTTATGACCGGGCGGCGCTCACCGCACTGCCAGAAGACATCCGTAGGCGCTATGTCGCCCACTTGAGCCTGATTGTACCGGCAAACGCCAATGTTTTTCTGCTGACTACTGAGGATGCAGAAGAAACAGAAACTCCGGGCCAAGCATTTGGAATTGCCGAAGAGATAAAGGCGCTGTACTCAGTGGGCTTTGAGATTGATCTGGCCCACGTGGAGAGCCTGTTCGAGGTTGATCCGGAAACGCCAAACCAGCCCCCGGGACGTACCGAGTACAAAGTCTACAAACTCTCCGCCAGACCAGAGGCTGAATAAGGCGATCTAAGGATTTGGCTAAAAATAACTTCCCGAAATCAGCGAACTTTCGGGATGGCCCAGGAATTCCAACGGGGCAGCCAATCATCAAACCGGATAGCCATGCTTTTGAGGAAGTCTGCGGCGCAAGACCCCCGTCAAAATATCCACGGTCACTTTCAGCCCCATCGCTTAACCGGCTGCAATATACCCATTCGAGTTCGGAAAGTTATGGTTGACCAAATCCTAAACACATGGTCTCAGCCTTGCTGCTTAATTTGTTCGGCAATTTTTTTGACAACCCAGCGCATCGACAGTAATCACTGCCCCTGCCATATCAAGCCGTGAAAACACTGGGAAATGGCCGTGACGTGTGGGTATAAGCGCCTGCCATCTACCGCAATCACCTCCCCTTCGGTTATGTTGGCCAGATCAGCAACCCGGCGGGAAAGACAGACGCTAAACTGGTCGGTATCGGCTGCATAAACTGCACTGAAGGTCTGTCGTGCGAGGGCATGCCATACTCTAAGCCAAGCAACTCAGTGAACCAACCCTTCTTTTGCTGGGCCAAATTCTTCAATAGCGACCCAGTTATCAACTCCGCAAATCATAGTGCAGAAAATATCTTGCAGTTGATGCCTCTTTTGCCTGTTTACTCTGGGATCGTCAATGCTCGAAACGTGATGAATAATAGAAGGTGTTGATTTTTCTATCATTGAAAATCAAAATGGTAACCTAGTAACATCATCTAATTTCTATTTTCAAATGTTTTTAAGCGCGATTGCCCTGATCAGGCTGGAGAATTTTGTACCAGTACCAGTATAAGTGTGTTACCGCACTGACTGAATTTGGTTTTGTATGTATCTTTTATTCCGAGCAATGGGAAATATGATTCCATGCGTGGGTTATAGCTAATACATGAGGGTTAAGAACCTGTTTTAAAAGCGGCTACGCGGCCCGATTGTTGCCTTGAAACACACCGGTTTATGGGCAACCATCACATTTAACCTTTGGCTATGCTTCATAGGTTTATCTGTGGTTCATAACGCTGTCAATTGACGGCCTCTAACGGAGAAATACACATGCTTGAAACTTTAGCGACCATCCTAATTATCCTTTGGGTGCTGGGGTTGGTTTCCTCGTACACACTGGGCGGGTTTATTCACATTCTGTTGGTTATCGCAGTCATCGTAATTGTGCTGCGTGTCATTCAAGGCCGGCGTATTCTATAGCGGTACTGGAATGTACTTGTGCAACGCGGCACAGGGAGCCCCGGCTTGGCGCCTGTGTGCCGCACTAGGCCGGATTTCAAAGGTATCATTTAAGAGGAAACACTATGGGTGCAATCAAAATCATGGCAATCATGCTGATCATAGCTGGCTTACTGGGATTGGTGTATGGCGGTTTCAGCTATACCCGTGAAACTCAGGAGGCCAAGATCGGCCCGCTAGAGCTGACGGTTAAAGACACGAAAACAGTCAACATTCCGGTATGGGCCGGTGTGGCGGTGATAGTGGCTGGTGGTGGGCTTTTGCTTTTTGCAAGCAAAAAAAGCTAGGAATTTTGGCTTGGCTTTTAAACATTAGTAAGCAATAAAAAAATAACCATTAATGATCGAAGTATTTAAAAATTTGGTATGGCGTCACCCCTAAAGCCATAGGTATCTACACAAATAAATTACCGTTCGGTCTGAGCTTGCCGAAAACCCAACAATCAAGCCCTTCATGGCTCGACAGGCTCACACGAACGGTTTGATTCAACAACTTCAACCTGTGTAGATACTTATGCCCTAAAGCTCAAAGCTAAAGCAATTTGTTGAGGGGTTTTAAGCAATGCTACAGCGTATCGTTCATCAATAAACAACGAGTTAGGAGAAGCAAAATGTCCAATAAAAAAAGTAAATCCGTTCTAATGATGCTTATTATTACGTCACTCATATCAATTTTCATCGCTTCCCTGTCGCAATCAGCCGCCGCGAATGTCTGGTCTGCTGCACGCTCTATGGAGTTGATTAAATCTACCTGTCACTCAGATCCAGAGCAATACCAGGAACTAAGGCAATTAAAGAAGGAAATTACCGCTGCTGACACTGTCATGCAGGCGCGTACAATGGCGCTTGCACCTACTGACGGCGCCATCGGTGCATTAAAGAATGCCCGCAGCATAATGCCATTCAGCGACGACCTGCGTTCGGCTGAAACCCGTCTTAGTGATGCCCGCTCACGTATAATCTTGGCGTCCTCACAAGAGCAAGTCGCCGATGAATTCGACGGCATGATGCTGGCAGGACTTGATGATGACAGTTTAGCGAAGGTAAGCGCTGGTGATGAGAGTTGCAGTTACTCAACGGGCGAGACTATTGCCATTGTGATCGGTTTGATTTTGGGGATCATTCCTGGCCTGATCTTACTTGTCGTGCTGTGTTGATGTATTAGGGGCTATAGGGCTGTACGGGAATATGATGCCTAAACGCCTTCATCCGTATCTGTTCGTTGCCGCACAGACCACGATTAGCTTTACCTGTAGATTTTCACCAAGCGATGGGATATATCATTCCGCGCTTTGATCATGGCAATGTAGTCATGGCTAACATTTTAGGGGACACTCATGAACAAAGATCAAGTAAAAGGCAAAGTCGAAGAAGTCAAAGGAAAAATCAAAGAAGCCGCCGGCGTTATACTGGACGATGAGGCTATGGAGGTGGAAGGAAATGTCCAAAAGAACATCGGTAAAACCCAAGAAGGCTTAGGTAATCTCAAAGAGGACATTAAGAAAGCGCTCTAAAACCAGCGCCGCTGTTGCAATCAAGCCGTTGGATTTACGAAAAATTCAGTGGCAAGGTGGGTTCGGCGGCATTCTCACATATCAGTCGAAACAGCTGCGTGTACTGTTATCTGGGCCGGTTATATCGCAGTTACTGCACTTTTCCAATCTGGCATCCTTGACCGGCGCTAGCTCGAATGCTAGCAAGGGCATACAAGATGCTGCCGCCGGACAAAGTATTGCCGGTAGAACCCTTCAAAACGGCACGATGGACTAGCATCGGTGCCAACATTCAATATAGCGCCGAAAAATAATTCGCTAAAAAGACTCGCCGATCAATCAGCTGACGACAAACTTGCATCTGCAAGATGGCGTGTTGTCCTTGTTCTCGTTCAATTTTAACATCGCGGGGGGGAAGCTTGGGTTCAGCCATTACGCTCGATAGCAATGGAAAAACTGGCAAGAATGCGATCAGGGCGACCAGAGGGTGTAAGAATTTTTGTGTAAACGGTCATTTGGCAGGAAACTGCCGTTACTTAGCAAGGAGTCAAAATGACCGTAAGCAATGGACTGATTGACAGCCTATTGGCTGATTACAAGAAACCCGAAGACCTCTGATTGGCGAGCATGGGTTGTTAAAGCCGCTCACCAAACGCTTGGTGGAACGGGCCCTCGAAGCCGAAATGGCCGAACACCTGGGCCACGCCCGGCACGAGGCGGTTGCCAACCTGGCGGGCAACACCCGTAACGGCAAATCCAGGAAGACGCTGAAGGGTGGATTCGGCGAATTGCCGATTGAAATCCCCCGCGACCGCCAAGGAGGGTGGAAGTGCCGAAGCGGGTCGGGAACCCGCAAGGCCGACCGCCACGGTAGCTTGGAGCCGCAGACCGTCGCCAAGCACCACTTGTGCCCTAGGGTAAACCCGCTGGGCCGGTTTCGACGACAAGCCTGTCCTGAGTCTGTCGAAGGGATCCTGTCGCTGTAGACCTAAGGCATGACGGTACGGGAAATCCAGGGCCACTTGCAAGAGTTCTATGGCACAGAGGTTTCGCCGGCACTGATTTCCTCGGTCACCGACGCCGTCATCGAAGAAGCCAAGGCCTGGCAAACCCGGCCATTGGAGGCGCTCTACCCCATCGTTTATCTGGACTGCATCCACGTCAAAGTCCGCGATGCCGGAACCGTCCGGGTCAAGGCGGTCTATCTGGCATTGGGCATCAACCTGGCCGGCGAGAAGGGGCTGCTCGGCCTGTGGATCGCCCAAACCGAAGGCGCCAAATTCTGGCTGCAGGTGATGACCGAGCTGAAGAACCGTGGCGTACAGGACATCTTCATCGCCTGCGTGGATGGCCTGAAAGGCTTCCCCGAAGCCAATCGAGACGGTCTATCCTAAGACTACCGTACAGTTGTGCATCGTGCATCGGGTCAGGAACAGCCTGAACTTTGTCAGCCGGAAGCAACGCAAGGCCGTGGCGGCTGATCTGCGGGCCATCTATACCGCCGCGACGGCAGAAGAAGCCGAGACGCGGCTGGCGGAATTTGCAGGCCAATGGGGGGCCGAATTCCCGGCTGTCGTGCAGTCCTGGCAACGTAACTGGGCACGTATCATTCCTTTCTTTGACTTCCCGCCGGACATCCGCCGGATCGTTTACACAACCAACGCCATTGAGCCGGTGAACATGAGCCTGCGCAAGGTCACCAAAAACCGGGCGGCGTTCCCCAATAATGACGCGGTACGGAAGTTGTTTTATTTGGCGTTGGCGAACATCAGCAAAAAATGGTCGATGCCACTACAAAACTGGAAAGCTGCCCTTAATCGGTTTACCATCCTATTTGAAGACCGGATGCCTGACCGATAATTGGAAAACCGTTTACACAAAATTCAGGACACCCTCCCCACCAATTTTTGGTAGTGATTGAGATATAACTGTTTCGTGTAAAATTGATGACATGATAACAAAAACCCTCACTTGCACCCGCTGCGGTAGCAGCAAGCTGACCCGCAACGGCAAAACCAAGGCAGGCAAACAAAAGTTCCATTGCCAAGCCTGTGGTTGCTACGGTACGTTGACCCCTGATTATGGCTACAGCGAAGGACGAAAAGCTGAAATCCTGCGGGCTTACCACGAGCGTTCAAGTTTACGTGGGCTGGGTATGGGTGGCGCCCTGTCGCCGCACCCGGCAAGTCGTGTCCTGGTTTGCAGGCGACCGGAGCGCGGACAGTTGCCGCCAGCTTTGGGCAGGTATTCCCGAAACTTATCGGGCGGCCCATACCTACAGCGGCTTCTGGCAAGCCTACCAGGGCGTGTTTGGGGAACACCACCAGTCGGTTGGCAAGGAAACCGGGCAAACGGCGCATGTCGAACGCTGGAATAACACCCTGCGGCAGCGCTTAGCCCGCTTTGTCCGCAAATCGTTGGCCTTTTCCAAAAGTGACGAGTTCCACCGCATCGCACTGCAAGTTTTTATACACGAATATAGTTTGACCCGTTTCAGTTAAACGTTAACCACTACCCGTTTTCTTTAAATTCAGCGGTGTGTTTTTCTTTGGCTTGGGTTGTCATATAAGCGCTCGCAGGCCTTTTCAGCGATTTTATAGAAAAGTGTCCTGTTTAGTGTAGCCACATCAGGCAAATGCCACAACCATTAGGGCATTTGCCGCAGTTTTTTCGTTTTGCCTTTTCCCGTAGGCCGCCAAATCCCTTACTATCCATCCTTCGGAACGATTATTGCCTAGGTTTTTGCCCATCACCCTTCCGAACATGCATACCGACCATCCTCATGCCCAACTCACACGAAAATAGCCTGGAATACTTGTTCCTTCAGTATCATCGGGAATTGTTGGCATTCACCGGGCAACGTTTCGGTTCCGAAACTGCAGAAGATTTGGTACAAGAAACGTATCTGCGCTTTTTGCAACATACTACCCAAGAAACTATTAATAACCCTAGGGCTTATTTGTACAAAATGGCCGCCAATTTAGGGGCTGACCGCTTCCGTTACGACCAAGTCCGTAGCCGCCATGCCGCAAACGAGGACATTGATTTTGACCAGGTTGCCCAACCGTCACCTGGCCCCGATGCGGATACCGACGCCCAACAACAACTACAACGTTGCCTGACAGCGTTGGCATCGCTACCGGACATCTACCGCCATGTGTTCCTGCTGCACCGCATTGATGGGATGACCCATAAGGAAATCGGTTCGGCCTTGGGATTGCCGCGCCGCACGGTGGAACGCTATTGCGCCAAGGCACTCGCCCATTGTTTTGAACAACTCGGTTCCTACCACGATTAGTGGCGGGCGAATATCGTCCCAATCGTCTTATGACAGTACCCGTTGCTGTACAATAGTTCCATGACCTCATCTCCCGACCAGCCCGCCGACCCCATCCTCGCCCAAGCCAGCCGCTGGGTGATAAGGCTACATGCCGCCGACTGCACGGCGGCAGAGCGGCAGGCGTTCGCCGTTTGGTTGGCGCAAAGCGAACGCCACCGCACCATGTACCGCGATGTCGAAAGCCTTTGGCAACGACTGGGTGGGCTAGGCAGCACCGCCGACCCGCAACTGCAAGCCGCCCGTGCCTATTTGCAGCAAGCCCGTCGTAAACGGCGACGGCTGACAATGCCACGCTTGGCGTTGGTGGCTTCGTTGTTATTGGCGGTGACCACTGCCCCGTATTGGTGGCCTTGGCTGGCTGGCGAGACTTACCGCACCGCTATCGGCGAACATCGCCATATCACACTGAGCGATGGCTCATCGATAGACCTCAACACCGATAGTGTCGTGCGCGTCTATGATGTCTGGAACGCCCGACGGGCCACGTTGGAACGCGGCGAAGCCTTGTTTAGCATCGTGCATGACGGGAGCAACCTCTTTGCAGTCGCGGCAGACGAAGGGCGTATTCGCGACCTGGGCACCCAGTTTGACGTGTACCGGCAAGACAACGGTGTGACGGTGACTGTACTGGAAGGCGAAGTGGCGGTCAGCACTGATCAAGGCAGCGTTGGTTCCGTCCGGGCAGGTTATCGGGTCGGCTACGACCACGAAGGGCGGCTATCGGCTACGGCCCGTACCGACATCGCCGATGCCGCCGCCTGGCGGGAAGGGCGGTTGGTGTTCAAAGGCCAAAGCCTTGCCGAAGTGCTGCGGCAATTGGGGCGTTACCACGATACCGGATTGACACTCCGCGACCCGCAACTGGCCGCGCTCAGCGTCAGCGGCAGCTTCCCGACAGACAACCTCAACTTGGCATTGGACACGCTCGCCGCTGCGTTGCCGGTCAAAATCACCCGTACCGGCCAGCGGCAAATCTTGCTGGAACCCCGATAAAACACATCGACACCGATAGCCAAAAAAATCACCCGCAGTGGCGGTCTTTGCCTGCCCAACCAGTCTTATCCGGTAACAATCAACAAATGACCGGAGGACACATGCGCTTACCCATAACCACATCCTTGGCCATCGTGATCGCCAGCTCCCTAGGGACGGCGATGGCAACCGATAGCCCTGCCCGCCTGAATATCCTGCCGCAACCGCTGACCACCGCATTGGATGCGCTGTCCAAACAAAGCAGGCTGCATGTGTTTTATTCCGAAGCTTTGCTGCAAGGCAAACGCAGCCCGGCCTTGCAAGGTCAATACAGCCCAAGGCAAGCGGTGGAAAAACTGTTGGCCGGCAGCGGCTTGGACTATACCTTTACCGCAGACAACGCTGTGGCGATCAAACCAGCAGCCACCAAAGCAAGCGAAACGGCTAACGCGACCACGTTGCCGAAAGTCACTGTTAGCGGCAAAGCCGGTTACGACGTGACTGATCCCTACAACGAAGACTACGTCTTGCCCGATGCCACTTCTGGAACCAAGACCGACACGCCAATTATGGAAACGCCGCTGAACGTGCAGGTGATTTCCAAGCAGGTATTGAAAGACCAGCAGGTGATTACCCTCGACCAAGCTTTGAAAAACGTCAGTGGGGTGACAACGAATGCTTCGGGCGGCAATGAAGGCGGATTTTTTGGCGGCACCGGGCAATCGGTGATTTTGCGGGGCTTTGAATCGCAAACTTATTTCCGTGATGGCTTCCGTCTGCAACAAGGGGTGTCCAGTCGGGAAATGGCGAATGTGGAATCCGTCGAGGTCTTGAAAGGCCCGGCGGCGATTCTGTATGGTTTGGTGGAGCCAGGCGGGATGATTAATGTCACCACCAAACAACCGTTGGCGACGCCTTATTATGCCATGAACCAGCAGTTCGGTTCTTACAACCTCTACCGCACCACCATTGATGCCACCGGCCCCGTAAGCAATGACAAGAGCCTGTTGTATCGGATGAACCTGTCTTACCAAAACAGCGGTTCGTTCCGCGAGTTTGTCGATAAGGAAGACGTGTTTATGGCACCGGTGTTGACATGGCATATCAGCCCCAAGACCCAAGCGACGTTAGAACTGGAATATAACCATCAGCATCTGGGTTTAGACACGGCGTTTCTACCCTTAGATAAACTATTCAGCACCCCGCGCAGCCGCAATTATGGTGAATATACGCCCACCACGCGGGAAACCATCTTTGGGGGCTTCAATTTATCGCACCAGTTCAATGACGATTGGTCGGTCAAACACCGCTTTTCTGTCAACCAGCAAGGTATTGACAACCCCTATTTTGTCTCTCCGGCCGACGCGCTTAATGGCAGCGTCAACCGCACGCTATGGGCAGTTAACAGCCAGTTCAACACTTATTCCACTAACCTTGACCTAGTCGGGCATTTTGATACTGCCATGCTGCACCATACCTTATTGATTGGCGGCGATTATTATCGCTTGGATAATGCCCATAGTGACTCCAGCAGTTTCAGCGACCCGGTAAACTTCATTTGGGACACCTCAATTATTGATATACGCAATCCCATCCATCCCGGCACGCCACTTACGCAACCCCTTCAATTGATAGGCAAGGCGGATAACCGTACCGACCAATATGGTTTTTATGTGCAAGACCAGATCAAACTGCCTTACCAATTCCATGTCATGGGCGGTATCCGTTACCAAAACATCCATCAAGACAATGTGACCCGATATGGTGATGTGCTAGGTGGTGGCTCGAGTGCCTCGGCCTTAAGCGATGATGCCGTCACGCCACGGGTCGGCATTTTATGGCAAGCGCAAAGCTGGCTCAGCTTGTACGCCAATTATGTCGAAAGCTTTGGCCCTAACAAACCAGGTGCGGTTTTGGAATCGGGTGCATTGGCTCCGCCGAGCAGTGCTGAGCAATACGAAGGTGGCATTAAAACTGAATTTTTCGATGGTCGCCTACGTGCCACCGTGGCCTATTACGACCTGACCAAAACCAATGTCGCCACGCCTAGCCCCAACGGCGCATTAGCGGCGCAAGGCATTTCTGTCCTCACTGGCGCTATCCGCAGCCGTGGCCCGGAAGTGGACATCCAAGGCGAAATCTTGCCTGGTTGGAACATGATCGCCACCTATGCCAACACCGATGCCCGCATCATTGATTCCGGTTCCAGCGATGCGACTTATGATTCGTATCAGGCGGCGGGCACCCGTTTTTGGAACGTCCCCAGCAACACAGGTAGCTTATGGAACACCTTCGAGTTTCTGGATGGCGGTTTGCGGGGCTTTAAGTTTGGCGGCGGCATGACTGTCCGTGACGGGCAAAACGCCTGTTGTGATGCTAAGCCACCCGAAAAAATCCCTGGCTACGCCACAGTGGATTTACTGGCGGCCTACAGCCTTAATGTCGGAAAATCGAAAGTGACAGCCCAGTTGAACATCAATAACCTATTGGATAAGCACTATTTTACGGGCCTTAATTCACTCCGTGATTTCAATTCCGCCATTGTTGATTTTGGCACGCCACGCACGTTTATGGGATCGATCAACATTCAATATTAAGCAGCGCAAGCTACATGCAAGAAGGGATTAACAAACGCCCGCCCAACCTCTTGACAACTACCCCAAGTATCGAAGTAAACCTAAGCATCAAAATAATGGGTGCAAAAGAAGCAAAGCGGGGATTTTACCGGTTCAAACGTCTTAAGGAAGGTGGCGCTTTGTTAGAGCAGCGCCAAATCCTGTCAATAATGTGAGAACCTAACCATGACGCGTCATTTCTGGGTGTTGGTACACCGCTATGCTGGCCTTTATATGGCTTTCTTTTTGCTTGTGGCCGGACTTACCGGCAGTATCCTGGCCTTTACTGAGGAACTTAACGGCTGGCTGAACCCGCCGGAAAAGATAACGTTGCAGCCTGGCCCCAGGCTGGATGAGTTTGCCCTGCGTGAGCGTGCCGAGGCTTTGCAGCCACACGGGCTGGTTAATGTATTGAACTTTAAGCGCAAGCCTGATGAAGCATATACCGCTTATTTTGAGCCGCAAACCGATCCGGCGACCGGTAAACCTTATCCGTTACCGTTTACACAGTTGTCGCTTAATCCTTATACCGGGGCTGAAATTTCCAGGGACAAGCCTTCCGATGATATTTGGCCGATTACGCGCAAGAATCTCCTAGTGTTGATTATCCGCCTGCATTACCAATTGGCCCTGCCCGGCATGATAGGCACGTGGTTATTTGGAATTGCCGCATTGGTATGGACAATCGATTGTTTTGTCAGCGTTTATTTGACCTTTCCTCTGACTGTGCGACGGCATCGGCAGGGCGATGGCAAGCCGCAAAAGTCCTGGTGGGCGCGCTGGCAACCGTCTTGGCTAGTCAAATGGCAGGGTTCAGCCTTCCGCATCAATTTTGACTTGCACCGCGCGGGTGGCTTATGGGTTTGGCTAATGTTGCTGGTGTTGGCCTGGTCCAGTGTCGGTTTTAATCTGGGTGAACAGATATACCAACCCGTGATGAAAGCCATTTTTAATATGCATAACCCTTACACGGCTTTACCCGAACTGGAAACACCCAAGCCTAAACCGGCATTAAGTTGGCAAGATGCCTATCGCACGGCGCAGGATCAAATGGCTGAACAAGCCCGCATTAACGGCTTTAACGTGTTGCATGAAGAAGCCTTACAGTATGATGCCGGAAAAGGTGTGTTCTTTTACATCGTCCATAGTGACCGCGATTTAAGGGATGAGTTTGGCGGTACTTGGCTGGTATTGGATGGGGCCACGAACAAATTCGGTGGCTTATATCTGCCTACCGGGCAAAATGCCGGAACCACACTGAGCAGTTGGATTTTTGCGCTGCACATGGCGATGATCTGGGGCTTGCCTTATAAGCTTTTTGAGTGTTTCGTAGGAATAGTCATTGCCATGTTGTCAATCACCGGGGTCTATATTTGGCTTAAGAAACATAAGGCCAGGCAATGGTCGCGGCAACATAAAAAAACCAGATTGGTCAATCAATCCGCAACCGAAGATTTGCGCTTTACCGATCTTGAAAACTCCTAGAATGATTTATCGGAAACCTATCTGATATGTCCGTCAGGCCACCCCCAAACAAACACCACCTATCACACAGTTTTAGTTGTGGCGGTTTAAGAGTCCCCCTCAACATCCCGTTCAATATCGCTGTGGTGATCACACTGGGGGGATGTGTTGTTCGATACCAACAGGTCTCAACTGAAATCGGGCGCGATACGCAATGTGCAAAAGCTGGCCGATTTTCTCGGGCAACATCAGCAACAAAATGTATTGGTTGAAGGCTACACGGACAGCGGCGGCAGTGACAGTTATATCAGGCACTCTCTGAACGCCGTGCTTATGCTGTAAAAACGGCTTTACTGTATGCTGCGGTCAATGTTGACCGTGTCTCCCTGCGTGGCTACGGTGAGGCTTATCCGGTTGCCAACTAACACGGGATATCCCTAACGGTTTTCAAACCGGTTAAAGTCGAACAATCCCGCTTCTATCGGGTAAGTCCTACGATAAGCCGCATGCAGTGTATCCGCATAGGCCCAAAAATGCGGATTAGTCCGCCGGATGGCGAAGCGGGCGCTCAGTTCCGTATAATCGGCTTCAGATTTAAGATGCTTGATGGCTTTGGTAAATTCCGGTATTTGCCAAAATTGCAGCCGATAAAACGCATTCGGATAAACGCCTAAAAAACCGGGCGCCAGTGTCAACGTATCTTCTTCGGGCAGACGCCGGCTTTCTTCCTTGAACAGTTCAGATACATTGCTGTGCGCACTATTGCGTAGCAATGTGTAGTAGTGCTCCTGTTTTTGCTCATCGCTAACGGTGATGAATGCAGTTTCCGGCAAATAAGAAACGGCTTTTCCTTTCAGCTCGGCCAATTGTTGCAATCCCCCTAATTCTTTTTTTAGTGTAGTTCCCGCCAGGGCTGGTCGGTTTTATAAACGATGCCGCTTTGTTGCAAAAACAAGGCCTGGCTGTCGTTCAAATGTGCAAAAATCTCATCGGGCGCATTGCGGTACCAGCGGTCACGCACCGTGTTGCGTGACTCGGCAGGCAAGAGAGTGTAAAAAAATCTGTGTAAACCGCCGTTAAATAAAACCAGGCATCCTGTCCTGATACCTAATCATAAGCTGATTAATGGCCGGTTTCCAATCACGTAATGGCATGGACATTTTCTCGAAGCGCCCCCTATAGCCAGATAAATGACTTTCATTGCCGATTGGCCATTAGGGAATGTTTTCCTGGCGTTGGTCGCCTTCCTAACCACGCTGTTGACGGATCCAATGGCATTAGCGGTACAAATGATCTTCCTGGTTCCATCAGGATAATCAAAAAAAGCAATCAGGTTAGGCCAGTGATTACGCCAGGATTGGCTGATTGGCGGGTATTTGCCGTCCCAAGCTTGGGCAAAGGCCCCAAGT
>JAQTQZ010000027.1 GCA_028712695.1 Methylovulum sp. | reverse complement strand
TGGAATGTTTGAAGATCAGACATAAAACCAACCATTTCGCCATGCGGGCTAAGCTGTTCATCAAGGCTAACCAGATCGCTTATGAAGAGTTGCAGAAATTACGGGCTGCGTAACATCAGTTATTAAAATTAAAACGGCATCGCCCAATTGAAACCCGAAACCCCAAACACAGCCTCAAATCTCCCCCAACCCCTAGGCTGGCAAGCCCAGCTAGACCTAGGCTTCGAACACAAACACGGCAAAACCGTACTGGCACACCGCCGTCATCTTGGCCCGCTAACCGTACAACGGCCTTTTTACCCAGAAGGCGAGGTGTGCCATGTCTATGTGTTGCATCCGCCGGGCGGTGTCGTGGCGGGCGATTGTTTGGCAATCAACATCAACGCCGCCAGCAACAGCGCGGCTTTGGTGACGACTCCGGCGGCGGGCAAGTTTTACCGTAGCGACGGCAAACTGGCACGGCAACAATTGGTTTTGACGGTGGCGGCAGACGCATCATTAGAATGGTTGCCGCAGGAAACGATCATTTACGAAGGCGCAAAAGTCGCGGCGGATGTGCGGTTGGAGTTGGCGGCAGGGGCGCGGTTTGTCGGCTGGGAAATCCTCGCACTGGGCAGGCCTGCCGCGCAAGAAGGTTTCACCACAGGCGAAATCGGCATGAACTGGCACATCTTCCGTGCGGGCGAGTTGTTTTACCGCGAACGTTTATCCATAGATGCGGGGGCCTTTGCCGCGCTGTGGGGCTTAAATGGACATTCCGCTTGCGGCACACTGTTTGCCTATCCTGCAACTGTTGTACAATTGGCGGCTGTGCAAGAACTGATTGGCGAAAGTGCAGGGCGGGGCGTGACCTTGTTGGATGATCTGCTGATTTGCCGCGCTTTAGATGACCATGCCGACCGTTTGCGGGATTTTTTCCAATCAGTTTGGCGGCGGTTGCGCCCTGGTGTGATTGGGCGCGAGGCTTGTGCACCACGCATTTGGGCAACTTAATTCTTTATATAGGGTACGTATTTTGACGAAGGATGAACAATGCAATTAACCGCACACGAAAAAGACAAATTATTAATCTTTACCGCCGCCTTGCTGGCAGAACGCCGCAAAGCCCGGGGCTTAAAGCTGAATTACCCTGAATCTGTAGCCTATATTTCCGCCGCGATTATGGAAGGGGCACGCGACGGGTGCACCGTTGCCGAACTGATGGAGTACGGACGCACCTTATTAAGCTGTGATGATGTGATGGATGGCATCAGCGAAATGTTGCCGGATGTACAAGTGGAAGCGACGTTTCCAGATGGTACGAAGTTGGTGACAGTGCATAATCCGATTAATTAAGCCCTTTTATGGAAACAATCTATCTGTTTTGTATGCTATTGCTCTTGGTCTGTTCAAATGTTGTGCTCTCAGAGACTTTCAACAATCTTGAGGTTAGTGAAGATGCTAAGCAATTGATTATTAAAGATAATAATGACGTAAAAATTATCCCGCCGCTATTGCTCAACCAAGTGGGCTTTAGCCAACCGCTTATTGCTGCCGATAATACGGCGGTCGGATGGTTGGAAACGTATCCGGATTGTTGCGCGTCTTACCCCATCGCTTTAACACTGGCTGTACTGCAGGTTGGCAAATCCGTGCTGCGGTTTAGTGGTTATGGCGGTGCTATTTTTGCTTGGTGCTTTTTGGGGGATGGCGCTGAAATAGCTTTTTACCAAAGTGGTTTACCCGAAAATACGTTACGCCATTATGAACGTTATCGCTTAGCGGACGGTAAGCTTTTGGCGGTATACGATGAGCAGAAAAACGTTCAAGAGCAACCATTGCCAACTTGGACTTATTGCTTGGAATAAGCCTTGGTTTGCTGGCCCCAAGCTCCAAGTTTACCTTTGGGGGGGGCATAAATGACCCTCCCCCGTTTGAGAAGCGCCAGCTTCCATAACTGCGTTCCCATTTATGTCCTAGGGTAAGTTGGGGCTTGGGAATGAGCTAACTTAAGGAGAATCCCCATGATCCCCGGAGAAATCATCCCCGCCGCTGGCGAGATTGAACTGAACGCTGGTTGCGAAACCCTCGCCTTAATCGTCGCCAACAGCGGCGACCGTCCGATTCAAGTCGGCTCGCATTACCATTTTTACGAAACCAACCCCGCCTTGCAGTTTGACCGCGAAGCCGCACGGGGCTTTCGCTTGGACATTCCCGCAGGCACGGCGGTACGTTTTGAACCAGGCCAACAACGGCAAATCCAGCTGGTGCCGTTCGGCGGTTTGCGCCGCGTTTATGGCTTCCGGCAAGCGGTGATGGGGGATTTGGATATGGCTAATCCAAAATAAACAATGAATGAAGTAGGCTGTGGGTGACGTAAGGAACCCCAGCAAAGTCAAACTAAAACCCCACAAATCGTTATCGGATAATTTTCGGGTTAAAGGATAGCGCAGGAGCATCATCATGAGCAAAATCACCAGACAAGCCTACGCCGACATGTTCGGCCCTACCACTGGCGATAAAGTCCGTTTGGGCGATAGCGAATTGTTTTTACAAGTCGAAGCCGACCGCACGATTTACGGCGAAGAAGTTAAATTCGGTGGCGGCAAAGTCATCCGCGACGGCATGGGGCAAAGCCAAGTCGATTCCCTTATCGCTATGGATTTAGTCATCACCAACGCCTTGATTATCGACTACTGGGGCATCATCAAAGCCGATGTCGGCGTGAAAAACGGGCGCATCGCGGCGATAGGCAAAGCGGGCAATCCCGACATCCAATCCGGCGTGGATATGATTATCGGCCCCGGCACAGAAATCATCGCGGGTGAAGGCAATATCCTCACCGCAGGCGGCATCGACGCGCACATCCATTTCATCTGCCCGCAACAAATCGAAGAGGCGTTAAATTCCGGCGTAACGACGATGATCGGCGGCGGCACCGGCCCGGCAACAGGTACGAATGCCACCACCTGCACCCCCGGCCCTTGGCATCTGCAACAAATGCTGCTGGCATTGGACGGCTTTGCTATGAATTTCGGCTTGCTCGGCAAAGGCAACGCCAGCTTGCCGGGCGGATTGGAAGAACAAATCCTTGCCGGGGCGATGGGCTTAAAACTGCACGAAGATTGGGGCACAACCCCCGCCGCCATCGACTGCTGCCTAAGCGTTGCCGAAAAGTTCGACGTGCAGGTGGCGATCCACACTGACACGCTCAACGAATCCGGTTTTGTCGAAGACACCATCGCCGCTTTCCAAGGCCGCACCATCCACACTTACCACACCGAAGGCGCGGGCGGCGGTCATGCGCCGGACATCATCAAAGCCTGCGGGTTGCCGAACGTATTGCCCTCGTCCACCAACCCGACGCGGCCTTACACCGTCAACACCGTGGACGAACATCTGGACATGCTGATGGTCTGCCACCACCTCGACCCCAGCATTCCCGAAGATGTCGCCTTCGCCGAATCGCGCATCCGCCGCGAAACCATCGCCGCCGAAGACGTCCTGCACGACTTGGGTGCGTTCTCGATGATCTCCTCCGATTCGCAAGCCATGGGCCGCGTCGGCGAAGTCATCCTCCGCACCTGGCAAACCGCGCATAAAATGAAAATCCAGCGTGGCGCATTACCCGAAGACGGCGCGGACAACGACAATTTCCGCATCAAACGCTACATCGCCAAATACACGATTAATCCCGCGATCAGCCACGGCATCGCCCATGAAGTCGGCTCGATAGAAGTCGGCAAACTCGCCGATTTGGTGTTGTGGAATCCGGCATTTTTCGGCGTAAAACCCAGCCTGATCTTAAAAGGCGGCCTTATCGCCGCCGCCGCGATGGGCGATCCCAATGCCTCTATCCCCACCCCGCAACCCGTGCATTATCGCCCCATGTTCGGATCGTTCGGCGTCACCGCAGCCGCCACGTCCATGATTTTCCTGCCGCAAGCGGCGGTAGAAGGCGGCGTACCTACTAATTTAGGTTTGCGTAAACGCATCGGCATCGTCAAAAACACCCGTAACATCGGAAAGAAGGATTTGATTCATAACGCTTATCAGCCGAATATTGAAGTTGACCCGCAAACTTATGCGGTGTGGGCAGACGGGCAATTGTTGACTTGTGAGCCTGTGGCGGTGTTGCCGTTTGCTCAGCGGTATTTTTTGTTTTGATTGGTAGGATGCAATACGGTAGGTCGGGTTAGATTTTTGAGCGCAGCGAGAAAACGTAACCCGACATTTCTGCTGGTACTTTGTCGGGTTATGCTATCGTTAACTCGAACTATGAACTAGGCCTCAAAAGCAAAGGGGCGGAAAAATCCGCCCCGGTAATACTATTTATGACATACCTATGGCACAGGAGAAGAAACGGTGTACGAACAGAAAATGTATAATCTGACGCAAGAAGATTTGGAATACGCAAAGCAGCAAGAATCGATGATGGTAGATGAAATGGAACAGGAAAGGAAAATAAATGTGGAAATGAAACGTGAAATGGATCTGATAATAAAAAGTTCGCAAATACCGAAAGACCAAAATCTGGCAGATGAATTTTATACACGCTTAATTACATGGATAAATAATTTTCATCGTTCACTTGATGACGAACATGAAGTGGGGTGTCAGTTGGTAAATTTCGGGCAAACAGTAACGTTTCATATTGATAACATCGGGTGCTGGAATCCGTCACTCATATCTTTTCAAGGAAAAAATGAGAAAGGAGAGGTGGTGGAGTTAATTCAGCATGTATCACAGATCAGTATTTTACTCGTGGCCTTACAGAGAGAAAACATCAGCCCACCCAAGCGGCCAATTGGCTTTGCAAGCTGGGCAGAATATGACGAAAACATATCCGCTAGCTCCCAAGCCCCAGCTTCACTGCCATTAAGTTAACTCGTAACTGATGTTACGCTAGCCGGGTAGGGTGGGCAACGCTGTTCTGCCCACCATTGATAACGACGGCAAACGGTGGGCAAACGATAAAGAGTTCCCAATCTCCAGTTTGGGAACTCAAGTCCGAGAAGCTCCAGCTTCGAGAACACGGGAAGCTGGAGCTTCCGAAACTGCATTCCCAAGCCGGAGCTTGGGAACGAGTTAAACGAGTTAAACACAAATCCAAGCTAACCAACCTCCGTTGAGAAAACACCACCATGCCCAGAAGCCGATACCGAGTTCTAAGCAATCCATGCCCGCATTTTATGACCGCCACGGTCAACCACTGGCTGCCGTTGTTTACCCGCCCGGAAACGGTGGGCATCGTGTTGGACTCTTGGCGTTTTTTACAACGCGAATCAGGCTTTCAGCTTTATGGCTATGTCATCCTTGAAAACCACTTGCATCTGATCGCCGCATCGGAAAATCTAAGCCACGATATGCAGCGGTTCAAATCGTACACGGCGAAGCAGATCATCGCTCATCTGGAACAACGCGGTGCGGCGAAGCTGTTGGAACTGCTGGCCTTTTTCAAACGTGCCCATAAGCAGGACACGGTTTATCAAATTTGGGAAGAAGGCAACCATCCACAAATCATCGAATCTGAGGCGGTGATGCGGCAAAAACTGGATTACATCCATCAAAATCCGGTGAAACGCGGTTATGTGGATCAGCCGGAACACTGGCGGTATTCCAGTGCACGCAATTATGCGGGGCAAGCGGGTTTGATTGAAGTGGTGCGGGCTTGGTAAGCTGTTCCAACACTGCATCCGCTAGTTCCCAAGCTCCAGCTTGGGAACTCAAGTCTGAGAAACTCTAGCTTCGAGAATACGGGAAGCTAGAGCTTCCGAAACTGCGTTCCCAAGCTGGAGCTTGGGAACGAGCAAATAACCCAACTTTTCACCAACTGACTATGCTAAAACTAACCGAACTCGCCCCTGCCGATACCCAAGCCGACGACAGCTTGACCTTACCCTTTGAATCCCGCCAAAAAAGCCGCTTGCCTGCCTTGACCGATGGCGGCGTGAAAGTCGGTTTGTTTTTGCAGCGTGGCAATTATTTGCGCTCCGGCACGGTGCTGACGGGTAACGAAAAATTTAAAGTGCTGATAAAAGCCGCTCCGGAAACTTTGTCGGTCGTCCGCACTGATGATCCTTTGCTGTTCGCGCGGGTTTGTTACCACCTCGGCAACCGCCATATTGCTTTGCAAATCTTGCCGGGCGAGTTGCGTTTTTTGAGCGACCACGTCCTTGATCATATGGTGGCAGGCTTAGGCTTAAGCGTCAGTCATGAAGACTTGCCGTTCGAGCCTGAAGCGGGCGCGTACCAGCATCATGGGCACTGATCTCAGTTTACTGCGCTTGCTGCAATTGGTTAGTCCTGGTTTGCCGATTGGTATGTACAGCTATTCGCAGGGGTTGGAGCGGGCAGTGGATGATGGATTGGTCTGCACTGCCGATGCCGCCCGTGAGTGGATTGGCGGCGTGTTGCAATGCAGTATGACGCGGGTCGATGTGCCCGTTTTATTGCGCTTGTTTGCCGCATGGCAAAACCACGACCATGCAGCGGTGAAGCACTGGGGCCAAATCCTGACAGCGTGCCGCGAAACCAGCGAGCTACGCGCCGAAGACCGCCAAACCGGACAGGCTTTGGCGAAATTGCTGGTCAAACTGGATATGCCGGACGCCGAAGCGTGGCAACGCCAAAGTGATGCAACATTGGCAACGGTGTTCAGCCTCGCCGCCGTGCGTTGGGGCATAGCCCCGCGCCATGCCGCCATCGGTTATATTTGGGGTTGGTTGGAGAACCAAGTCTTATGCGCCGTCAAACTCGTGCCGCTAGGGCAAGTCGCCGGACAGCAATTATTGCAAGCCTTGGCGGCGCAAATCCCCGCGCAAGTCGATGCAGCGGCTTTGTTGGATGATGACGATATTGGCGGTAGTGCGTTTGGGCTGGCGTTGGCGAGCAGCCGCCATGAGATGCAGTATTCGCGGTTGTTCCGGTCTTGAATAGTGATGTAGGGTGGGCACGCTGTTCTGCCTTTATGCCCTTTGGGTACACCTTGTACGTCACAAACGGTGGGCAGAACAGCATCGCTTAAAGCGCCTACTGTTGGTGCCCACGCTACAAAAGGAGAAATTCTATGAATGACAAACCCGTATTAAGAGTAGGTATCGGCGGCCCGGTCGGTTCTGGCAAAACCGCGTTGGTTGATGCTTTGTGCAAACGGATGCGCGACCAATTTGAAATTGCCGTGGTGACGAATGACATTTACACCCGCGAAGACCAGCAGTTTTTAATCCGCAGCCAAGCTTTGCCGGAAGAGCGCATTGTCGGCGTGGAAACGGGCGGCTGTCCGCATACGGCGATTAGGGAAGATGCGTCGATGAACCTCGCCGCTGTCGATGAGCTGTGCGAACGTTGGGATAACCTCGATTTTATCATGGTGGAAAGTGGCGGCGACAATCTTAGTGCGACCTTCAGCCCGGAACTTGCCGACCTGACGATTTATGTGATTGACGTGTCGGCAGGCGACAAAATCCCCCGCAAAGGCGGCCCCGGCATCACCCGTTCGGATTTGTTGGTCATCAACAAAATCGACCTTGCGCCTTATGTCGGTGCGTCGCTGGAAGTGATGGAGAGGGATGCGAAAAAAATGCGTGGCGAACGTCCTTTTGTGTTTAGTAACTTGAAAACCGGCGTAGGGCTGGGCGATATTGAGGAATTTATTATTCAAGCAGGCATGTTATAAATAAGAACGTGTTTTAAACGCGTCGCGAGTAATTTGTTTTCCAACTATTTATACTCTGAACGGTCATGTTTACGGCTGTTATATTCTTTTGTAGGGTGCCCTCTGGGGCATAAATGCGTACCCTACATAAAAAAACCGAAAACTTGACCGTTTAAAGTATAACAGCGCTGGACTGGATAACGCCCAGAACTGCGGCTTATAGTGAAAGTCCTAAGTTAATTGGACGCTATACTTTTTTGTTTAACCCCTTGAGAACAGATCATGAATAAAAAAAGCCTGCTGTCAAACCATAACCTTTTTACCGCACTGTTAATTTTGTCGTTGATTGGGGTTGCTGTCTCAAATATTTCCCCCACAGCAAGCCATCTTTATTGGATTGTTATGGTGGTTGTTTTTGGCATAACGTCTATTATCGCGAATTACAATCGGGCAGAAAATAACGATAAGACGGAGTTAAAAAAAGGGCTGGTCATTCAGCTGTTGCACTGGCTGGGCAGTTTGGCTGCCGTGCTCATTGTCTATGCTTTTTATCATACCGGCAGGATAACCCCTGAGGAAAGCGGTTTGGTCGTGTTGTTAATTTTAGCGTTGACAACTTATTTGGATGGTATCCGGATCAGTTGGCGGTTTGCTCTTGTCGGTGTTTATCTTGCTGTCGTCGCCCTTTGCGCGGCCTATATTGAAGAATATGTCTGGCAAATTTTATTTGTGGCGATAGCGATTATCGCCTTTAGTTATTATTGGGAGTTTAGGCAAAAGCGTCATGATTGAATGCGGGTATTGGTTGCGGCATAAACACAAGGCATGCGCCTATAACGCCGCAATCAGTTGCTATAAATAATCCGGCCCGCTTGCAATGTCTGCGTCACCCTGCCAGTTAAGGTGCGTCCCCAATAAGGCGTGTTAGTGCCTTGGCTTTGCCAATTGGCCGCATTGACTTGCCAGGCGTGGTCTGGATCAAAGATGCAAATGTCGGCGGGAAAGCCTGGCGTCAATGCGCCGCTTTTTAAGCGTAAGATCCGGGCGGGATTGGCGGTTAATGCGGCGATGCCTTGGTCTAAAGTTAAGGTGTGCTGTTTGACCAGTTTAAGCATTAGCGGCAGCAGGGTTTCTAATGCGGAAATGCCCGGTTCGGTTTCGGGAAAGGCGCCCAATTTGGCATCAATATCATGCGGTTGATGGTCGGAGCAAATGCAGGTCAGTGTGCCGTTGGCTAGGCCTTGGTGGAGATATTGCTTGTCAATTTCAGAACGGAAAGGCGGCAAGACGTGGTAGGCGCTGTCAAACGGTATCATGTCGTCTTCGGTCAGATGCAATTGGTGGATGGCGACATCGGCACTGACATTCATGCCATATTTAATCGCTTGGTGCAGTTTGATGACGGCGCGTTTACTGCTCAATTGGCCAAAATGCACGCGGCAACCCGTCAGTTCCGCCAATTCCAGGCACTGGTCCAAGGCAATGGTTTCGGCGGCTTCTGGAATGCTGGGCAAGCCATAGCGCGTCGCGACGGCGCCTTCATGGGCGCAGCCTTTGTTGCCCAGCCAATAATCGTTAGGCCTAAAGATCAGCAATAAGTCATGGCTGGCGGCATATTCCATTGCCCGTCTTAAGATCAGCAGGTTTTTTATCGGCTGATTGGCATTGCCGACTGCTATACACCCTGCTTGTTTCAGCGACAGCATCACGCTCAGTTCAGTGCCTTCAAGCTTTTGGGTCAGTGCGGCAATGGGGTAAATTTGCGGGTAATCGGCTTTTTCCGCCAGCTCTTTGATAAGTTCGGCAACCGCAGCGGTGTCGATGACGGGTTTGGTGTCGGGATGCAGGCACATTGCTGTTATACCGGCACTTGCGGCGGCGCGAGTTTCGCTTTTGATGGTTGCCTTGCGGCTTTGTCCCGGTTCGCGCAGCCGTGTGCTTAGGTCAATAAAGCCCGGGCAGACAATCCGGTTGCTGGCATCAATGACGGTGTCCGGTGTGAAATCGGCTGGCACGGTGTTTACCGATAAGATGCGCCCATCGGCGATGTACACTGGCGCGGTGGCGTTGATGGCGTTGGCAGGGTCAATGACATGCCCGTGTTCAATCAGTATTTTGTTCATTGCAAGCTTCCTTGGGGTTGCATTGCCATCGACATGATCGCCATGCGCACGGCGATGCCGTTGCTGACTTGCCTTAAAATGACGGATTGCGGGCCGTCGGCAACGCGTGATTCTATTTCCACGCCTCGGTTGATGGGGCCTGGGTGCATGACAATGGCATCGGGCTTGGCTAGCTTGAGCTTGCTTTCGGTAAGCCCGAAACATTTGAAATATTCGCTTTCGCTGGGTAATAAGGCCGAGGTCATGCGCTCTTTTTGCAGCCTTAGCATGACGATGACATCAATGTCCTGCAGGCCTTCCGTCAAGTTGTGCGACACATTGACGCCTAAGGTTTCGACATGTGCGGGCAACAGGGTTTTAGGCGCAATCACCCGGACTTCAGCCGCGCCTAGGGTGTTTAATGCCTGAATTTGCGAGCGGGCGACCCTTGAATGCAGAATGTCGCCAATAATCGCGACCCGCAGGTTGGTAAAGTCTGGTTTTAGTTGCCGGATGGTGAACATATCCAACATGGCTTGGGTGGGGTGGGCATGTTGGCCGTCGCCAGCATTGATGACGCTGATATGCGGCGCGGTGTGTTGGGCGATAAAATGCGCCGCGCCGCTGATGCCGTGGCGGACGACAAACATATCGACAAACATGGCTTCCAGGTTGCGGATGGTGTCGAGCAGGCTTTCCCCTTTGGACGTGGATGAGGTGGAAATGCTCATGCTGAGCACGTCGGCAGAGAGCCGGTTGGCGGCAAGCTCAAAGGTGGTGCGGGTGCGGGTGCTGTTTTCAAAAAATAAATTGACGATGGTTTTGCCACGTAGCAGCGGCACTTTTTTTATTTGCTGGTCGGTCACGCCAACAAAGGATTCGGCGGTGTCAAGAATGTCGGTCAACAGGGCTTTGCTAAGCCCTTCAATGGTGATGAAATGTTTCAGTTTGCCTTCTGCGTTTAGCTGGATGTTAGCGGTCATGGTTGCTCATGGCTTAGGGTTTCTAAATGGATGGCAAGTGGATCGGGGCCGGTCAGTTTGATGCGTTGGTTGTCTGCTAAGACCATGCGGGTGCCGATGCAATCTGGCGCGATAGGGATTTGTTTGCCGTCGCGTTCGATTAATACGGCTAGTAATACTTGGTTGGGGCGGCCATAGTCAAAGATTTCATTGAGCGCGGCACGGATGGTGCGGCCGGTATAAAAGACATCGTCCACCAAGATGATGTCACGGCCTTCAATATGGGACGGCATGCTGCTGGGCTTGACATGGGGATGCACGCCGATTTGCGAAAAATCATCACGGTAAAAGGAAATGTCGAGCATGCCTAAAGGTTCGCTGATAGCAAGCCGCTGGTGCAGTTGCTCGGCTATCCAGACGCCGCCGGTATGGATGCCAATCATCAGTGGATTGACGAGTTTTCTGTTTTTAACCTGTTGTTTTAACTCTGTTTCTAATGTGTTTAACAGTGCGGTGATTTCCAAGGTTCAGTTCCTTATGTGATGGGTGAGCCAGCTTTGCAAAATCAGTTGGGCAGCCAGTTGGTCTTGTACTGCCCAGAGTTTGGTTGCGCTGACCTGGACATCATCAAATAGCAATTGCTTCGCTTCAAATGTCGACAAGGCTTCATCGTGTTGGAATACCGGGAGTTGGTAACGGCCTTCCAGTTGGCGACAAAATTTCAACATACGCGGGGTGACAGGGTTGTCGGTGCCATCGTCTTGTCTGGAAATGCCAACAACCAGACCGGCAGGTTGCCATTCCTGTATCAGTTTGCCGATTGCCAGCCAGTCAGGGACTTGGTTGACAGAGCGCAAGGTTTGCAATGGGCTGGCACTGGCTGTTGTGGTTTGGCCGACGGCGGCGCCTATTTTTTTAGTGCCGAAGTCAAAGCCCAGATAGGTGTCTGTTTGCGTGTTTTTTACTAGCGGATCCTGTTTAGGCATGTCCGGCCGGTGTCGTCAGTCTGTTAATGTCAATGCCAATTTGTTCTGCCGCCGCGTTCCAGCGCAAGTTGACAGGCGTGTCAAACAGGATTTGCTCGCCATAAGGGGTGTTCAGCCACGCATTATCGAGAATTTCTTGTTCCAGTTGCCCTTCACCCCAGCCGGCATAACCTAGTGCGACCAGATAGTGTTCAGGCCCTTCGCCAATGGCAATCGCTTCCAATACATCACGTGAGGTGGTCAGAGCGATGCTATCAGAAATAGCCAAGCTGGCATTCCAGTTGCCGCCGGGGGTGTGGAGCACGAACCCCCGGTCTTGCTGCATCGGGCCGCCCATAAATATGGGGGTTTCGGTGGCGCTCAGCGAGGTGATAGGCATATCCATCTGGGCAAAAATTTCGCCCAGCTTCATGCTGGTTGGCCGGTTTATGACGATGCCTAACGCGCCTTCTTTACTGTGTTGGCACAGGAAAGTGACGGTGTGGGAAAAATTGGGGTCGGCCAAGCTAGGCATGGCAATGATAAATTGATTGTTTAGGTAGGTTGCTTGAGTCATAAGGGCATAACGAAAATTAAGTGTGGTTTGGCTTACCGGGCAACCATGCCTGATTCATCTGAAAAAATCCAGACACGGGTGATTACCATAACATCCTGTTGTTTAAGCTTGAGCTCTTTCAATAATTCTGCAGGTAAGGGGGCAAAAGGTGCGCTCATTCTCACGATCCTTTTAGCGGCTTCATCAAGTCCCTGATTACCTGATGATTTGCTGATATTGATATTATAAATACTGCCATCCGCTTTCAGCCCGACATCCATTGTCAACGTGCTGGAAAAGTTTTTTTTCGCGGCAATTTCTGGATAGTTAAGGTTGCCGGTACGCTCAACCTTGCTTTCCCAGTCTTTTAAATATTGGGCGGCGACATATTTGTGGGCGCTGACCATATTAACAAACTTTATGTTGTTATTATCGGCGCCCTGTTTGCCGAAACCAATTTCCGTGCCCAACTGGGCGATCTGTTGGCGTAAGCTTTCCGGCGATAATTGTGGGCGCTGTTCAGTATCATGGTCGACTGCCGCTTTGTCAATTTTGGTGGCTAAGCGTTGTTCCGCTTTCGGCTGGGTGAGGGTTTTACGCACGGTTTTAGGTGCACTTTCTACGGGCGCGACTTTTTTAGGTTGTTTGCTCTCGCCGTGATCCTGATGGGATGCTTGGCGCATTGACGGTTTAGGTTTTTGCTTTTGTTCGCCCGCACCTAGTTGGTCTTGCTGTGCTAAAAACTCGGCTTCTTTTGGTGGTTTTTTAGCAGGCGTATTGACCAGGGTGACGTCTATTGAGCGGACGACTTTGGGCGGCGTCGGGGTTGTGAAATTTATACCTAAAATAACGATAATATGTACCAACGCAGCTATAAACAGGGTGATTAATAAGGTGTCCCGGTCAGATAATTGGGTTGCTGGGTTAAACGTTGCTGGTTTTGTCTTCATTGCAGGGTATTTTCAATGTAATCCATAAGCAGGCCGCAAATATTAAGTCCAAATTGTGCGTCCAATTCTTGGACGCAGGTAGGGCTGGTGACGTTGATTTCGGTGAGCTTGTCGCCAATCACATCCAAACCTACAAAGATAAGGCCTTTTTGTCGTAAAACCGGGCCTACCTGGCGGGCAATCCACCAGTCACGTTCGGTTAATGGACGGCCTTCCGCATGGCCGCCCGCCGCAAGATTACCGCGTGTTTCACCTTGTGCCGGGATGCGTGCCAGACAGTAAGGGACAGGCTCGCCGTTTACGACCAAAATACGCTTGTCACCCTCTTTGATGGCTGGCAGATATTTTTGTGCCATGACATAACGGCTTTCGTAGGCGGTCATGGTTTCCAAAATCACACTGATATTAGGATCGTTCTGACGCAAATGAAAAATAGAAGTTCCCCCCATGCCATCCAAGGGTTTTAGAATAATTTCGCCCTGTTCTTTCAGGAAATCCCTGATTCTTGCAGGATTTCTGGCAACCAGCGTTTCCGCGCAGCAGGCGGAAAACCAAGCGGTAAACAATTTTTCATTGGCATCACGGAGCGACTGCGGTTTGTTGATGACCAAAACCCCTAAGTCTTCAGCGCGTTCCAGTAAATAAGTCGCATAGATAAATTCCTGATCGAAAGGTGGGTCTTTGCGCATCAGGATGACATCCAGTGCATCCAGCGGTATATCTTGTTCGGTGATAAACTCATGCCACTGCCCGTAATCACGCTGGACTTTCAGCGTGCGTGTGCGCGCATAAGCACGGCCGTTTCTCATAAACAGGTCATTCAGCTCCATATAATGAAGCTCCCAGCCCCGGGCTTGGGCCTCGAGCAACATGGCAAAACTGGTATCTTTTTTTATGTTGATAGCAGCTATGGAATCCATAACCATACCGAGTTTAATAGACATTTGGGGGGATCCTTAGCGTTGCGTGAAGAAGGGTTATCATTCTTATTTTATAGATTGTTATTTACCTTGAAAAGAATTTTTGGTATAAAGCTTGGCTAACTTTTGAATTTAGGCACATAGAGGTTAACCATGTCCAGAGTATGTCAAGTAACGGGAAAGCATCCGGTTACCGGTAACAACGTATCACACGCCAACAACAGAACCAGAAGACGCTTCCTTCCTAATCTGCAACATCACAGATTTTGGGTGGAAAGTGAGAATCGCTGGGTGCGCCTTCGGGTTTCCACCAAAGGTATGCGTATCATTGATAAAAAAGGCATAGACGCTGTATTGGCGGATTTGCGTAAAAATGGCTTCAAAGCTTAAGAGGATAGAATAATGCGCGATAAAATTAAATTAATTTCTACCGAAGGCACTGGACATTTTTATACCACTACAAAAAATAAAAAGACCATGCCAGAAAAAATGGAGATCAAAAAATTTGATCCCGTTGTCCGTAAACACGTTATGTACAAAGAAGCTAAGATTAAATAAGCCTTCTTCTCAAAGCTCCCTGTCTGCGACTTCAAGCTAGCCACAAAGCATTTCAGCTGTGGTTAGCTGCCATATTTTTGAGATCCCCTTTTAATCCTGTTCAGGCCTCAGTGCTAACAACAAGATTTTCTAGTATTTATTGCCGTATTCCAACATAACTATTTACTGGGCTAACGCATCTGATTCATGGTTATGACCGCGTCTAAATTTCCCGAACTTGAACAGCTCGAGCGCATCATTGAACAATTTGGTGGCCGCGCCCAAATCCACATTATAGAGCGCATCCAGTATAAGCAGCTCGAATTCCCCATTCATTGCATCACCCTTGGCTCGACTGCGCCGGACGTGCCGGTATTGGCTTTTTTTGGCGGCGTGCACGGGCTGGAAAAAATAGGCTCTGAAGTCATTTTGGCTTATATGCAAACGCTTTCCCAGTTATTGGATTGGGATGAGGAGTTGCAGGCGCGGTTGGAGCGTTCACGGCTAGTGTTTGTGCCGATTGTCAATCCGGTAGGGGTTTATCGGGGGACGCGCTCCAATGGCAATTGTGTGGACTTGATGCGTAACGCGCCCGTGGAAGGCATTGGGGCGACACGGCTTTATAGCGGCCAACGTATTACGCGACACTTGCCATGGTATCGCGGTGATGAGTGCAATATGGAAAAAGAAGCTTTGGCATTATGCGACGTGGTGGACCAGCAGTTGTTTAGTGCGCCGTTGTCGATAGCGCTGGACTTGCATTCAGGTTTTGGGGTCAGGGATTATGTTTGGTTCCCTTATGCGTCACGAAAAACCCCTTTTCCGTTTGCCGCCCAGACCTTGGCCTTAAAAGAGCTGTTCGACCGTTGTTACCCGCATCATGTTTATAAAATTGAGCCAATGTGCCAAGAGTATGTCATCAATGGCGATTTGTGGGATTATCTTTGTGATGACTTTGAGCAACGCTGCCAAGCAGACCAATTGTTTTTGCCGTTGACGCTGGAAATGGGCTCATGGCTATGGCTGCGTAAAAGCCCCTTGCATTTGTTTTATCGGCACGGTTTGTTCCATCCGTTATTGCCGCATCGGTTGCGACGGGTATTCCGGCGGCACTTTATGTTATTCGATTTTTTACACCGTAGCCTGTTGTATCCCAAGCCGTGGGCAGGGCTTGGGCAAGCGGAACACCAGTTTTATCGGGATCGGGCCGCCGGCCTTTGGTATGACTAGTCAGCAGGGACAACATTGGGTTTTGCTGCGCGGCTTGGCCCGCGAGTCCGCCCATTGGGGGGCGTTTGTGCCGTTGTTAAAAGCCCGTTTCCCCAATGCCCAAGTGACACTGCTCGACTTGCCTGGCACAGGGCGTGGCTACCAACACAAGAGCCCTTATTCAATCAGTGCGATAACGGGGCAGGTACGTCGTGACGCAGATGCCGCAGGTTTGTTGCAACAGCCGGTCACGCTGCTGGCGGTTTCATTAGGTGCCATGGTCGGTTGGGAATGGCTGCAACGTTATCCTGATGAGGTGTGTGGCGCGGTTTTGATGAACACCAGTTTCGCCAGTTTAAGCCCGTTTTACCGGCGCTTGCGCTGGCAAAGTTATGGCCGTTTTTGTGCGTTGGCAATGCAGCGTGATGTCTATCGGCGGGAACGGGCTATTGTGCAATTGGTGAGCAATAAGCAAGACCACTATGCGGCCATTGCTGAACAATGGGCGAAAATACAGGCTGAACGCCCGATTAGTTTTAACAATAGCTTCCGCCAGATTATCGCGGCGGCAACGTATAGGCCGGCCCATGAAAAGCCTAAACAACCTGTTTTGTTGCTAAACGGCAAAGGCGACCGTCTAGTGTCGCCGGCTTGTTCAAAAGCAATACAGCAAAGATGGCAGTTAGAATTACGCTCCCATCCCTGGGCGGGGCATGACCTGACGACGGACGATGGCGATTGGGTGGTGTCGCAGTTGCAGGATTGGCTTTAGACTCGTTCTTAGATATAAAGCGGGGCCATGCGCCGCCAATACTTGCCCTTATGTGCACGGCCATCCCAAAGGATCAATTGATGTGGGATGTTTTTTTCCCATAATATTGCGCTGAGCTCCTGATTGTTCTGTAAAAAGGGGTCTTCGCGGCCAATCACCAAAATAATATCCATTTCCCGCAATTTCGTTAACCGCCACGAACAATCCAGATTGGGCAAAAAATGGTTGGGGGTGTGGAAATAAACATCTTCGCTGTAAAAACCATCCAGAAGGTCGCTAAAGCATTCGACGCTCAAGGTGAGGTCATAACGTCCTGAAAACGCCACCAATTTTTTAAACAAATGGGGATGGCGGAAAGCAATATTGGCGGCATGGAACGCGCCTAAACTTAAGCCGTGCGAAATTACGCACTCATGCGGGTTCTTGCTGTGCATAAACGGCAACACTTCAAACAAGAGATAGTCTTCGTAGTCAATATGCCGTTGGATACGGCCTGATGGGTGTGCCCATGAGCAGTAAAAACTTTCCGAATACACGCAATCAATGCAATAAAGCTGCAACCAGCCTTGTTCTATCTTATGCCGCAAAGATTCGACCACGCCCAGATTTTCATATTCATAAAACCGCCCGTCACGGGTAGGAAACACCAGCACTTTGGCGCCCGCATGGCCAAACACCAGTAATTCCATATCACGTTTTAAATTATCACTCCACCACTTGTGATACTCGCGGTTCATTAAAAGCTCCTAACTAAGGTTGTTGGTTTCGGGTTGTTAACAGTCGTGGCTGAGCGGTGCAAAAAAAGTTTCCAATTCATTAAGCAATATCTGTTCCTGATGTTGCTGGTCGGGATAGTTGTAATGTCCGGCATCCAGCACAAACAAGTGTTTTTTTCCGGGTGGCAGCGCGTTGTAAATGGCAAATTGTCCGGGCGGCGCAACGCACGGGTCGAAACGGGCGCAGGCGCAGTGCATCGGTACGGTGATCCGTTTTGCCGCTGTTGCGGCATCGTAGTAACGCAACACTTTTAACGTTTGTTTTTTATGACTGCGATAATAATCTTGTACGCTATGGGCACTGCCTTGTGATAGAAGCCTTAACCGTAAGGGCTGGTTGCCAAAGGTCGGCACGTTCAAGTGGCCTCTGGCGATGCGTTGTTCATAAGCAAGGGCCAGTGCGCCGATACCGCCTGCAAAGCTGATCCCCAGATAGCCCAAATGCCCTGTTAGTTGGGGAAATAGGTTTAGCATCGTACTGACTGCCAACCACACGTCTTCAACGCATCCCCCTAGAATATAATGGTCAGCCTGGTCAATAAAGTGCCGCACATGCCAATACGGATCGGCAGAGATGCCTGGCTGGGCGCTGAGGCTCAAACCGCGGAAACAAGGGAACAACAAGGCGGCATCCTTAAAAGGCAAATGCCAGTCCGCTGCTTCGCGCCCGCCATAGCCATGACCGACAATAAAACCCCGTTTGATAATGCCTGATTTTGGCAAAGACAACCAGCCACGGATAGGGAAGCTGTCTGTTGACGTATAGCGGAGATCAAATAGTTGCCAGCCTTCGGTAGGGCAGCTGATGTTTTTTATGCGCGGTTGTGGTGCGACGGTTAAGGCTTTTTGGTAACGCTTAAGCCAAAAATCATCAAAGTTTTTTGGTCCGTTAGGCGCATTGACTGCTAATAACTGCGCCAGCGAATAACCGTAACTTGGATCGAATCCATATTCGCTTTTGTTAATTACACATTGGTTGTCATCCGACATAAACATCCTCCCGAAAACGCCGTGCTTTATACTATGCCATCCATTACAGGATTATTTACAGCGTGAAAATTTTAAAATTGTAGTTATATTTTTTATTGTTCAATTCAGCTGGGTTGACTGGCTAAGAATTGATTTTGACTGGCTATCATAGCGGTAAACCCGCACTGAGTATATTTGGGTATATGACAATCAGCTCCCACTCGTGTTTAACAATTTTTAAAGGTGACAAATGTCAGATTGGATAACGGTTTGTGATGAAAACGCCATGGCGAATGGCGAAAAAATCAGTGTTGATGTTGATGGCACTGAAGTTGTGGTGTTTAAAATGGCCGATCAGTTTTATGCTATTGAAGACCGGTGCTCGCATGATGGGGCAGAAATCGCCAGTGGGGAGCTTGACGGTGACGAAATTATTTGCCCCCGTCACGGCGCCCGCTTTTGTGTGAAGACAGGCGCGGTAAAATCAGCGCCCGCGTATGAAGACATCGCGAGTTTTCCAATACGCATTGAATTAGGCAAAGTGCAGGTTAAGGACGACCGTTGGGATTGAGCCTGGGATTTGGCTTATCAACAATAGCTTATCGGTGTTTTGCGCCTTATCTTTAAACGAAAATATCGTTTATAATCGACCACTTTTCATTTTTATTGGCGGGTTGCCCGCCTAGTCCCCAAAAAACGCATGCAAGAAATAAACCCGATTAAAAACAAAATAGCCGACCTAAAAACACGCAGCCACGGGCTGAGGGGGTATCTTTGACTTCGATAACAAAAGCGAGCGTTTAATCGAAGTTTTACGTGAGTTGGAAAACCCAAAAATCTGGGACAATCCTGAACAAGCGCAAGCCCTAGGCAAAGAACGTGGGGGGCTTGAAGCGGTCGTCAACACCATCAACGAACTGGATCGGGGCTTGGCTGATGCCGAAGAGCTGTTGTTGATGGCGGTGGAAGAAGACGATGAAGACACCGTTGCAACCGTTGTCGATGATTTGGACTATTTTGAGAAGAAAGTCGCTGAATTAGAATTTAGGCGCATGTTCGCCGGTGAAATGGACGCCAACAATGCCTTTTTGGACATCCAGTCCGGCTCAGGTGGTACCGAAGCACAAGATTGGGCGTCCATAATCGAGCGGATGTATTTACGCTGGGGCGAGCGCAAAGGCTTTAAAACCGAACTCATCGAAGAATCCGATGGCGATGTCGCAGGCATCAAAAGCGCCACGATACGTTTTGAAGGCGATTATGCGTTCGGTTGGCTGCGTACCGAAACCGGCGTCCACCGCTTAGTGAGGAAATCCCCGTTCGATTCCGGCAACCGCCGCCACACCTCGTTTGCATCGGTGTTTGTATCGCCGGAAATAGACGACGACATCGACATCGACCTCAACCCTGCCGATATACGCGTCGATGTTTATCGCGCCAGCGGCGCGGGTGGTCAGCACGTCAACAAAACCGAATCTGCCGTGCGGATGACACACAACCCGACCGGTATCGTCGTGCAATGCCAAAGCGACCGCTCGCAGCACAAAAACCGCGACACCGCAATGAAGCAATTGAAAGCCAAATTGTATGAACTGGAAATGCGCAAGCGCAGCGAAACCGCGCAAGCCTTGGAAGACACCAAATCCGACATAGGTTGGGGCAGCCAGATCCGCTCGTATGTGCTGGATCAGTCGCGGATTAAGGATTTGCGCACCGGTGTGGAAACAGGCAATACCCAAGCCGTGCTGGATGGGGATTTGGATCAGTTTATTGAGGCGAGTTTGAAGAGTGGGTTGTGATTGGCAATAGATCAGAGATTTCTTATTTCCTCCGGCAAGTTAATTCTTTCAAGGTGATGGCATCATTATGAAAATAGAAGCTTTGCGTGTTAAAAATTTTAAGGCCTTTAAGGATGTTAAGTTAACTAATCTTCCCGCTATTTCTGTTTTTATCGGCGCAAACGGAACTGGAAAGACGACATTGTTTGATGTGTTCGGTTTTTTACGCGATGCCTTGCAAGATAATGTCCGTGTTGCTCTGCAAAAACGGGGGGGGTTTAAAGAAGTGGTGACACGCGGTGAGAATAGCTCGATTGAGATTGAGATCAAATTTAGGGATCATGAAGAAAACAACCGTAGCCCATTAGTTACTTATTCATTAGTGATTGCATTAGATAAAAATCAACCGGTTATTCAACGGGAAATCCTTAAATATCGGCGCGGCGAAAGAGGGAAATCGTGGCATTTTTTGGATTTTAGGCTTGGCAAAGGCATGGCTATTATTAATGAAAGTAGCTATGAAGACCAAGAATCCAAAGAAGAAAGAGAAGAGCAAACCGTCGATTCCCCAGATATTTTAGCTTTAAAAGGCTTAGGGCAATTTCAACGTTTTAAGGCAGCGAATAGTTTTCGTAAGCTGATTGAGAGCTGGCACGTGTCTGATTTCCATATTGGTGATGCTAGACCAAGCCAAGAGATAAGTTATGCCGAACATCTCACTACGCGCGGCGAAAATATGGCATCAGTTGCCCAGTTTATGTATGAAAATCATCGTCCAATCTTTAACGAAATTCTGGATAAAATGGCGCAACGGGTTCCTGGCGTTTCTAATGTGGAAGCAACTGATACCGAGGATGGACGTATTCTTTTACGGTTTCAGGATGGCTCTTTTAAAGACCCTTTTATCGCCCGTTATGTATCAGATGGTACGATAAAAATGTTTGCTTATTTGCTTTTGTTACACGATCCGAATCCACATCCGTTATTGTGTGTAGAAGAACCTGAAAATCAACTCTATCCCAGCCTGTTTGGAGGATTGGTTGAAGAGTTTCGTGATTATGCAGACAAAGGCGGGCAGGTGATGATTTCAACGCACTCGCCGGATGTGTTGAACCATATTAAGCTGAATGAGATTTTTTGCTTGTCAAAACAGCAAGGTATCACGGTGATTGAGCGGGCGAGTGATAATCCGTTGTTGCTCGAATTGGTCAAAGAAGGCGACCTTCCGGGCGCATTATGGAAACAGGGCTTATTTAAAGGAATCAATCCTTAATGAAGCAATTGGTTTTTTTGCTGGAAGAAGAATCCATGAAAGCGTTGCTAGATGTTTTGCTTCCACAAATTTTGCCGACTGATACCCGTTTTTTTTGCATTCCCCATGAAGGTAAGCAAGACCTTGAAAAATCAATTCCCCGCAAATTAAAAGCTTGGCAAACACCTGCGACTTTTGTGATTGTCCGCGACAAAGACGGAGCGGATTGTATGGAGATCAAAAAACGTTTGGTCGATTTGTGTGTTCAAGCAGGGCGCGGTAATAGCTTGGTGCGTATTGCTTGCCATGAATTGGAAGCTTGGTTTCTAGGTGATTTGGCAGCTGTTGAAAAGGCGTTCGGAATGAAAAAATTGTCGGCGCAACAACAAAAAAGCAAATTCAAAGACCCCGATAAGTTATCGAATGCCTCAGAAGAATTAGAAAAATTGGTTAAAGGTTATCGTAAAGTGAGCGGAGCTAAAAAAATTGCCGCGCATATGAATATCAACCAAAATTATTCCCATAGCTTTAATTGTTTTATTAATGGGGTCAAAAAGTTAGCTAAAAATGACTAACGGGCAGTTTAACGAATACCAAATTGCATTATTCTTCTTCCGCCGCGACCTACGCCTAACCGACAACACCGCATTTAAGGCGGCTGAACAGTTTTTATACAACAATATTTTTTAATTTTAAATCTAAAAAACCAAAATCATGTCCGAAATCCAACAAGACGAACAAGAACAAATCCGCCAACGCCGCAGCAAACTCAATGAGTTGCGCGAAAACAGCATCGCTTTTCCTACCGATTTCCGCCGTAATGTGGTGGCGGGTGAATTGTTGGCCGAATATGGCGAAAAATCCAAGGAAGAATTGGAAGCTGAGCCGTTGCGCGTGAAAATCGCCGGACGCATCATGACGCGCCGCGTGATGGGCAAGGCGAGTTTCTGCCATATCCAAGACATGTCCGGCAAGATCCAATTGTATGTGACCCGTGACGCACTGCCGGAAGGTTTGTACAACGACCATTTTAAAAAATGGGACATCGGCGACATCATCGGTGCCGAAGGCGTGTTGTTCCGTACCCAGACCGACGAGCTGAGCGTTAAGGTTGACAGCATCCGTTTGTTGACCAAAGCCTTGCGTCCGTTGCCGGAAAAATTCCACGGCATTGCCGATCAGGAAATCAAATATCGCCAACGGTATTTGGATTTGATTATGAGCGAAGGGTCGCGAAATACCTTTTTCATTCGCTCCAAAATCGTTGCCTATATTCGCCAATTCCTGACTGAACGCCAGTTTTTGGAAGTGGAAACGCCGATGATGCAAGTCATTCCAGGCGGGGCTACCGCGCGCCCGTTCACCACGCACCACAACGCCTTGGATATGGATATGTTCCTGCGTATCGCGCCGGAGTTGTACCTAAAACGTTTGGTGGTCGGCGGCTTTGAACGCGTATTTGAGATCAACCGCAATTTCCGCAATGAAGGCTTATCGACCCGCCATAATCCTGAATTCACCATGCTGGAGTTTTACCAAGCCTATGCCGAATACCACGATTTGATGGACTTGACCGAAGCCATGTTGCGCGGCATTGCCGAGGAAGTGGTCGGGCATACCGTCATCAACTACCAAGGCGAGGAATATGATTTTGGCAAACCGTTCGCACGCATGACGGTTGTGGAATCTATCCTGCATTTCAATCCTGATTTGAGTGCTGATGATTTGGCAACCCGTGAAGCGGCGGTAACAGTTGCGGAAAACTTGCGTATTCCGGTTAAGGACGGCTACGGACTGGGCAAAATCCAGATTGAAATTTTCGAAAAAACCGTCGAGAGCAAGTTGATGAACCCGACGTTTATCACCGCTTACCCAGTGGAAGTGTCGCCTTTGGCGCGGCGCAACGATAATGACCCGCATGTCACCGACCGCTTCGAGTTTTTTGTTGGTGGACGCGAGATTGCCAATGGCTTCACCGAGCTGAACGATGCCGAAGACCAAGCGGCGCGTTTTCAAAAACAGGTGGAAGAAAAAGAAGCGGGTGATGACGAGGCGATGCACTTTGATGCCGATTACATTGTGGCGCTGGAGCATGGGATGCCGCCGACGGCAGGCGAGGGGATTGGTATCGACCGATTGGTGATGCTGTTCACCGATGCGCCGTCCATCCGCGACGTGTTGCTGTTCCCGCACATGCGGCCTAAGGGCTAAGCCGTTTGCTGGATAGCAGCGCTTAAAAACGCTGCTATCGCCGCTATCCTAAAATGGCCAAATAATTGGGATCAGCCATAATGCGGTGATCCCTTCCAATAACGTCAACGGTAGCCCTAGTCTAATGTAATCACCAAAATGATAACCGCCAGGCCCATAGACCATCAGGTTGGTTTGGTAACCAATCGGGGTCATAAAGCTGGCAGAGGCGGCAATCATAATCGCGACTGAAAAAGGCAGTTCGCTGACGTTTAACGCGTGGGCGCTGCTGAGGGCGATGGGGAACATTAAAATCGCAGCGGCGTTGTTAGTGATCACTTCTGTAACCAGCACTGTGGTGATATAGACAATCACCAGCAATAGCCACGGATCGTTTGCCGCCACGGACAGCGCCTGCTGGGCGATAATGTTTGCCAAGCCGACTTTCTCGACCGATGCACCTAATGCAAAGGCACAAGCAATCACCATCAGCACATTAAAATCTATATCTTTTTGTGCCCCTTCGAAGGTCAAGCAGCCGGTCACTATCATTGTGACTGCCGCTAGGATTGATGCCTGTAAAATCGGCAACACGTCAAAAACGGTCAAGGCCAGCATAACCACCATAATCGATAACGCTAAAGGGGCGCGTTCATGACGGACAAGGGTGGAGTTTTCCAGTTTGCTGATCAATAAAAAATCACGGCTGTTGCGGTACTTAAATAAAAAACCTTTTTCCGCTTCGATTAACAAGGTGTCGCCAGGGTGTAGGGTTATATCGCCCAATTTCCCTTTGATGCGCTGGCCATTGCGCGAAACTGCCAACACTACGGCGTTATAGCGGTGCCGAAAGCGGGCTTCGCGCAAGTTACTGTTGGCAATGGGGCTTTCTGCCGAAATCACCGCCTCAAATAACCGTCGTTCGTGCAGCTTGCTGTCCAGTTTAAATGCCTGTCGGGTCGCCGTCACCAGTCCGCGTATGCGCCGCAACTCAACTACGGATTCAACCGCACCGGCAAACACCAGATGGTCACCCGCCAGTATTAAAGTGTCCGGCGACACCACTGAAAAAACTTGGTCATTGCGGACAATTTCAATTAAATACAAACCTGGCAAGTGCCGTAGCCCGGCCTGTTCGACCGATTGTCCCGCCAATTCGCAGCCTTCTTCCACTTGCATTTCCAGCAAGTATTCACGCACATCATCAAACTGTTCGATAGAGCCAGTCCGGTCGGGTAACAGTTTTTGCCCTATTGTCACCAAATAAAGGCAACCGATGACTGCCACCGGTAAACCGACATAGCCAAGCTCAAATAGCCCCAAGCCCCGCAAATGGGCTTTTTGCATCAAACCGTCAACCACCAAGTTGGTGCTGGTGCCAATTAAGGTGCAAGTGCCACCCAAGATTGCGGCGAAGCTGAGCGGCATTAAAAACCGCGATGCCTTAAAACCAGAACGCTTGCACCAATCTTGGATGGCGACGGTAAACATGGCCACTATTGGGCTATTATTGATGAACGCACTCATCGTCATTGCCGGGAAAACCAGCCGTATCAGCGCTTCGGTGGGGCTTTTCGGTTTACCTAATAACACGCGGCTCAGCCAATCCACGGCTCCCGTCTCGCGTAACCCTGCCACGACGGCATAAAGCACGGCAATGGTGACCATCCCTTTATCAGAGAAACCAACCAATGCCTCGGTTGGCGTTAAAATGCCTGCCACCAAAATAAAGGCGAGCACAAAAACCAGCACGGCATCTGCCGGAAAACGGTTGCTGGCCAATAAACCCAGCGTCACCAGCACCAATCCCGAAACCATCCACATTTCAATTACCATAACTAAACAAACCCTTTTTATGTACAACTTGTTGATAACCGTTATTTTGCAAGCAGAGTGCCGTTGTTGCTGACATAGCGCATGAGCGCTCTACTTTTCTATCCAGCGCCTTTGCTTCAAAGGCTGCTAAATATTAGCATTTATCGATAAGCAAAGTATTATCTGCACAAGTTACGACAATAATTATCTGTTTTACCACAAACGATTCTGATGGTCAGGCTACCTGATCAGGCAAGCCACTTAACTGTTATGATTCAGGTATAGATATTGCTTGGTTACTACAATGCGTTAAATTTAGAACGGATGTAGGCTTACAACGGGACAACTAATAGGTTTCCGTAAATAACGCCGTATCAAACCGTAAAACTTTATCTTGGGAACAAACATGCTAAGCGAAGCCGACCTTGCCACTTTATTGTTGACGCTCAAAGTAGCCTGTCTTGCCACTGTATTGCTGTTGATTTTTGGCACGCCGATAGCGTGGTGGCTAGTGCGCACGCCATCACGCTGGAAAGGTGTCGTCAATGCGCTGGTTGCCCTGCCTTTGGTGTTGCCGCCAACGGTCTTGGGTTTTTATTTGCTGGTGCTGATGGGGCCTGTGGGGCCGGTTGGCCAGTTAACCGTGCAACTGGGCTTGGGCACCTTACCGTTTACTTTTGGCGGCATCATCGTTGCCTCAGTTTTGTATTCGTTGCCGTTTGTTGTCCAACCCCTGCAAACAGCGTTTGCGGCGATTGGTGAACGGCCGCTGGAAGTGGCCGCCACTTTGCGTGCCAGCCCGTTGGACACTTTTTTTAGTGTGGTTGTCCCGTTGACGCAGCACGGTTTTATGACCGCCACTGTGCTGGGGTTTGCCCATACTGTCGGGGAGTTTGGCGTGGTCTTGATGGTTGGCGGCAATATTCCGGGTAAGACACGGGTGGTGTCGGTGCAAATCTATAATCACGTGGAGGCGATGGAATACGCCCAAGCGCATTGGTTGGCGGCTTGCCTGCTGGTGTTTTCTTTTGTTGTGTTGTTATTGCTGTATGGGTTAAACCCCAAGCAAGGGAAGCATTGAGTATGGCTAACAGACTTAAAGAAACGCTGGATAAATTGATGCCGGTTAGGGTTGGCCAAGGTGTTCCTGAGCGTAGAAAGGATCTCCATGGACATGACGTCCGTCCTGAGCTTGACGAAGGGCTTGATCAGAAAGGCCTTAAAGCCTGTTTTAAAATCAATTACCCTGAGTTTAACTTAGAGGTCGACCTTGACGTGCCCGGACGCGGCATTACCGCCTTATTTGGCCATTCCGGTTCCGGAAAAACAACCTGTCTGCGGGCAGTAGCCGGTTTAGAGCGGGCAGCTAACGGTTATCTTGAGGTTAACGGCGAAGTCTGGCAAGACGACAACCGTGGCATTTTTTTGCCCACACATCAGCGGGCGTTAGGTTATGTGTTTCAGGAAGCCAGCCTGTTTGCACATCTTTCCGTGCGCGACAATCTTAATTACGGCTTAAAGCGTAGCGCCGCAAGCACCCAGGGCATAGCTTTTGAGCAAGCGGTTGAATGGCTGGATATTAGCGCGTTATTGGCACGTCGGCCCGAACGTTTGTCGGGCGGTGAGCGCCAACGGGTCGCCATTGCCAGGGCATTGTTGAGCAAACCGCGCCTGCTGCTGTTTGATGAACCTTTAGCGGCGCTGGATTTAAAACGTAAGGCCGAAATTTTGCCTTATCTTGAGCGCCTGCACGACCATCTTGACATCCCCATGCTTTATGTCAGCCACTCCCCCGATGAAGTCGCACGGCTGGCGGACCATTTGGTCTTGCTTGCCGAAGGCAAAGTGGTTGCGGCAGGGGCTTTGCAGGAAACCTTGGCACGCATTGATTTGCCCGCCGCGTTTGCCGATGATGCTGGCGTGGTCATCGATGCCGTTATTGGCGGACACGATGACCAGAACTACCTGAGCCGTCTGGATTTTGGCGGCGGCGCACTTTTTGTTAGCCGTCAGGATAAGGCGCTAGGCAGTGGCTTGCGGTGCCGCATTCATGCGCGTGATGTCAGCCTTAATCTGGAACGGGCAGATAACAGCAGCATCCTAAACATAATCCAAGCCCGTGTAATTGCCGTTGCCGACACCGACAACCCCGCTAATGTGCTGGTGCGCTTGGATGCGGCCGGTACGCCGCTATTGGCAAGAATTACCCGCCGGTCTTGGCATAATCTGGGATTGGCACCTAATAGGCTGCTATGGGCGCAGATCAAGGCGGTGGCGTTGTTTAATTGAGCGTTTGCAGAAAATGTTGTCCAATTTTTCCTTAATTCCAAAATTCCAATTACCCAAAGGTAAGTAAAGTGCCAAGGACTGGCTTACGTTTCAAATGGGTTTGATCCAAGCAATCTGTAGTAGTGGCTTTAAGCAGGCCAAAGTTTGGATAAGCTGAGCCTAGGTGATGACCCCCCAATAACCACCCAATCAGATTCAGGTGGCAATAGGTTGGCAAAAAGCTCGGTTCGATTTACATCGGGCAAGCGGTCTTGAGAAGTAAGGCGCATCGTTGAGAAGGTGTTTTAAAAGCTGCTGCGTGGCTCGATTGCTGCGTTGCGCGGTGCCCGAAATCCTCATGTACGTTCAGTACACTCCGGTTTCTGCGCTCCGTGCGCCTCGGCAATTACTCCTGCATTGCTCTACCTCTATCCATAGACCCTCCTTGTGGGGGCATCCATGCAGGCGTTGCACTCGAACCACTCGCGACGCTTTTAAAACACGTTCTGATAATGGGCACTGTCCAGAAACGGCGTGGTTGGAACAGGGCAATCCTGCTATGTTTAAAAATGTCCCATAATTGAATGTCAAGAAGTTTCCTCATTTATAAGCCAACACATTAATGTGTTGGCATCCAGCTGTTCATCCCCTTCCAGTAAAGAAACCCCAGGAATGGTGTCAAAAATGCGGCATCAACAAAAAATACCACCTTTTGTCCGGTGCCAGCCTCATTTAGACTCGATTTACACGGTTGCTTCACCTATTGGTCAGATCCGCTTTTACCGGTAGGGCGTAAGAGTGGAGATCATGCCGGTTTTGGCAATGTAAATGGCGTTTTTTAAGAAGGCTCTTGCTTTGGTCAGGCTTACCCTGATGTCCGTCAAAGTTTCAATGCCATATTTGTGCTGGAGAGGATTTTCTTTGAAATAAGCCCTCAGTGGGGTGGTATGGGCGTCAAGTTTGCCTTCAAAACGATGAAAACGGGTGGTTTTCAATTGATTCGCCAAAGAGGGGCGCCAGAGTCATCAATTCCGGTAGACCTTACCCTGTATCTGCACCTGAGTTTTGCTTAAACAAGCAGGTGTTGTTCACAGATTGGCTCGAGCAGGCCGCAGAAATTGTTTGCTAGGCAAAAAATTCGACTAAACTTCCTATAAGCATTCTTTGGCGTAGTTTCAATATTACGCCAAAAATTAGACGCTCCGCCCATTGCTTGCTTATCCCATACCCAGATTAAGTTATCGCCTAAGGATGACATTAACTACGATTGGAGCCTGAATGGCATCACTGCAACAAAACAAAGCGAAAATGACCCGAGTGAAATTCATTTGATACCACGCACGCAGGTAATTGTCCTGACTTCGTTGTCTATGACAACTTTTTGAGAAATTCAATGCTTTACCAGTTAGCGCAAAAACACACTGACATCGATAGGACTAATTTTTTCAATTGGCCTTATCTCCAGTGTTGTTGCGCCTTGAGGGATCATACTACGACGTAATGGTTATGCTTAATGGTTATGCTTAATGGGGGGCTATGTATTGACAATACGAGTATATACACATATTATCCTCGCCGACTATCATCCACCTTCGAAATGATAAAAATTATTTAGTGGGTCGGTGCAGGTCTAATTTGGATTTAAAGAATCTGAAGGGTAAACGGGGTGTTTTTTTCAAGCGTGAAATAATATATTTGAGGAAGCTACATGAAAAAAAATAAGTTGCATCGTATCAAACAGAAGTCCTTACTTCGATTATCGCTAATGGTTTTACCTATCTGTACAGCAGGTGTTGGAAGTGTGGCCTTTGCCAAAAATGATGGCGCGCTTTATTACAAAGATATAGCTGCGAACAATGGTGCTGGAATAACCTATCGTAGAATGAAATCACCAAGTGACCTGTTGTGGGATGCACTGAAGCAGAAACCGGTGTATATGTTAGAAGATATGGTTTTAACCCCAGGTAAATCAAAAGGCGCACCAGGCGTTGCTATTTTTGATTTTGACAAAGACGGCGATTTGGACATGTATGTGACTAATGGTCCCGGAAGAGCTAACAGCCTTTATTCAAATCAGACTCGGGAGGGAGGTAAAACTACATTTAAAGATGTAAGTGACCAGGCTGGTGTGGCGCTTACTACTGAAGATAGTACGGGTGTCTGCTTCGGAGATATAAATAATGATGGTTACCAAGAGCTTTATGTTTTAAGTAACGGTGGGGTTAACCATCTTTTTCTAAATAAGGGCGATGGAACTTTCACTGATATAAGTGATGCGAGTGGTACGGCAGCGGGTGGTAAGCATCCTTCAGGTTGCGCTATGGGTGATATAAACAATGACGGTTTGCTTGATATTGCCGTCGGTAATTCATATGACAATTGGACTCATCGGTTACCTTTGCAGAGGTTTGGTTATGAAGACCTGATGGAAAAAAATCAATTGTTTCTTAACAAGGGCGATGACAATTTTGTGGATGTGAGCGAATCATCAGGTATTGCCAATAATCGTTCTATCACTTGGGGTATAGGATTAGTCGATTATGACAACGATGGCGATGTCGATTTGCTTACTGCGAATGATCAAGGGCCAAAACCACCATTAAAATATGGTGGTCAAGACGAAGGTGTCATCCGTATCTATAAGAATGACGGAACCGGCCAATTTACTGATGCAACAGAAATAAGCGGTGCTGCTAGTGGTTTTGGTGCATGGATGGGCATTTCTTTCGGGGACATCAACAATGACGGGTATCTTGATATTTTCGGAACCAATGTAGGGGATTATCTTGCACGGTTGATGACTGCAATGGTTGGTTTTAACGATGAAGGTGGTGAATGGAGTTCACGATGGCTGTTAGGCCATGCTGATGGCAAATTTACCAGTCCTGGGGTAGGTCGCCTTGGAACAACCCCGTTCGGATGGGGTACGTCAATGGCTGATTACGATAATGATGCTGATACTGACATTATTTTCTTTGGCTCGTTGGACATGGGGCCTTTCCAAGATGCTTCAAATCCCGGCGCTATTTTGAAGAACGACGGTACAGGTGAGTTTGATCGGGACGCTTTTGCATTTTCGAAATCGACAAACCATTCGCGTCGTGATGTGCAAGGGTCGGCGGTGGGTGACCTGAACGACGACGGATTTATAGATATAGTCTCTGTGTCGGCAGACGACTGGCCTGATCAATTTCCGTTAGCGCCTTTTGTTGCTCCACAGGATAAATTTGGTGGTCAGTTTGATGACGCGGCTTATATATGGCCGACATTTACGCCAGTTGATCCGCAGGATCCGAAAAAAGGGTTTACTTGGAACCATATGGATCCAGTTGATGGCACGCTGTCTGTTGGGATTAGTAGCGCAAATAATGGAAATAAATGGGTAAAGGTAAATTTGGTAGGAACAAAAGGCTTGGTAAGCAGCGGTCAAGTTAACCGGGATGGCATGGGAGCAAATATCTTATTCCAGCCATATAAAGGTAAAACGGTGATGAAGCCAGTGCTTGGTGGTGGTAGCCATGCTTCAAATGATGCCACTGAATCAGTGTTTGGCCTAGGTAAGTCTAGGGGTGGTGTTATTGAAGTCCGTTGGCCCGGCGGTGTTAAGAATCGTTTGTATGATGTTAAAGCGGGCGAGCGTATAAATTTCCCAGAAATCTCATGCAATATTGATGCTTCGATTAAACAGCTAAAGAAATATGAGCGTTGCGTTAAGGGTAACCTTAACGATTTGGAAGCTGTTGGCATCATTACAAAAAAGGAAAAGAACCGTTTTATGGCTAGTGCTATGAGGGGGTTTAAAGAGGTTCATGGATTGGGCCACTAGGATTCAACGGGCATTATAAGGAATCTTATGTCGGTGGATGGTTGAAGTAATCATCCACCGACTGGCCGAATACTGTAAAGGTATTAATTATGATTTTCATGGCTAAGAACGTAGTTATGGAGCTATCTTTTAGGTTTTAAATTTTTGTGACGTAGGTTCAGTCATTCGGGAAAGGGTTCTTTTTTAATTAGTGGCCTAGTTATCGACATGGGCTTTTGCTCCCCTTTTTTATTTATGTGTAGCTACAACATTATATTAACACCACCTAATCAACCGACTTTAGTTTTGCATTGATAATTTTGTTGGTTAGACAATTTTACGCATTAAGCTTAATACGAGGATAACGACCATGTCGTCAAATGTAAGTCAGAGTAATGACAAAGAAAAGGTGCCGCCTTGCGCGATTGCTATCGTTGGTATTGGATGTCGCTATCCTGGTGCTAGTAACCCAAAAGAACTTTGGGAAAATGTGGTTGGACGGAGGCAACAGTTTCGTAAATTTCTAGATCAGCGTCTGCCTATTTCAGAATACTGTGATAAGGATCCATTGGTTAAAGATAAAATTTACGCGACACAAGCGTCTTATATTGACGGTTTTACGTTTGACTGGGCAAATTGGAGAATTCCAAAGCAATCTTTTGAAAGTACAGATATAGCGCAATGGCTAGCGCTCGATGTGGCAAAGAATGCCGTTGAGGATGCAGGATATAGCCGTATATCTGCCCCGAAGGATCGTACGGGTGTTGTAGTTGGAAACAGTTTAACGGGTGAACATAGTCGCGCATCGGGTCTCCGACTTCGCTGGCCCTATGTTAGACGCGCACTCAATGCCGCAATGGATATCAATGGGTTCCATGGGGTAATGCGAGATAAATTTAGTGATGCTATGGAGCATCTATATAAATCTTCATTTGCTGAGGTAAATGAAGATACGCTGGCAGGAGGGCTTTCAAACACTATCGCAGGTCGAATTTGTAATTACTTTGATTTTAATGGTGGTGGCTATGTAGTAGACGGTGCTTGTTCTTCTTCATTGCTCTCTATATGCACAGCGGCCGACCACTTAGTAAATAATGACTGGGACATGGCGCTTGCAGGGGGCGTCGACATAAGTTTGGATCCATTTGAGTTAGTTGGGTTTGCAAAGGCTACGGCGTTAACTGCCGATGCTATGCGAGTTTACGATAAGATGGCTAATGGATTCCTTCCAGGAGAGGGTTGTGGGTTTGTCGTTTTAAAGCGACTAGCCGATGCAATCGAGGAAAATGACACTGTTTACGCTGTCCTAAGGGGATGGGGCGTGTCGTCAGATGGAAAAGGGGGAATCACCGCACCTAATTATATAGGCCAATCACAAGCCTTGACACGAGCATACCAGCGTGCTGGATACAGTCCGCATGAGATAGACTTTATTGAAGGTCATGGAACAGGAACTCGTGTGGGGGATCGGGTCGAATTGCTTGGAATAACGGCTGCAATGTCGAATTTTGGCGACCCCATTTCAAAATCCTGTGGCGTAACATCTTTTAAATCAATTGTAGGACATACTAAGGCAGCTGCAGGCATTGGCGCTTTTATAAAAACTGTAATGGCGGTTAATCGGCGTATTGCTCCACCAACGGCAGGATGTTCAGAACCAAATCCGATATTCGACGATGAGTCTCGTTGCCTTTATCCGATTAGGAATGGTCGTGTCGGTAGTTCCGATAAAATAATGCGGGCTGGCGTTTCAGCAATGGGATTTGGCGGTATTAATTCTCATGTCACGGTGACATCTCCTGACAAACAGACACTTAAATGGTCGCCAGAAATTGAAGAGCGGGCATTGTTAGTAAACAACCAAGACAGCGAAGCCTTTGCGTTTGGTGCGGCCACCACCGCTGAACTGCAAAAACTATTGATACTGTTGGCAGGCGAAGTAGGGAAGCTTAGTATTGCCGAATTGACTGATGCAGCGGCGTTTTTTTCTTCTTCAATACCGCCAGACAGTAAGGTTCGAGCCGCATTTTTGGCGTCTACCCCATCAGAAGCAGAGGAATGCATAAATTGGTTAATAAGGAGCTTAGATAACAAGGCTGTTCTAGCAGAAAACGATCAAGTCAGTTTTCTAGGGAAAGCATGGCTTGGCATGCCGAAAACGGCTCCGCGCATAGGATTTCTGCTTCCTGGACAAGGCTCTCAGCATCTGCATATGGGAAGACTGCTGGTAGAACGATATCCGTGGGCACGAAATATTGTTGAACGTTTTGACGATTGCGTAGCTGATATCCTTGGCAAACCTATTAGTTCGATATTTTTGGATAATACCGACAGGGACTCAAGGGAAGAGATCAAACAACGTGAGAAAATGCTTGCCCAAACAGAAATCACTCAACCAGCAATATGTCTCGTATCATTACTATATGCACGTTTCTTAGAAAGAATGGGGATAAAACCTTCACTCATTGGCGGGCATAGTCTTGGTGAATTAACTGCTTTCCATCTTGCCGGTGTTTATGACGAAGAGGCTCTGTTTCGATTTGCAGCATTGCGTGGTTTAGAAATGAGTAAAAGTGCAACAGATCGAATTGGTGCTATGGCAAGTATCAGTTGCACAGAAAGTCAAGCGTTGGCTTTATTAAAAGACTCAATTGGCTATGCCATAGTGGCAAATATAAATTCGCCACGGCAGATAGTCGTTTCGGGCGAAGAAGATGCGGTGATGTCGGTTATCATGAGCGCTCAACATGAAGGGTTTGAAGCGCGTAAGCTTCGGGTGTCTGGTGCTTTCCATTCACGACTGATGCAAAATGCGGCTGAAAATCTTCGGAGTCAATCCCAATTTCCAATAATGTCTGATAGCTTGTCGGCGGCTCTTTTCAGTAGTGTTTCTGGTGAAGAAGTTATAAAAGCAATTGACTTGAAAGAGCATTTCTCTTCTCAAATAGTTGCACCAGTGCAATTCATGAAGCTTGTCCAAAAGATGGACAGCGGATCCGACTTACTTATCGAAGTGGGTCCAGGCCGGGTTCTTTCTGGACTTACGGGTGCGATTATTGACGTAGATTCCAGAGGTCAGAATAGCTGTGTCTCTATAGCATCTCGTCCTGATTCGTCTAAAGATTTGAATACCGTCCTTGCCCGAGCGTTTATCCAAGGTGCGGATATAAATTGGGAAGCGCTTTATGAGAATCGGCTAGTGCGGCCATATGTGTCTCCATCAGCACGGGTGTTTATTGAAAACCCTTGTGAAAAACCATTTGATTTAGCTGTTACAAATGATCAGGTTAGTAGTATCTCATCAGATTTTTATAAATTAGGTCTTGGTGTAAAGGAACCGGCACTTTCTGAGGTGCAAGCAAATCAACAGGAGGCTTATGGATACACTTTAGAAGCTAAGCAGGAGTCGATTTCTAGTCAAAGTGTTATGGATGGTGTTGAAAAAAGCGATGGAGAGGCTGAGGGCTTAAGGTTAGATGGTGTAAATACAGTATTGCGTGATTTGGTAATGAAGCGGACAGGCTTTGCTGCAGAAACAATCTCGGCGGATCTGCGCCTGCTGGACGACCTTAACCTCGATTCGATCAAGGCCGGGGAGCTGGTCGCCTCAGTGGCAAAACAAATGGGCATTGCGGGGGCAATAGAGCCGTCCAAGTTTGCCAACGCAAGCTTGCGGGAGATTGCCGAGGCGGTCTATGGGAAGCTCGGATCGTCTTCAGGCGGGCATGGCCAGCATATCCCCACTGTGCCTCCGGCGCCAAAAGTGGCTGTTGCGACCCCGTCCGAAGCCGTTGCCAAAAACGGAATGGAGGCACATGGCATTCTTGAACTGCCCGCTATGGGGATGACACGCGATGTGGAAGTGTTGTTACGTGATTTGGTGGCGAAGCGGACAGGCTTTGCTGCAGAAACAATCTCGGCGGATCTGCGCCTGCTGGACGACCTTAACCTCGATTCGATCAAGGCCGGGGAGCTGGTCGCCTCAGTGGCAAAACAAATGGGCATTGCGGGGGCAATAGAGCCGTCCAAGTTTGCCAACGCAAGCTTGCGGGAGATTGCCGAGGCGGTCTATGGGAAGCTCGGATCGTCTTCAGGCGGGCATGGCCAGCATATCCCCACTGTGCCTCCGGCACCAAAAGTGGCTACTGCGACCCCATCCGAAACTGTTGCCAGAACCGAAACGGTACCACAGGTCACCGAGGAGACGAATGCCATCAGTCCGTTATGGGTGCGTAACTATACAATTAAATATATAGCCGACCCTGTGCCTGAAAATACACATGGTAAAGCCAATTGGGATGGGCAGAAGGTTCTAGTGATTTATCAAGAAACCTCGGCTGAAATTGTCATTGAAATAAAACAGCGATTGGAGTCCCGTAATGCTGTTGTAGACACAATCGTATATGGCGATGCACGTCTATTAGAGCGCTCAAATGTTGGGCATTACGCTCATGTGGTCACTGTTTTGCCAAATTCAGGAATGGCGGTTGATGAGGCCGGAGCAATGCGCAAAATGGTTGAGCGGCTTCATGCGACTGTAAACGCCGCACTAGGCAGCAAAGCTTGCAATATTGCATTTATTCAGTTTGGCGGCGGTTTTTTTGGCAGCGATGCAACCGATATTTCTATAGAGACATGCGGTGTCTCGAGTTTCGCTCGTAGTGTGCACTTAGACCATCCTGAATGGCGTATCAGGGTGATTGATCTGTCTCCGTTAATATCCTACTCGCTCACTGCGGATCTTGTTACTCAAGAAATCACCGCAGGTGAAGAGCTATTTCAAGCGGTAGGCTATGACTCGGTTTTACAGCGCCGGATTCCCAGGTTAGAACTCCAAGAGCCCGTAACCTATAAAAAACGTGATATTCATTGGAATGTTGATGACGTAGTTATTATCACCGGTGGGGCTAAGGGCATTACGGCAGAATGCGCCTTCGCGTTAGCGGGGAAAACGAAGGCCAAATTCGTGCTTGTAGGCAGTACGCCATTAGGAAATGTTTCAGATGGCAATAATAGAGAAATACACGATACCCTAGGCAGATTTAAGGGAGCTGGGCTCACGTGCCATTACTATTCATGTGACCTCTCAGACAAAAATAAAGTAAGCGATTTGATAGCGCGGGTGAGACTTGATATAGGGCCAATTCGAGCGGTGGTTCATGGTGCCGCACGCAATTACCCAAGTCGTGCAGAAAACCGATCAATTATGGAAGTAGTAGAAGAAATTGCCCCAAAAGTAATCGGTGCAGTCAATCTTCTCAACGCACTAGCCGACACACCACCTAAACTAATAGTTGGATTGACATCCATTATTGGTGTAACGGGAATGCCGGGTAATAGTTGGTACGCATTGTCGAACGAGTTGCTTGATCATATTTTGCGGCGATTCTCATCTAAATATCCAGAATCACATGTGGTGTCAATCGCATATAGTGTTTGGGGGGAAACAGGGATGGGTGTGCGCCTTGGCGCAGTTGACCACTTAAGTCGAGCGGGTGTTGGTGCTATCCCCACAGATGAAGGGGTTCGCCGTTTTATGGAGCTACTTGAACATGAGCTTCCTGATAAACAAGTCATTGTGACAGCTGCGGTATATGGGCTTCCAACTTGGGTGCAACTTGTAGGGCCAATAAAATCGACCGAAGGTTATCGTTTTATTGAACATTTAAATATAGTGCAACCAGGAGTTGAGCTTGTAGCACAGACGCAACTCAACGTTAACCGCGATTTGTATTTATATGATCACAATTATAGAGGCTCTCTTTTGTTGCCGACAGTTTTTGGCATCGAAGCAATGGCACAAGCAGCCAAGTATCTTCTTGGTGCTAATGCTGAATTTATTGTTGCCCTCGAAGATATTAACTTGGTGCGACCCATTGTGGTTGATGCCGAGACGGGGGTGCAGATACAAATACATGCCGCAGTTGATGAACAACAGAGCGGCGCAAATAGAAGGGTTCGTGCCCACATCCGTGTGGAACAGACGGGTTTTAAAATAGATCACTTCTCAGCGACCTTTATTTTTGGGCAGTTTAATATGCCAGAAAAATATTTGCATCTACCTATTGAAAATCGTCTATGGATTGATCCGAAGAAAGATCTTTACGGCGGTGGGTTGCTATTTCAAGGGCCGCTATTCCAGCGAATCACCGGGGTTTTTCAGTTGGATCGGAAAAATACGGTAACTACTGCTACAGACAAAGCTTACCCAATAGAGTCGCCTTTAGAAGGTTTTGGACTAGGGCATAGCGGTGGATTTGTTCTCGGTGATCCCTATCTTAGAGATGCTATGCTTCAGTCAGTACAGCTTCCCTTATCTCCAGATATCATGCTGCCTATTAAGATAGGACGTATTGAGCGTCATGTGCCATGGAATGAAACAGCTGGGATATGTCTTATAAAAGTTGAGATCAAAGAGGTTGATGGAAATGAATATATGGCCGACATTGTTACAACAAATTCATATGGCCTTGTATTAGAGCGGCTTGAGGATTGTCGTGTCAGAGTCGTGGAATCTCATCCAGAAGGTTTTACACCAGACCGTTTAGTTGATATGGAAAATTATGATAGGAAAAGGCTTAGTTCCATCGTTGATGCGGAATTTCAGGTGCTAGAGCTTTACGGCCCCTCATTGACGCTTGAATATATGCCCAGGCTCCAGGAAATGTCTAAACAGGAGCGCCGAAAATGTGAAATAGATCTAGTGCATCGTTGTTGGGCAGACTACAAAAAGGAATTATCTTCCATGGCCCTCCCTCAAAACGAAAGCCTTCCACAAATTGAGTGGCTACCATCAGGTAAGCCTATTTTCCTTGGATCGGAATGGAAGGGAATCGATTTATCGATTTCCCATGATCGTGAATATTGTATTAGCACAGTTGGTAAGGGCCCCCAAGGCTGTGATATTGAAGCAGTAGAACCGAGAGAGGAAGAGGATTGTATTGCTTTGCTCGGAGTAGCTTACGAGAAGCTTTTGCGGTCTGCAGCCGCAGAAATTGGAGAACCTATCGACTACACTGCTATCCGTTTGTGGGCAGTGCTTGAATCCGTAAGGAAAGCTTATGGGTTTTTAGGGGATGTCCGTCTTTCGTTGCAGAAAGTTAGGGGGGAGGTAGTGGTATTTAACGCACAGTTAAATAATGATGAGTTTCCGGTGTTGACTTTTCCAATGGCCTTTTTCCGTCCTCCAATTAGGATTGTTGCATTAGTGGCCGCTTACCGTTTCCCAAAACCTATGGCAGTTGAATACTCGGGTGAAGGGGATACAAAAAATCTAACCCAGCTACCAACCAATGTCGATGCCAGTAGATTTGTTGAGACACCTGAAAAATTGCGCGAGTATTTCGAATACCGGTTTCAGCCCTCGTTTAGTGACTGTGGTAATCTTGGGCGAAGTATAAGCAGTTCCCGTTATATGCTTTCAGTAGGCAAAGTGAGGGAAATCACAATGGCAGAAATCGGCCGTCAGTTAACCGATCAAATCGTTACAGGGGAGTGGGGGCTTGTGACAAACTGGGCTGCTCTTCGGGTGACAGGCCTTGCGGGGACTTATGATCGGCTTATTGCGCAACTAAGAGTTGTTGACGTCAAGGGATCAACGATTAGCCTTCGTTGCGATATTTTTAGATTGGACGAATATGATAATAAACAACTTGTGGCTGAAGTGACACAGGAAACTACATGGGTTCGTATTATTGGGCATGGTCAAGTGAGTCCAGCGCCGATACCTGATTATTTTTTAAATTTCCTTAGAAAATTCCAATTCGATAAGGATAATGCCCATATAAAGCCTTTGGATCTTAATCCGCCCCCCACTGATTTTGTTTATACGTCATCTGGTGAAATAAAAAATGGGTTAGTTCTAAATTCCGAAATATTTTATACTTCGCTAGAAGATTCTAATCTTGTCGGTAACGTTTATTACGCGAATTACTTTAGTTGGCAGAGCCGCGTGATGAATTCCTACTTATACTCAGTGGCACCGGAGCTTGTTAAAATAGGGCATCATGCCGGTGAGCCTCTTTGTATAAAGAGTCGCCTAGATTATCTGCGAGATGCTATGCCATTTGATCGTGTATTGGTAGAAATGGCGTTAAAGAAGCTTTGGGATGAGGGATTGCTTCTTAGTTTTTCATATTATCGGGTGCTAAGCGATGATTCCACGCAAAAGCTCGCCGTCGGTGAACAGGAAATTGTTTGGAGTAAACAAAATGAAAGGGGAGAAATTTCGACGATGACTTTGCCAAAAATTCTAATGTCATCTTTAAAGAAAAAAATACAGCATTTGACCACCCCCTTTAATGTGGTAAATCTATAGGTGTGCATATTCTGGCTCAGCCAAGACATCCATTCTGGTTTGAAATTGAAATTTTTTTGATTTTCCAGGAACGGGGTTCAGGACGTTAGAATTGTAGCTTTTAATCAGTGTTCGGGTCGCCCGAAGGGGAGTTCCTTCGGGCGTTCACAAAACCGTATGTGAGGCTTCGCCTCATCGGGTTTTCTTATCCGTCGCCCTTTGAACGTATAAAATTCCAATGCGCAAATAAATTTGGCAGATTACCCCGATAGGCGGCGTGACTGATTGTGTTTATGTGGCATGGCGTGAAATTGGTTTATGATTGGCTTGAATGCTGGAAAAACTAATTTATTCAACAATTCCCAATTTATAACCGTAGTGCTCAGGGCAAGCGCATATAAATTAAAAGCCTTTTAAATCAATTAGATAAAATCATAAAAAAGCCTAAATAAATTGGCTTTTGAATGCAACTTATTGATTGTACGGTGATTTAAAAAGTCAAATGCGTTTGCCCTACCGTAGTGCTGAAAGGATTGACACAGGAATAATACGTGCATATACTTTTTCCAATATTATCATACTCATGAGACTTTATTTTTGACCCATTTAGTAGATCCAGTCGTTGTAACTCCAGATTTCGAATGCTGCAAAGATTGCATTGGCTTCAACCTTCGTAAAGCGACACGTGCGGTAAGTCAATTCTACGACGAATTGTTACGCCCAATAGGTATTCGGAGCACCCAGTATTCACTACTTGTTTATTTACATATGAGTGGTTCTATTACGGTGACGCAACTAGCTGACAATGTTGTTATGGATCGGACAACCTTAACGCGTAACTTGAACGTTTTGGAAAAGGAGAAATTTGTTACTGTTATTTCGGGCCTAGATAGGCGTACTCGGCTGGTAACCATTACACAAGACGGTCTTGTCATATTAGATAAGGCGTATCCGCTTTGGTATCAGGCGCAATCCAGAATTAAGGGCGCTATGAGCGAGGCGCAATTAAACGGCTTGTTGGATAATTTGTCTGCTCTTGTTAAGGCTGTGCAACCCAACGAAACGCTTAAAAATTGATGTTACGTAGCTCCATCCAGAAAAACGTATCTTTTCAGGATGGAAATAGAAAGGTGGTGGATTAAACCTGTATCTGATGTGTCAACACTTTTCCTGACACAAAGTTAAGTGGCTTTACACGGCAATTCGAAGTCTACGGGCGACCAATAGCCGTTGGCGGAAAAATCATTTAACAAATCGGTAGTGGTTAACGTTTAACTGAAACGGGTCAAATTATATTCGTGTATAAAAACTTGCAGTGCGATGCGGTGGAACTCGTCACTTTTGGAAAAGGCCAACGATTTGCGGACAAAGCGGGCTAAGCGCTGCCGCGAAGGAGTACAGGAAGCGTAACGTTAGTGGAGCGGTGTACGACGACCCCCGCGTAGCCGTAGGGCCGGGCGTTTTGTCGGAGTCCGAGCGGTAGCGCAGGCGGAGACAAAATGCAAGGCATCCCGACACGGCGTCAAGTCATTTGGGGTAGCCAGTGGTGCGCAGTGTGTACCGTAGAGGGAGTTGCGTGCCGCGGCGGACACAGGACGAACGCGGGCAGCCGAAGGCAATAATCGCCAGCAAATTTTTCGCCGCTGAAATCGGACGGATCCCATTTCAGCTTTCGCGAAAAATGCTGGCGCGCTTGTTGGGGGCTAAGTAATAGTGCAAAAATCTTTTAACAAAAAAAGCTGTTAAATTACCAAAATTTGGGCGATGTAATATTTCACGGTGCTGTTTGTAAATGCACTTTTAGCTGAAGAAAGAGAGGCCCTAGAACACCTGAAACGGTACCATCCCAGCCATGTCCCACGGGTGCGCACCCAAGCCGTTTTGTTAAGCGCCGCCGGATTCAATCTAAAGGAATTGTCAGCCATTTTTGGTGTGTGCAGGCAAAC
>JAQTQZ010000059.1 GCA_028712695.1 Methylovulum sp. | reverse complement strand
GTTGCTATATTTTTGTTACCGTCACTACACAATTCCACTAACAATATTTGTGGGCTTTGCTATGGAACAGAACACTATTTACGCATTCGGGCAGTTTCGTCTGGACACAGCCACTCAGCTTTTGTGGGAGGTAGAAACCAATATCACATTAACGCCTAAGGTCTATCGTTTATTGCTGTATTTTTTGCTGCACACAGGACGCCTGATTTCCCATGAGGAATTGTTGGATACAGTGTGGGATGGCCGGAATGTCGACGATTCGGCATTGCGGCTGGCAGTCAACTCATTGCGTAATGCCTTGCAAGACGAAAGCAAAGCACCTCGTTATATTTTGACTGTTTGCAAACGGGGCTACCGTTTTTTGGCTGGAGTTACTGAGTGTCACCGAATTGCTGAAGCGGACAGAAATATCCCTTTGCATTATCGGCCACAAGTTTTGCTTTCCCCTGCTTCGCATGGACACTCTTCAGAATTGGCTGCGCTGCAGGAAGCCTTTCAACAAGCAGTAAACGGAGTAAGGCGGCTGGTTTTTTTATACGGCGAACAGGGCATAGGGAAAACTGCCTTGCTCGAAACCTTCATTGCCAAAATCCAACATCCCGAACTGGCGGTGTTGTGTGCCCGTTGCGTACAAATGGGAGGCGCCGCAGAACCTTTTCTGCCATTATTAGAAGCCCTTGAGTCCCACTGCCGCGAACCTTATGGGAGATTGCTCATCGAGCGTCTGGGCCATTTAGCCCCAAGCTGGCTCTATCAAATGTTGAATGTGCTGGATACCAATGAAATTGCCAGGCTTGAGTCAAAAGTGGCGCATATCAATACTGGCCGGATGTTGAGGGAAGGTGCCGACTTCTTTGAGATGCTTAGCAACAATGCCTCGTGCATACTTATCTTGGATAACGCGCACTGGAGCGATGAATTTACCTTGGATTTGTTGAATTTTCTGATGTTCAGGAACTCGCCTGCGAAACTGTTGATAATCGTCAGTTACCGACCTTACGGAAATAGCCCTGCCGCACAGCGCATCGAAGGGATGCGGACGGAATTAGTGTGCCGCGGCTTATGTCAGGATTTACCTATGCAGAGCAGTTGAAACCCCATCTTTAACAGTAAATTGACAGGGCTAAAGTTAGTCCACCAGATACAAAAAAGCCGCCGATAACAGCGGCTTTAGCACTGCAAAATTTAACGCTTAACGCGTTCCAGCCTTGGCAAAGCCTTCTGCAATGGCTTTCGCTGCGGCGCTACATTCAGGATGTCCCCAACCGCTGGCACTTACGCCATTGCTAATGTCATAGACAATATTGTCGTCTGAATGGATTGGGCTGACGCCACCTGGGACATGGTCAAGATCCAGCGCCAAACGTGTCCGCCAAGCAATATTATGGTCTGCACAAGACGCATCGCCGCTAACGCCTATGCCGCCCAACAACTTACCCGTGCTATCGTAGAGCCCCAAACCGCCGCCAAACACGTTAACGCCGCCAATTTTTCCGCCCACCATGGGGTCGTTTGCCCTACCATAATTTTTAGACGGCCCTTTGTAAGCCACGCGCACATCAACAGGATTGCTCTCCTGCAAACCAAAAAGGCTGCCTCCTGGTTGCACGGCTGAATACAGATTAGCGGTAGAAAGCGCCAGTCCTGGTAGGCTGAACGCATTAGCGGTATTGGCTTTTTGCGCCGAGATGACACGGCTGCCCGGCCACTGGGCACCGCGGCCTGCACCCGTCATGGCGACTGCGCAAACCACACCATCCCGATCAACAATAGTGCCCCACATATTAAGGGCAAACCCGCCGTTATCTTGGGCCTGGGCCGCTTTTAAAGCCGTTTCTAAGACTGATTGGTCTGGCAACAACTTGCAGAGCGCAGATGAATTTCCGGCTAAGGCCGCGTGTGAAACAACAGCTAAAGAACCTAATAAAACTAAAGGGCTAAGTTTTCTTTTCATAGTTATACCTGTTAAATATCAATTTTTACAAAATGACTGAAGCAATATTGGCGCATATAAAAATACCCACTGAACAGTCAAACTTAGCACCAAATTTCTTGATGCTAATCGTTCTGAGTCTAATAGCTACTTTATTGTTTGTCTACAATCGTCTGGCAATATTGCTTTAACCCAGAGGGGCAGGTTATGTGTAAAATGCCCCTCTAAAAACTTCTTTTAAAGGCGCACTATGAAAAACATTAACCCCTTAATTTTATTAATCTTGTTGGCGGGCTGTACGCAAGACCAACAAAACCAATTATCCCGAAAAGCCGTTGAATTCCTTGATGGCAATTACCGTGTGACTTTTGCCAATGGCGCCACCGAAAAAACATGGACAATAAAAAACGGCAAGGTGACGACCACTGAAAAAGGCTATTATTTTTTTTGGGATGATAAAAAACACTATGTCCAAACACCGATAGAAAACACCTTTATTGAAGAAATTGATTCCTGATATTAAAACTTAAGGCCTTAACATGAATATGAAGAAAACCATCGCCGGACTTTGTTTGGCCACCTTCGCCCTTTCGGCGCAAGCGGAAGAAAAATTTAAAGTCTGCGCCGACCCGCTCAACCCACCGTACTCGACTAAAAATCAGGACGGTTTTGAAAACAAAATCGCCCAACTGTTTGCCAAAGAACTAGGGCAATCTCTTGAATACACTTGGTTTCCGCAACGGATTGGCTTTATCCGTAACACGCTGACTGCACCTGTTGACGAAAATGAAGTCGACAGCAAGGTGTTTAAATGCGATGTCGTTATGGGCGTTCCGGCCAACTTTGACATGGCCTTGACCACCGTGCCTTATTACCGCTCGACCTACGTGTTGCTGATCGCTAAAGGCCGCGGCTGGGATGACATTAAGGACGCCGCGCAATTGGCCGGTTTGCCTTTGCAACGGCAAGAAGCATTGAAAATAGCCATGTTTGACCGCGGCCCAGGCACCACTTGGATGCAAAAAAATGGCCTGCTGGATCAAGGTGTTCCCTACCAATCGATGACCGGCGATGATGAAAACAATGTTGCAATGCAAATAGATAAAGACCTTAAAGCCAAAAAAATTGATATGGTCATCTTATGGGGGCCGATGGCGGGCTATGTCGCGTCACAAAGCCCTAAAAACAGCTACACGATGATTCCGATGAAATCAACGCCGGGGATGCAATTTGAGTTTTCCATGGCAATGGCTGTGCGTAGAGGCGACCAAGACCGCAAAGCCATGCTTGATAAACTCATTGCTGCCAAAGCAGCGGAAATTAATACTATCTTGACAGGTTATGGTGTGCCGCTACTGCCTATCCCCAAAGAAGCGTCCGTTAAGGATGATGATTAAATTTATCGCCATTTAGTTGCCATATCGCCATAAGTCCCTATAATTGCCCCCCTGCTTTAAGGTTCCGGCGGTTTTTATAACCATCGGTTAAACGGGAAGTCGGTAAGGTTTGACCAAATCCGACGCTGCCCCCGCAACGGTAAATAAGTAAAGAATTGTTGAAATGCCACTGTGTCACGCGCATGGGAAGGCGACAATTCAGGCATCCGCCACTTATAAGCCCGGAGACCGGCCTAAAAGCATCTCGCGACAGCGGAGGGCTGTTGACGGAGCCGGGTGCATGTCCGCATTCCCATCGGCTTTTGTTGTTTGTCCTCCGTTGCCTACTCAACTTAAACTGCGCGGGCGGCGCAGAGGACATTATGCAAAAAGCCCTTTTTAGTTCGTTATTACTGACCAGTTTTTCCACGGCCACCCAAGCCCTTCAAGAGCCACCAGCCATTAATCTGCCTGACACGGTTGTCACGGCAACGCGCTCAACCATTGCCCGTGACGAACTGGCCACTGGCGTCACCGTTTATACCCGCAAAGACATTGACCGCTTGCAAGTGAAAACCTTGCCCGATTTGTTTAAGGGCACGATTGGCGTTGATATTGCCCAAAATGGCGGTTACGGGCAACCGACCGGATTATTCATGCGCGGCACTAACACGAGCCATGTGTTGGTGTTGATTGACGGCATTAAAGTCGGCTCGGTAACCACCGGCACCACGCCTTTCGAGCTGATTCCCATCGATCAAATCGAGCGCGTGGAAATCATCCGCGGGCCACAATCGAGCTTGTATGGATCAGAGGCAATTGGCGGCGTCATTCAGATTTTTACCCGCAAAGGCCATTATGACGACGACAAACCGCACGTCACCCTCGATGCAGGCGGCGGCTCCTACGATACGGCACAAACCTCAGGCACCGTCAGTGGCAAATTTGCCAATAACTGGTATAACTTGGGCGTGTCACACATCGATTCGCAAGGCTATAGCAACACCCAAAACGGCGACCCTGACCGTGATGGTTATCAGAACACCGGCTTGAACGCCCGGTTTGGCCATCGTTTTGCCAACAATGCCGAAATTGAAGCATTTTTTATGCGCTCGGAAGGCACCAACCAATATGACAACAGTTTTGGCGGCGACAATTCGGCATTCGTCAACCAGGTGGTCGGGCTTGAAGGCAATATGGATTTCACCAATATCTGGCACAGCACCCTACGCTTAGGCCAAAGCCATGATGACCTTGATACCTTTTTCGCCGCTGGCAACCCTGAAAGCCGTTATAACACCACGCGCTGGAATGCCAGTTGGTTGAACCAATTGCAGCTAAGCGATGCCCATCAACTGACAGCAGGCATCGACTACCGCTTGGATGAAGTCGAAAGCGGCGATCTGGATACTTACCACCCTGGTTTTGACACTTACAGCCAACGTTCCCGTTACGATGTCGGTGTGTTCACCGAATTGCACAGCCGCTTGCTCGACAATCACTTTATTAACGCGTCGATACGCGGCGATAAAAACCAAGCGTTTGGCGATTATGTCACCGGCAATATTGGCTGGCGTTATAACTCCGCTTTAGGCATCAGCCCTTTTGCCAGTTTTGGCAACGCCTTTAAAGCGCCGACATTTAACGAATTATATTGGCCCAACACGGGCTTTGGCGGCGGCAACCCTAATCTAAAACCGGAAGAGTCACGGTCTTATGAAGTGGGTCTGGCAGGCAACCACGATTGGCTGCAATGGGAATTACGCGCTTACCATACCGATGTCGAGCAATTGATTTCCAGCTGGCCGCCGGTTAATGTCGATAAGGCGCGGATTGAAGGTATAGAGGCGGAAATCAACACCAATTGGTTAGGCTGGCATCAAAACTTAAGCCTTAACTTGCTAGACCCGGTCGATGCAAAAACCGGCCAGCGCCTGCAACGGCGCACCGACAAATCGCTGGCTTTTGACTTGTCACGCTCGTTAGGCGCATTTGATGTAGGTGCTAAGGTATTGGCACAAGGTAACCGCCCTGATATTGACTACAACACTTTCCCGGCATCACAGGTCAACTTGCACGGCTTTGTCACCGTCGATTTACGCGCCGCGTGGCATGTCAACAAAAATTGGATGCTCAGCGCCAAATTGAACAACATGTTTAACGAGATTTATCAAACGGCATACCCTTATATCACACCGGATAGGAACTTCTTTGTGACTATCCATTATAATAACTGACACGGAAACGGAAGCGGCGGGGGCTATCTCTTAGTGTCCGCCCTGTTTATCAGAACAACCCACTTCACTGGAGATAACAGCATGAAAATAAACTATTCAACTTTGCCGCTCATCGCGCTGATGGCGCTGACCCGCGTGCATCATTTCGGCTCGGCTTGGTCTTTGCCGGATGCGTCGCTTGCCGTCTTTTTTCTGGCTGGGCTGTGCTTTAACAGCCGCGCGCTGTTAGCGGTGCTGGTGCTGGAAGCCGGTGTTATTGATTATCTGGCGATCAACCAATTCAATGTCAGCGACTGGTGCATCTCACCCGCTTATGTCTTCTTGATCCCGACTTACGCCGTGTTATGGATGGCAGGCCGTCATGCAAGCACCAAAAATCACCCTTTGGCAAGGACTGTTGCACTCGCCGCGCTGGCAACATCAGCGGCTTTCGTGATTTCCAATGGCAGTTTTTACCTGTTCTCAGGCCGTTATGCCGAGCTGGCAGCCCTTGATTATGCCGCCGCAGTTGCCCAGTATTACCAGCCCTATCTGAGTTCAGCTATGATTTATTCGGTCATAGGCTTGGCTATCATAAAAAGCATCAAACTGTTACCTGCCACATGGTTTAGCCACAACGAAATTTAGCGGCTAGCCCCTCTGCACACAACAAAGAGACGTATGAGTACGTCTCTTTTATCATAATCTTATACGGCCTCAGTTTCTTTAGGCCTATCCACCGACCATAATTTTTCCAACTGGTAAAATTCCCGCGCTTGGGCGGTCATGGTGTGGACAATCACATCGCCGAGATCCAACAACACCCAGTCTGAGCTAAGATCGCCCTCAACGCCTAACGGTTTAAAGCCAGCCTCTTTAAGCTTTTCTGCCACATAGTCACATAACGATATCAAGTGCCGGTTAGATGTGCCCGTCGCTATGACCATATAATCAGTAAAGCTAGTCTTATCCCGAACATCCAATGTCGTTATATCCTGTCCTTTGCGGTCATCCAAAATAGTTTGGACAATTTTCAATAATTCTTCTGTTTGCATTCAAATTCCTAGTGTAGTGAGAGTTCGGGCCTTTTCGTTTGGTAAAGCCCATTTTGCTTAATGTAAGTGATAACCGCATCGGGCAACAAAAACCCTGGGTTATGCTGCTCTGCAATCATCTTTCTGATAGCTGTTGCGGAAATGTCCAGTTGGGTGACCGCTTGAAAAAACAGCTTGCCAGCCACAGTTTGCGCCAGTTCTTGTTGCCCGCTGGCTAATCGGGCGGTGAAAAAATCATCTAACGCCTGCGCTGTAAAGCCAGGCCGGGTCATGACGACAATGTGCGCATAAGTAAGCAAGTGTTGCCACTGATGCCAGTGGGTCAGTTGATTAAACGCATCGCTACCGATAAATAACAGCAACGGTTCGCCAGTAAAGTCCTGCCGGAGCGATTTAAGCGTATCAACCATATAAGACGGCCCAGCCCTGTCCAGCTCCCTACTGTCAACCACTAACTCGGGATGATTGCTTACCGCAAGCGTTAGCATCCGCAAGCGCATCAGCGGGCTTGCGGCAGGGTGTGGGCGATGTGGCGGCGTAGCGCTGGGGATTAAACGGACTTCAGCCAGCCCGAAAATCTCTTTCACTTCCAAGGCCGCACGTAAATGGCCGTAATGGATCGGATCAAACGTGCCGCCAAAAATCCCGATCAAGTTACTGCCTGATATGGCCGTCGCCCAACACGATGTATTTTAACGAGGTCAGCCCCTTCAAACCGACCGGGCCGCGGGCGTGGAGCTTGTCGGTGCTGATGCCGATTTCCGCCCCTAAGCCGTATTCAAAGCCATCGGCAAAGCGGGTGGAGGCATTGACCATCACCGAACTGGAATCGACTTCGCGCAGAAAACGCCGCGCCAAGGTGTAATCTTCGGTCACAATCGCTTCGGTGTGGCTGGAACTGTATTTGTTGATATGCGCCAGCGCTTCGTCGATACCTTCGACAATATGGATGGCTAAAATCGGCGCGAGATATTCGGTATGCCAGTCTTCTTCGGTCGCCCGTTTGCACGTGGGTATCAGCGAACAGGTTTTCGCACAACCGCGCAACTCAACGCCTTTTTCGAGATAAATGTCGGCCAGTAACGGCAAAACTTTCGGCGCGATGCTTTCGGCCACCAGCAAGGTCTCCATGGCATTGCAGACACCATAGCGCTGGGTTTTGGCATTGACGGCGATCTTGACCGCCTTGTCGATGTCGGCCTTGCCGTCGATATAAACATGGCAAATCCCATCCAGATGTTTGATGACCGGAATCGTTGCCTCGTTAGCAATCCGTTCAATCAGGCTTTTGCCGCCTCTCGGCACAATGATGTCAACATATTGGTTCATCGTGATCAATTCACCGACTGCGGCACGGTCGGCAGTCGCGACAATCTGCACCGCTGTGACCGGCAAACCGACGGCAGCCAAGCCTTCGGTGATGCACGCGGCTATCGCTTGGTTGGAATGTATCGCCTCCGAGCCGCCCCTTAAAATGCAGGCATTGCCCGATTTAAGGCATAAGGCGGCGGCATCGACCGTTACATTGGGGCGGGACTCATAAATGATGCCGATAACACCCAACGGCACCCGCATTTGCCCAACTTGGATACCGCTGGGCCGGTAACTTAAATCGGTTATTTCGCCGACCGGATCAGGCAACGCAGCGACTTGTTTCAAGCCTTCAATCATGGCGTCAATGCTTTTCGGCGTTAATGCCAATCTATCAAGGGCCGCCGTATCCAATCCATTTTGTTTGCCCGCCACCAAATCCTTCTGGTTTTCCGTAGTTAACCGTTCGCGGTTGTTTTCAAGCGCAATGGCTATTGCCTGCAAGGCGCTATTTTTTTTGCCTGACTCGGCACGGCTTATTTCCCGTCCGGCTAATTTTGCCTGAAGGCCGAGGCTCTGCATATATTCTTTAATGTCCACTCGATTTCCACTCAATGGCTTAAACTGACCGGTGATTATATCGGTTAATCAAGGCTATTGACAGCATGGTCAAATCTAGCGGATGCCCTGCCCCCGTAAGCAACGCCTACAACTGTGCCAATCAGGCTTACTTGCGCCTTACTTGCTATTGGCAGTCTCAATTCCTATTTATTTGTATTAGAATAAGTGGGTTTATTTAATCGTTTTGATAGTTCCGGCGAATAAAAAACATTGCTGTCAATAAAACGGCGGTTCAACTTTCATAAACCGCTAAGATGTTATTGATAACTGTATTTACATAATTATAAAAAAAGGGTTGGATTTTATGTGTTGGAGTGGTGAAGCGTCCGGTGTTTTAGCGGTCGCAGGTCTGAGTACCGCAGCGTATGTCGCGCTGAAACAAGGGGAATCGAAAGAACTGTGGATTCCCTTAACTTATTTTGCCTTAATGGAATTATTGCAGGCACTCACCTACGTCTATATCGACTTATGTGATAACCCGAACAATCAGATACTCACCCTATTGGGTTATCTGCATGTCGCGTTCCAGCCATTTTTTGTCAACATGGTGGCCATGTATTTCATACCGGCCAGCGTCAAGCTAAAAATCCGCACAACGGTTTATACCATTTGCGGGATCGGCTCGCTGGCCATGCTGATCAAAATGTATCCTTTTGATTGGGCGGGCATGTGCCATGTCGGTACGGAAGGCTTTTGCGGCCCGCACGTCTGCTCGGTTCATGGTGACTGGCATATCGCTTGGCAAATGCCGTTAAATGGCTTGCTGTCCAATCCCATTAGCTGGTTGTTTGATTTCCAGTGGGGTTTACACGCGCTGACTTATATTCTGGTGGCATTCATTATGCCGGTTATCTACGGCTCATGGCGTTTCGTCGGTTTCCACTATCTGATAGGCCCGCTGATTTCTGATCTGACCACTGATGACCCTAACGAATATGCCGCCGTCTGGTGCTTATTTTCTATCGCATTATGCGTATCGGTCATTAAGACCCCGATTAGAAAATATCTGCACGTCAAAACTTGGCCGTTTTACAAACCTGAAATAGGTGATTCATTATAATTTTCTGAGAAAAGTGATT